>JBBPYK010000141.1:0-4000 GCA_038199985.1 Actinomycetales bacterium | reverse complement strand
TTTCTCCCGGGCCCGGGTGCCCGCAGAAAGAATTGGTCCACACCCCCGGCCACGTCAGCTTCGACAGGGCACGCCGCGTGAGCAGCGTGCGGCCTTGGTCGTCGATCAGGTGGCAGGAAAACGCGAGGTGCAGCGGCGTTTGTTCCGTGTGGACAAGTGCCTTCTCGGCAGTGCCGATCTCGGCACCGTCCTCATTCAACAGTCTGACCAGTTCAACGTTTTGACCCATAACGGGACCAGCTCCTTCCGCACGTGTCAGCGTCAACACGGTCGATATGTCTTTCCTCCGGGCAAGTAGCAACGAGGTCCAGTGTATCCGGGGTAGCCGCAGCATCGGCTGTCCGTGCCCTCATGCTGCCTCTCAGGCGGTAAGCAACGCGAGCGGGATGACCGCCACTCCATCTTGTCGACGATAGGCGTGGGCTCCGGTGTTGATGACGACGAGGTCGACGATTTGGTCGGGGAGTGACTCCTTTAGCCAGAGAAGGTGACGAACGTCGTGGTCGGTGATCGAGGACTTTAGCTTCACTTCAAAACCCACGGCTTCTGCGTGTCCTCGGTGGACAATGAAGTCAATTTCGTGCCGCCCATCATGGTCGCGGAAGTGGGACACCTGCGCATCGTTTGCCGCTGCATAGGTCTGGAGGCTCAGAGCTACGAGTGCCTCGAAGAAATCGCCGAGGCGAGTGCGGTCCCCATTGTTGGTTGTAGGCTCAGCGGCAGACATCAGTTTAACCTCGTTGAGATTTAGCAGGCGCGCGGCGAGTGCCGGGTCGGCGAGAAAGTGCTTCGGCGCGAGGGCCGCTCGTGCCAAGAGCTTCCGACTGGGCGCCCAGGCGTCGACTTGATCGAGCAGATATAGGCTGCTGAGAACGTCACGGTAGGCGATCGACGTTTTTTTCGTCGGTCCTGCTGGTTCTCCCGGATCGAGACTGGCACCGATCTTCGCAAAGGTGGTTGCGGAGGCGGTGGCCGAGGCGTAGCCCCGCAGCCAACCTCGCAGAAGTTCCGGTCGCCGGATACGGTGTCCTTGTTCGGTGAAATCGTGAGTGATGACACGCTCGATGTAATCATCCAGCCAAACTCCACGGGCGCGATCACTCATCTGCCGGGCCTGCGGGAAGCCGGAGGCGACGATTTCGCGGACGTAGTCGCGCAGTTCGACGTCGCTGGAACCGTGGATGTCAGGGGTGTTTGCACTGAGTAGATCGCGGACCCGGACGGTGGGCGTTGCCAAGTTGCGTTCGGCGATGGAGAGAGGCCGCATCCGGAATCTGATGATACGGCCAGCCCCGGAGTGGAGGCGGGCGCCCACGGGTGCAGCGCTGCCGGCCAGGATGAAACGTTCGCCGGTTGAGTCGCTGTCGACGAGGCGGCGGACACGGTCCCAGACCTCGGGGACATGTTGCCACTCATCAATGAGAACAGGGGTGTCCATCCTGTTCAGATACTTGGGATCCGCTTGGATTAACTGCCGTATTTCAGGGAGGTCCAAGTCGAGAATTGTCTTGGCCCACTCCCTCCCGGTGGAGGTCTTGCCGATCGCGCGAGCCCCATCAATGGAGATTGCAGCGAACGAAGGGAAGAGCTCGTCGATTGAGTCGTCGATGATCCGTCTCTTGTAACCATCCATAGCCATGATTCTCCCGAACCTCCTGACTGGAACACCATTTTGAGTGCTTCTAAGCTACCATTTTGAGCAGACTCAGTCTACTATATCGAGTGATTGTACTCTACCGTTGTGAGTGGTACGGATTCGCCACCATCTAAGTTGCCCTGTGACCAGGGCCACGAAACAATAAGGCATGAGCGGAACCATCTACCTCGCCGGCGGCGGTTCGCCTGAAGACGAGCTGCCACTTTGGGCAGAGATGCTTCAAGAATCCAAACGTGTACTCTACTTGCCCTTTGCTCTCAGTGGCGAGATGCTCGATCACGCTGACACTTGGCTCAGGGAACCCTGAGCCAAGAACTGGCCTACAGTCGAACTCACAACCTGGACCGAGCTCGGTGGACACGCAGCCGCCGAGGTCTATGGTTTTGATCTGCTTTTTATCGGCGGAGACAACACCTTTGACCTCTTAAGTCATCTGGTCTCGAACGGATTCATCGACCCAATAAGAACTTTTGCAGCAAACGGTGACAGCATCTACGGTGGCAGTGCTGGCGCAATTCTGGCTTCCGACAACATCGAATTCGCCGTGGAGTACGACGAAAATAACTCGGATCTAGAAGATTTTACCGGTCTACAGTTCACCTCAGGGGCTCTAGTTCTTCCCCACTTCACAGCTTCCGAGGAAACGATGGCCAAGGAATGGAACCGTCATCAGGGCAAGCCAGTGATAGCTATTCCAGAACGTTCCGGGCTCTTGATTGAAAGTGGACAGGCCAGAGTAGACGGCTACGAATCCCTCCACCTCTTCGGAGTAAACAGAGTTCTTGCCATGAATCCAGGAGAGTTCCTGCCTGCCGACCTGTAGAGGCCGTGGTTGCGGTGCGTGTCCGCTCAGGGTTCCGTGTACGGGGCGCTTCTAAGGCACTAGGGAGGGGAACTTGGGCGGATTTTTGTCTTGTTCGCGGCTGGACCCAGCCAACAACAGGATTAGACTAACGTGATGTCTTCAGTTGGTGCGCCTGAGCATGCCACCGAGTTTGAAACTAGAAACGTCAACCATCACTACGGGCCCGACAGGCTAGTCATCGGAAAGTTCTGTGCCATTGCCTCCGGAACCACGTTCATCATGAATGGTGCGAACCACAGGATGAATGGAGTCTCCACGTACCCTTTCCCCATCATGGGAGGGGCCTGGGGCGAACACCGCGATCTGGTCACTGATCTGCCCTCGCCCGGGGCTACGATCGTGGGCAACGATGTCTGGATCGGCGGGAACGCAACAATCATGCCTGGCATTCGCATCGGCCATGGGGCGGTGATCTCCACCGAAGCCGTCGTAACAAAAGACGTGTCCGACTACGGGGTTGTGGGCGGAAACCCGGCCACGCTCATACGGTACAGGTATGAAGAACGGGACATCCGAACCCTAATTGAGCTTGCGTGGTGGAACTGGCCGGCACAGACAATCACTACGCACGTTCGTGCCATTGCGAACGGTTCCGTAGCCGCACTCAGCACCCTAGCAGCATCACTCGACCGCTGATCAGCCACCACAGCAGTTGTTCTCGAGGCTAGATATCCCGCCCAAGGTTCCCCGGAGGACGGTCTGGTGCCAAAATGAGAACATGCGTATCCAGGACTGGTGGCCAGAAATAGACACTTCGACCCAGGAATGGTTGATGAAGAACAACGGTGACGTCGTCCCGCCAAACATTCTGCATCAGATCACGGCGGTGACAGGGTCAGCCAAGGCAGATGCCTCTTGGGTTGGGGACGGCATCGCAGCGGGTTTTCTTCTCTCAGATGACGCGATCGATTGGATAGAGAAAACAGCGAACGATGAGGCTCCCGAGGACGATTAGCTGGCTGGAGTATCAACCAAACGAACAGGGTTAGTTGTAACCATTGTTTCGTCCCGACACCCGTTCCGCTTACGGACCGCATGATTGCCTTACGTGGATCGACGATGTATGCACGCGTCTGCTAAAATTCTGCGCTGAGCTTTACTGACTGTGCTTTCGTCTGCTGAAATGACAGCGGCCTTCGACCAGCAGGACTGATTCCACGGGTGCAAGATCATGGTTTGACCACGTCATGCGTGACCACTTCATGCAGCTCCACCGTGCCGGAAGGCAGCTTCCAGTAGTGCAGGCGCAGTGCACCAGCCGTGCCTTGTTCCACATACAGCCGCATGCACACATCCTCACCCCGCATCGTGGGGCCGGCGTGCGCGCCCTCGTTCTGGCGCAACGGGTGGGCATCCCGCTTGCGCATGGGGCCCTTTCTGTCGGCCACCAGATCCAGCACCGCGCGTAGCGTTTTGCGGCGTTGCTGTTCGTTCAAGCCGGCCCAGGAATCCAGAAAATGCCGGGAGCAGTGGTAGCT
>JBBPYK010000140.1:0-6347 GCA_038199985.1 Actinomycetales bacterium | reverse complement strand
GAGGTGCCGAAGGACAGCGCTGGCTGGGCGACGGTAGGGCGCTTTCGCCGGCCCTGGCGACCAGCTGAATTCATCCACTCTTGTTCTGTCCTCCACCAGCCCCAGACTTCACGCTCCAAGGTGTACCTGGCTTCACGATCTGCGAGGTTCCCCGCCACACCCAGCCTCACTGCAACACGGGGTCTTGGTAGTAATGGGTACGAATTGAGCGATAAGCCATATTAAGGCGCAGGGTAGTGTGCTTAAATGCCTGCTGATCACTTTTTGACTGAAGAACAAGCCGCATCGTTCGGGCAGTACGTGGGTGATCCGTCGCTTATCGAACAAGACCGGTTTTTCTACCTTGACACCTCCGATCTGCAAAGAATCGATGAACATCGTGGCGAGCACAATCGCTTAGGCTTTGCGCTTCAGCTAGGGACAGTACGATTCTTAGGGACCTTTCTGTCGGACCCACTTGACGTGCCTTGGGTCGTAGTGGAGTACTTGTCGGCACAGTTGGGCGTCGAGGATCCGTCGAATATCAAGAAGTATGCGGAGCGAGCCGCTACTGCGAACGCTCACGCGCGGGAAATCCGTCAGCTATACGGTTATCAGGATTTTGCAGGGCCGGTGGTCGACGAACTCGCGGAATTTGTTTACGCGCGAGCGTGGACACGGGGTGAGGGACCCACTGCGTTGTTTGAGCATGCGGTGGACTGGTTACGTCGTAAACGGGTTCTGCTACCTGGAGTATCGAGGCTATCAAAGACTGTTCAGGCTGCTCGTGAGCGGGCCACATCGGACGTGTACGAGCAGCTGGCTGAGGCAGCCAGGACTACCGATCCGCAGATGGCGGCCCGTTTGTGCGGATTGTTGGCCTCTGATGAAGGCGTCAGCAACTCCAAGCTGGAGCAGCTGCGTGCGGCACCGGTGAGGCTATCTGGTTTGGCAATGAACAAGGCGTTGCTCCGGGTCAAACACGTCAATGCTCTGGGAGTAGGTGCAATAAACACTTCAAAGGTTCCGGGATCCCGGCTGCGTGCGTTGGCGCGCTACGGGTTGGAAGCCAAAGCTCAATCGCTGCGCCGATTGGCGGAGCCTCGCCGCACGGCAACTCTCGTGGCTACCGTGGAGGCATTGTCAGTGGCCGCTGTTGATGATGCACTGGATTTGTTCGACGTACTTATGGCTTCGCGGGTGCTGGGTCCTTCGAAGAGAGCGGCGTCTGCTGCCCGGTTAGAAACGTTGCCGGAGTTGGAGAAAGCCTCGAACGTTTTGGCTCAGGTCGGGCGTGAACTGGTCAGTCTGTTGGAAGGCGCTGGCGAACAGGTCGATGTAGCGATGGTTTGGGACCGTCTGGAAAAGGTTGCCGCACGCGAGCAGATCTCTAGGTACGCCGACAGGGTCAGTGAGCTTATCCCGGATGCTTCGGGGCTGGAGGGTGCGATGCGACAGCAGGTGGCCCGCCGATACCGGACTGTAGCCCCGTTCCTTGGGCTGATGGCTACCGCCCTGCCGCTGCGGGCAACAAAGCCGGGGCAGCCTGCCCTTGATGCACTGACCGGGCTTGTGAACCTGCGTGGGAGACGGCAGCTCCTTGTGGAGGACGTGGATGAGGCGTTGGTCCCGGAGGTCTGGCGGGCGGCGGTGTTCGGTCGTGACGGGACCGAAGTCAACCGGGAAGCGTGGATTCTCTGCGTGCTGGAGCAGCTTCGCTTGCAGCTTCGCCGCCGTGATGTCTTTGCCAGATCTTCCGCCCGGTGGGGCGACCCGCGGGCCCAACTGCTCAATGGGGAGAAATGGGAACAAGCGCGCGACCGGGCGTTGATTGGGTTAGGTCTTGATGGCCCGGTTGACGAGCGTCTGCGCGGGCGAGCGGCGGAGCTAGATGCGGCTTGGATGGGCTTAGCCAAGAATCTTGAGAAAGCAGAGTCAGACGGTCCTGTGAGGCTGGAATCCTCCGACAAGGACGGACGTACACGTCTGGTCATTGACCGTCTGGACGCATTGAATATCCCGGATTCGTTGATGAAACTGCGTGAACAGGTTTCCCGGATGCTACCAAGAGTGGATCTTCCCGAGCTGCTGCTGGAAGTTCATTCCTGGACAGGGTTCCTTGACGCCTACACCCACATCGGACAGTCCAGCGCCCGTATGTCCGATCTGCCACGCTCGATTGCGGCATTGCTGGTCGCGGAGGCTTGTAACGTCGGCTTGACACCCGTGATTGCCGAAGAGCATCCGTCCTTGACCCGAAACAGGCTCGGGCACGTGGACGCGAATTACCTGCGCGCCGAGACACATGCCGCTGCGAACTCGACCTTGATCAAGGCCCAGAGCGAGATTCCGATCGCCCAGGTTTGGGGTGGCGGGTTGCTGGCCTCTGTTGACGGGATGCGCTTCGTAGTTCCCGTGCGCACGATCAACGCCGGACCGAACCCGAAATACTTCGGCCGAGGCCGCGGATTGACGTGGTTCAACGCAGTCAACGACCAAGTCACCGGCATCGGCGCCACCGTCGTGCCCGGCACCGTGCGTGATTCACTCTACGTGCTGGATACGATCTTGAACCTCGATGGCGGTCCCAGACCGGAGATGATCACCTCCGACACCGCTTCCTACTCCGACATGGTCTTCGGGATCTTCTCCCTGCTCGGCTACCGGTTCTCACCGAGGATCGCCAGCCTGTCGGACCAGCGGCTCTGGCGAGCAACGATGCCTGACACCGCGAATTCCGACTACGGACCGCTGAATGTTGTTGCCCGTAACCGGATCAACCTGTCCAAAATCACCGCGCACTGGGACGACATGACCCGCGTCGCGGCATCGCTTGCGACAGGAACAGTGCGCGCGTACGACCTGCTGCGCATGCTTTCCCGAGACGGCAGCCCGTCCCCGCTTGGGGCCGCAATCACCGAATATGGACGCATTGACAAGACCATTCATCTGCTGGCGCTTATTGACCCGATCGATGAAACCTACCGGCGAACGACCCACACCCAGCAGACTGTCCAGGAATCACGCCACCGCTTGGCTCGGGCAATTTTCCATGGTCGGCGGGGACAGATCTACCAACGCTACCGCGAAGGGCAGGAAGACCAGCTTGGGGCCCTTGGTTTGGTCCTGAATGCCGTCGTGCTGTGGAATACCCGTTACACCGACGCCGCCATTGATGCCCTGCGAGCGGCCGGCAACCATGTTGATGACGCCGACGTTGCCCGGCTCTCCCCGCTCGGAGACCAGCACATCAATATGCTGGGACGCTACGCGTTTACCACCAGCAGCCCAAGCGGGCTCCGACCTCTCCGAACGTTCCCCGATGAACGATGAACGGGCATCCGCTGGGCTGAGCGCACGAACTGGATGCCAGCGTTGGTGTCATTTTCCTCTAAGGCGAATGCACTGGTTGTCCGAAGTCGTCTGCATTGTGGCCCCGAGAACGTTTAGGCCGACCCTCTGCAGGACGGTGCTCACAGGGTTAACGTTCGCCTCACCTCAAGCGATGGTTTTGATGAGACCCACACCAGCATCCGATCATAAATAGCTGTCCATCACCATCAGTACTCCGGCATCGGTTTCCACACCCCGACCAACGTGCACTACGGCTTCGCCGACGGTGTTGCACGGAAACGCTCACAGACGCTGGCCGCAGCCAGGGCCAAACACCCCACCGGTTCAGCACCGCAACCGAACCCCAGATCCTGGCCCTACCCTGGCCGGCGTGGATCAACCAACCCCAGGAAACCACCGAACAAGCAGCAGCCTAACGTCCGTCTAACTCACTTTGGTAACGTTTGACTTGAAAAATTCCGGGACGCCGAGGATATGATGAGGCGAAGACCACTCCATCGCTAATCGCTGGCGTACCGGTGGTCTCGCCAGTCGCCCTTAGCCGAAGGATGCACCGTGACAACAGCTAGCTCGATCGACGGTCGCCTCTTTCAGTTCTTGGGATCAATCGAAGCCCCCTTTGTCCCGGGCTCCTTCGTCACTACGGGGCGCTCATCCGGTCTGCGCCACATCGGACTCATCGACCACGTCACCCTCACCGACGCTGGCGCGCTCTCCGGCGAAGGTCGTGTGCTGGGGTCAACCGACGCAGACGGCAACCTAACCACATCACGTGCGAGCCCATTCTTCGAGACTGCGCTTCTGAAGGCGACGGCTGACGAGATCGAGTCGGTTTACCGGGCGGCCGGTGCGACGCTTGGCATGGGCACACTCGTGGAAACGCCCGAGATCGAGGCAAAACTCATTCCTGGCAGATTCAACCGACACACATTCTGGTGTGGGCAGAGTGGCTCAGGCAAGACCTATGCGCTCGGCGTCGTACTGGAACAGCTCTTGATCCACACGGCATTGCCGATGGTCATCTTCGATCCCAATGCCGACTTCGTACGTCTCCGCGACTTGCGCTCAGACAGCGAGACCGACGCGCATCGCGCTCTCCGGGGCCGCGACATCCGGGTCCTAAGACCCGGTGGACAGGGTCCGGAAGCCCTCCGAGCACGCTTTCGAGATTTTTCCATGCAATCAAGAGCAGCGGTCCTCCGTCTCGACCCCATAGTCGACAGGGACGAGTACAACGTGCTCACACGGGTCACCGGCGACAAAGACATAGACCTTGAGGGGATCCTGCCAGCGCTGCGTGCCAACGATGATCCTGCAGCGGATCTGCTCATCAAACGGGTCGAGAATCTTCGGATGGCCGATTGGACCGTGTGGGCCCATGGCGGTGCAGACGTGAACACCGTCCTGGATGAGCGACCCGACGCGACTGTGCTCGACATCGGAGGCTTTGCCTATCACCCCGGCGAGAAGCTAGTCATCGCCCTCGCCGTTCTCGATGACCTGTGGGCGAAGCGCGAAGCCCGCAGGCCGATCCTCATCGTCATCGACGAGGCACACAACCTGTGTTCACCTGATAACGACAGCCCCCTGCATCGGGCCGTGCGCGAGCGGATCATCCAGATCGCCGCCGAAGGCCGCAAGTTCGGGTTGTGGTTGCTGCTGTCGACCCAGCGGCCCTCCAAGATCCATCCGAGCATTCTCTCCCAATGCGACAACCTGGCGCTGATGCGAATGAGCTCGCCCGTGGACCTTACGGAACTTGCAACCGTCTTCGGGTTCGTTCCCCCGTCAATGCTCGCCCGTTCGCCCCGATTTCAACAGGGTGAAGCCCTGTTCGCCGGAGGCTTCGTGCCGGCGCCGACTCTACTCAAGGTTCAAGACCGTCTCACCCACGAGGGCGGCTCAGACGTGGGCGTACCCCTGCGTTAATGTCCCCGCCCACCGACTGTCTTGTGGACAGTCGACGTGTGACGGGCACCGCCGACGCTGAAACTAGTGGGGTAGCCCCGTCACCAAGGCCAGGACCGGGACAGTGCGCCGCAAACTCATCCATGTTCGAAGCTCGCATCGCCACAAGCGCCAGGAAATTCCGGCTCCGGTTACAGGTGGCTTGGCCTTGGCAAACCGAACGGAAACGGGTCTTCACAGCCATCCACGCCCCACCCCACGTGGCATGGGAACCGTTCATCGCGCCTTCACCGGCGAAGCCAGAAAACCACCGTGGAACACCCGCCGGCAGCGAGGCCGGCCAGCCGTGCCGCGCCCAAAACAAATCCGCCCCCGACTTCCGAAATCAAACGGAAGTTAGAGGCGGATCGGTGGATTCAGGTTATGAACTCACCATGGGATGACTGGTTCCAGCGTCGAAGCGCGGGCACCAATTGTCGGCTTCCGCGCCTCGGCGCATATAGGAAATATTCGTCATTTTTCAGGCTGGAATGAGGTACCCCGCCGTGCACTGGAGTCCCTTGGAAGCCTCCGAACCTGACCGGGGTTCCGGTTGGGATGCCACTTCTCGCTCGATGTCGCCGCGGATGAAGGCCTCGACCTTTTCCTTGGCGATGTCGTCGTTGTACTGCTCCGGCGGGGACTTCATGAAGTAGGAGGAAGCCGAGAGGATCGGTCCGCCCACGCCGCGGTCCAGGGCGATCTTGGCGGCGCGCACGGCGTCGATGATCACTCCGGCTGAGTTCGGGGAATCCCATACCTCCAGCTTGTACTCCAGGGACACCGGGGCATCTCCGAAGTTGCGTCCCTCGAGGCGCACGAAGGCCCACTTGCGGTCATCGAGCCAGGCAACGTAGTCGCTCGGGCCGATGTGCACGTCGTCGGCGGACAGCACCGCGGAGGTGTTGGAGGTGACAGCCTGGGTCTTGGAGATCTTCTTGGATTCCAGGCGGTCGCGCTCAAGCATGTTCTTGAAGTCCATGTTGCCGCCAACGTTGAGCTGGTAGGTGCGGTCCAGGGTGACGCCGCGGTCTTCGAAGAGCTTGGCCATCACGCGGTGCGTGATG
>JBBPYK010000139.1:0-9667 GCA_038199985.1 Actinomycetales bacterium | reverse complement strand
GATCGTTCAGTTCTGCATCCGTACAGTGCGAAATCGTACAGTTCCTGGGCATCTGCGCAGTTCTGTCTGGCTGCTTCAACGGCGACCTCTTGTGCATCGAACGCTTGTTTCCAGAGGTCGTTCGAAGCGCGTACCGCTGGTACTCCGGCCAGTTTCTTGAAGGACACGGGCTGGGTTCCGTCGTTGATCCTGCGGTCAGGTTCGGGCAACAGGAGGTGAGCAAGAGTTCCCGACGCGGTGAGCGTGCCGGTTTCGATGTGTTCCATGGCTAGGGCGGCGACGTCGAGCAGCTGCTGTTGAATCGACCATGGCAATGTTTCGAACGGGCGCCAGAGGAGCAGCCCGGCCCGGAAAGGGTATCCGCAGTACTCCCAGAGAAGGCGGATCTCCTTCAGCTGTCGCCGCCCGCATTGTGCTTCGACGGCCGAAAGCTCGTCCAGCAGGGTCCGCAGCAGCCGGAACCAGATGCCTGCGTGGACGCGACGCCGGGGTAAGTCGACCGATCCTGTCGTGATCGCCTGCCAGGTGCGCTGATCCATACGTGCGACGGAGTCCGGTACCTGGGATGGAGCGGCGGTGACGAAGGTCCATCGCCGGTATTCGGGCGCCTGACCCTCGTAGGTTTCGATGCGGCAGCCATGTCCTGGACAGCTCAGCATGAGCGGCAGTTGCCAGAAGAGGACAAGCGCCGCGGGTTCGGTGGATGTCAAGCATTCGCGGCAGGCTTTGTGAATCCTGTGCTTTGGCAGCCAAGGTAGCCACTGGGCGGGATCGTGCAGTTTGCGTCGTCTATGCGGCAACAGCACTGAGAACTGGTGGACATAGGTTCGATAGGCCGCGGGATCCGGGTTCAGGTTGTCAAACAGCCATGGTGTCCAGCCCGTCATGCTCATTTCGGCCAGCCGGTCTCGGCTGACACCGCTGCATTGGCTCAGTTCCTTCAACAAAGTGGCCGGCGGATCATGGTCGAGCTCCTGGCCCTGAAGGTTTCCGTGACCCAACCCATGCGCCAGTAGTTCGGAGGTTTCCATTCCGTAAGCGCTGGCGAGCCGGTGAAGCCAGGAGGAAAGAGCCTCGGCCTCGACCGGAGCAGGGTGGAGGGGCCAGCGTGCGGGCTTCACATCAGATCACGTTCAAACTTCCGGCGCCAGACACTGGGCCCGTCGTAACCAGCCAAGCTCAGCGTGCGGTGGTTGATCGATTCTTCACCGCTGTCCACCGCGATCACAGCTGCCTCGGTCAGCAGCATCGCCAGTTCGCCGATCGTTCCTTCGCTGCGGGTGAGGAGGTAACGGGCCATGTCTTCAGTGGCCAATTCAGAGTGCCGGCGGAGCGGAAAGGACGACGAAAAGCTTGCCAGCAGGGACAGTAGATCGGCGTTGACTTCCCACAAGGGCAGCGTCATGGGCTCGAACCGGTTTTCGAGCTGGTCATCAGAGCGGATAGCCAGATAGGCCTCTCGAGTGCCGACACCAACGATTGGAATGCGCAGCTCGTTACCGAGGAAGCGCAGCAGGTTCAAGAATTCTCTGCGGCTACCCTCTCGCCCAGCCAGCACATTATGCAGCTCATCAATGACCAGGATTCGTACCCCGACCTCGCGCAGGAGGAAAACTACGAACGGTTCGAGTTCAGCCAGCCGTTGACGTGGTCGTACGGGCGCCCCGGTCGCGGCCAGCAATGCAGCGTAGAAGCGGGTAACGGAGGGATCAGAAGGCATCTGGACAGTGAAGACCGGCATGTGTTCCCGGGCGGGGCTAGCAACCGGCGGATGTTGGCGCCGGAACTTCTCGATGATCATCGACTTGCCGTTGTTGGTCGGCCCGACCAGCAACAGGTTGGGCATACGTTGCCTGGTCGGCCATTCATACAATGTCTGGAGCCGGGCGAGGGCTTCCTGGGCGCGGGGGTAGCCGATCCACCGGTCTGCCCGGATCCTTTTGATGCGTTCCGGACCCGGCAGTCGTGCCACGTCCCGGGCAGGTGCCTGTAAATGGAACAAGTCCTCTAACGAGTGTTCGTCCACGGTCACCACTCCTCGATGTCATCGAACGGAAGCACTCGTGGGAGCCCGCCAGTGGACAGCCCGGGCGGTTGTTCCAAAGTCTCTGCAGTACTCCCGGGCTTCAGGTGTGCCCGGCGCTCCCGCTCCCGACGCGATCGACGGGTATCTCTCTGCGCGGTACGAGTAATGTCGCGCATCTGCTCGATCATGCGGAACAGCTCCTGCTCGTTGACCTGACTGCGTCCCTGCTCGCGCAGCCGAGCCAAAGCCAAGCGGTGTTCCCATAGCGTCACCGCGGGATGTGAAAGAGTGCGGTACGGGACCTCCACATAGTGATGTCCCTCCGGGTCGAGTACCCAGATCCTGCTGATATCGCGCGGATCCCGGCGGATGACAAATCGCTCCAACGTGGCGCGGCGTGCAATCCACGGTTTGAGTACATTGGCGAAGTAGTGGACGTGGTCGATGACGAAACCGGTACGCCCTAGGTTGCGGCGCACTACCGGCAGAAAGTCCACCAGAAACGCCGTCGAGTTGGTGATTACCGGCGGTTTCCCGGTCCTGTCGATGCCTTGGTTCCAGCGCCCTGCAGGTGTCTGCCCCAAACCGCCATGGATACTGCCATGATGGGCAATTACGGCCAGTGAGAGCCAGCGATCCAGCTCACGCAACGTCAATGCGGCGGTCTTCTCCGAGTCGTAGGTTCTGCGCTGAACGGGATTGGAAAACGTCGTTCCGGGCAGCTCGTGGACCTGTGCCATCACCGTGCCGATCACCCGCTCCACGATCCCGCCGTAGTGCGGCCGGCCCACCGGCCGGTAGTCCAGCATGATGCCGTGTTCTTCACAACCACGACGCAAGGCTTCGCTTTTGAACTCGGCCGCATTATCCAAATACAGCAACCGCGGCTTCCCGGCCATCGGCCAGTCCTCGTCAAGCCCCAGACCTTCCAACCAAGGCCGCTTGTCACTGCACACATGAGCCAAGCACAATCCCACCGACACTGCCGAGGGAGGCTCCAGCGTGATGACCATGCCCAGCAAGCAGCGGCTGTAAACATCAATTGCTGCAGTCAGATACGGTCGACCAATCGGTTGGCGGTCCCGCTCGTCCACCACAATCAGGTCGATCACGGTGTGGTCGATTTGGACCTGTTCCAACGGAACTGATATCTCAGGCACCTGGCCACCGGCCGCCTGCAGGGGACGAGCAGCATCCGGGCCTTCCCGACGGCTGGCGACCATCCCCGGATGCAAAGCACCGATACGGCGGGCGACAGTACTACGAGACGGGGCAGGCAGTCCCTGCTTCGAACAGGCCTGGACAATATCGCGGTGAAGGACCGCCAAAGAAAGTTGTTGCCGCTTCAAATAGCGGTGGCGGATCAACTCATCAATCACGTTCTCCACCGGTGCCGATAACCGGCCACCTCCGCGGCCGCCGCCGGACCGGCCGGGAACCAGATCAGTAACCTTGCCCGAACCGCGCCTGTATCGGTCGATCAACAGGTAAACCTGCCGGCGGGATACACCCAGCAACGCGGCCGCGTCATCAGCTTCCACATGGCGAACGAATTCCGAAGCGGCCAACGGGGCGATAACTGCTGTTCGTCGTACCGCCTGATCCCATGCCGCATCGGACATAGCCAGCAGGCCACGCTCAACAATCAGCGGCTGATCTTCAGCCATGCCCATCACCACGGTGCGAGATTTCCGGAGCCATAGTTAACGGTAGTGCAGACGACTTCGACACGAAATACCTGTAGTGCAGACGGGTTCGAACACTCAACTGTCCACACCCGCCTGCACCACCCCCGTACTCCCGCGGAAGCTCGTGCAAACGACTTCGAAAAACGACAGAATTTGTCGTTTTTCGAAGTCGACTGCACGGAGTGTTCGAAGTCGTCTGCACAGCGACCACGGTTCGGTAAGAGGATCCCTCACCGCACGAGCCTCGACGCCAGGCCAAAGCGCTATCGCTGCTACGGTCACACGTGTGGGTGAGTAGCCGACTGTGAAGGCCCAGCTCGGGGTCCAGTCCGCTGCGCGCCGGGGTCGCATGAACTGCTGGTCAGAGACCGGGCACTACTGCCCCTGTGCGTGACGCGAAGGTGGGCTGATGGTGCGACCTACCGCGATACGGTCATCAACATCATCATCTCCCAGCCAGCCCCTCACCCAGTGTCTTAGGGCGAAGGCGACGGGAACGAGGGTGAGGGAGGCAAGAAGCCCGAATAGCATCGCGGGCCCGCCGACGCCTGCTACGGATCCGATGTAAACGAAAACGCCTGCGAGAAGCACTGCCATGAAGATAAGGGAAGCTGTCATGATATTCGCCCATCGCGTCGACCGACTGGTCAGCGCTCTGCCAGTCACCGCGGCCGAGACCAGCTGCCAAGCTGCCACCAAGGTCATCTCGACACCGACGACTGCGACCACAAGTGCTATGGCGGTTGGGAGCGCCAGATACGCAACCTGCGGGTATACGCTGGCAAGGCTTGCCCCGGCCGACGGAATAACCACCAGTTGGATCAGCAGGGCTGCGAGGGCCGCTAGTCCGAGGAAAAAACGGATAGGCAGAGCTTCCTGCTTGGTCATATCCCGATCCTCGTCTTACCTATATCGACTGTCAATCATGCATTAAGCCCAATCTACTTGAAGCGCCAAAATTCCGCCCCGACGACAAGCCCTCAGACATTCTGATCAGCGGCCGCCGCAAGCCGATCCCTCCGCGGGACGCCGACGAGTCTGCAATGGATGGATGGGCAAGCCTAGACTTTGACTGCCCCTTTCGAGCATCTCAGACCGTTCGAGCAGATCGATAAGTGACGTGCGAGCTCAGCCGATAATCCAGTCCTCGGCACGAATCAAGTCGACGAGTTTCCCATGACCTACTTGCCGCTGGCCACACACATAAGGGATTTTTGGTTTGGCAGGACCACCGTTAGTTTCTCCCGAAATGACCATCCCCAACTCGACTTCCGCAACCGCGATGACAAACGGGTCGGCACCGTTCTTGCCTCCCTGGGTCGACCACTGCGGGAAGGTGGCGCCGATCTGGCCGGCTACAGCCGCGACTGCAGCGGTAGTAAGGTACATGCTCTGCTCACGACCCATGCCTTCTTCCTCGCACCACTCACGGACCGGAGCGTCAACGGCGATCGCTTCCGCCCATGCCTCCTCGGAGATGAGGAGACGTCCGTCTGAGATTAAGGTGTCCATGCGCTCCCATAACTGCGGGAAATTCCGGCGAGGATAGAAACGCTCGACGCCATCGATTAGCGCGCTGGTGTCGAGCGAATAGGTCAGTGCGGTCACGCGAGAACCTCCGCTGAAGTGACTCGTTCGATGAGCTTCGGGATCTTGTCGTACGAGACGTCGAGCAGGCGAGCGGTGTCCCGGGAACTCAGCGCACCTTCGTTGTGCGCGCGAATCATGGACACAATGAATGGGCGGCCGAGGTCGCGCACTTTGAGCTGGTAGTAGATTGGGGTGTCTCTGCCAGCTCGAGCATCCTTCTCGTTCTGTTTGTGTCGCTCGTACGCCGAGCGGAACTCGGCACGGAGCGAGGCGTAGTCATCCCAAGATGCCAGATCGAGGTGGATCATCCTGATGAGGCCGGCTTCAGCGCTCACCCCGAATTTGTCTGACAGAGCCCGAAGGTCGCCGTAAGAGCTCGGGTCGATTGCAAGCGTTTGCGCCGCTGAACGAAATGATCGACTGGGCATCAACGCGGCAGCAGCGACCTGGTCGCAGAACCTCTCTTCAGGAACAGACGACTGACGACTGAGATCGCACAGCCCGCTATGTCGTAGACCAAGGTGAGCAAGCTCGTGCAGCAGGGTGAATACTTTGCCCCGGGGCCAATCTGCACCATTGATAGCGATCAACGGCGCTAGTTCTGCCGCGATCGAGAAACCGCGCATTTCGCTGACCGGAACGCGTTGAACTTGGATGACAAGGTATCCACGCTCTTCGACGCGGCGCACGAGCTCTCGCAATAGCTCTTCGGGCTGAGACCATATGCGTTTGGGCAGATCGACAAAGCCGAGGTCGTTACTCAACTGCAAACCCGCGTGTTCTGCGTCATTCCGGTCGATTTCGATGATGCGGAGTGGCGGGAGCGCCACATCGTTGAGCTCATCTCTGATGTCCCCCAGAGCTTCTTGCTGGCGCTGCGCACGTAGAATCGCTCGACGGAGTGGAGCGGATTCTTCGCCTTCCGCTTCCGGACGGCGAAAATCTGGCAATTCGAAAACACCCTCCTCCTGGAGCGGAGTTGGAAGGAACAGCGCAGCTAATGGGCGGTTGTAAGCCTCAGCCGCGTGACGGAGCTGATTAATGGTGGGTTCAACCTCGCCGCGCTCCCATTGCTCAACGCGTGCCTCGGATACCCCAATGCGTCGAGCCGCCTCAGCCCTCGCGAGGTGAGCGGAATGGCGAGCCCAGATAAGAACGTCGGGCACTACGGCGAAACGACGTTGTTTCACTCCTGCAGCCCCGTTTCCCATGTATGGATTCTACCGGCCTGACCTTCGCGCTCGACGCGCCCGACGCGCCCGATAGCCGATCCCCTACCGGGCCCGGGCTACGACGATGATGAGGGGACTGCACTCAGTAAAAGGCGTGCGATTCCAAGTCCCATAAGTAGCTTCAATTTCGAAGCCCGCGGTGTGCAGCTGCTCTTCAAGAAGGTATCGGCTGCGAAAGGTGAGGACCAGTGTCTCCGTCACGGTGTCATTGGTGTCCAAGAACAGGTTGTGAGCTTTCATCTCAACGATGCCCGGTGCGATCTCTGAGATATCTTGCCACTCCGTCAGGGGGCCATGCAAAGTATCTCGTGTTGTGCCTTCTTCCGTTGCCCAACCTTCCCACTCACGGGCATCAGGGTTCCGGCTCTCGAAGGCAAGGATTCCTCCCTTCTTCAGCGCCTGTCGCAGTTCGACGAGAGTGCGCTCCCACTCGGCGTCAGGGATGTGCTGAGCGACGTTGCCCGTCATCACTGCGTAATCGAAGCTGATTCGAGGAATGCTGCTGCTGTCACCGAGAATCCACTCGACATTCTCCGCCTCTGCCCTGCGACGTGCGTAGGTGAGCATGGCGGGCGAAGGATCTATACCCACAATGTCTCGTCCTTCACTTGCGAAAGTGACGGTTAAAATGCCTGTTCCGCATCCCAGATCGAGGATCGCTTGAGCGGAGAATTCATCGGCAAGGGTGCGGTAGAAGTCGTGATCCGGTCCGTCAGGATTGTCTTGGTCATAAAGGTCAACTAAGCGCTGATCATATGCGGTCATAAGGTAGAGGTTATACGTAGTCTGAGGACGCCTACTACTGATGTTTGCGCGAGAACGCTGCCCGCAAGCCGGTCCCTCACTGGGGCATACGAACGTGCCTGTGCCGCCGTATCGGGCAGGATAGAGGTTATGAACCTCGAACTTCGTCCGTGGACGCCTGACGATGCATTCGCTCTGTTGAGCGCCCATCAAGTGAACCCAGATCTGGGAACGCAGTTCGGCGGAACCGACCTCTCCACCATCGAGCAGGTACGAGCCTTCATTGTCGAACAGCTTCCGTTCACCGAGTCTCACCGCAACTGGGCGATCACTGCGGATAATGCAGTCGTAGGCAACGTGGGTTTATCGGGGGTTGAGCGGCGTCATGACACCGCTTGGGCGTATTACTGGCTCACCTCCGCAGCCCGCGGTCGTGGTTATGCTGTCCGGGCTCTCGCTACGATCGCCGCCTCGGCCTTTAATGAAGGCTTGTTCCGGCTTGAGTTGGGGCACCGCGTCAACAATCCCGCATCTTGCAAAGTAGCCACCCGCGCCGGTTTTGTCCCCGAAGGGATCGAGCGCCAGAAGTTGCGGTACGGCACCGAACGCTTCGACGTCGAATCCCATGCACGACTACGCACTGATCCGAGCCCTAATTTTGAGGTGGTCACCATGGCACGGTGAGGGATCCCTGAGCGGACAGCATTGTGGTGGCTTCTATAAAGTGGTGCATTTCATCATTCGAGGTCGGAGTTCTTGCAGCGTCCTGTATATCCGAGGCAGCTATTCCTCAGCCGATCGTCGATTGTGTGGTCCGTTTTATTCAGGCGGTAGTGTCGCTGTATGTCCACCGTAGAGCCACGAAGTGAACTGATTCCCGATCCACGCACACTCGTTGCTCTAGTGCGGCAACTTGTCGAGGGAACGTGGCCCCGCTCCGACGATGAACGCGAGACTCTGTTCAAGCGCCTTCTATTCACATCCGGAGACCGGATTGATCAAGACTCTGCCGGATCACCCTCGGCGGTTTATGAACTCTCCACTGAACTGCCAGGTAAGGTTTTCGCCTCATGGAGCACTTACAACGGCAAGTCGATGAGCATAGACTTCCACCTCTACACATTCCCGGAACCAGCGGCCCCTGCTACGCGTACCGGCCACGACGCGATCTGGGACATACTGACAGGCCTCTATGGGCAGCCCACCAGACCGTGGGAAAACGAGGAAGTGCCGCCCAGTATATGGATAGTCAACGGCCGCGAAATAGTTACGCACTTCTTTAACCGGCGCGACAGCGCGTTGATGCTCAGCATTTCTGAGACAGAACTTTCTGCAGTGGGCGGTGCTGAGGATCCTCACGGCTTCCGTAATCCAGACAGTGCTCAGCCGTGCCGATAACCGATCGGCTTCCGGGACCTTTTCGGGCTGCCTGCTTGTGCCAATTCTTAACCTTAGATGAGACCCAGTTTTTACAGACCTACTAGGGTGTCTTCATGAATGCGATAACCTACGCCCCTCAAGATCTAGTCGTAGCGACCTGCGACAACATCGACATCCGCTTTGCAGGCGTCACTTTCGAGAATGCACCTAGCACAGTCGGCATCGGAGCCGGCGAGCCAGGCATTCAGTTGTATCTCAATGGAGTGCGCGGGCAGGAAACAATGGATCGGGACAGCCAGTTCCAGCAGGACCTTCAAGAATGGGCGGAGCGCCGGAAGACTGCGGGACCGGATAGCAACGAGAATCTTTCTAAGATGCCCGGAGTTGTTGTCTTCGAGCGGATCACAACACAGGTCACGGATGACCTCGGCACCGAATACCGACGGGCAGGAGGTCAGGTGGCAGGCGGTGGAACGGAATGGGACGCGACCTGGTTCTACCTGCCTGCCCCACCACTGAATGCTCGGTCCCTCCGTTTTGATTTCAGCGTCGACGGCCAATCAACAGGAAAACACTGCGAAGTAAGTCTCTAGGCAGAGATCACGCGCAGCCTTCGCGGATTCATCCGGATGTCCGGTGGGGATCGGCAACTGACACAGGCACCGCCTCCCGCTGCCGCTATTGTGTGCCAGGGCACCCATCAGTCTCACTGCTTGATGAAATCTCCTTCCGACGCCTTCCTTGATGGCATGGCAGGACAGCGCTACAAGGTCTCTGCGCGGACTGCGATCTCCTTCAAGGTCCAGTCACGGCGCTGGCGCTCTTCCCTGCTGTAGAGCCTGGCCCGCAACGCTTCCTTAGCCTCACGGAACCCGCTTTCGCCAACCGCGTACCCGCACCCTGTCACCGCGACGGCGAATTCGACGTCGCGGTACCCATCCCAGTCTCTGCCGAGACCGGGCAGGCCCGCTCGGACGGCGGCGGGATGCCACGTGATGTCCACGGTG
>JBBPYK010000138.1:0-6045 GCA_038199985.1 Actinomycetales bacterium | reverse complement strand
TGTGGGTTGTTTTAGGCGATAAAACACAACCACCCCCCCCCCCCAACACCCTCCGGTTTATATAAAAACAATACCCCCCACCCACCCCAAAAGGGGCTCAATCTGCAGGAAGCGAGGCCCAGGCCAGCTTCTCGTACTCAAAATATCACTTCAAATGGGGGATCACATGACTAACCGGACATTGCGACGCGCGCATGGCGTGACGGTTGCAGTTCTCATTCTCGGACTGTCGTTGACGGCCTGTTCCGGCAAGACGCTGAAAGTCGACGGCCAAGAAGTCCAGGACTTCGACAAGACCATCACGACCTTGGACGACTCCTGGAAGCAGAGCCTGACGGACGGCAAGAAAGCCAATCTCGCCAAGGACGATGATTCACGGTGCTACGCCCAAGTCAACGACGAGATCCTGGCGGAAGAAGCGATCTGCGGTCCGGTCCACTACCTGGGCTTCGACGACACTACCTGGGACACGGTCGCCCTGAAGACAGTCCTTGGCGACTCGTCCGGCAAGGTGAAGATCGAGAATGACTCGAGCTTCTTCAGCGGCAAGAAGAAGGACAACACTGAGCTGTATCGCCCGGATGGCAAGAAGCCGCCAAGCGATGCCAACGTCCCTGAGCCGGACGCCGAGACCGCAGACTCCGAGCAGGCGATCTGGATGCAGGATTCCGGTCCGCAGGCTCCCAACGGCACTGCATCTGAGGAAGCGAAGCCAACCGTGATCCAGACCCCGGATGGCAGGATCTCGGTGATCAACGCCAGGATCACCGACCGGATCGGCGGCACCGAGGACCGCCAGCAGGCCGGCGACGGACACAAATTCGCCTCTGTAACTCTCAGCATGGGAGATTCCTCCGGTAACTCTGCCGGGAGCAGCACCACTACACCAGAGAGCAAGACAGTGCTGGCGTTCACCTCGGCAGGAAAAAGTTACAACGTCGGCAAGCCACAGAATGGCACGCTCGCCATGGCCGTAGCTGGTGACGGCAAAGATCTGGCCCTGACGGTGACCTATGAGGGCAAGACGCAGGTTCTCTCGCTCTCCGACGGCTCGCTGGATGCAAAGTCGAAGACGCTGACGTACTACGACGGCTACGAGTCCACTTCCGCCGATTCGGACAAGGTCGGCGATCTGAAGATCGAGAAGCAGGCTGGCTTCGACCTGACCTTCTACGGCACAAGCTACAGCGCTGAGCGTCTTCCCTATGACTCAGCCGTCGGCTGGGCCCCTGACGGGAAGACCTGGCTGAAGATCAGTGGCAGCCCCACCACAGACGGCCCGCAGTGGAAGCCTGACAAGGGCTACGACTACGGTTACTACAAAGTCACGGAGGACATCGTCTCGGGCACTGTGACAAATGTCAGCGGAAACGCGTTCAAGGCTGATCTCAAGTCGCACCCGGTTCAGGAGAACACCGGTGGTTGGTTCGGCACCGGTGCCCGCGTCAGTGCAATCTTCGAAGTGCCAACCACGGCCAAGGACTTCAAGGCCTCGTTCGTTCTCCGGGCCACCGGCACACTAAAGAAGGACCAGTCCAACACCGCGGCTCCGGGCACAGCCAGCTTTGACAGCCCAGTCAAGGATCTGCAGTTCACCTTCCCGCAGAGCAGCAGCACCAAGTAAGAACTTGCACTCAACCAAGAAGATAACCCCGGGAGGTCAAGCCTCCCGGGGTTGTCTTCTATCAAGTTCTATTACTAACCAAGCGCCGCCCCAATCCACGAGCCCTTACCGGGGGGATGGCGGCTAGGGGCGGCTAGCAGATAAGTGAAAAATCGTGGATTAGCATCATTGGGATCATTTGATAATTCGGAGAATATATAGCGGCAGGGAAGAAGTGCCGCATGGTGTTGCCTGTGGGTCGGCATGCTGGCCATCCCGTTCCAAAACCCGTCTGGAGTCCCTGGGAACGATCCGTAGATTCAGGCACTGTGTTTTGCCCCAACCGTCCAGACAAAGAGACCTTAGAGATCTGTCATTTTCAGAAGTCGCCTGCACAAATTTCAGCACTCGTTTGCACAGCCTTCTTATGCCCGTAGGCCGAACGCTGAGTGGGACGGTTACTGCGGGCACTCAGCGATTGAGAGATGGGCGCATAGTTGTCGTTGGATGCGTAAGGATGGTCGTATGACGACTGGTCCACCCCTTGTAGATACTTTGCCCGCATCCAGTTCCACGAATGTTCATTCGCCGCTTAACTTACGCCAAAGCTTGGTCCTCCTCGTTTCTGCTGTTGTGGCCACTGTCCTGACACTCGGGATAGCGGTGCTTGTCATTATTCTGGTACCCGGAGCTAGGGAAATCGGTCTTGCAGTGCTTGGGGTGACACTTCCCGTGCATGCGGCTCTGCTGCTGGTCGTGATCCATTGGGGCCTGCGTCGAGCAGGTACTGGATGGCGGACGCTGGGGTTTACCCGACCAACGCTGCACATCCTCCACCTGTTGTGGCAGATGCCGATCGTCTTTGTCACGCTCCTAACAGTGCAATTACTTACATTTGCGGTTACTGGTACTCCACCGGTTTCCGAGGGCGGAGGTGTTGACTCGCTGACAACGAGTGCCGGTCCTCTGGTCGCTCTCGCGGTGTTCATTGGCGCCAGCCTGCTCACTCCCTTGTGGGAGGAAGCGATTTTCCGTGGCGTAATCCACGGTGGTCTCAGGCGCCGGTTCGGTTGTTTTCTGGCGTCTCTTCTCAGTGCGGCAATCTTCGCAACTCTCCACGGTGTGCCCGTTCTTCTGCCCTACATGCTGACGCTCGGCTTGGCACTTGCCTTCCTGAGAGAGTTTCACAGGACCCTTTGGGCTTCTGTAGTCATGCATGTATGCCTCAACAGTCTTGTCGGCGGTGCCGTGCTCATTTCCGTACTGACATAGACCGCGGGGCCCACACTGACTCAAGCCGTGGTCTTTTACAGCCCGAATGAGTCCGTCCGCAGCCGAGCGGCGAGTGGACGGGCTATCGCTGTGCCACGTCGTTGGCCAGATATGTCGCTGCTTTTAGCGTGAGGCGGGGTTGGGCCGCACGAAGGCATCTTATTGCTGGGACATTATGATCTGCTGGATCTACTCCAGCTTCGGCAAGAATTTTTTTCGCCCATTCGCGTGCGACCGGTGGC
The DNA here is from genome assembly GCA_038199985.1 of Actinomycetales bacterium. GTDB lineage: Bacteria > Actinomycetota > Actinomycetes > Actinomycetales > Micrococcaceae > Arthrobacter_J. Next base: position 2,928 of record JBBPYK010000138.1, on the reverse strand, counting down.
GGTCCAGCTAGGTTTGATGATCCGCCGAAGATGCTCTTCAATCGCAGTCGAGGATCTTCTTTATCGCCGAAGACTTTTGCTGCTAATTCGCTCTGCATTGTTCCATCCTTTCGACGCTGCCTTTTGTACAGTCTAAGCAAAGATCAAGTACGTTATCGAGATTGTCCCGCAAGACGGTCCTCCACCGAACAAACCCGCGCCTGACCTGCATGTCGTTCTCAGAACGCGAGTGCACAGAATTTCAGAAGTCGTTAGCACGGCAGTTCCGTGTCCGTAGCGAGAACCTCCTGAGGGACACCCCACCAACGAGGAAGAGTTATGGCACAGCCATCCCCGACCCATAGAGGGCCACTTCTCCGCAATGACAAGGAGTTTCAGACACTGCCGCTAGATATTGTCCGAATTCACAAGCCACCCCATTTAGAGCAATCCTTTCAAGAACTGTTCTGAATCAGTAGTGCACCTCAGGGTGCTGTAGACAATTTCGGTTTGCTTTGGTTTAGGACTCCGAAAGCGTAACCGTGGAAGTGGGACTCACCACCATCGGGATTTTTTGGGGATGAAGCCCGAGAGCGCTGACAGGCCGAAGATGAAGCAAAGCACTCCCACGGGACCGGCGAACCCATCACTGCTCGGGCCGGTGAGGAGGTAGAGGCCAAGGATGAGGCTGGCTACTCCAAAGCCGACAAAGCCGACGCGCAACTTGCGGTGCGCCTTCTTGTATGAATCGTAATTTGAAACCCCGTACTCCCACCGCGTCCCTCTAACGTTTCCTGGCGGGTTCGGTTCAGGCTGGGTGGGTCCGGCAACCACGTCGCCGCATTCTCCCACCCACTCGCCAGTCCCTACTTCCGGGCAGTGGTCGTGCACGCTCTCCTCTAGGACATCAAAGTCCGCGGGGGACCCCCGATACATCGTCTTTGAAAGGCTCACGTCGAAGTCCACGCGACCATCCGCCCAGTAGGCGTCGTAGCGGAGCAAGTGCACCGGGCGATGCAGCCACCTGGAGGATCGGATGAAAGCTGTCGCACGAATGGCGACGGGATGATCCACTGTTGAAGGCATGGATTGATAGTCGCACATCTAGTGGATTCATATCCGTTTGCCTAACCATATGTGTCCGTGACGCATGTCCCATATAGGCGCAGCCCAAGTGTCCCGTAAGCTGGTCCTTCACCGGAGCGAGTGCAGAGGACTTCGGAAATTTTGGAAACTGCGTGTTTCCGCAGATGCCTCATTCCCGTATACCCTGCCCGAGAAAAAACCGGTGATGGGGGACTAAACGATACACTCAAAACCATGACCGGACTTCACATTGGATACGCGCGCGTATCCACCAATGACCAAGGCCTCACTGGCGCGAACAGGGCCCGTCCTGGACTTGGGCAAGCGATGGCGGCCTGCCGAGGCGGGATACCCTTGTCGTGACCAAGCTCGACCGCCTGGCCCGGTCATTGCGCGATGCAAAGGACATCGTCGATGAACTCACCCCTCGCGAGGTCAAACTCAGCATCGGCGGCTCTGTCCACGACCCCACAGACCCGGTCGGCAGGCTCCTTTTCAATGTTCTTGCCATGGTTGCAGAATTTGAGGCAGATCTGAACCGGGCACGAACTCGTGAGGGGATGGCTGTAACCAAAGCAAAGGGCAAGCTGCGCGGAAAACAGCCCAAGCTCTCCAAGGCACAGGAAGCACACTTGGTTTCTGCGCACCGGACGGGCAAGCACACAACTGTTGAAATTGCCGAGCTTTTCGGCGTAGCCCGGTCCACCGTCTACCGTGCCATCAAACGCGCCGGCGAGGCCACCGCTTAGATCCACAGAATTTCACCGCCTTGCCGCAACCAACACCGGAACGTCCTTAGCGTGAATTTCCGTACCGATCTTCCTCAGACCCCGATTGCTGTGTGCATGCATGCGTCCACCGATGCGGAGTCGTCCCAAGCCTCTGACGCGGGCCTGTCAAGTGGTTGGGGACGATGACTGCGCAGCCACCAACGAGGACGCACAAACAATCAGCGCACGTCGCAAACTGGCCGGGATCCAGGAGACCGTGCGGCACCGCGCCAAGTGCTGCCACACACTGGAAATGATCGATGAACTCTCCGCCTCAAACCACAGGCCCCCGCGGTCGTCTCGGGCGCCGGCCACGGGGAAATCACCACGTTTCGTTAAGGCCTCACTGGACGCGGAATCAACTTGTGTCTTGGCCGCAAAATCAAGCACCGCCGCCAACCTTGGCACCGCTATCCCAAAGCGTCGAAACACTTTACAGGTGGGCTCCGCGGGCTTCCCGATTCCCGCGAAAAGGACCCCGCTGAAGGCCCTTGCCGTGGCAGCAGGATGCAAGCAACTGCACCAGGAGACCTGGCGTCATGGAAGCAAAACCAGTCCCGGCGACGTCGGTGCCGCGATGAAGTCCCGATTTCCGGTCATCCGTCTCCGTCCATCCAACCGCGACATTTCACTTAGCCAACTATTACCAGGGGGGAGCCTGGTTTCGGCAGCTTTTTTCGGCCGAGCTGCTGCATTCGCTGCAGCAAAAAAGTGCCAATTAGCGATATTTCCAGATTTTAGTGGTCTCCTATCCATATTCAGCGCAAGACCCGCATTGCATGACCCAGAGATACGACGACGGAGTCCTCATCCCGGGGTTCCTGTCACAACGCCCGCCAAAATGTCCATGGTCCTAGCCGCCATCGTGGACCTTGGCTCACTCGTTGCCGTTGCCGTTGCCGAATTCTCGATCTGCACGCACGTCAGGAACTTTGAACCGCCATGACTGGCCGTGGTCCCCCGCTGAGAGACATCTCCGGTCAAGCGACCACAAACAGAACTTCCCACGGTTGAATAAGTCCCCGGCCGAGCTGGAAGTCAAGCGAGTCGCGGCGGACTCCCCGCCCGAGACGCGCCTGAGACTGCTCCTGCG
>JBBPYK010000137.1:0-3275 GCA_038199985.1 Actinomycetales bacterium | reverse complement strand
GAGGGAACGTTTGAGTTCCTGCTTGTAGCCATAGGCTTCCAGCTGCTGCTGGGCACTCAGTTCCGATGACTCTCGCGGAGTGGACATCGATCGGCACTCACTTTCGTTGGGACGGGGCACTGCGGAAAGGACGTGATTCAGGAATATATTTTCAACCGTCGTGCTGGGCCAGGAAGTCTCCCACCACGCTCCGGAACCCCTCCGGATGCTCCAGGTGAACACAGTGGCTTGCATCCGGGAAGACGTGGGCGCGCGAGTCCGCTATGCCGTCAACAAATGGCTGCCATGTTGCCGGAGTTGCCTCGTCATACTCGCCGGCGAACACCAGAGTTGGCACTTTGATGGCGTCCAGCCGGTCGATAATGCTCCAGTTGCGCAACGTTCCGATGACATGGAACTCATTCGGGCCGTTCATCGTGTGGTACACCGTCGGTTCGGCCTCCATCTGTTCCTCGCTCTCCCGGAAGTCTGGTGGAGTGGGGTCTAGGCGGCAGACGTGACGGCGATAGAACTCTTCTGCCGCAGCGAGATATCCAGGGTCACTGGTAGTTCCTGCGTCTTCATGCTTTGTAAGGGTTTCGCGGGTCTGCGTGGGAAGCTCGGAACGCAGCTCGTTGGCCGCCTGCGCCCACAGATCCATCGATGCTGGCGAGTTACAGATCGAGAGGCTTCTCAGACCGGCCGGTTGCCGGACAGCAATTTCAGCACCGAGCATGCCGCCCCAGGATTGGCCAAGGAGGTGGAAGGACGTCAGGTCAAGCGCCTGGAGCAGGTTCATGAATTCATCGACGAAGAGTTGCGGCGTCCAGAAGTCCGCAGGAGCATCCGGCAGGTGCGTGCTGTTGCCGCAGCCAAGCTGGTCATACAGAACAACCGTGCGCCCGGTATCGGCGAGCTCTGACATGTTGCGCACGTAGTTGTGCGCCATGCCCGGTCCGCCATGAAGAACAATGAGTGGGACGGCGCCGTCCCTGGGGACGTCCGGAGTTGTCACCCGAACCCACGTTGTGTATTCGCGGAAGGGGATTGTTTGGACTGTAACCTTTGACATAGATGCCCCTCTGCCCAACTGTGACGAAGGCCACGGTTGGCCATCCAGACAATAGACTAACTGTTAAAGGTCCTATTACAAGACCTTTACTGAATTGGGAGTGAACGGACTTTCATGCTTGTGCCTCCAACTGCGCCGTCCTCCGACGGGCCGCTTGAATCACCGGGACTGGTTGTTGCCCTCGAGAGTCGTCGAAGCGCTGTCGACACGGTGGCGGATCGCTTGGTCACCGCCATTGCAGTTGGGGAGTACCTTCCGGGTAGTCGATTGCCGCCGGAGCGCGATCTTGCAACGTCCCTGGAGGTGGGACGAGTAACAGTGCGCGCAGCCCTGGCTCGTTTGTCTGACCAGGGATTGTTGGAAACTATTCGCGGACGCGGAGGCGGGTCCTTTGTCAAAGAACAGTGGGCTGCGACATCCGGTGAATCGGTCCAGCGAGCACTATCGGCCCGCTGGGAGACTTTACTGGACACCTTCGAAGCCGTGCGCCTGCTGCACGGCACCATCGCCCGTGCTGCTGCGGAGAACCGCACCGAAACCGATGTCCGCACCCTGCACAAATGTCTGGAGGATTACCGCACAGCGGACAGTGGGCAGGAATCCCAGAAAGCGGATGAAACGCTCCATCTGGCCATCGGCGAAGCCGCTCACAACACCACGTTGCAGGACGTACTGTTCCAGCTGGAATCCAGAATCAGCCTGACCGCACCAGCCCACCTCTGGGGAGGCGCCGATGGGATGCGGGAAATGGAGCTTCGGGCCCTGGTGGACCATGAGCAGCTCGTAGAAGCGATCGCTGGCCAGCAACCCGAAAGGGCCGGGGTCATCGGCGCTGAACATGTCCGGATCGATATGGAGTTGTTCGAAAAAGCGCTGCAGAATGCTAGTCAGGACCGTGCAGAAGATCGCCGTTGACTCGCCGCAGTAAGAGGTTCAACGCGAATGGGTCGCCGCAACAGGGCTCATGCAACCAGGCTCGATTCGGAGAAAATTACTCTAACCGGGACCGTGCTGGCCACCGTGTGGGAACAGGCCGTGCTTGCGGTACCCCGTCGACGGAAATGTCTAGTTTCTCATGCAGGAAGGCGACTGCCCCGGCGACGTTGCGGTACGGGAAGAACGGTTCGGGATAGGACCATGCAATGTCTGTGAGAGAGGAATCGCTGGCGACGCTCCAGTAGTTGGTAGCGAAGCCCTTGTAGGGACAGATACTCTCCGTGGACGTCGGCGTAAGAAGGTCGAGATCGATATCTCGCCTCGGCAGGTAGTAGCGCAGTGGCAGCCCTGTTTCCCATAGGAAGATCGCATCGCGCGACTCACCGAGCACGACGTCGTTGTGACGCACCGTCACTAATCGAGTACTGGGCAGAGCATCGATGTGGACGAAGGGGTCGTGTGGATGCTCGAATACTTCCTGATTTTCTTCATACCAGTGGTCAAACTTCCCGGGTTCCCACGTCACTCCCGTATAACCGGCAAAACCCTTTATCCGCCACGCCCCATGGCGGATAAAGCGGTCACCAACAACTACATCGAACCAGGACTCGACCTCAGTATTCGGATGGTGGTAGCGCAAGTCGTCCGGCGGTCCGGTAAGTATCAGATGCTCTGAGCGGACGTCTTCGTCCCGGAACAGGTACCTCGGTACGGGCAGTTCATTTTCCCAGACAAGTAGCTGATCGCGGCTGTCCACCACAACTGTGCTCCCCACGGTTCCACGCACCCACCGCGTACTAGGCCGTGGTTGCCTCGGATCTTGTTTCATTGACACGACCTCCACACTAGCGCTCACAGTAGTTGCAGATACTGCTCGGGGAGACAACACTTGGCAGTATGTTTTCTAACGAGAAGCCTTCCATCGTGGGGTCGATTGTCCGGGGTATGGCGGCTGGTGTTGCCGGAACCGTGGTGATGACGGCGTTCCAGACGTTCGTTGAGATGCCCTTGACCCGGCGTGAGGCCAGTTACGGTCCCGCAGAGTTGGCGCAACGGATCCTGCCCATCCACCCGAGGACCGATCGGGGCCGCAAACAGTTGAACTGGGTCACGCACTTTGCCCTGGGAACCATGTGGGGTTCAGCCTACGGCCTCACAGCCCACAGCGGTCTGCACGGGGCCAAAGCAATCGCGGTAGTGTTTCCCACCGTCTATTCGGGCGATGTCCTACTCACCACAGCTCTTGGACTGTATAAGCCCACCACCTGGACCGCGGAGGATTGGACCG
>JBBPYK010000136.1:0-42217 GCA_038199985.1 Actinomycetales bacterium | reverse complement strand
TCAGCGTTGTTGGAGTCGTTACCGGCCTGAACAGCCAGGTCACGAACACGCTGCAGAATCGAGTGAACCTCAGTCAGCGCACCTTCAGCAGTCTGAATAACACCCACACCATCCTGGGCGTTACGAGATGCAACAGTGAGACCGCCAACCTGAGACTTCAGGCCTTCAGCCAAAGCCAAACCAGCAGCATCATCAGCAGCACGGTTGATGCGCAGACCACTGGAAAGCTTCTCCAGCGACTTGGACATGTCATTCTGCGTCATCGACAAGTTGCGGTAAGCGTTCATTGACGAAACGTTGGTATTGATTGCGAAACCCATGATGTATTCCTCCGTGAGTGGGTCAAAATTCTTCAGCCCATCCATGGGCCGACACCACAAGCTATCGACCCCCCCCAGCCCGACGTTAGAAGTATCAAAAAAGTTTCTTGGAAAATTTCGCGGCGCGGCCACTTCCCCTTCCCATCAAACGCGTGGCGGAGGTGCAGACACGTGGTTGCCCCACCACGCACGTGCGCCTCCACCACGTTTCTGCGTGAGGAGGAGCGCGTTAAAGAGGAGGGGTCCGTTAAACAGAAAGCGGACCCCCCGAACGGTGGGGATCCGCAATCTGTAGCTTGTGGGGTACTACTAAACCGCTAGTTTCACGGGGTCCAGCAAACGCACCGTGCGGGTCAGTCCACCGCAGGTCTCCTCGGCAAGAGTGGCCAGGTACGCAGTCCGTCGATTCGTCGAGATCCTGGACTGGGGCATGTAGGTGGAAGTCGCGTCGTCCGAGTAATGGGTTTCCATGCCGTCGCGGAGAAGGCGGATAGCTTCGGAGCGCTGCTGGGATACCGCAGAGTGAGTGGCGCCCAGCTCTTCAGCCAGATCTTTCACGCTGCGGTCCTCGAAGTAGATCTGCTCGATGATGTAGCGCATCTTTTCCGGCAGAACATCCACAGCGGAGCGCACAAACCCGATTCGTTCAGTGACCAGCAGCTCTGCTTCCGGCGACTCCGTCCGGGAAGCGAGCACCTCGGACATTGCGTCATCAAGGGGCGCGACAGTCCGCGCCGCATCCGTGAGGGCGGCATCCGCCGTCGCCTTGTCAACGCCCATAGCAGCAGCAAGTTCGCGCGTACTTGGGTTTCGCTTCAGGGCTCCGGTAAGGGTCTCCTGGACAGCAAGTGTTTCTTTGATGCGCTTGCGAGCTGAGCGCGGGGCCCAGTCGTTGGCACGGAGCTCATCCGCAAAAGCGCCGGCGATACGACGCCGGGCGTAGGCCCCGAACGGGACTCCAAGGGTGGAATCAAAGGATTCCGCAGAAGATATAAGAGCTAAGGCGCCAACAGACCCCAGATCATCTCGGGACAGGTGTGTGGCCTTAGCGCACAGTTCTGACACGAGGTAACCTACCAGAGGTAGGTTTTCGACGACGAGCGCATTACGTTCGACACGATTCATTGCGAGTTCCCCAACCGCTACTCAATTAGTAACGCACAGGGAAACCTTTTAAAGGCAGTAATATCCGACCATATAACCGCAGCTCCCCAGCGCGAGTCGGTGAAAGTTTGCCACCGACTGGAAGAACAATATCACTAACATTGAGATACGCAATGCCGATAGGAATAATTACAAGAGGGGCTTCGTTGAGATGCCTATGACAACCGGAGGTAATGGCATGGGTGCAGAAGAGCTATCAGCCCTGCTGTGGAAAGAGCGGGAGCTGCTCGAGCTCCTGATATTCAAGCTTGAAGAAGAGCAACTCATCCTGACCTCCGGCAAAACGCGTTGGCTTCAGCACGCTACTCGCGAGGTAGAGCAGGTACTTGAACGCCTGCGCGCGGCCGGGCTTGCCCGAACCGTCGAAGTGGGCTCCGTTGCAGCAGAGTGGGGAACACCGGAGGAGGCAACACTGCGCCAGTTGGCCGGCGACGCCCCTCCTGGACCGTGGAGCAGCATCTTCGCCGCCCATCTCAAAGCGATGACGGAATCCACCACCAAGATCCGTGAGCTCCGCGAGACCAACGAACAGTACTTGCGGGCGGCCTCGCGCTCCACTCAGGAAACTCTGGCAACATTGGAGTCCGACGCCGGTACCTACGGTTCGCGCGGAACATCGACCGCCACTTCAGACATATGGCACATGCTGGACAAGGACTTGTGAGAAGTAGACAATGAGCACTTTCAGCGGATTGAATGCCGCGTACACCGGGCTCGTAGCAGCCCGCCAGGGCCTTAATGTTGTTGGCCAGAACATCATCAACGCCAACACCGAGGGCTACACTCGTCAGCGCATCTCCACGTCAGCGGCAGCGCCACTGAACAATGGGATATTCACCACTGGCGCTCGTCCCGGGCAGGGAGTCTTTACCGACGGCGTCCAGCGGTTGGGCGATATCCACCTGGACAACCGGGTACGCACGACGGCGGCTGCGGCCGGCTACTCCACAGTCCGCGCCAACACGTTGGCAACGATGGAAGCGTCCTTCCGCGAACCTGGCGAAAATGGGCTGTCCGCAAGGTTCCAGGACTTCTGGGCCGCTTGGCAGGACGCCGCCAACGAACCTGCTGAGCCTGCCGTGCAGAAAGTTCTGCTCGCCGAGGCCAACGCCCTCGCATCTGGGATCAGTCAAGGTCGTGGGGCTGTCGAGGGTCAGTGGTCTTCTCTTCGCTCTCAGGCTGAGTCAATGGTCACTGAGTTGAACGGTGCCGCTTCGGCGGTCGCAGATCTGAATAACAAAATCCGCTCGCAGCTCGCTGCTGGCGGATCCGCCAATGAGCTCATCGATCAGCGTTCGCTGCTCACCACCACCATCGCCGCGCTGACGGGCAGCAGAACCAGAAACAACGACGACGGCACCATCGACGTCACCATCGGCGGCAACGCTATCGTCACCAGCGGAACGCACCGTCCGATCTCCCTTGCCGGTGCCACCAGCCTCGATGCTTCGGCAGCCGACGTCGTACGTCTTGAGTGGCAGCACCGTCCCGGGGACGCGGCAACGCTCGACGGCGGCGAGCTCGCTGGGGCGCTGTCCATGCTTGCTCCCGCAGGTAGCGGCGGGGAATTGGCAGACGCAGCAGCAAACTATGACCGTCTGGCCACCGAATTAGCCACCCAGGTGAATACACTTCACCGCACAGGCAGCACCGCCGACGGAACGACCGGACTGGATTTCTTCAGCTTCGCGCCGGGCAATCCGGCGTCGAGCCTCAAAGTTGTCCCCGTGGACGGAAGTGGCATTGCATCGTCGCTGGCATCCGCTGGCGGCGTCAACGGCAATCTGGCGGACGCTATCTCGCAGATCGGGGGCAGGCCTGGATCCCCGGATGACGTGTGGGCAGGCTTTGTCACCTCCACTGCGGTCCGTACCAAAACCGAGATTCAGCAAGCCACCATCGCGGACATCAGCGCAAACGCAGCAGCGAACGCGCAACTGTCCAATGCCACCGTGGATCTGGACGAAGAGAATGTACAACTTCTGGCGTACCAGCACGCCTACCAGGGCGCCGCGCGGGTCATGACGGCGATCGATGCAATGCTCGATACGCTGATAAACCGCACGGGAATAGTAGGGAGATAGGCAATGATCAGCAGGGTCACCAGCCAGACCATGACCAGGACAACGCAGCAGAACCTGCAGACTGGTCTCTCCGAGTTGGCACGGCTACGCGAGCGGGCAGTGAGTGGCAATGCGATCGGTCGTCCCTCAGAGGATCCGTCGGGTACCAAAGCTGCGTTGAGCGTCCGTGCAGAACTGCGCGCCAACGAACAGCACAGCCGCAACATCAACAACGGCGATGCCTGGTTGACCACGGTCGACGCCTCCATGTCCACCACCACAGACCTGCTCAACCGGGTCAAGGACCTTGCACTGCGTGGCGCCAATGACTCGACGCTCTCACCTGCAGGCCGTGAAGGCCTCGCCGCCGAGCTGGAAAGCCTGGGAGCTGAGCTCCTCAAACAGGCCAATACCACTCACCAGGGACGCGCGGTCTTCGCCGGAAACTCAGATACTGGTAAAGCGTTCGACGGTTCCTTTGCCTATGCGGGGGTCTCGGGAAGCGGCGTCGAGCGCCGTCTGACCGCCGATTCGACCGTTCGGGTGGACGCCGACGGCGCCGCAGTGTTCGGAGAGGGGCCAGACTCCGTATTTGCGCTGGTCAATACTATGGTCGCCGACCTGCGCGCCGGATCCGGGACGGGCAGCCACTTGGCTGCCATAGATTCCCGGGCGGAAGCCGTTTTGGGTCAGCATGCCGCGGTGGGTGCCCGCCATGCCGAACTTCTTCGGGCCAAGGAGGCCAATGTGAGTAAGTCCGTGGAGTTGGAAACGCAGCGTTCCGGTATTGAAGACCTGGACCTCAGCGAAGTGGTGATGGATATGAAGCTCCAGGAAATTGCGTACCAGAATGCACTGGCTGTCAGCGCACGCGTTCTCCAGCCCACCCTGATGGACTTCCTGCGATGAGCATCATGAATCTGACCTTCATCACACCACTGCCTGGACTGGCACCACTCACCGCGTTTCAGCTCATCGGTATCGCCGGAGCGCAAGGACTTTACACGCTGCAGTCCAGCGAGGCCCCCAGCCGGCGGCTCTATGTGTTGGACGCCGCCGTCTACGTACCGGATTACGAACCCCAGATCTCCACCGCGGAGGCTGCCGCACTGGAACTTCAGGAGTCAGAGGATGCTCTGGTGCTGGTTGTTGCTAATCCAGGCGGCGACGGCACCTCGGTTAATCTGATGGCGCCGATCGTCGTCAATCGCTCAACGGGCGCCTGCAGTCAGGTGATCCTCGAAGGTCAGGACTGGCCTCTCCATGCAGAGCTGACCGGTCGCTCAGCCTAGATCCCCGCCGAGCCTTAACGACCGCGAGGTCACCCCGCATCGTCGAGATCCCCCCTTGTGAGGGGTGATCTCGCGGCTACGGGGTGACCTCGCGGTCGTTGTATGGGGGGTTACTGGAAGTCAGACTCCGCTGGGTCAGGACCAATTCGACCTTCGGCACCCTTGTCCAGCCCACTGATCGTGGCGACGTCGTCGTCCTCAAGCTTTACGTCAACCGCCGCAAAGTTCTCCACGATGCGTGACTCAGTGACGGACTTCGGAATGACAACATTGCCCACCGCCAGATGCCATGCGATGACAACCTGGGCAACAGTGACGCCATGCTTCTCAGCAATCTTCTGCAGCGCCGGATCCTCCAGAAGTTCCTTGCCCTGGCCCAGAGGGGACCATGACTCGTGCAAGATGCCATGCTCCTTCTCGAACGTACGCAGGTCAGCCTGATTGAAGTACGGGTGCGTCTCCACCTGGTTGATAGCTGGAGTAACACCAGTGGCATCGACCAGCTCAGTGATCGCTTCCTTGGTGAAGTTGGAAACGCCGATGGTCTTCACCCGTCCCTGCTTCTGCAGCTCCACGAGAGCTTTCCACGTATCCACGTACTTGCTCTGCTTGGGCTGTAGCCAGTGAATGAGCAGCAGGTCCAGCTTCTCCAGACCCAGCTTCTGCATGGAGTCTTCGAAGGAGCTCATGGTGGCCTCGTAGCCCTGGTTTGAGTTCCAGATCTTTGTGGTGATGAACATGTCATCAAGGTCCACGCCCGAGGATGCGATGGCACGACCAACGCCAGATTCATTCTGGTAGGCCTGTGCGGTATCGATATGGCGGTAGCCAGCGGTGAATGCCTTGCCGACGACGTCTTCCGCGACGTCATCTTCCACCTGCCACACCCCGTAACCCAGCTGGGGAATGGTGTTTCCGTCATTGAACGTCAGTACCGGTGATTCGGTCATTTTTCGCCTTTCATGGAGGGTCTTCACTTGTTGCCAACTGCGCTCAGGACTAAATAATTTCCAGATCCGGCAAGGAGAAGAAGGTCAAAGGCCAAGGACCGCTTCTGCGCGCGCCACGTCCTCGTCGACGATCTCCGCCCGCCGTCGGACATTCTCCAGACCTGCGGAATTAACTCCCCAACGTTCGGCGTCAAGACGCGACATGGCCGCTGATTCAGCAGTTGCGGCCAACGAGTTCCCCGCCTTGGACAGCGCTCGATGCACGTCAATCAGGGAGCCGGGGACGTCTTGGCCCGTGCTCGGTACGCGCGATTGGCTCTCCACACAGACTTTGCGCACTCGAGGCAGCAGGTCTGCGAGTTCATTGGCGATGATCGCGAGTTCGTTGTACAGGGCGTCGTCCTCCGCGCCCTCAAGAATCTGGTGGTACCGATCCAACCCGCGTCGGAACCTGCCATATACGCGACGCCATACGCCCTTGCCAAGCTCGACGTCGTCCCTCCGTTCCTGCCGGAGCGCGCTGAAAAGTGCCATCGGAGCCTACAGGGCGGTGCGTTGCTGATCGCTCATTCCTTTATGTTCTCACGCTCGGTGAGTTCAGCTGTCTCGGCCCGAAGGAAAAAGGCACCAAGCGCACCGGCCAACGTGGCGAACACGGCAACCGAATAGAGGGCAAGAACTATTTGTAGGATCTTGGCAAACCCATCGTCAGCACTGAGTGGGGCGCCAGTGATCGTTGACATCGCGGACTCGAGCAGCGCGTCACCGTAACTTTCATAGGAACCCGCCACGTACAGCAGTTGGCTGGCCACCAGCATGACGACACCGGTTAGCGCCGCTACCCATCCAATCCGGCTGGTCAGGAGACGCCCGGCGGAACGCGACCCTCGGACGCCAGCAGAGAGGACGCTACCGAATCTGGCGAACCGCGCGAGGCGGGCAAATCGCAGCGCTTGTAGCGCCCGAAAAAATCTCAGGAACGGGACCAGCAAGAAGACGACCTGCCACCAGTTCCGTTTCCAGAAGGCGGCCTGAAAACGCGCTATGTAGGCTCGCAAAAGGAACTCGGCAACGAAGATGGCCCAGAATATCCAGCCGACGACGTTCAAAACCGTCGTCAGGCCAGGCTCCGATGCCAACAGCTGCCCCAGGATGACCAGGAGAAACAGCACACCGAGAATCCCCATGGGCTTATCGAGTCTCTGAGCCAGTAATTCCGCGCTCGTTAGCTGCCGAGCCTTGACCGGCAGGTCCTCGGAATCTGGTGAGTTACTCATGACTCTAGCCAACCAGTAGCGAAGCTACGGCTCAAGAGCGTTTCAGATCCAGCCCTGATCCCAGGCGGCCGCCGCAGCGTCCTGCCGGGTCCCGGCGTCGAGCTTGGTCATAGCCGATGAGATGTAGTTACGCACAGTTCCCGGCGCCAACAGGAGGGACCTTGCGATCACGGGAATGGTGCCTCCCTTGCGGCATTCACGCAGGACATCGAGTTCACGGGGCGTCAGTGGGCAACTTTCACCGGCAAGAGCGCTGGCCGCGATATCCGGGTCAACATACCGACGACCGGCAGCAACATCACGGATGACGCGAGCCAGCTTGTCCGCAGGAGTCGATTTCGGCACAAAACCGGACACCCGATTGGCCAGAGCACGCCGCAGGACACCGGGCCGTGCATGACGGGTTACCAGGATCACGCGGGTGGCCACCGACCGAAGGATCTGCTCAGCCGCATAGATCCCGTCCGTGGGCGGCATCTCCAGATCGAGGATACAAACGTCCGGTTGGTGTTCGACGGCCAGCGCGACGGCGTCGTCCCCATTTCCTGCACTTGCCACCACCTCAATGTCCGGTTCCAGATTAAGGAGCGCCACAAGAGCACCCCGAATCAGTTCCTCATCGTCGGCGAGGATGAGACGGATCATGGTGTTGCTCCCGGTAGCTCTGTCACCAATTCAAAAGATGTGCCGTCCAGCTCTCCGACGACACTGCCACCCGCTGCCATGAAGCGCTCGCGAAGGCTCGCGATCCCCGTCCCGTCGTTGGGGCTGCCACCCGGGCTTGCGTGACCCTGCCCGGACAGAACAGGCCCAACGCCGTCATTGCGAATGGTCAGCCGTGTTCTTCCCTCCACGGGTTGGAGACGCATCGAGACGTTCGCTGCCTCACTGTGCCGAAGGATATTCGTTGTCGATTCACGGATCACAGTTCCGAAAAGCTGCTGTGCTTCAGCGCCTGTCACCTGATGATCCAGGTCAACTGTGCAGCTGATTCCAGCGGCCTGCAGAACATCAGCTGCGTTGGCCGCTTCCGTTGCGAGGTCTGTCCGCCGATAGCCACGGACCAGGGTTCTGGTGTCCACCAGCGCCGTCCGTGCGAGTTCCTGTGCCTCATGGATCTGGATCTTCGCCGCAACAGGATCCGCGTCCATCAGCCGCTCGGCCAGTTCCATTTTCAAGGCGATGACCTGCAAATGATGGCCCTGAATATCGTGGAGATCGGAAGCAAAACGCAGCCTCTCACGGGTCACTGCGAGCTGCGCATCGGTCCACCGACTCTGATCAAGCTGCAGCACAATCTCCCACCACCAGATCCCGCCAATCAGAGCGAGCGGCAAAAGCGCTGCGTAGAAGGCCATAGTGAAGAATGACGCCACGTACTCACTGACGAGGAAAGATTCGCCAGGAGAGGTCAACAAGACGGCCGTGATCTGCTGGAGGATCACGACGACGGCGCCCACCACCAACACTTTCCAACGCACTGGACGCTTGACCAGAATTGCCACACAATTCACCGCAAACCAGAACGGCAGAACGCCGAACATGAGCGACTCCGGGCCCAGAGCTGCTACCAGCAGGATCCCCAACGACGGCGCCAGGAGCAGAATATTATAGCGCACCGGAGGAAGGCCAGAACCAAGACCCGAGCGGAAGAACCAGAAATAGCGGATGGAGCCCGCCAAGCTGATGACAGCGAGCACCATAACGATGATGTTCCGAGCAGAGAGCGGCTCGGACGATTCCGCGACGAAGAGCAAGAGCATCACGTAGATGACCGAGTCAACGATAATCAGTGAACCAACCGTGTAGCGCCACGTCGCAACGACCCCGCGACCCATCCCTCTTAAACCGGCATCATTCGGGGAGACACCACCGTCGTCGTGTTCCTGTTCCTCGCTGTCCATGGGTCCCATCGTAGAACCATGACATCTGTCATGGATCCGACGTGAGGATCTCCACCAAAAGTCGTGACATTTCCGTCCTATCGGCGGCCTGCAGATGCGGCGAGGCTTGATGCATGAGCACATCAACCTTTTTGGCAGACCAACAATCCGCCCCAACGGACACCATCGCCGTCCAGGCAAACGACCTGCGCTGCAGCTACGGGTCCTACGAGGCGGTGCACGGAATCGATCTCAGCATCGGCAACGGAGAATTTTTTGCACTGCTGGGCACCAACGGAGCAGGCAAGACGACAACCATGGAGACCCTCGAAGGCGACCGCGCCGCGTCGTCGGGCACGCTTTCCGTTCTCGGTGTTGACCCCTACCGAAACAAATCCGCACTGCGTCCGCGCATGGGCATCATGTTGCAGGAGGCCGGTTTTGCCGACGAGCTGACCGTCGCGGAAACCATCCGACTATGGTTGAAGCTCTCAACAGGTGACCGCGCGGCCGCAGCCAATCGCAGCGAAACGATCCGCTCCTCCATGGAGACACTGGACCTGACAGCTAAAGCAGATACGCGAGTCAAACAACTCTCCGGCGGGCAACGCCGGCGGCTGGACTTGATTCTGGCCACGATCAACCAGCCGGACATCCTCTTCCTTGACGAACCCACCACCGGTTTGGACCCCGAGTCCCGCGAACGCACCTGGGCTGTGGTGCGGGCCATGCACGACGCCGGAACCACGGTTGTGTTGACGACGCACTATTTGGAAGAGGCGGAGTCGTTGGCGGACCGCATTGCCATCATGCACGAAGGGAACATTGCCGTTTCTGGTTCGCTGCCTGAGGTGCTCGGCGCCGAGCCTGCCACCATCCGCTTCACACTGAACCCGGCAGTCCACGTGGAGGGGCTGACGGCGTCGGGCGTTGATGCGTCCTTCCTTCCAATGCCCACTGAAACCCGGGTCACGATTGCCACCAATGATTTACAGAGGGACCTCAGCCGGACGTTGGCCTGGGCTGAGACTGGCTCCATCCGGCTGGAACGCTTGTCGGCGTCGGAAGCGTCCCTTGCCGAGGTGTTTCACCGGGTCAGCGCCGGTGGGTCGGGTCACAGCAACCAGAAGGAGAACAACTCATGAATACCATCACCGCGCCTTCACCGTCGTCGCGCATCATCGCGATCGCTGGGCAGGAGCTGAAGATCATTATTCGAAACAAGACGGTATTGGCCGGTGCGGTGATCATGCCGTTTCTTTTTGCCGGCTTCGTCGCCTTAACGGGGCCAGGCCAGGAAGCTCCTGCGTTTACACTCGGGCTGACCACGCTGATGGTGGTGTTGCTCGCCGTCTATGTCACGGTGGTCACCACGTTCGCTACGCGGCGGCAAGAGTTGTTCCTCAAACGGCTGCGTAGCGGCGAGTCAAGCGACTCCGTCATTCTCGCGGGGATGACGGCGCCCGTAGCGGCTCTGACGCTGGCGCAGCTGCTGGTTGTTTTCATTGTTGTCTTTGCCACCGAATTCGGTCTTCCCCCGAACCCATGGCCGGTCCTCGCCGGAGTAGTACTGATCATCGTTTCGTCGACGGCCTTCGGAATCCTGACGAGCATTTACACACCATCCGCCAGCGCGGCGCAGTTCACAACACTCCCCTATTTCATGCTGGTGATGGGTACCTTCGTCTGGCCACTATTGGCGACGGATCCAGCGCTGCAGACCCTGCAAGCGCTCACCCCCGGCGGTGCGATGTATCAGTTGTTCCAGGCAGGCTGGGGTGGAGAAGTAGGTCTGCTGCCCTTCGTCTCACTGATCGGCCTGTGGACCTACCTCCCACTGCACTACGCCCTGAAGAACTTCAAGTGGGACAAGCGGTAGGTGCCACAGTGCTTTTTATTGGAGCAGCCCACGTCTGGCCATCGGAATGCGAGTGCGGGTGAACAGCCACGCGGATGCGGCCCCCGCCACAGGAACCAGGATGAGCAGCACCCCGAGCTGCAGCCAGGGCACCACCAGGACGTATTCCCTTGCGGAACCGAACAGTGCGATGGCAGGCAGGAGCCCCGCCGCCAGCCCCAGACCGACCCCGACGACGGCGGTTAGCCCGGACTGCCAGGCGGTCATTGCCTTGCGCAGGCGCGGCGCCGCGCCAACGCCTGCGAGAGTCATGTGGTCCGCCCTTCCGTCGGCGAGCGCGAGGCCAGCAGTGATGGAGGCGGCGGTCAGGGCCACCAGGCTGGCGATCCCCGCGATCGCCCAGAGGATCTTCTCGGTGGGCGGGCCCGGGTGCTGGAACGCGAACCAGAGCCCGGATTCGAGTTCCAGGTTGATCGCGTCGGCTTCTACCTGCGTTGGCTGCGAGGGAAGGTCCATAACTACACTGAATTCCTCGACCTTGAACCCGTATTTCTTGGCGGTTTGAACCGAGATCACTCCTCCAACGGACAACTTGGCAACTGGCTCGGCGGCCACAGCAGGCAGCTCGAGGCGCCCTTCGTCGAGCACGTCGCCGCCTTCAGCTCCATAAGTGCGGGAGCGAATACTGACATATCCGTCCTCTATCCAGGCCGGCTCTAGGACCACCATCTTGCCGTCCTTCAGTGCCTGCAGCACTTCGGGTGTGGGCTCCTGACCCAACATGGCCTTCAGTGCTTCCGCTCCACCGACAGTGAGCAGTGGAAAAGCTAGGCTGCCCCCAGCAAAGGGATCTGTGCAGGACCAGATGTCGCCAACATTTCTTTCGGCTTTAGCCGCGCAGGTATTTCGTGGTGGCAGCATGAACTCACGTTGGAGGCAGCCCTTTCCCTGGTCGCATGAGTCGTGGACACCGCTGATGATGGTGGTGGACCTAACCGGGCCGAGTACCGATTCCACGGGCGAGGCGATGTGGTGTGCGTCGATAGTCGGGCCCTCTCTGCCGTCCAACTCGTAGTCGAGGAGCGAGATCGCTCCCTGCTGACTCTGGAGCGTTAAGTGACGCTTTCCGGCTTGTTCCTGGGCAAATGTTGCGGAGCCCACCATGACGATGGCGGCAAGCGCCGTTGCAGCGAGAACGGCGGCAATCGATGGCACGGAGCGGCCTCGGTTTCGTGACGCGTCCCGCACGGCCATCCGGGGCGCCAATGGCAATATTCCGGCGAACTTGCCCATGAGAACGACGATACGTCCTGTGCACATCAGCAGACCCAGCAGAAAAAGCAGGGTTCCCCCGGCCATAAGGGGGATGAACACGATAGCCTTGGGCCCGTACTGCTCCGGATTTTCTAGGCCGAGGATAATGCCGACGCCGGCGCCACCGATCAGCAGCGACAGACCAACGAGTCCTAGCCCAACCACCGGAATTTTACGGGGCAACCTCGATGGCGCCTGGGCCGATTTCAGTGAGTTGAAGGCATCCTGTTTCGCGATAGCACGCCCAGGGACGGCCGCTGCGATCACCGACGCCGCGAAGCCCAGCAGTGCAAAAAGGATCAGTGGCGAGACCAGCACGTGGAAGCCTACGAACAGAGGTGAATACTGCGACAAACTCCAGTGCACGACGGCGGCCGCAACCCCGGTGCCGACAGCCACCCCAGCTATGGCACCGAGGGCACCCAGGACCACGCCCGACGCCGTCACCACGGATCGGACTGTCGCTTTCTCTCCTCCGGCCGCGGCCAAGAGCGCTAGCATCCGACGCTGGTTCTTGGCACCGACGGCGAACGCAGCCCCGGCTAGAAGTCCCACTTCGGCAAGAACCAGGATCCCGACCATACTGACGCCGAGAATGGCGGTGATCAGCTGGCGTTCCTGGGCGGCCGCTGCACTGGTCAACTCCGTCTTCTCTGGTGGATCGAGGAGGACAGCTCTGGACAGGGCAGCGACGCCCTGCGCATTGAGCTCCCGGATCTGCGGCCACGTCAGAGGTTCGTCTCCGAAGAGATACAGGCGCTTCTGGGCAGACTCTGATACGACAAGGAGAGGATGGGACGTCGAAGCGTAGATGGAGTCTCGGTTGTGACCGGCGCCCGAACTCAACGAATCGCGGAGCACGCCGCGCACAGGGTAGGTGCCCGAGGTAGTGGAGATACTCTCCCCGATCTCCGTACCCAGCCGATCCTTAAGGGAAGGGCTGAGGTACACGCCGTCGTCTGTTGCATGTGATCCCTCGATCAGGGAGAACCTAGATTCGAAGGCAGGGTTGAAGAGATCGCTGCCTACGAGCCTCGCATTGATGTCCAACTTTCCCTTGTGCACGAACGTCTGACTATCCCGTTCCTCGATGACCGTGTACCCCTCAGGCACTACGCTCGACGGTTCCTTCGGAACGAAACCCGGACTCGGCTCGCCGGGAAAATAGGGGCCAGTCGGTCGCGTCGGGTCCTGAACCGCTCCGCTGCCTTCTGTGTTTAGAGGTGTCAGGTAAGCCTGCGCGGTCCCCAGCTCAGCATCAATGCGTTCCTGCACTGTGGCCTGAGTACTCGTGAGCAGCAGGACGATCACGGTCATCGCGGCAACGGGCAGTGCAATCAGAGACACGATCAGCGCGCTGCGCCCCCGGTGGTTAAGAGCATCACGCCCTGCGAGCCGCAAGGCCAGGCGAAAGGACTGCCATCGTGAACCGCGGTGTGCCGTGACGTCTACCGGCACGCTTACAGTCCGCTCTGCGCAAGGAGAACTGACGGATCCTGCGAAGCCCGCGCCTCGTCCGCGATTCGGCCGTCCCGGATATAGACCACCCGGTCAGCCCACGCTGCGTGGCGGGCTTCGTGCGTCACCAGCATCACCGCAGACCCGGCATCGGCCCGGTGACGCAAAACGCTCATGACCTCGTCGCCTGTTGCTGAATCCAGCGCGCCCGTCGGCTCATCGGCGAGGATCAGATGCCGGTCCCCCACGATCGCTCGTGCTATAGCCACCCGCTGCTGCTGACCTCCAGACATCTCATCCATGAACCGATCGGCGAGCGCCTCGATTCCCACAATGCGCAATGCGTCCTTCGCCTGCCGCTGCGCTTTCCGCAAGGGGACGCCGTCGAGCTCGCGAGGCAGGGAAACGTTCTCCGCCGCGGTCAATGTTGGCACCAGGTTGAAGTCTTGGAACACGTACCCAATAGCCCGACGTCGGAGCCTGGCCAGCTCGTTCAGGCGCAATTCGCTGAGGGGCGTGCCTTCAACGAAGATCTCGCCCGACGTCGGCGCGTCCAGCCCGCCGGCCAACGCCAGGAGAGAGGATTTTCCGGAACCGGAGGGTCCCATGACGGCCACGAACTCGCCCGCGTCGATGGTGAGGTTGACGTTGCGGAGGGCGGCAATCGACGTCGCACCTTTCCCATAGGTGCGGTTCACTCCTGCCAGTTGAAGTATCTGGCTCATTTTCTTCCCCCGACGGTGCGCGACGTCGGCTGCTGCAGAACGTTGTCGGTGTGTTGGGCGCTGAGTGTGGTGCCGTCGGGACGCACTTTGCGGGCGTTGCTGAGCTGGAGCATCCGGGCTTCACAATGATCGAGCCAGCGGATCTCGGCTTCGGTGCTGAAAATGAGCGAGTCGAGCACCAGCAGCCAAGCAGTGTCCTCTGGTCGGTTGTGCGTTGAGGTGTCGCGCTTGGCTTTCGTGTAGTCCTGCAGCGAACGCATGGACGAAACTCGTTGCGCCTGAATCACGCCACTGACATCCACGCCTGGGAGGGTGACCGCGAGCGCCAGCTTGATGGCTAGTTCGTTGCGCGGCGGGTTCGTCATGGCAACCGGGTGGGAGAACCAGTTGCGGACTTCCTCGCTGCCAGCTTCCGTGAGCTGGTACATGACGTGACCTTCGCCGTCGTCGCCGTCGCGGATGACCAGCGAGTCTCGTTCTAGCCGGTCCAGGGTGGTGTACACCTGCCCGATGTTGAGGGGCCAGGTGGAGCCGGTCCGCTGCTCGAACTCGGCGCGTAGCTGATAGCCGTACCGCGGCTGCTCCTGAAGAAGCGCCAGCAGGCTGTGACGAATGGACACGGATCCCCCTATAGATACTCGGTAGCTGTTGGAACCAGTATTACATACCGAGTATATAGTCCGAGATCGATTGCGGCCCGCTCGTTGCTTCGTTGCGTTAGCGCAGCGTCAGCAACACCTTCCCGGTGTGCTCGCCTGAGTCGAAGTACTCGTGCGCTGCTGCCGCGTCCTCGAGAGCGAACGTCCGGCATATCTGGGTTTTGACCGCTCCGGATTCGACCAATGGCCAAACATTCTTCCCGACGGCGGCCATGATGGCGGACTTCTCCTCCACCGGGCGAGAACGAAGCGTGGTGCCCATCACCGCGGCCCTCTTACCCATGAGCGCGCCCAGATTCAACTCAGCTTTCGCGCCACCCTGTAGACCGATAATCACCAACCGGCCGCTTGTCGCGAGCGCGCTGACGTTCCGCTCCAGGTACTTGGCGCCGACGACGTCGAGAATCACGTCGGCGCCGCGACCATCAGTTAGTTCGCGTACCCGTGCCACGAAATCTTCATCGCGATAGTTGATCCCCGCGGCCCCGAGGGATCGAACCAGCTCAACTTTCGACGCCGATCCTGCCGTCGCCACCGCGTGCACGCCCAGGGCACGGGCCAACTGGATGGCCATTGTCCCGATTCCACCAGCGCCCCCATGGATCAGTACCGTCTCTCCCTCAACAAGCCCGGCTGCCATGAAGAGGTTCGAATAGACAGTCGCCGCAACCTCGGGCAGCGATGCCGCATCCACCAGGGACACGCCGTCGGGCACGGGAAGAACCTGCCCCGCTGGCACCGCGACGCGCTCCGCATAGCCACCGCCGGAAAGCAGCGCTACAACCTCATCACCCTTCGCAAAGGTGGAATGCCGTGGATCCGCAATGCGCCCGGACACCTCCAGGCCCAGATACTCCGATGCGCCGGGAGGCGGCGGATACACGCCCCGCCGTTGCTGCACGTCCGCCCTGTTCAACCCTGCCGCCGCGACGTCAATGAGTATCTCGCCATCCGCAGGTATCGGCTCCGCAACATCACGGACCTCCAGAACCTCAGGGCCGCCGTCGTCCGTGATCACTACCGCTCTCATGATTCCCTCCGGGTACGCATAGATTTGTGAGCAACTGATTCTCCGTGACAAACTATCAGGGAGGAAGGTTGTCCGAGCGGCCGATGGAGCTGGTCTTGAAAACCAGTGTGCGGTAACCCCGTACCAAGAGTTCGAATCTCTTACCTTCCGCACAGATGGTGTGCCCCGGATTCAGGTCCGGGGCACACTGCTTTAACCCTGACCCCCTCGAGGGGACGAGTGGGCGAGGAGCCGGTTTGGGTAAGCTAGCTGGATGCTAGGGGAATCGTGACTACGTCGGTGCGTGTCGCAGCGCTCGGCTCGCTGCTGACCGTCGGCCTGCTCGTGGGCGGCTGCGGTCTGCTGGACTCCGGTCCTGAGCGGAACGAAGACGGGACTGTCACGGAGACAGTAGAAGCCTCAGTTCTGGAATTGCGCGATGGCGACTGCTTCACGGACGACGGCGACACGGAAGTCACGCTCATGCCCTGCGACAAACCACACGAATTTGAAGTCTTCGCCAGCACAACCATGCCCGACGGCGAGTACCCCGGCACCGAGAAGGCAGAGATCGAAGCGGACGCATTCTGCCGACCAGCCTTCGAGAAGTTCGTGGGGATTTCCTACAGTGACTCCGAGCTGCCGCTGCAGTTCTTTTATCCACAGGCCGCCGACTGGTCCGAGGCAGATAATCGGACAGTCCTTTGTCTCGTGACAGAGCCAGGCAACAAGCCCTCAACTGGAACTCTCAAAAGCGCCGACCGATAGGGCATTGCACTCCCGAAGCCTTGCAAAGTCAAGGTTTGATGCTCATTTGCGCCCTATTTTGAGCAAGATAATTTGGCGACCTTGTCCGGCAGTTTACCTGTGGTAACCCTGATGTTTACCCATGCCTGCTTGGCTCGCATGGAACCAAAGTGTCAGTGACGGGACATACCGTTCGTTCAACCGCCACAGCAGGGACGTCCACTCGGCGTCGCGCATCACTCGCGGCCGGATACGGCCAGGTCAAGGAGAAACGGAAATGACGCACCAGTCATGGAGAAGCGGGGTGGGAGCCGCTTTGGGAGCGGCACTGATCGCCACACCGCTCGCAGCACTACCAGCACAGGCGGACCAGGCAGCCGTGGGCTCCCCCGTTGTAATCAACGAGGCCTACGTCAATGGCGGAAGCGCCAATGCCCCCTTCAATGACAAATTCGTGGAACTTTTCAACACCTCAGACGCTGCCGTGTCTCTGGACGGGTGGTCACTGCAGTACCGTTCGGCGACAGGTCAGGCCGCGCCTAGCGGGGTAACTGAACTCGCTGGGAGCATTCCCGCCAACGGCTACTTCCTCGTCTCCGGTCCAGGCAATGGTGATACCGGTGCAGAACTCCCGGAAGCCGACGTCGTCGGGAACCTGAACACCAGCGGAACCAAAGGAACACTGGTTCTCTCCGATGAAAGCCAGGCACTCTCACAGCTGCCTACCGGCTCGGTCATCGACGCCGCCAATGTCACGGATTTATTGGGCTACGGATCCTCCAACACGTTCGAAACCGCTCCTGCCAAGGGGCCCGGCGGAACCACGAACCCGCTGTCCATGAACCGCGATACCGGTGCGGACACCAATGACAATTCCGCGGATTTCACACTCAGTGAATCCGTCACTCCCACCAACGCCGCAGGCGAAACGGCCGACGACGGCACCGTGGAACCAACGCCAACGCCGACGCCCACAGATCCACCCGCGCCGTCGGACCCCGTCAGTATCGCAACCATTCAGGGAACAGGGGATGCCTCACCGCTAGCCGGCCAAGCCGTCACGACCACCGGCGTCGTCACCGCCTCCTATGCCACGGGCGGACTCGACGGCTACTACATCCAGACACCCGGAACCGGCGGTGAGCCAGACTCCCACGACGCTTCCAACGCCGTTTTTGTTTACTCGCCGACCACTGTGGGCAGCGTAGCGATCGGAGACCACGTCCAGGTCACGGGTATCGCCGGTGAATTCTACGATCAGACGCAGATCACGGTGCAGGCCGAGGGGCTAAAAGTTCTGGAGGAACCAGCGGAGGCCGTGAAGGCGCTGACCGTTGGCTGGCCCAGTACGGACCAGGCCCGCGAGACGTTCGAGGGAATGCTCTGGGCACCAACCGGAGACTTCACGGTCAGCGACAACTACTCGCTGAACCAGTATGGCGAACTCACTCTGGCTGCCGGAACTGAGCCACTGCGCCAGCCCACCGACGTCGCTGCTCCCGGCACTCCAGAGAACGAGGCCGTGGCCACCAGCAACCAAGCCCGCCAGGTAGGGCTCGACGACGGCGCCAGCACCGACTTCTTGAAGGCAGAGAATCAGGACCAGCCGCTGCCGTATTTGACCGAGGAAGACCATGTCCGAGTCAATGGCGCCGCAACCTTCACCACGGATGTGGTCCTCAGCTTCAGTCATGGCAACTGGAAGTTTCAGCCGCTGAACCACCTCACTGCCGACAATGCCGCAACCGTTCAGCCGGCCACGTTCCAAGCACAGCGACCTGCCGCGCCGGAGTCCGTCGGCGGTGAGCTGCAGATCGCATCGTTCAACGTGCTGAACTACTTCACCACCACCGGGGACCAACTCAGCGGCTGCTCGTACTACAAGGACCGCGACGGCAACCCGATTACAGTTCGAAGCGGATGTCTTGCCCGAGGTGCCGCCAATGCGGAAAACCTCCAACGGCAGCAGGACAAGATCGTCGCAGCCATCAACTCCTTGGGCGCAGACGTTGTCTCACTCGAAGAAATCGAGAATTCAGCCAAGTTCGGCAAGGATCGCGATGCAGCACTGGCCGCCCTGACCGAGGCACTCAACGCTGACGCTCCCGGTACCTGGGATTACGTCCGCTCACCCAAAGATCTTCCGGAGCTGAAAAATGAAGACGTGATCCGCACCGCGTTCATTTACCGAACAGCTGACGCTGAACCGGTGGGTGAATCTGTAATCCTCGACGACAACACCGCGTTCTCAAATGCGCGGAAGCCGCTGGCTCAGACGTTCAAAGCCGTGGGCGCTCCGGACGCAGAGGCGTTCATTGCGATCGTCAACCACTTCAAGTCCAAGGGCTCCGCCCCGGACAGCGGCCCGAACGCCGATCAGGGCGACGGGCAGGGTGCGTGGAACGTAGCCCGCACGGCACAGGCCGAAGCTCTCGTAGCGTTCGCCGATCAGTTGAAAGCTGATGCCGGAACAGACAAGGTGTTCCTGACTGGAGACTTCAACGCATACTCCGCTGAGGACCCCATCAAGGCCCTCGAAGCAGCAGGCTACATCAACCAGGGCGCCAAGTCAGGAAAGCACTCCTACACGTTCTCCGGTCAAGTGGGCTCTCTTGACCACATCTTCGCTTCGGCCGCAGCCGATGCGGGCGTGACCGGCGCTGATGTCTGGAACATCAACTCGGTGGAGTCCGTGGCACTGGAATACAGCCGCTTCAATGTCAACGCCGTGAACTTCTACGAACCGAACCTGTTCCGTGCCAGCGATCACGACCCCGTGCTGGTTGGTTTCAACACCTCCACAACGGGGGCGGACACCACCAAACTCAATCTTTTGAACATCAACGATTTCCACGGAAGGATCGACTCCAACACGGTGAACTTTGCCGGCACCGTCGAGATGCTCAAGGAAGAAGCCCCCGCGGGACAATCGCTGTTCCTCTCGGCGGGAGACAATATCGGGGCATCGCTGTTTGCCTCATCAGTTCAGCAGGACAAGCCGACCATCGACGTTTTGAACGCCCTTGACCTTAGGGCCTCGGCAGTGGGCAACCACGAGTTCGACGCCGGCTGGGCGGACCTTCGCGACCGCGTTCAGCCCAGTTCTGACTTCTCCTACCTGGGCGCAAACGTTTACGCGAAGGGAACTACAGAACCGGTACTGCCCGAATACGAACTGCTGGATATAGCTGGAGTCGACGTGGCCGTCATTGGCGTCGTCACCCAACAAACTCCTACGTTGGTGACACCGGGCGGCATCGCCGATCTGGAGTTCGGCAACCCCGTTGAAGCAGTGAACAGAGTTGCCCAGGAACTGGACGCCGCCGGCACCGCTGACGTCATCATCGCCGAATTCCACGAAGGAGCCGGCGGTGTGGCTGACGCCACCACCATCGAGGACAAGGTGGCCGAGGGCGGAGTATTCGCTGAGATCGTCAACAACACCACACCGTTGGTCGATGCCATCTACACCGGGCACACGCACCAGATCTACGCTTGGGACGCACCAATTCCCGGCGCTGACGGCGAGACCCGGCCTATTGTGCAGACCGGATCCTACGGTGAGCACATCGGACAGATCACCCTGGAGTATAACGAGACCACCGACGAAGTCGAGTCCTACACAGCCCGCAACGTCGCTCGTACCACCAAAGACCCGGCAACCCTGGTGCAGCAGTATCCAGCCGTTGCCAAGGTCAAAACCATCGTAGATGCGGCGCTGGAGAAGGCCGCCGAAGTGGGTAACCAGGAGATTGGTTCTGTCACAGCAGACATCACCACCGCGTTCGTCGGCGGAGACCGAGATGACCGCACATCCGAGTCCACGTTGGGCAACCTCGTCGCGGACTCCCTGTTGTCGTCGTTGGAATCAGCTGAGCGGGGCGGTGCTGAGATCGGCGTCGTCAATCCGGGTGGTCTACGTAACGAGTTGTACTACGGCGAAGACGGGACCATCACCTACGCCGAAGCCAACGCGGTACTGCCATTTCTGAATAACCTGTGGACCACCACACTCACCGGTGCGCAGATCGAAACCATGCTTGAGCAGCAATGGCAGCCTGACGGAAGCTCGCGTGCGTTCTTGGCCCTTGGGCTCTCCGATAACGTCACGTACTCGTATAACCCGGAGCTACCCAGGGGAGAACGGGTCCAGTCCGTGATCATCAACGGTGAACCGCTTGAAACGGACCGCGACTACCGGGTGGGCACGTTCAGTTTCCTCGCGCAGGGCGGCGATAACTTCTCCGTCTTCACCGAAGGAACGGATACCCGTGATTCAGGGCTGGTGGACCGGGACGCCTGGATTTCCTACATCCAGTCCAACAGCCCGCTCTCCCCTGATTTCGCCCGTCAAGGCGTCGTGGTCAAGGGAGCGCCGTCAACGGTGACAGCCGGCCAGCAGGTGACGTTCGATGTCGCCAAGCTGAACCTGACTTCACTCGGTAGCCCGGCGAACACCAAGTTGGCCGTCAGCTTTGTCAATGATGCTGGTACGGCAACGTCATTGGGCACCGTTCCTGTCACCGAGGGCGCGGCCACCGTGGCAGTCACGGTTCCGGGTAGCGCCAGTGGCAGTGGCGCGATCGTGCTCGTTGCCGAACCCACCGACACGACGGTCACGCTCCCGGTGACGGCAGATCCCGGCGACGTCGTCGAGTGTGTGAAACCGCAGCGGCCAACAGCCTGGTGGGACTTCTGGGGTTGGGTTCGCTACGCCATCGGTACGGTGCAGTACAAGATCTGCCTCAGCCAGCAGGGGTAAGCAGCCCGTCCGCGAGGTCACCCTTAGGCCGCCAGATCACCCCTTATGTGGGGTGATCTGGCCGGCGAGGGGTGACCTCGCGGGGTTAAGACCGAGAATGGCACCGGCAATGTCATCGGCGTCCCGCAGTGTCCGGGACCCTGCATGAGCGGGAGCCCCCGCTTCCGCTGCGATCGCCGTTCCCCACTGAGCGGAGGAGAGCTGTAGCCCGATCACATAGAGGTGTCGAGCGGGCTCACCTGTAGCTTTGATGGGCCGGTACGGCGGCGCCGTCACATCCAAACCGGCAGTGACAACTGGAACGCCGTCGACGTCGGACATCATGATCCGCGGACGTGCCAACCCATCTTCCTGCAGGCGCCTCAAGAGCTCGGAAATATTTTGCTCCACCCGGTTGGCGGGCATCATCGCGTCCACAACGTAGCGCGCGGAATGCACGCTGCCGGCAACCCAGGGAGACTCCGCAACGAACTGCTCATCGTCCAGGTCCACTTCGAACCGCGGAGCCGGACCGACAAACTGAACGACCCCGGCACGTACCAGCGCGGCAAGCTGCTCAATCCGCAGAGCGGGAGGTCCACTCGCGACTCCCTCAACGAGAGGCTCAAACCAGCCGCACAGCTCAGCGAGCCACGACGCTTCAGCCAGACCACCATCCGCCACAGTCGACTTGATGATGGATCTGCCCGCGTTCATGGCACCAATGGCCATCTTCAAAGGATCGTCCTCGCCGGCGGCTGAACCAGCGGCGTCGTCCTCGAGATATTTGAGGACGGCCTGGTTGAACTCACCCGGAGACGCAAAGTTTCTACCCTTGAACGGATGTGCCAAAGCTTCCAGATCTAGGTGGTCATCACTCGGGACGTACTCGGTCAGCACCTTTTCTACCCGACGCTGCCAACTGACTTCGACGACGTCGAGCGCAGTTTCCAACGACAGCAAAAAACCTGCGGGCAGTTCATGGACTCTGTCGAGGGTGCTGTAGTAGGCCCACAGCGCGTCCCGGTGCAGCAGCGGCCAAATGTCGCGATCGAACCCGGGATGGATGCCGTTGGCCAAGAACCGACCAGCCCGCTCAAAGGTGCAATAACGTAGGGTGACGCTGTTCGGAATGTAAGTACTCAGATCCGCCTTGGCGCGATACGGTGTTCCGCGCCTGGACGCCGCAATCACCACCGGTTCGTTCCCCGACGGCTCGTATGTCAACGCCCGCCCGGCCGGGTGGCCGGAATCCACGAATCGGCCTCCGCGTCCTTCGGTGAGCTGGATCATGATGTCGAAAAAGTTCAGTCCAAGGCCGCGCACCAACACGTTCTTGCGGGCAGGCAGTCGTCTCCAGTCGACGTCGGCCGGCACGTTCGGAGGCCAGTACTGCAATCCGGCGCGGGCGGCGCCGTCGCGCAGTTTTTCCTGCTCCGGGTTGAGCCGGGAAGGCAGGTGCCCCATAGCCAGGACGACGTCGTCAACATCTAAGATGTCTTCATTGGAGAGGTGCACACGGTAACCGGGTCCAATCGGTTCCACGTGGCGGGCCTCGGCTTCGTGATGCTCGACCGAGAAACCATCGCCGCATCGCTCGATCAGGCGGTGATAAATCCACTTCAGATAGCGGCCGTAGAGGGCCCGGCTGGGGAAGGCGCTGGAGGTGAGCGACGCGAGCTCTTTGTGGTCGCCGTCGTTCAGGTGCTCCTCGGGTTCGCGGAGCATGAGCTTTCGCCAGTCATCGAAAGACACAGCAATGGGACCACGCGTCAGCTGGTTCGCTGTCCGCCCCACGGGGACGACGGTGGGAAACAAGGCCGGCGTGTTCATGAGGAAAAAGCGCGATTGTTCGGGGCGCCACACATGACCGGCTCCGGGTTGGTATGGATCGATGATGTGGATGGTCAGTGACGGTCTTTCGGCGTCGGGAAGGCTTTCCCAGAGTGTCATCAGACGTTCCAGTACGGAGGTGCCACGCGGCCCCGCACCCACTAATGCCACCCGCAAAATTCGCCTCCGATCCATGGTTCCAGCGTATAGGCTCACCGACTCACCTCCGTTCCGCGTGAAATCCGTCACTCTCATTGCCTAGGATAACTACATGGAAAACGACGAGTTTCAGTGGCTAGAGGACATCTACGGCGAGCGGCAGCTGGATTGGGTGCGGCAGGAAAACACGATCACCGAGGACATGCTCCTCTCCCCCACCTTCGATCAGCATGAGGCTCGCATCCTTGAGGTGCTGGATTCAACAGACCGGATCCCCATGGCCGCCAAGAGGGGCAGCCACTACTACAACTTCTGGCGCGATGCCGAGCATCCCCGGGGAGTATGGCGCCGGACCACGTGGGACAGCTATTGCACGGAAACTCCGCAGTGGGAGATCCTCCTCGATATTGATGAACTTGCTCGCACCGAGAACACAGAATGGGTTTGGGCGGGGGCATCATTCCTCCGCCCAGCCGACGGCGAATCCCACCGCTACGCCCTGATCAGTCTGTCCCCGGACGGCGGTGACGCGAACCGCTGTCGAGAGTACGACGTCGTTGAACGCCGGTTCGTTGAGGGCGGCTTCGACATCCCGAGCGCCAAGAATCGGATCAGCTGGGCCGGGCCGGACACTCTTTACGTGGGTACCGATTTTGGTGAAGGCTCCATGACGTCTTCCTCCTACCCTCGGTTCTCACGAATTCTTCGCCGCGGCCAGGAGCTCAACGCCGCGGAGCCGTTCTTCGAGATTTCCGAGGATCATATGATGGCGGTTGCCGCGCGAGATCTGACACCGGGTTTTGAGCGGGATCTTGCCGTGGACATCATTGACTTCTACAACCGGGTCATGTTCCTGCGCATCGCCGACCAGTGGCAGCCGATCGACGTACCCACGCACGTCACGGTTGAGCTGCACCGCCAGTGGGCAACGTTCCGTCCTCAGCAACCGTGGGAACACGAGGGCGAAACATATTCGCCGGGGTCCCTGCTCGTGGCCGACATTGACGCGTTCATGGCCGGTGAGCGCACGCTCCGGATAATTTTTGAGCCGGATGACCACACGTCCCTGCAGTCGTGGAGCTGGACCCGCGACTACCTCCTACTGAACCTCCTGCACGACGTCGCCTCTGAGATCCGAGTTCTCAATCCGGCGGAGAACTGGAGTACCGCCGAGCTCGATGCGTGCCCACCGCTGCACTCGGTGGACGCTTACGCGGTGGACGACGAGGATAACGAGTCAGGAAATGATTACTGGCTCATCGCCACCGGCTTCCTCACGCCCTCCACCCTCAGCCGTGGCACCATCGGTGGTTCGCCCACCCAGGTCAAGGCGTCGCCGTCGTACTTTGACGAAAACAGCTACGAGGTCAGCCAGCATTTCGCGACGTCCGACGATGGAACGCAGGTTCCGTATTTTCAGGTGGCTCCGAAGGCCATGAAGTACGACGGCGGCAACCCGACACTCCTCTCCGGTTACGGCGGATTCCAACAAGCGCTGACGCCCACGTACAGCGGTGTCATCGGCCGGGGATGGTTGGAGCGGTCTTTCACTGACGACGACGGCGAAACCCGTAACGGGGTCTTTGTGCTGGCGAACATCCGTGGTGGTGGCGAATATGGCCCCTCCTGGCACCGCGCAGCCCTGCACGAGAAGCGCCACCGGGCCTACGAGGACTTCGCCGCGATCGCCATGGATCTGGTGGAACGCGGAGTGACCCGGCGGGATCGGCTCGGCTGCACCGGGCGATCCAACGGCGGGCTGCTGACCGGCAACATGATCACCACGTATCCTCACCTTTTCGGTGCCGTGTCCTGCGGTGTCCCGCTGCTGGACATGCAGCGCTATTCGAAGCTCTCCGCAGGGTACTCGTGGATTGCCGAGTATGGGGATCCGGACAAGCCGGAGGAATGGGAATACGTGCAGACCTTCAGCCCGTACCACCTGATTGAAGAGGGGAAAGACTATCCGGCATCGTTGATCTGGACGGCCACGAGCGATGATCGGGTGGGACCTGTTCAGGCGCGCAAAATGGCTGCCAGGATGAAGCGGCTCGGCGTCGACAACGTGTGGTTTCATGAGGCACTCGAAGGCGGCCACGCGGGCGCCTCGGACAACCGCCAAGCAGCACGCATGCACGCGATGTCCCACGAATTCCTGTGGAAATTCTTGACGTCGACCACATAAGCAGGACGTTTTGATCTTCTGCGGTCTCCTCGGATAGTCTTGAGCAGCTAGTTACCGGCGCATTGGTAACCAGCCAGCTAGGAGACGTGCCAGAGCGGCCGAATGGGCTTCACTGCTAATGAAGTGTGGGTCACAAGCCTACCGGGGGTTCAAATCCCCCCGTCTCCGCGCGAAGAAGAGCCCCGCTGACCACTAGGTCAGCGGGGCTCTTTAGTGTCTACAGCGATTATTAGCGTCCCACAGTTGGGATTAGTGGTCTCGACGGTC
Source organism: Actinomycetales bacterium (assembly GCA_038199985.1). Taxonomy (GTDB): domain Bacteria; phylum Actinomycetota; class Actinomycetes; order Actinomycetales; family Micrococcaceae; genus Arthrobacter_J. Next base: position 16,313 of record JBBPYK010000136.1, on the reverse strand, counting down.
CTCGACCACAGCACGCGCAATGGTGTCTGCGGCGGTCTTGGAGAGCTCAAATTGTTGGCTGAGAATTTGGGCTGCAGATTGGACATCGCTGTCTCGTACCGCGGCATCGAGCTGGTCGCGGACCTGGCTGGGCAACTTATCCATGTCTAAGATAGCGGCCTCGTCTTCGTCAGCTGGCTCCATGCTGCCAACTTGGACCGCCGGTGCCGGCTGGTTGTCCGGGACGGCCGGCGTCGCCGCTGAACCCGGCTGGCGCGGTCCCTGGAATTCCTGCGGGAATCGTTCGAGGGCAGCGATCGCTCGCACGCCCTCGATGGGTCCGGTTTTCTTTGCCTGCCGGTAGCGAGCCACTGCCTGAACCTGATTTCCCTGAGCCAGGCTGGCATAGATACCGCGGTGAGCGGCTTCATCTAAGCCCATTGCCGCTTGGTGCGCGGTTTCTACGGTGATGTTTTCTCCGGCAGCCATCAACTTCCGCCTCATCCGGATCCCGAAAAGGATCAGCATCACCGCTAGAAGTGCAGCAACTGAAATACCGACAAATATACCAATCAGAGTGTCCACGGTCCCAGTCTAATTCGTCTGCGGTTTGGAGAGTAGCGAACTCTAGAATTGTCATCCATTACGTGGTGTACTCAGGACCGTCGCAGGGTAGCGGCTCGTCGGTCTGTCCAGCCACGCGCGGATGATAGATGCGGCTGCCTTCATCTCGTTGCGCTCACCGCAGCACGTCTCTTGTGCTTCATGGCCTACAACAAGCCGATTCGAGCCGTACCCGCGACGTTGAGACTAGGCTGAAGTTCCCGAGCAAAACGTGGAGGTCAGGATGGAAATGCGTCTTCTAGGTGGCAGCGGCACGGCTGTTTCACAATATGCCCTCGGCACCATGACTTTTGGCGGTGATGCTACCGAAGAGACATCATTCGCCATGATGGATGCCTATGTGGCGGCGGGCGGGAACTTCATCGACACCGCGGACATCTACACCACCGGGCTGTCCGAGGAGATCATTGGTCGCTGGCTGACGTCACGAAAGGGCGCGGCTGATGAGGTGGTCATAGCGTCGAAAGCTCGGTTTGGCACGGGCGCTCGCACGGATGTGAACAGTAAAGGGTTGTCCCGGCGATTCCTGCAACGATCCCTTGATGAGTCGCTGGCGCGCCTGAACGTGGAGCATATTGATCTCTATCAGTGCCATTCCTGGGATCCACGTACGCCATTGACTGAGACGCTCGGCTACCTGTCCGACGCCGTTGCACAGGGCAAAATCTCGTACTATGGGTTCTCAAATTTCACGGGCTGGCAACTGACGAAGGCCGTGTATGAGTGCAGACTCAATGGCTGGCCGGCACCGGTTACGTTGCAGCCGCAGTACAGCTTGTTGGTCCGAGAAACGGAAAGCGAAATTGTTCCGGCGGCGCTGGATGCCGGCGTCGGACTACTGCCGTGGTCCCCTTTGGCAGGTGGTTGGCTGACGGGGAAGTACAAGCGCGACGCCGAACCGGGCAAGGATTCGCGATTCGCGGGGCGTTCTGCCGCAGGTCAGTCCTCGTGGCAGAGCCGGAACAGCGACGCCCGGACGTGGCAGGTTCTGGACGAGCTTGGGGCCATTGCCTCTGAACTGGACGCTACCGTGCCGCAGACGGCGCTTGCTTGGCTCGCCCAGCAACCTGCCGTGACATCGGTGATTCTGGGTGCCCGTACGGTGGACCAGTTGGAAGCCAATCTGGGCGCGGCGGCCCTGGTCCTCACGCAGGAGCAGATCGAGAGGCTCTCAACGATCAGCGCTCCCGGACAAACCGAGTATCCCTATGGCCCACCTGCATTGGATCAGCGCGAAAGAGCGATCAACTAGGCCTTCAGCGCAAGGGTAAACGGCAGGACGGAGGTAGCACCAGCTTCACGCAGCGACTTCGCGACCACAGTCAGTGTCCACCGGCTGTCCGCTTGGTCATCGACCAAAAGGACCGGCCCGGGATTCTCGCTGAACCATGTTGCCCCTTCGGGAGGAACCTGGAATCTGTCCCACACAGAAGCGAGGCGAAAAGCACTGTTTCCGCCTGGTGCGCCAGTCGGGCCGCCGTCGACAAGCCGGAGAGCCCCGAGATAGGGTATCTGGCCAATCTCCGAGAGCCCGCGGGCCAGCGACTCCACCAATAGGGGCCTGCTCCGCGACGGGACGGAAACCACAGCCACGGGCCGCTCTTCCCACCCCCACTGGGCGAGGACTTGAACGCAGCCCTTCATCAGCGCAGAATCCACTGCGGCATCGACGGCATCGGTCGCGAAAACCTCGCGGAGTCGACCACCCCAGCCGAGGTCCGTCAGGCGTGCAAGGGCGCGCCCAGCAGACATGGACACATCTGGTTTGATCTTTCCCTTGACGGGGACGCCGAGCTTGTCCATGCCCGAGGGCCACATGCCACGCGGTTCAATCTCCACTCCGGCACGGCCAAGGGACTGGCTGGCGCTTTCCGAGGCGTCTCGGTTGACCACGTCCGAGTACCAGGGGCCCGCGCAATTGTCACAGCGTCCGCACGGACCGGCATCCTGATCATCAAGCGTCGTGGCAAGGAACTCCATGCGGCACGTGGTGGTGGTTTCATAGTCCAGCATCAGGTTCTGCTCAGCGACGCGCGCTCTGGCAATGCGTTCATAGCGCTCACGGTCGTAGGACCACGGTTTGCCGGTTCCTTGCCATCCACCCTGCACCCGTTGCACGGCACCATCCACGGCAAGGACTTTCAAGAGCAGTTCCATCGGCGAGCGCTTGAGGTTGACCAGGGATTCCAGTGCTGGTGAGGACAGTGTCTCCCCGTTGGAAAGTGCCTCCAGGACGGCCTCGGCCGGAGCCGCAGCGGGCATGGACGCCGTCGCGAAATATTGCCAGATGTCTTTGTCTTCTGTTCCTGGCAGCAGTAGTACGTCTGCGTTGGGGGTGCCGCGACCCGCGCGGCCCACCTGCTGGTAGTACGCCACCGGCGACGACGGCGCTCCCAGGTGCACCACAAAACCGAGGTCCGGTTTGTCGAATCCCATGCCAAGGGCCGAGGTGGCAACGAGCGCTTTGACCTCGTTTGCCTTCAATGCCGCTTCCAGCTGTTCACGGTCTGCGGGGTCGGTTCTGCCGGTATAGGCGCGGACCGTGTGGCCAGCCTCTCGCAGGAGCCTGGCAGTGTCCTCCGCCGCCGACACCGTCAGGGTGTAGATGATTCCGCTACCGGGAAGGTCATTCATGTGGGTGAGCAGCCAAGCCAGGCGACTCTTGGGGCTCGGGAGACGCAGCACACCAAGACGAAGGGACTTTCTGGCCAGCGGGCCTCGGATCGTGAAGACGTCTTCTCCTCCGGCGCCCAACTGTTCCTCCACATCATCGACAACGCGGGAGTTAGCCGTGGCGGTGGTGGCCAGAACAGGCACCTTGTGTGGCAGCTGCGCTACGAGGTCTCTGATTCTGCGGTAGTCCGGACGAAAATCGTGACCCCAGTCAGAAATGCAGTGTGCTTCGTCGATGACGAGTAGCCCTGAACGGCGCATCAGTTCTGGTAGGTGCTGGTCGCGGAAGCCTGGGTTGTTGAGCCTCTCCGGTGAGACCAACAGAACGTCCACGGTGTCTTCTTCCAGTGCCGCAGAGATTTCCTGCCACTGGAGCTGGTTTGCAGAGTTGATGGCGCTGGCTCTGACGCCAGCCCGCTCTGCGGCAGAGACCTGGTCCCGCATGAGCGCCAAGAGCGGCGACACTATGAGCGTTGGCCCTGCCCCGCGGGCACGTAGCAGGAGGCTGGCGACAAAATAGACGGCTGATTTTCCCCAACCGGTCCGTTGCACCACGAGCGCACGGCGCCCGCCTTCCACCAGTGCCTGAATTGCCTCAAACTGTCCCTCGTGAAACTGCGCGTCTTCCCGCCCCACGAGCGCGCGCAGGATGGCAATTGCCTCGGTATGAAGAGTTGTGGTTTCTGTGTCAGCCATGCCCACAGTATTCCAGCCAGTTCAGACATTTTGGGAGCGGTAAGCTCCTGCTGTGGAAAACTTAGTCGTCGCTTCGCGGACCTGCGCGGGCGTCGCGCGGCCAATTTGCTGGCGTCTCATCCGGGTGGCAAGTAGCCCGGTGTCCACGCGGTGGCGCCCACTGGTCATGACCAGCAGTGGCTCGCCATCGCAGATAAAGACCAAGCTGCTGGCGATCGCCCCGACGTCGCATCCCAAGCCCTGCGCAGCATCCGCTGCCGTGTGGGTGGACTCAGGCAGGACCCGCACTTCTCCCCTGACATTGGCTGCTTGCAGTGCCGCGTCGACTGCGCGGGCCTGCTTCGACAAACGATCTTCAACCATGGAAACCTCCAGCACTCATGATGTTGATAACTCCAACCGTAATCGTCCCGTCCGGCTAGACTCGATTGCGTGAACAGCACAGTCGATCTCTCCGAGTCCTTCAAGGCCTATGACGTTCGCGGCGTCGTCGGCGAAACCATCACGCGCGAAACCGTTGAGGCCACCGGCGCCGCGTTCGTGGACGTCCTCGATTTATCGGGCCAGACTGTTCTGGTGGGCGGCGATATGCGGCCGTCTTCGCCCGAGTTCTGCAAAGCTTTCGCAGCCGGCGTCACTGCACGCGGCGCGGACGTGGTGCTCCTGGATCTCATTTCCACGGACGAGCTCTATTACGCTTGCGGTTCCTTCAACGCGGCTGGCGTTATTTTCACGGCCAGCCACAATCCTGCGCAGTACAACGGCATCAAAATGGCCAAGGCCGGGGCCATCCCCGTGTCCTCGGAAACTGGGCTCAAGGAAATCCAGGCGCGAGCCGAGCACTATCTGGTCGAGGGCGTCATCCCGGCCGTCGACAAGCCCGGTCTGATCAGCGTCCGCGATGTGCTTCGTGGTTACGCCGAGTATCTACGGTCGCTCGTTGATCTGAGCAGGTCGCGCCCCATGAAGGTTGTGGTGGATGCCGGTAACGGTATGGCTGGCATGACAACCCCGGCCGTTCTGGGTGACAAGTTGCTCCCGGGCCTGCCGTTCGAAATCGTGCCGTTGTTCTTTGAACTCGATGGTTCGTTCCCGAATCATCCGGCCAACCCATTGGAGCCGGAAAACCTTCTTGATCTGCAGGCTGCCGTCGTTGAACATGGCGCCGACATCGGGCTGGCGTTCGACGGCGACGCCGACCGCTGCTTCGTGATCGATGAAAAGGGTCAGCCCGTCAGCCCGTCCGCCATCACGGCCATGGTAGCCCGGCGCGAGATCCGACGTGCACAGGCTGGTTCGGCCACCCACGCGCCAGAAGAAACGCCCACCATCATCCACAACCTCATCACCTCGCGCGCAGTGCCGGAGCTGGTGAAGCACGACGGCGGACGCCCGGTGCGTACCCGTGTGGGCCATTCATTCATCAAGGACTTGATGGCCAGTGAAGGCGCAGTTTTTGGTGGGGAGCATTCCGCGCACTACTACTTCCGCGACTTCTACAACGCTGACACCGGCATGCTTGCGGCTATGCACGTCCTGGCCGCGTTGGCGGAGCAGGATCTGCCGCTGTCAGATCTGGCCCGCGAGTACGAGCCGTACTTTGCTTCCGGCGAGGTCAATTCCCGGGTGGAGGACGTTCCGGCAGCTGTTGAGCGCGTCCGCACTGAATTTGCGGTCGACGGCGTGTCAGTGGACGAGCTGGACGGTGTCACCTTCACCGCAGATAGTGGCGCCTGGTGGTTCAATCTGCGGGCTTCCAACACGGAACCATTCCTTCGGTTGAACACGGAAGCCGAGACCGAAGACACCATGGAGACAATTCGCGATCGCGTGCTTGAACTTGTCCGCGAAAACGCCAAGGAGAACTCATGAGCACTGAAGAAAACGCAACGCAGGACGCCATGGTGCAGGAGGATCTCAACAAGCTGTTGGGGACCGCACTGGGAATGGCACAGGACCAGCTTGAGACGCACGGTGCGTTCCTGCCCACGGCTCTGATTATCGACAACACCGGTGAAGTGCGCATGGTTGCCGTTTCCCCGGAGGACGACGACAAAGATCTCGATGCCGACTCTATGATCGAGGATCTTTACGCGGCGCTCAAGCAGCAGCGCAATGAAAACAGGGCCGCAGCGGTTGTCTCGGATATCCACCTGCCAGATGAGAACTCTGACGCCATCTACGTGGTTGCCGAGCACGCCACCGGTGTCTCTATCGCCGCGATCCAGCCCTACGGTGAAGACGGTGGACAGTGGTCTTACAAGGACCCCATCTGGGAGGCCGCGGAGAGCACGGTCTGGGAGCAGTAGCGACGCCGTAGACTATATGCATGCGCATCAACTCATTCGCCGATCTTTGTCTGCGAATGGTGATGTTGTGTGCATCCACTCCCCCGGGTACGCAATTCACCACTCGAGAAATTTCTGCGGCCGTGAACATCCCGTACAACCACGTCAGCAAGGCGGTCTTACGGCTTCGTGACCTTGGCGTGGTCACCGTGTACCGCGGTCGCAATGGAGGCGTTCAGCTCAGCTCTCTGGGCCGGAGTATCAGCGTTGGGTGGCTCCTTCGCGAGCTCGATCCACGCATCGATATGGCTGATTGTGAGTCGCTAGAGGTGGCGTGTCCGCTCAGCAATAACTGTGGTCTTCGTCACGCGCTCAACAACGCCCGAGAAGCCTTCTACGCCTCCCTGGACAGTGTTGTCCTAGCGGACCTGCCCCAAGAGGAGCAGATGAAGCCGATCTTCGAATCGATTGGCCGTCGGCCCGGCCTGTAGCCGAGTTGCACCCTTTTTCTACGCCGTGTAGAACTTAAGTTATAAATGTTGCACCGAACATGCAACTAATACGAAAGGCGCCTCACGCAATGCTTTCTTCTCAGTCTCTGCCGGTTATCAAAGCAACCCTCCCCGTCATATCCAAACGCATGGATGGCATCACCCCGCACTTCTATCGCCGTCTCTTCGAAGCCCATCCCGAACTCATGAACGGCTTATTCAGTCGCTCCAACCAGCGCAACGGAAAGCAGCAATCAGCCCTCGCCGGAAGCATCGTCGCCTTCGCCGCCTGGCTGGCAGAAAATCCTGACTCGTATCCGGAAGCAGTGCTGGTCCGCATCGCCAACAAACACGCGTCGTTGGGGATCGTTCCGGACCAGTATCCAATTGTTTACAAGCACCTTTTCGATGCCATCGCTGAAGACCTCGGCGACACCTTGACCACCGAGATTGCCGACGCCTGGACCGAGGTCTACTGGCTCATGGCCCACGCGCTCATCAAAATCGAGAAGGGGCTCTACGCGTCCCAGGCCAATGACAAGCCGTGGTCTCAGTGGAAGATTACCGAGAAGCGTCCCGCCGGGTCCGGTGCTGTCACCGTGGTACTTGAACCAGCTGATGACACCCCAGCCACGCCTGGTCGCGCAGGCCAATACGTGAGCGTTCGGGTGCCCGTCAAGGACGGGCTCCTGCAGGTTCGGCAGTACTCGCTGAGCCACAACGCCGCCAGCACAACCTCCCGCACTATCACCACTAAACTCGACGACGGCGGTGAAGTGTCCCCCATCGTCCATCAGCTTCAGGTGGGAACCGTCGTCGAACTTTCCAACCCCTACGGTGAGGTGAGCCTGGGCGATAACGATGGACCGATCATCCTGGCATCAGCAGGTATAGGCTGCACGCCGGCGGCGTCGCTACTTCACGAGCTGGCCACCAGCCACTCCGAGCGAGAGGTCCTCGTTCTGCACGCCGAGTCCACCCCAGATATGTGGGCGCTCGGCCAGGAGATGACCTCGCATGTCAGCGAGCTGCCCAATGCGGATCTGCACGTCTGGTACGAACAGGAGTTGGAAGGATTCCACAAGGGATTCATGACGCTAGAGGGACTTGACCTTCCACAGGATGCATCCTTGCACCTCTGCGGTCCGCTGCCCTTCATGAAGAGCATGCGCTCACAGGCCCTGCAGGCGGGGATCCCGGCAGACCGGATTCAGTACGAGGTCTTTGGGCCGGATATGTGGCTCTTCTCCTAGCACCCTCTGCTCCGACGACCACCAACTAAAAACGTGGCGCAGGTGCAGGTGCGCGGTTGACCAACCACGTATCTGCACCTGCGCCACGCATTTGGCGCTGCGGGTCTAGCCCAGGCGCTGCTTCAACTGAGCAAGCTGAGCGGTGAGCTCCTCCGGGAGGGAATCACCGAACCGCTCGTACCACTGCTCAATACCCTGCAGCTCGTCCTTCCACTCGTCGGGGTCTACCCGAACAGCATGTTCAACCTGCTCTGGCGTCATATCCAGACCCGACAGGTCGATGGAGTCCCCCGTGGGCACCATTCCAATGGGTGTCTCGACAGCCTCAGCGGTACCTTCGATGCGCTCAACAACCCATTTCAGGACGCGTGAGTTCTCGCTGAATCCGGGCCAGGCAAAACCACCATCGTCGTTGCGACGGAACCAGTTCACCAGGAAGATCTTTGGCAGACGCTCCTGATTGGCCTTGGAGCTGAGCGTAATCCAGTGCTTCAGGTAGTCGCCGGCGTCGTAGCCAATGAACGGCAGCATGGCCATGGGGTCACGACGTACGACGCCGACGGCGCCGGATGCTGCGGCCGTTGTCTCCGAGGAGAGCGTGGATCCCATGAAGATACCGCTGGTCCAATCCCTGGCCTGCGTCACCAGAGGAATGGTTGTCTTGCGGCGACCGCCGAATAGAATCGCGGACAGTTCCACGCCCTCGGGCGAGAAGTACTCCTCGGCCAACATGTCGATCTGGTCAATCGGCGTGCAGAAACGAGAGTTGGGGTGGGCTGCGGTGCGTCCGGAATCAGGGGTCCATTCGTTACCCCGCCAATCGGTCAGGTGAGCAGGAGCATCATCGGTCATGCCCTCCCACCAGACGCCGCCGTCGTCCGTCAATGCGACGTTGGTGAAAATGGAGTTGCCCTTTTCGATGCCGCGCATTGCGTTGGGGTTAGTGCTCCACCCGGTACCCGGAGCTACACCGAATAGGCCAGCTTCTGGGTTGGTAGCGCGCAGTTCGCCTTCTTTGCCGAAGCGCATCCAGGTGATGTCGTCGCCGAGCATCTCCGCCTTCCACCCCTCGATGGTGGGATCGAGCAGAGCGAGGTTGGTCTTGCCGCAGGCAGAAGGGAAGGCCGCCGAAACGTAGTAGTCCTTATTTTCCGGTGACGTGAGTTTCAGGATGAGCATGTGCTCAGCGAGCCATCCTTCGTCCCGGGCCATGGCGGAAGCGATGCGCAGAGCAAAGCACTTCTTGCCCAGCAGGGCGTTACCGCCGTAGCCGGATCCGTAGGACCAGATGGAACGTTCTTCGGGGAAGTGAACAATCCACTTTTCCTCGTTACATGGCCAGGCAACGTCCTCTTGTCCTTCTTCAAGCGGCGCACCCACGGAATGCAGTGCCGGAACGAAGAACGCGTTGGTCTCTTCCATTTTGCGGAGGACGTCGGCACCAATATTGGCCATGATGCGCATGGACGCGACCACGTAGGCGCTGTCCGTGATTTCGACGCCGAACTTGGGGTCCTCTGCGTCCAGGTGGCCCATCACAAAGGGGATGACGTACATGGTTCGCCCACGCATGGCACCGTCGAACAGGCTCGAGAGCTTCTCCTTCATCTGGGCCGGTTCCATCCAGTTATTGGTGAAACCGGAGTCCCGCTCTTCCTCTGAGCAGATGAAGGTCTGCTCTTCTACGCGGGCAACATCCTTGGGGTCTGAAAATGCTGCGAAAGAATTGGGAAACTTCTCCGGGTTCAACCGGGTCAGTGTGCCGGCTTCGACGAGTTCGTCGGTGAGCAGCGCATTTTCTTCCGCAGACCCGTCCACCCAATAGACACGGTCAGGCTTCACCAGCTGAGTAACCTCTTGCACCCACGACAACAGCGCAGCATGCGTAGTAGGTGCTTCCATCTGCGTCTCGACGGCAGACTGTGCAGCATCATCGCGGAGTAGCTGGCTCGGCTGATTGGCCATGGCATTTCCCTTCGTAGGGTGAGAGGTGTGATTTCGATGCTAGGGCCCGTTCACCTTCTGTTTGCCGAGTGGGCGATATCGGCACATCGCTGTGGAGCGAATGAAACGCGTCGTTCCGTGGAGTTTCAAGGGTTTCTCAACAGTACAGTGTGATTAAGGTCACCTAGACCGGTCTAGGTTTCTTTTGCCCGGTTCACTGTGAATTAGCGTTGACATCTCAAACAGGCTAGAGTTGTCTACGGCCAATCGGCCACAAGAAGCTTGGTTCGCCAGACTTCGTAATGCGCCCGTAGCTCAACGGATAGAGCATCTGACTACGGATCAGAAGGTTGTAGGTTCGAATCCTGTCGGGCGCACATTGACCCCGTCACCACTCGGTGACGGGGTTTCTTGTTTTAAACTATTCTCCCCAGTTCTCGATACGTAGTTTATTATCGATTAACGCATTGGATCGATTGTGGCGGCGCCCAGCCGCGGGAGTCGCGGATGAGGGTGATCGTTCTGTTCGTCGATCACACCCCCGTGCTTGCCCGTGGAGCCTGGCGCTGCGGACGCCGTTCCGTCCGCGGACTGGCTCTTGCCAGCACGGCGGGGCCGGTGTCGCTGTTGCGACACCGGCTCCACTGGCCCCCTCCTAAACGGCGTGGTCACACTCTTGGGCGCGCACAAAATGGGTGACTTCTGCATCCCGCCCGTCGAGTTCCGCCCACGTACCCGAATGCGTCAGTACTGTTAGCCCGGCCGGTTTGTATTCTGTGGCGAGTTCCATGACGGACTCCTCGTCTGATGATTTAGAGGCCAGCCGCATAGCCAACTCCTGGATGCCAGGCATGTGGCTGATAACCAGCAGACTCGTAACGGTCTCCGGGACGTGGTTGATCAGCGTGAGCATTTCGGCGCCGGAGGCCAGGTAGAGTCCTCGCTCGAGTTTGGCCGTGGGCGCTTTGTCCTCCAGCTCTTTGCACACCCAAGTACACGTTTGTCGCGCCCGCAGAGCCGAGGAACACAGGATGAAGTCGGGTTCAGCGTGGTGGTCCACCATCCAGTGACCGGCCCAGGGTGCTTCCCGGTGGCCCTGCCCGGTGAGTGGACGGTTGTGCTCACCGACGTCGAGCGGCCAGGAAGCTGTTGCATGCCGCAGCAGCATGAGGCGTTTGACGTGGTGGTTGCTCATCCTCCGAGTCTAGTGAACGTCTACCGGACACTTGTCACGCGGGCTGTCGAGTGTCAGGCTCGGACCATGACTGAAAACGAAGCAACAGATGTCATTGTGATCGGCGCCGGTGCTGTCGGTGAGAACATTGCCGGGCGCGTGGTCGAGGCCGGTTTGAGCGCCACGCTCGTGGAGTCTGCGCTCATCGGCGGCGAGTGCTCCTATTGGGCGTGCATGCCGTCGAAGGCACTCCTTCGTCCAGGTACTGCCCTCACAGCGGCCCAGTCCGTCGCGGGTTCGAGAGAGGCTGTCACTGGAGGGCTGGATGCTGAGGCCGTTCTGGATCGCCGTAACTCCTTCACCTCCAACTGGGATGATTCTTCGCAGGAGAAGTGGGTGGCCGACGCCGGAATTCAGCTCGTGCGCGGAAAGGCCCGCTTGAGTGCACCCCGCACCGTGGAAGTCAGGCACGACGACGGCGGGACCTCCACGTTGACGGCACGGGTCGCCGTCGTCCTGGCAACCGGTTCCACTCCCACGCAGCCACCCATCAAGGGGCTGGATTCCGTGGAGTACTGGGGTACGCGGGAGGCCACCAGTGCGCAGGAAGTCCCCAAGAGCCTCGCTGTGATCGGCGGAGGGGTTGCTGGCACCGAATTGGCGCAGGCGTACGCACGGCTGGGCTCTCACGTGACCATGCTGATTCGCGGGGACCTGCTGGAGAGCTACCCTGAACCTGCCCGCCGGCTCGTGGCCACTGCACTGGAGAAGGACGGTGTCGATCTTCGGCTGCAGACGGAAGCCTCCAGCATTTCAGCGACCGACGACGGCGTCGCGCTGGCCATGCCGGACGGCTCCACCCTGAAAGCTGAGAGGCTCCTCGTTTCTACGGGGCGGCATCCTGCGCTGGAAGGCCTCGGGCTGGAAGAGCTGGGGCTCGACATCAAAAATCTGGATTCAGATGACACCGGGCGCGTCAATGAATGGCTCTATGCAGTTGGAGACGCAGCCGGCAAGGTTCTACTGACCCATCAGGGGAAGTATGAAGCGCGCGCCACAGCAGACGCTATAGCCGGCCGCGTCAACGGCAAGGTGGGAGACAGCCCAGAGCCCTGGAGCACATACTGTGCGACGGCGGACCATCACGCTGTCCCGCAGGTAGTCTTCACCGACCCCGAGATCGCCATGGTCGGCAAGACGTATCAAGAAGCACAGGATGACGGTCTGAACGTTTCGGAGACCTCGTTGGACATCGCCGTCGCCGGATCCGCTCTCTTTGCCGATGACTACAAGGGCTGGGCGCAGATGGTCGTGGACGAGGACCGGAAGGTGCTGGTCGGTATGTTGTTCGTCGGTCCTGGAGTTTCAGAACTCTTGCACGCAGCAACCATCGCGATCGTGGGAGAGGTGCCGATGGAACGGCTATGGCACGCAGTGCCTGCCTATCCCACGATCAGCGAAGTATGGCTACGGCTGCTGGAGAAGTACGGCCTCTAGATCGAGTACTCCGGAGCTGCCCAGACGACAACTTCGGGGTGCTCGTAGAAACGGTAACCCTGACCGCGCACGGTGCGAACGGTATTCGCCAGCCTCGACAACTTTGAGCGCAGACGCCGAATGTGAACGTCGATGGTCCTGACATTCGGGACTTCCTCAGCGTTCTTCCAGAGGGACTCCAGAAGCTCCTCACGGCTGACCGTGCGGGTGCCGTTCTCCACCAGGTAGTTCAGCAGTTCGAACTCTTTGAAGGTCAGGTTCAGGATGTCGCCGTCGAGTTGAACTTCTCGCCGGGCCAGATCAATCAGGACGCCAGTAGCGCGCTGACCCGAGGAATGCTGCCGCGCTTCGGTGCGTGGCCGACGATTCGCCGTCGGGTCTCCCAGCGCCCGCCTGACGACGTCAATATCCGCGCCCTGTGCGCCAGCAGGAGCCAGGGCGACGGCGGCATGGCTCTGAGCACCCGGTACTAGTTCCTGAACGTAAGCGCGGATGTCCTGCGCAAGCTTGGTCAGAGTGGTCCCATTGGCGGTTGCCGCTTCTTCGTCGAGACCGACGTAGACCACAAAGCCACGCGCCGCGGTGTCGTTGCTGACGGGCTGGGGTCCCGGGACGCCGTTGGGCGTAATGACGGGAGTGGGAGCAGTTTCCGGATGAGCGGTATTTCCATAGGGCGGAACCGCATGAAGCTGTCGGTAGCCCTGTCCCTCGGAGTAAGCCTCTGCGGAACGAGCGTGCTGAAGGCTCGGCGAATTATCGCGTCGCTGTGGGCGGAGGGAGATGTGGACGTATCCGGATGCAACTGACATTTTTAGAAACCTCAATGTGAATGGCCGTCATCGCGGCTCGAATGCTAAGGGTGGGCCGAATCGCGATGAAGCGGGTGTGCCCGCCGTTGGGCCCGTTAAAAATTACCTAGAAGCTGAGGGTGGTGCTTCAGGCATGCATTCGAAAACAGCACATGATCGAATCGGCCATTTGGCTGATCAGAGTCGCTGCGGCTGCAGATGCTGTCGAGTTGGTGTTCACATAAAGAATTATTACACGGAACGGTTAACTATTCGCAACGTAATGTGCATCACATCATTGTTTCTTCCCGCTATTGCAGCGTTTTTGGTGCATAACGCCTAGTGGGCCACGCCATAGAGGCGGTCACCGGCGTCGCCCAGACCCGGCACAATGTAGGCGCTTTCGTTGAGCTTCTCGTCGATGGAAGCCAGGACGATGGTGACATTTTTGCCTTCCAGCTCCTCCTCGAGCGCCTTGAGCCCCTCGGGGGCTGCCAGCAGGCAGATGCACGTGACGTCGTCGGCTCCGCGCTGGAAAAGGAACTTGATGGCTTCCCGCAGCGTGCCGCCTGTGGCGAGCATCGGGTCCAGCACAAACACCTGCCGACCCGTGAGGTCATCGGGCAACCGCTCCGCATAAGTAATGGCCTCGAGCGTCTCCTCGTTGCGTTCCATCCCCAGGAATCCGACCTCCGCCGTCGGCACCAGCCGGGTCATGCCCTCCAGCATGCCAAGACCCGCGCGCAGAATCGGAACGACCAGCGGCGTCGGCTTCAACAGCCCGATGCCGTCAGCTGTAGTGACAGGCGTGGTCACGCGGACACTTTCCACCCGGACATTGCGGGTTGCCTCGTACGCCAGAAGCGTGACCAGTTCCTCCGTCAAGAGCCGGAACACCGGCGACGATGTGTCTTTGTCCCGGAGGACTGTGAGCTTATGGGCAACAAGGGGATGGTCAACAACCAGTACGCGCATAGGTCAAAAGTACCATTGAGGGTATGAGTCGCCGAGGTCAGGATCACGAACGCTGGATGAGCTTAGCCCTCTCGGCTGCCGAACGAGCGCTGGACTCCGGGGACGTGCCCATTGGCGCCGTCGTCGTCGGGCCGGATGGGGTGATCGTGGGGACCGGCCGCAACGAACGTGAAGCTACCCATGATCCGACGGCGCACGCGGAGGTTGTTGCCATCCGGCGCGCGGCGGAGGCACTGAATAGTTGGCGGCTGGATGACTGCACGCTGGTGGTGACGCTGGAGCCATGTGCCATGTGCGCCGGGGCCATCGTGCTCGCGCGGGTGCCACGGGTGGTGTTTGGCGCCTGGGATCCCAAGGCGGGCGCGGCGGGTTCCGTGTTCGAGGTACTGCGCGAACCGCGACTGAACCACTGGGTGGAAGTTTTCCCGGACGTACGAGCCAACGAGTGCTCCCGACTGCTGACTGATTTCTTTGCGGTACGACGAACTTCACCAGATGAATGAAGCTTGCTTACAATAGGGCTACCGACAATGTAAGGATGTGGTGCCAGTGGCCAACGAGTCATCGCCCAACGGGCTCAAGGAAGTTGCCGATCTACTGGAGGACGCCAAAATTGGTGTGCTCACAACGACGTCGGCCGAGGGGTACCTGGTCAGCCGGCCGTTGGCCTTGCAAGAGACAGAGTTCGACGGCGAACTGTGGTTCTTCACGCAGGACCCCTCCCCCAAAGCAGACGAGATCCGGGCGAACCCTGAGGTCAACGTGGCCGTTCACAGCAAAGACGGTTGGGTGTCCATAGCTGGCTCTGCCGAACTGGTTCATGATCGGGCGAAGGTCGACGAGCTGTGGAGCTCCTCGGTGGAAGCCTGGTTTGAAAACGGCAAGGACGACCCCAAAGTGGCCCTCATCCGCATAGAGGCGCATACCGCCGAATACTGGACCAGCGACGCGCCCAAGGCAGTCAACATGTTCAAGATCGCGAAGGCTGCCGTCACTGGTAATCGGCCCAACGTTGGCAAGAACGACGTCGTCGACCTCTAGCGTTTTGGGTCATCGACACCTCTACCGGTAACGTAGTGGCGTTGGTGACGTGTCCGAGCGGCCGAAGGTGCAACACTCGAAATGTTGTTTGGTGAAAGCCAACGTGGGTTCAAATCCCACCGTCACCGCTGATGAGAAAGGTCCTGGTTCCCTTGTAGACAAAGGGGACCGGGGCCTTTTGCTTTACCACGAAAGACCCAGCGGTAACGTAGCAGTAACAGAACTTTCACAGTGGCCGAGCTCAGCACGTGAAGAGACGACGCGAAAGGGCCACAACGGACTCGGAACTTTCGAGTAAGAGTACTGCTCTTCCAAGGGTTTTTGCTGGCTACCATCATCTACTATCGTCCCTAGTCAGACCTATTTCCGGCCGGGTCTGACCACGGTTTAGTTGACAGTTTGGGTTGATATCTTGGGGACCGGTCGAGTCGTCCTGTTAATTGTCTCAAACTCGATCGGTGTCAGTTTGCCGAGTCGTCGTTGGCGGCGTCGGCGGTGGTAGGTTTTCTCGATCCAGACCACGATGGCCAGGCGTAGTTCTTTCCGGGTTTCCCACCGTTTTTGGTTCAGCACGTTCTTTTGCAGCAGTGAGAAGAAACTTTCCATGGCGGCGTTATCTGCACCTGCCCCGACCCTGCCATAGAGCCTTGCAGACCGGCGGAGCTGATCAGGCGAACGTACTTCTTTGACCGGAATTGAGACCCTCTGTCGCTGTGTATCAGTGTTCCTTGCGCGTCGCGTTGACTGATCGCTGACTTCAACGAGTCAACGGCCAGGACGGCTTTCATGCGCGAATCGATGGAGTAGCCCACAATCCTGTTGGAGTAGACGTCCTTAACCGCGCACAGGTAAAGCTTGCCCTCAGCCGTGGGATGCTCGGTGATGTCCGT
>JBBPYK010000135.1:0-68225 GCA_038199985.1 Actinomycetales bacterium | reverse complement strand
CTTGGTGTCAACCGGTGGTAGCAACATTGTCGTTGAGTAGTTTGGTGAAGACTTCTCGTGGGGTGAGGTATCCCAGGGTGGCGCGTGGCCTGTCATTGAGTTCATCGGCGATGGTATCGAGGTAGGGCTGGTGGCTGGTGATCTCGATACCTTTGGGTAGGTACTCCCGGATCAGGCGGTTCGTGTTCTCGTTCGAGCCTCGCTCCCATGGAGAGTGTGGGTGAGCGAAGTAGACGGGCAGGTCAGTGGCGACGGTCAGCTGGGCGTGGCGGGCCATCTCGGTTCCCTGATCCCACGTGAGGCAGCCGCGCATCAGCGCCGGCAGGTCATTGACCCGATCGATGAGGACATCAGCTAGTCCGGAGGCCTTCTTGCCCTCGGGCAGGCCCAGCATGATCAGGAACCTACTGGAGCGCTCCACCAGGGTAGCCACAGCTGTTTTGCCGGCCTTGCCGACCACTAGATCCCCTTCCCAGGACCCTGGAACACGACGGTCCGATGCGGTCTCGGGACGGTCATCGATGCTGAGCATCCCGATGATCCTCCCGCCGGTACGCGCGCCAAGGGGCTTCCGGCGTTTACGCTTGGTGCGCTTGGATTGCAACAGGATTCCTTCCCGTTCGAGCTCGCCTTTGGGCATCGCGTAGATCCACCGGTAGATCGCTTCGTGGGAGACGGTCCGGCCGTGCGCGTCGGGAGATTTCACCATGGGTTCAACGCTGGAGTCAGCGGCCTCCAAAAGCAAGCGCCCCGCGACCTGACGTGGTGTCCTGGACCGGAACAGATCCGCTTTTACCCGCGCAGCGAGGACAGGATCGGCGTCGATCTTCCGGGTCTGCGGGCGCTTCCGGCGATCCTCTGCTTTACAGTCCGCGGTCACTGGTTTGTAGCCGCGGGTCTTCGTTGAGTTTCGGTTCCGTTCCCGCCACACGATCGTATGGTCCCTGCCGATCTCCACCCCGATTTGCCGGTCCGTATGGCCCGCCCGAATCCCCACCGCAATATCTGCCCGATCAGCAAACGTCAACAACTTCCGCGCCACCAGCAACTCCCTCTACGCAACGATGTTTGTTGCTACGACGCTATGACACCAAGGCTTACCGCCCTCTACTTTGCGGGCGAAAGAGCCCGTCAGCAGAAAGGCCGATACCAGGAGGAAAATGTCTACTCCACCCGAAACGCGGCCTAGCCATACGTGATAGACCACCACCATGAGGACAGCGAGCGCACGAAGACCTTGAACCTCTGGGCGGTAGGTTTTGACCGGTTGGTGTGAGGGTGTAGCCGTGTTGGGTTCGCTGATCGAGACGGACACTACCGATCCCAGCCAGTGGAGTCGAAGAGGCGATCAGAGAATTCCTCGGTCATGGTACGGATATACGTGGCGCCTAGGTGGTTGTCATCCATGTAAACCAGCACGTTTCCGATCACTGGCGGGCAGAGCCCGTCAACGCAAATGCGGTCAGTCATGTCGATGGTGTGAAGTTTTTCGTACTTCTCTCCCAATGAAGCCGCAGGGTTGACGCCTGCGAGCTTGTCCTCGAGCGGAAACGTGCAAGCAGGATCGTCCACCCCGTTGGTTTCGACACATTCCGGGATATTGATACCAAAACGGGGGTTGTCTCTGATGGCGATAACGTCCGCTCCGTCATTCATAAGCTGCACTGCTGCTTTTTCGTATCCTGGAACTAGTAGGTCTTCGGCCCGGGTATGGTGCGACGATGATGAAACCGTGAAAACTACGTCAGGGTTCACATCGTCTAAATACCGCAGGACATCTCCATTCCAATTCTCGCAACCCTCAAATTGTTTGCCGATAGGGGCTCCAAATGGGCACTGGCCCTTGCGGAGGACCACCAGCTGCCAGTTCTGTTCAGCGGCAAGCACTTCGATAGCAGCGACCCACTGCTGCGGGTGCGATGCGCCAACCACCACGGCAAGCTTGTCTGGATTTTCCACCAGCGGTGTCTGGGTGCACCCGTCTTGAAGCTGACCGTATTCGGAGGCATCGAAGGCCCCGGAGCATTTTTGATCGAGCCAAACCCATTCCGCGTCCATGGCTGTGGCCAAGGGAAGCACCGGAGCATCGGGATCACCACGGAATTTAAAACCCTTACCAAGAACGGTGGCACCCGGGTTATCGATGTCGACGCGGGCCGCTGCTTCTGAGGCGGCCGTACGAAGCTGGCTCTGCCAGGTTGCGACAGGTACTGCCACCAAGAGAACGCTCAACGCTATGACGACGCCGGCGCGAAGGCGCTTCTCTTCCGCCCACTTCAGATTCCGGATAGGCGTGTCGATCCACTTTGTGACGAGCACTGCCCAGATCACTGAAATGACGATGATGAACGCCCCAGAGATGGGACCTGCCATTTCACGATCTCTGAAGATGAGGTAGATCACCAGAATGGGCCAATGAATGAGATACAGGGCGTAGGAAGAATCACCGAGTTTCACCAGCGGTTTCCAGGACAGTAGCCGGTCAGCCCCCCAACGACTATCCGTCTGACCTGCCACTATTATGGCTGCTGCTGCCAGGGTGGGCCAGAGCGCGATAAACCCGGGGAACTGTTGTTCCACCTGTAGCACGATACCGACGCTGAGCATCGCTGCTATACCGATCCAACCGAGCAATACGCGCGCGCTGCGTCCAGGCTTGAGGTACGGGAGGAACAACGCAATCAGAGATCCGAGAGCAAATTCCCACAGCCTGGTGCGAGTATCGAAGTAGGCAAATCCTTGGTTTGTATAGGTTTGCACAACGGAGAAAGCCAACGACACCGCAAACACGGTTCCGAAAAGGACGATGAGCGTAGGACGAACCCTCAGCAGTGTCCGGCTGCAGAGCAAACCGGCCAGGGCGAACATCAGCGGCCAGAGAATGAATACCTGCCCCTGAATCGACAGAGACCAGAAGTGTTGTAGTGGGCTCGCACCACTGTGGTCCGCTGCGTAGTAATCTACCGAACCAAACGCCAGGACCCAGTTCTGAAAGTAGAACAGAGAAGCCCACGCCTGATCGAGAATAGTTGACCACCGTGTCGCGGGCACGAAGGTAACGACGGCGGCCAGCGTAACAAGGATGGTTAGCGCCGCCATGGGCAGGAGACGTTTGAATACGTGGACCCAATACCCGAGGAGATCCAGAGCCTTCCCGTTTTCGAGTTTTCGTGTGAAGGAAAGCGTCAGCAGAAACGAGGAGATGAGCAGGAAAATGTCCACTCCACCCGAAACGCGGCCTAGCCATACGTGATAGACCACCACCATGAGGACGGCGAGCGCACGAAGGCCCTGCACCTCTGGGCGGAACACTTTCGGGTCTTGACTTCTGGGCACAGTTGGCGAGGAACTGTCCCTGCTTATAGCAGCAATCTGGGCGCTCGGCACCTATGTGAACCTTCCGGGGAGAAAACGTACCGGGCCATCTTACCGGACGGATTTGATTCATAGCTGACTGTGAAATTCAACCGTTATACGCATAAGGCACCCCCGCCCGATGCGGAGGTGCCTTATGCGTTGTGACTTTGGTCGTTAGAGCTGGTGACCGTGGTCGTCGTCCTCTTCCGGCTTCTCAACAACCAGTGTTTCGGTTGTCAGAACGAGCGCGGCAATGGAGGCAGCGTTACGCAGTGCGGAACGGGTGACCTTTACCGGGTCGATGATGCCAGCTGCGACGAGGTCTTCGTATTCGCCGGTGACAGCGTTGAAGCCATGTCCGATTTCGAGTTCGCCGACCTTGCTCACCACAACATAACCTTCGTGGCCAGCGTTCTCCGCGATCCAGCGCAGGGGCTGCGCCAGTGCACGGCGAACCAGCCCGACGGCGGTTGCTGCATCGCCCTCGAGCGCCAAGACGTTCTCGTCTTCTTCCAGGGCCTTCGCCGCGTGGATGAGTGCTGAACCGCCACCAGCGACAATGCCCTCATCAAGCGCTGCGCGCGTGGATGAAACGGCGTCTTCGATGCGGTGCTTCTTTTCCTTGAGCTCCACCTCGGTGGCAGCGCCGACCTTGATGACTCCGACTCCGCCAGCCAGTTTGGCCAAGCGTTCCTGCAGCTTCTCGCGGTCCCAATCTGAATCCGTGCGCTCAACTTCCGAGCGCAACTGGGACACACGGTCTGCGACTTCTTGCTCGGATCCTGCACCGTCGACAATGGTGGTGCTGTCCTTGGTGATGGTGATCCGGCGGGCAGAGCCCAGAACCTCCATGCCGACCTGGTCCAGCTTGAGACCAAGGTCCGCGGACACGACCTGCGCGCCGGTCAGCACTGCGATGTCCTGCAGCATGGCCTTGCGCCGATCACCAAAGCCCGGAGCCTTCACGGCGACCGCGTTCAGCGTTCCACGAATCTTGTTCACGACGAGTGTGGAGAGAGCTTCACCCTCAACGTCCTCAGAAATGATGAACAGGGGTTTGCCCGCCTGCAACACCTTCTCCAGCAGCGGCAGGAATTCCTGGACCGTGGAGATTTTGCCTGAGTTGACCAAGATCATCGCGTCTTCGAGGACAGCTTCCTGACGCTCGGCGTCCGTCACGAAGTACGGCGAGAGGTAGCCCTTGTCGAACTGCATGCCCTCGGTGAGAACCAGCTCGGTCTGCGTGGTCGAGGACTCCTCGATGGTGATGACACCATCCTTGCCGACCTTTTCGAAAGCCTCGGCCAATAGCTCGCCGACCTCAGTGCTCTGGGCGGAGATCGCCGCAACGTTGGCAGTCTGTTCGCCCTGAACCTCGCGAGCATTTTCCAAGAGGCGTTTCGCCACGGCGTCGACCGATACTTCGATGCCACGCTTCAGCGCGCTGGGCGCCGCGCCTGCTGCTACGTTCCGCAGGCCTTCCTTGACCAGAGCCTGTGCAAGCACAGTGGCTGTGGTAGTTCCGTCACCAGCGACGTCGTTGGTCTTGGTGGCGACTTCTTTGGCCAGCTGTGCGCCAAGGTTTTCGTACGGGTCATCGAGCTCGACCTCGCGGGCGATGGTGACGCCGTCGTTCGTGATGGTGGGTGCGCCCCACTTTTTGTCCAAGACAACGTTGCGTCCGCGCGGGCCGAGGGTCACCTTGACGGTGTTGGCCAGCTTGTCCACGCCGGCTTCCAAAGCCTTGCGGGCGGCGTCGTTGAACTCCAATTGCTTTGCCATGATGAAAGTCCTTTCAGCGAAAGATGCCCTGCACCGCTACGTGGCCGACGGAATCGCCGGATGCGTTCGCGGTACAGG
This sequence comes from Actinomycetales bacterium, assembly GCA_038199985.1. GTDB lineage: Bacteria > Actinomycetota > Actinomycetes > Actinomycetales > Micrococcaceae > Arthrobacter_J. Next base: position 63,008 of record JBBPYK010000135.1, on the reverse strand, counting down.
GCACCAGAAGAAGTTCTACTTTTCGACGATCGCCAGGACGTCGCGGGCGGACAACACGAGGAATTCCTCGCCGCCGGACTTGATCTCGGTTCCGCCATACTTCGAGTAGATAACGACGTCGCCGACGGCAACATCGATGGGGACACGGTTGCCGTTGTCGTCAACGCGGCCTGGGCCTACTGCAACGACTTCGCCCTCCTGGGGCTTTTCCTTGGCAGTGTCCGGGATGACGAGACCAGACGCTGTGGTCTGCTCTGCTTCGAGCGGACGGACAACAACGCGATCCTCAAGAGGCTTAATAGAGACCGACACTCGGCTCTCCTTTGCATGAGTTACCAATGGTTTCAGGGTCCGGGATGGAGCGCGCAAACCGTCGTCGCGGTGCCGGATTACGCTACCCAGACAATTAGCACCTCAGGTCGAGAGTGCTAATACAGACTTTATGCCTCGGTTAGCACTCGGTCAAGGCGAGTGCCAAAAGCGTGGCGGTCTTGGCGCCACCCTCTGGCCACCGTCGGTGGTAGCGACCTAGCATGGGGGCATAGTGATAGCCGTCAACGGGGAGGTAGGCATGGGACAGTCGACGCCGAAGAATGTGGCCCAGAAGATCATCAGCGCGCATCTGGTTGACGGGGAGATGACGCCTGGAACAGAAATCGGGCTAAGAATCGATCAGACACTGACGCAGGATGCCACGGGCACCATGGTGATGCTCGAGCTCGAAGCCATGGGGCTAGATCGCATCCAGACCGAACTCTCCGCCCAATATGTTGACCACAACCTGCTGCAGACCGATGAGAAAAACCCGGAGGACCACCTATTCCTGCAGTCCGCCGCGCAACGGTACGGGCTGTGGTTCTCGAAGCCAGGTAACGGCGTCTCGCACCCTGTTCATCAGGCCCGTTTCGGGCGTCCGGGCGCCACGATGGTGGGTTCCGACTCGCACACGTGCGCAGCCGGCGCTATCGGCATGATCGCCATAGGTGTCGGAGGGCTGGAAGTTGCCATGGCAATGGCCGGTGAGCCGCTCTACGTTGCGATGCCCGAGATCTGGGGTGTGGAACTGACCGGCGAACTACCAGATTGGGTTTCTGCCAAGGACATCATTCTAGAAATGCTGAGGCGTCACGACGTCAAGGGCGGCGTCGGACGGATCATCGAGTATCACGGTTCCGGGTTGGCTGGACTGACGGCGATGGATCGGCACGTCATCGCGAACATGGGCGCCGAACTGGGCGCGACCACCAGCGTGTTCCCCAGCGATGAGGAAGTACTCAGATTCCTTACGGGAGCGGGACGCGCAGAAGATTTCACGGAAATTCTGGCCGACGACGGCGCCACCTACGACGTCGAAGAGACGATTGACCTCTCCACTCTGGAACCACTCATTGCTAAACCGTCCTCTCCCGGCAACGTTGTTCCCGTCCGGGAAGTTGCTGGCGAGGAGGTCTATCAGGTTGTCATCGGGTCCTCTGCCAACCCGGGCCTGCGAGATTTCGCCGTCGTCGCCGAGATCCTGAAGGGCCGGCAAGGTCACAAGTCAGTGTCCGTGGACGTCAACCCGACGTCGCGGGAAATTCTTGAGGACCTTTCGAAGGGCGGCTGGCTGTTCGACCTCATTTCTGCAGGCGCCAGAATCCATCAGTCCGGCTGCATGGGATGTATCGGGATGGGCCAGGCGCCAGCCACCGGACGCAACAGCCTGCGTACTGTGCCACGAAACTTTCCCGGCCGGTCTGGTACGGATGAGGACGCCGTCTGGCTGTGCTCTCCGGAAACTGCTGCGGCGGCAGCACTGACGGGAAAGATCACCGACCCGCGCGACCTGGACATGGACTACCCGCGACCGGTACTGCCTGCTGAACCCAGCATCAACACAGCGATGTTGCTTGATCCGCTGCCCCCTGAAGAGGCGTCGCAGGTGGAGCTGGTCAAAGGCTCCAACATTGCTTCGCTGCCAGAGTTTGATCCACTCCCGGATGCAATCGAACTGCCCGTGCTCCTCAAAATGGGCGACAATATCTCGACTGATGAGATATTGCCTGCCGGAGCCCGCGTACTGCCCTACCGCAGCAACATCCCCAGAATCTCCGAGTTCCTCTTCACCCAGGTGGACAAAACTTACGCCACGCGCGCCCAAGAGGCCGAAGGCGGTCACATGCTCGTTGCTGGAGAGAACTACGGTCAGGGCAGTTCCCGCGAACACGCGGTCATCGCTCCGCGCTACCTTGGTCTGCGTATCGTCGTCGCAAAATCCTTCGCCCGGATTCACTGGCAGAACCTGGCGAACTTCGGTGTTCTCGCCCTGGAATTCACCGATCCAGCAGACTACGACGCCATCTCGGAAGGAAGCATCCTCACCTTCGAGGGTATCCATGAGCAGCTGCAGAACAACCATGAGGTGACAGCCACTCTCGACGGCGACCGTCAATTTACTCTGCGTCACCGACTCTCACCACGGCAGGCAAACATGGTCCTCAAGGGCGGCCGCATTGCCACAGTGGCAAAGCAGAATGCGAAACCGGACGAGATCGTGGACGCCTGACCGCTTGGGCATCGTCGCTTCCAGGATGACGAGGGTTAGGGCAGTGGGGACGGGTCCCCATAAGCTGGTTTCATGGCTGCCGAAAACATCGTCCCACTCCTGACTCCCGAGGGCTGGGAGCTGCTCAATTCGATGGGGCCCTACGTCGAATCTGATTCCCTGGCGGTTAGCGACAAATTACGCAAGGCGGGGCATTCGCCGGAACTGGTGTCCGCGGCCCTCACTCAGGCACGGCTGAGAATGAAGGCACGAACCAAGTTCGGGCCGTTCTCTGACCAGATGATCTTCTCGCAGGCGGGTTTGGAACAGGCCACGCGTTTCACCGTCGCTGCCCGGCACGCGCAACGCTATGTGACAGCTGGAATTACCAAGATCGCGGATCTGGGCTGCGGCATCGGAGCCGATGCAATGGCATTCGCGAGTCTGGATCGGCACGTCACGGCCGTCGAGCTAGATGAGACCACAGCCGCCATTGCCACCATGAACCTCATGCCCTGGCCGGACGCGGTGGTAGTGAACGGCACCGCCGAAGAGTTCGACCTTGCAGGGCACGACGGAGTGTGGCTGGACCCGGCGCGCCGGACAACGTCCACCTCTGGCACCACCAGAATCTTTGATCCGGAATCCTTTTCCCCTCCTCTGTCTTTTGTTGAGGAGCTAGCGAACCGCGGGTTGGCTGTCGGTGTGAAGCTCGGTCCCGGCATCCCCCACGAGTCCGTGCCAGCTCATTGCGAAGCGCAGTGGGTGTCAGTCAACGGCGACGTCACTGAAGTCGCGCTCTGGTTCAATGCTCTCGCTCGCCCGGACGTTCGGCGTGCTGCCCTGATCATTGGCCCTGCCGGTGCCGCAGAGATGACTGCTGAATCGGATTACGACCCCGAGAATCAGGATGTCACCATCGGCACCGCGGAAGGGTACTTGTACGAACCAGACGGCGCCGTCATCAGGGCTGGTCTCGTGGCCGACGCAGCGCGAAATCTGGGCGGGCACCTGTTGGACCCGCACATCGCCTACATTTGTGCGCCAACCCTGATCGACTCACCGTTCGCGAGAGCCTACAAGGTTTTGGACGTGCTGCCCTACAACGTCAAGCGCCTCCGTACTTGGGTTCGAGAGAACGGTATCGGCATTCTGGACATCAAAAAGCGCGGAACCGCCGTCACACCGGAAGAGCTCAGGAAGCAGTTGCTACCTGGCGGGAACAAACGAGGCGGCGCTTCTGCCACGCTAGTGCTGACCCGGATTGGGGAAGACAGGATCGCCATCGTCGTCGAACCGGTCTCCTTCCCTGCCAGCGCCGACTAGCCGGCGCGCTCCTGCATTATCATTGAACTGAGTTCCTTCCCCGATAAAGCGGTTTGAGCCACCATTTGTAGCCGGCATTGACCGCACGGATCAGGAGACCATATGAAGATTGAGTTCGCCCAGTCAGAACAGTCCACACTCGGAGTTGAGTGGGAGATTGCTCTGGCAGACGCCCAAACGGGCGAGCTCAAATCGGTGGCTGATGAAGTCCTCCGCGGAGTCGCTGCAAACCATCCTGGCCTGCAGGAGGACGATGAGCATCCGCACATCAAACAGGAACTGCTACTGAACACAGTGGAAGTCGTGACCGGCGTTTGCCACACGGTCTCCGAGGCCAAAGCTGATCTGGCCCGGTCAATCTCGGCTCTGCGCGACGTCACAGACAAGATGGACATCGAGCTGTTCTCGGCTGGGTCGCATCCCTTCGCCCCGCCGCGCTCCCAACCGGTCACCGACAAAGAACGTTACTCAAAACTCATCGATCGAACCCAGTGGTGGGGCCAGCAGATGGTCATCTACGGGGTCCACGTTCACGTCGGTCTGGACAACCGTGACAAAGCCATGCCGGTACTTGACGGTCTGGTGAACTATTTCCCTCACCTGCAGGCGCTTTCAGCCTCATCGCCGTTCTGGGGCGGCGAGGACACGGGCTACGCCTCTCAACGCGCGCTCATGTTCCAGCAACTGCCCACGGCCGGCCTGCCGTTCCAGTTCCCCAACTGGGCTCGCTACGAAGAATATGTCCAGGACATGTTCACCACTGGTGTTATCGACTCTGTCGGTGAAATCCGCTGGGACGTCCGGCCTGTGGGCAATCTCGGTACCATCGAGATGCGGATCTGCGACGGACTGTCCACGCTTCGGGAGATTGGCGCCGTCGCTGCGTTGACTCAGTGCCTGGTAGAGGATTTCTCACAAACGCTCGACGCCGGCGGGGCCATTCCCACTATGCCGCCCTGGCACGTCCAAGAGAACAAATGGCGCGCAGCCCGCTACGGTCTAGAGGCCATTATTATTCTTGATGCGGCTGGCAAGGAACAGCTTGTCACCGAGCACATCATGGAGACGCTGAACCGCCTGGAACCCATAGCGCGGAAGCTGAACTGCACGCAGGAACTGGCGGACGTCGAGTCAATCGTCCGGAACGGGGCTGGCTATCAGCGCCAGCGTCGCATCGCCAAGGAGAACAACGGCGATCTGCGCGCTGTGGTCCGCGATCTCATTGCACAGATGCGGGCCGGTTCCGACGCCTGACTGTCGAGCAGCGCCGTCCATAGTGCACGAACGCTTTAGCGGGTCACGTCCGTGTGGCGTCCCAGCTTCGCAAGAATGAGCGTCTGCCGATCCGTGGTATTGGGCACCTCAAGTGCAGGCTTGCAGACGCCTTTGGAGTAGAGGCTCTCACCAAACTCTGCAATGGCACCCTCCAACATGTTCATCTCGTCGCTGGAGAAGTCATCGTCTAATCCTGCAGCCCGGGCGATGTCCCACCGGTGCACCACCATGTCGAACCCGTAGAACCGCACCATCGATTCCCCGACCTTCGCCGTCCCGAAGTAGCCTTCATACTCCTTGTCGCTGACCTTGGGATCCTGGAGCAGATCCTGGACCCAAGCACTGTGCTGGGACCACGCCGCAACAGGATTATTGACCACACGTAGCTCGTCGTTTAGTGGAATTCCTCGTTCTTCTAGAAAAGTGCGCTGCGTGGAGATGAGGTGCCTCAACACGTCGACGGCTTTCCACCCCGTGCACGGCGAATCATTGTTCCAGTCGTCCTCAGCCACGCGGACCAGGACGGAGGAAAGGGTTGCGTTCAGGCTGCGGTATTCGTCGGCGAAGCCGCTCTCGATAGTCATGATCAATACGCTACCGGGATACTTCACCACTGTCCTAGCACCCTGCTATTTTTCCTACCGGTTAGAACATTTATTGATACACGGTGGTGACCGGCATAGACGAGTCAGTTCCGAAATCCAGACCGCTCGGTTGACCACCGGCAGCGACAATCTGTGATCCGAGTGCGGCCACCATGGCGCCGTTATCGGTACAGAGAACCGGTCGCGGAACATGCAGAGTAATCCCGGCCGTAGAACACCGCTCATGTGTGAGCTCCCGCAAACGAGAGTTCGCCGCTACTCCCCCGCCGAGTAGCAACTCAGTGATCCCGTGTTCTTGGCACGCCAGAACCGCTTTGGTGGTGATGACATCCACTACGGCCTCCTGAAAGGAAGCGGCGACGTCGGCTATCGGTACCGGCTCTCCTGCTGCCTCATAATGTTCCACGCAGCGCGCAACAGCAGTCTTGAGCCCTGAGAATGACCAATCGTAACGGTGCGGGCCGGGTTCATCGGCCGTGCCCATGTACTTGGGCTGCGTCAGCCCGCGAGGGAAGCGCACGGCGCGCGGGTTACCTTCTTGTGCCAATCTGTCGATCGCGGGCCCACCGGGATATCCGAGCCCTAGGATGCGCGCCACCTTGTCATATGCCTCGCCGGCAGCGTCGTCGATAGTAGACCCCAGCAATTCGACGTCGGAGGCAATACTTCGAACTCTGAGGACTTCTGTGTGCCCGCCAGAGACCAGGAGCGCGCCAAGGTTCTCGGGTAGCGGTCGACCGCCGAGGGACTCGTCCAGCAGCCCCACTCCCACGTGGGCCACGAGATGGTTGATGGCATAGAGCGGTTTGCCAGCGGCGAGCGCAAGGGCCTTGGCCGCCGAGACCCCGACCATGAGGGCACCGGACAGCCCTGGCCCAGAGGTGACCGCGATGGCATCGATGTCCTCGAGGGAAACCTGGGCCTCGTTCAATGCCTGCTGCAGGGTGGGCAGGAAAGCATCGAGGTGTGCTCGCGACGCGATCTCGGGGATGACTCCACCAAACCGGACGTGCTCCTCCATGGATGATGCTACGGCGTTGGCCAGCAGTTGCCGTCCGCGGACAATGCCGACGCCGGTTTCATCGCACGAGGATTCGATGCCAAGGACCAGAGGTCCAGCCGGGTCAGTCATGATGGGCCTCCAGTAAGTCCAGTTTCATGATGATGGCGTCGATCCCGCCGCGATAGTAGCGTCGTCGGACGTCGATCTGTAAGAAGCCGAAGTACTGATACAGCTGCTGTGCTCGCGGGTTATCGGCGCGCACTTCCAGCAGCACGCTGTCCGCGCCCCTGGCGGCGGCCTCCTCGATGAGGCGGCGCAGCAGAACCGACCCGATGCCCTGGCCCTCGTGGCCGGGTTCGACGGCGATGGTCTGGATATCTCCCAGCGGAGGAATACACATCAGCCCGGCGTACCCGATGATGGCACCGGCTTCCTCTGCCACCACATAGTGCCTGGTTTGCGGCTGTTCGAGCTCCGCATAAAACATCTCCAGTGGCCATGCGTCCGTGGGGAACAACTGGTTTTCCATCGCGTGAACCGGCACGACGTCGTCGGTGGTCATGGCGCGCAGCGTCACCGTGGACGGTAGCTCCCGTTGCGGGAGTTCGGGAATTCGGCTGGTCATGACAGTGCCCGCTTTCGGGGTCCAGGGACCTTGGCATCGGATTCGCGTAAGTACAGAGGGGTGGTGTCAGTGGACTGGCTACCAGTGTGGATCCGCTCAAGCGCGACGACGCCCAGGGACGAAGCCGCTGGCTGCAGATCGGTGAAACCTTCGGCCGCGCTCAACTCGTCCGCGTAGAGTCCGGCACCTTTGCCGTAGACGGGCAGGGCAGGAAGGTTCGACGGCGACGCAACCGCTGGCCCCTCGAGGAGCCTAGGAGCGTCTCCCCTGGCCCTGAACCGTGCCCAGTACACTTCTTTGCGTCGAGCGTCTGTTGCTACCAAATACTCGTCGAGTCCACGCTCTCGGGCGTCTGCCAACGCGTCTGCAGCGATTGCTTCCAGGCTCATGAGCCCAAAAAGTGGCACGTTCCAGACAAACGCGAGGGTCCTTGCGGTCGCGATACCGGCGCGTAATCCGGTAAAAGGCCCTGGGCCGGTTCCGGTGATCACAGCATCTAAATCCCTGCCGTCGACCCCGACTTCCGCCAGTAGATCACGGATGGCCGGTGTCAGCACCTCAGCATGGGTTCGGGTGTCTCTGGATGCGAACGAGGCGAGAACGCCGTCGTCGTTCACAAGTGCCGCGCTGGCATTAGCGGAGGTATCCAGAGAGAGAATGAGCACCGTTCTATTCTAGCGACGTTGCCTCATGGGCCCCGTCGCTAGTAGCTGAACCCTTTTGATGAGTTACTCAAAATATGGCACAGTAAAGGTATGACCTCGACCACACGCTCCGATCGACTCCGAGAGCAGGAGAATGCCGCGCACGCTGGCGTTTCGCCACTGCCATGGGCCACGCGAATCCGGGCGACTGGTCTGCGCGTCACCAAGCCTCGGCTGACTGTGCTGGATGCACTGGAGAGGACACCGCACGCCACAGCGGACGAAGTGCTCGCCACCGTCCGTCATGTTTTGCCCGAGATCACCGTGCAGTCCATTTACATGGTGTTGCACTCCCTCACCGACGCAGGGCTGTTGCGCCAGTTGGACTTGGCTCAATCCCCGGCCCGGTACGAGACCCGGGTGGCGGACAACCACCACCACGCAGTCTGCACGGTGTGTGGGCGCATCGAAGATGTGAACTGTGCCTTCGGACACGCTCCTTGCCTCACTCCCACTGAACCTCATGGAATGACCATTTACGTAGCCGACGTCGTCTATCAAGGCGTCTGTACCAACTGTTTGGCCGACACAACCGACAGCGCGACGCCGTAAACCCCTGAGCTCCGGTAAGCCCATCCCCGGGCAGGCCGGTTTGTCCATCCCTCCCAACCCGACCAAGGAATATTTGATGACAGAAAAGACCCCGCACAGTACTGGCTCGACCACCTCGGCCGGAATCCCCGCGGTCAGTGACCGCAACTCGCTGAGCGTTGGCTCCAACGGATCCATCCCGCTGCACGATCACCACTTGGTGGAAACCCTGGCGCATTTCAACAGGATGAACGTACCGGAGCGTCGTCCGCACGCCAAGGGTGCTGGCGCGTTCGGTACCTTTGAGGTCACCGAGGACGTCACGCAGTGGACCAAGGCCGACTTCCTGCAGCCGGGCAAGAAAACCGAGATGCTGGCACGGTTTTCCACAGTCGCCGGCGAGCTGGGCTCTCCGGACACTTGGCGTGACGTACGCGGTTTCGCCATGAAGTTCTACACCAACGAGGGAAACTTCGACATGGTGGGCAACAACACCCCTGTCTTCTTCCTTCGCGACCCCATGAAGTTCCCGCACTTCATCCGCTCGCAGAAGCGCCTGCCGTCCTCTGGCCTGCGTGATGCCACCATGCAGTGGGATTTCTGGACCCAGAACCCCGAGTCCGCCCACCAGGTCACCTACGTCATGGGGGAGCGCGGCCTACCGAAGACCTGGCGTCACATGAACGGCTACAGTTCACACACCTACATGCTGGTCAACGCAAAGGGCGAAAAGTTCTTTGTGAAGTGGGCCTTCGAATCACAGCAGGGCGTGGAGTGTCTGAGCAACGAGGAGGCCGAACGCCTGGCCGGAGCCGATGCCGAGGCCCACCGCCGTGACCTCTTTGAATCCCTCGAGCAGGGACAGCACCCCAAGTGGGACCTGTACTGGCAGATCATGCCGTTCGAGGAGGCTAAGACCTACCGGTACAACCCTTTCGACCTGACCAAGACCTGGTCCCAGAAGGACTACCCGCGGCACAAGGTCGGCACCATGACCCTGAACCGGAATCCGGAGAACTTCTTCGCCCAGATCGAACAAGCCGCCTTTTCCCCGGCCAATATGGTCCCAGGTACCGGAAACTCCCCGGACAAGATGCTGCTGGGCCGCAACTTCGCCTACGGGGACGCCCAGCGCTACCGCATCGGCACCAACTTCCAACAGCTGCCGGTCAACCGGCCGATCAACGAGGTGCATACCTATAACTTCGAGGGCAACATGTGGTACGACCACAGTGGTGGCCGGAGCATGTACGCTCCGAACTCCTTTGGTGACTCCTGGTCGGACGAGACCGGCCCAGTGCACAACGGCTGGGAGGACAACGGCGAGCTGGTTCGCGAGGCCTACACGTTGCGCGAGGACGACGGCGACTTTGTGCAGCCGGGCATTCTGGTGCGTGAGGTATTCAGCGATGATCAGCGGACCGAGTTCGTCAAGACGGTGTCCGGTGCCCTGGATGGTGTGAAGGAGCCGGTGCTATCGAACGCCTTCCAATACTGGAAGAACGTGGACGAAACCATCGGCCGGCGCATCGAAGAGGCTGTCAAGGCCCATGCGGACGGCGCCACCGCGCCGGGCATGGGCACGGACCAGGACGATTTGGTCGAGACCCCGGCCAACTAACGAGGATGAATCATTCGGGCGCCCGGCTGGGAATCTCCAGCCGGGCGCCCGCTCTGGTTCAGCCGAAGGCTCAGAACAGCTCCCGAGTCTTCCAACCCGGGCCGAAGGCCGAGATACACAGGGTCCGCGGCTCGTCGTTGTCGGCTTCGAAATCCGTTAAGTTGCCGCCCGTGGGGCGCTTCAGGTGAATATGGAGTCTGTTGGGCGAAAGGTGCTCGGCGCGTCCTTCCCCCCATTCGATGACGGTGACGGAGGTGTCGAGGGTGGATTCGAGGTCCAGATCATCGACCTCGCCCTCACTCGTGAGCCGGTACGCGTCGACATGAACCAGCTGTGGCCCGTTGGTGACCGAGGGGTGGATGCGCACCAACACAAACGTGGGCGAAATGATACCGCTGCGCACGCCCAGACCAACGCCGAGCCCCTGAGTAAAAGTGGTCTTTCCGGCCCCCAGCTCGCCGGAGAGCAGGAGGACATCTCCGGCGGCGAGACTGCGTCCGATCTCGGCCGCCGCAGCACGCGTGAGGCCAGCGTCCGCCGTCGTTATGTCAACCGTCCACACCGGGGAACTCATGTGGTTTCACCCACGTAAGTTCGCGGCACTCGAGACCCAATTCGGGTCACGATCTCATAGTTGATGGTGTTGGCAGCATCCGCCCAGTCGTCCGCACCAGGATCATCGGGGCCTCCACCGAAGAGTACGGCGTCGTGTCCGAGAACTGACTGTTCCGTCTCGACGATGCCTGTAGTTTCCAAGTCCACCACTAGCTGGTCCATGGCAATGCGCCCGCTCACCCGGTAACGCTTCCCGTCGATGACCACCGGTCCACCGTCGGACGACCTGGGCACACCGTCCCCGTACCCGAGCGGCACCAGGGCAAGGGTGGTGGGTTCCGCCGTCGTGTAGCGCAACCCGTAGGAAACCCCTTGTCCTTCGGGAACTTCCTTGCAGCCTGCAACCGTCGCCTTCAAGGTCATGACTGGGCGGAGACCCAGCTCAGCCGATTTCTGTCCCGCGAATGGTGAGAGCCCGAACATGCCAGCGCCCACGCGGACGAGGTCAAAGTGTGAATCGGGCCGCGATAATGTGGCTGGAGTATTGGCCATATGCCGCACTTCCACGTCCACGCCCGCATCTTCAGCCACAGCAACGGCGTCCCGGAAGCGTTCAATCTGAGCATCCGTTTCCTCTCGCTCAGGCTCATCAGCTACCGCGAAGTGCGAGAAGATACCGACTACCCGCAGAAGACCTTCCTCCTGATGTTCCATGGCGCTGCTGACCAGTGCTTCCCACTTCTCCGGCGGACACCCATTGCGGCCCAGCCCGGTGTCAATCTTCAGATGGACTCGGGCAGGACGTTCCAGTTCGCGGGCTGCCGCAACAACGTGGTCCAGTTCCCATCCCGAGACGCCGATATCCACGCCTGCCTCTACGGCATCCGAGAACGGGCTCGACGGCGTGTGCAACCAGGCCAGCACGGGCGCGTCGATGCCAGCGGCCCGAAGCTCCAGTGCTTCAGACAGGTGGGCGACACCCAACCACGCAGCACCGGCCTCCACAGCGGCGCGAGCGCACTGAATTGCCCCATGACCGTAGCCGTCAGCCTTGACAACAGCCATGATCCTCGCGGGGTGAGCAATGCTGGCGATGTGCCGTACGTTGTGCCGCAGGGCGTCGAGATCGATGATGGCCTGACGTTCATAGCCGGCTGACGGGGAGATAGTCACCGTCCTATTATTTCATCGCTTGAGGCCGCGGCCGGGACCGGCGTCGGAATAGCGGGCCACTGTCGCGGAGGCGCGGCGCGCTGCCTCGCGCGGTACGCCCGCAAGAATGTCCTCCAGGAAGCTGTAGCGGCGCAACCACTGACGGCGGATTTTGTCGCCGCCCCGGTTCGCTGCTGTCCACCAGTCGGCGATGTCCCCCCACCCGGGTGCGGCCAGGGAACCGCCTACTTCCTGGACGGACAATGCTGCGCACAGATTGGCGAAAGCAAGCCTGTCCGCCAATCTCCAACCGGCGAGATCGCCCATGATGAACGCAGCGGTGAAGCAGTCTCCGGCGCCCGTGGGGTCATAGGCGTTGACCGGCAGCGTGGGAACCCATTCCTCCTCGCCAGTGATCGAGTCGACGGCCATAGCGCCCTGATGCCCGAGCGTGACCACGGCCACGGGAACCTGGTCAGCGAGCGCGTAGAGAGCGCCCCACGGATCATCGGTGCGGGTGTAGGCCATGGCTTCAGCACTGTTGGGCATGAAAGCGTGAAACCGGTCCAACGAGTCCAGAGATGCCTGCGGCCACGTTTCAGTGGGATCCCAGCCCACACTGCCGAACAGCTTCGTTCCAGCGGTATGCAGGTCCAGCGCGCACTGATCAGGTTCAGGTACGACGTCGACCACAGCGGCTTGGCAGCGCGGCGGGCTTCCCAGAAGGCGGTTAACCGGCACGGGCGAAGGATGCCCGTGGCTGACCATGGAGCGGTCCTGGTGCACTGACATGGACACGGTCACCGGTGAATGCCAACCCTCGAACTTCCGGGAACGTGAGAGATCAACGTGCTCCTGGTTTTCCAGAATGTCCCAGTTGAAGTCTCCGTACGCGTCATCGCCGAAGGCTGAGGCTAGCGAGGTCCGCAGTCCGAGCCTGCTCGCCGCTATGGCTTGGTTGGCGATCCCACCGGGACTGGATCCCATGCCGTCGGCCCATGTTTCCGTCCCCGGTGCGGGAAGTGAGTCGAGACCGGTGAAGATGATGTCCAGCGACACGGATCCGGTGAGGAGCAGGTCAAAATCGAAGGTGGTGTCCTCGCGCGTAGCTGCGAGTGGGTCAAAACGGTGAGGGCTTGCCATATACGGCACAATACTCTGCATGAAGCTCTCCATTCTTGGCGGCGGTGGCTTTCGCGTTCCGCTGGTCTTCCGGGCACTCTCGTCCGGGCGTTTTGCCGGACTGATTACCGACGTCGCACTGTTCGATTCAGATCCGAGACGGTTGGCGGCCATGAAACGGGTATTGGCCAGCATGCCGGCGCCCAATGTCGGTTCAGCACCTACCGTGAGCACGTGTGCGGATGCACGGACCGCGTTAGACGGCGCGGATGTGGTGTTTGCTGCTATCCGGGCAGGTTCGACGGCGGGCCGGGTGTTGGATGAACGCATTGCGATGAAGCACGGCCTGCTGGGTCAGGAGACCACTGGCGTTGGGGGCATTGCGTATGCGTTGCGGTCGATCCCACAAATGCTGGCCCTCGGCCGGGACATCGCCGATGTTGCTCCGGGTGCGTGGTTGATCAACTTCACAAACCCGGCAGGGATGGTGACGGAGGCGTTACAACCACTGCTGGGTGAGCGGGTCATTGGTATCTGCGATTCGCCTATTTCGCTGGTCCGCCGGGCCGCTTTGGCCGCGGGTATACCTCTGGAGGAGGGCTCCCTGTCGGGAGTGGACTACGTGGGGCTGAACCATCTGGGCTGGTTGCGGGGATTGACGCACGACGGCGTGGATCACCTGCCTGCCCTGCTGGCCGATGCTGCTCGTCTGGCAACTTTTGAAGAAGGCCGCATCTTTGGGCCGGATTTGCCCCGGCTGCTCGGCTGCCTTCCCAATGAGTACCTTTTTTATTACTACTTTCAACGCGAGGCAACCCAGGCGATGGCTGGTGCCCGGCAAACGCGCGGGGAGTTCATCGACGGCCAGCAACGCTCCTTGTATGGGGAGCTATTGACACCGGGTGAGCGCACTCCGTGGGAACTCTGGGATGCAGCCCGGCGCTCCCGCGAGGAGGGCTACCTTGCTGAGGCAAGGACCGATGGGGAGAATCGCGACGAAACCGATCTGCTGGGAGGCGGTTACGAACGTGTGGCCCTGTCCGCGATGGAATCCCTGCTGACGAACAAACCCGCGGAACTGATTCTCAATGTGCGCAACGGGGGTTCGGTGTCCCAGCTGCCTGTTGATGCCGTCGTCGAGCTGCCTTCACGGATAGACGGCTCGGGAGCGTCCCCGCTTCCAACATCGGCTCCCACACTGGACCAGCAGGGCCTCATGAGCTCCATGAAAGCCGTGGAGCAGCTTGTAGTCAGAGCTGCCGTGACAGGCGACTATCAGGCTGCCCGTGAGGCAATCGCTATCCATCCGCTCGTGGATTCTTTTCATTCAGCAGGCGCAGTTCTCGCTGAATACCAGGCCTCCCATCAGGAACTGGCCTATTTGCGCTGAGGTTTATCGTGTGGTTACAGAACGACGGCGGCGCTGTGGGCTGGCAGGTTCAGTTTGCCTGACCCTTCCAGCGTTGCGCTCTGGTTCGTGGTCAGCCTGATCTCGCCGTTGCCTATATCCAGCTCCCTCTCGGTCTCACTGAGGTTCAGGGCGATTATCGCTGAACCCCTGTTCATGATCAGCCAGCGTTCGTCCTCGCTGCAATCCACCGTGACGTCATCGAAGCTCAAAGGCCCCTCGTCGGAGAGTTCCCTCCTCAGTGCCATCAGCTCCCGGTAGAGCTGCAACAGATCCGAGTGACCAGTTGCCGCTGCCTCCGACCAGTCCAATTTCGAGTTCAAAAATGTGGACTTCTCCTGCGGGTTGGGAACCTTTTCCGGGTCCCAACCCATGCGCTCGAACTCCGCCAGACGCCCCTCGGCCGTTGCCTTTCCTAGCTCTGGTTCCGGATGGCTCGTGAAAAACTGCCACGGTGTGGTTGCCCCGAACTCTTCTCCCATGAATAGCATTGGTGTGTTGGGCGAGAGGATATTGACGACGGCGGCAATTGCCAGTTGCCCCGAGTCCAGTGAACCTGTGAGGCGATCGCCGGCTGCACGATTGCCAATCTGGTCGTGGTTTTGGGTGCAGACCACCAGCTGGTGGGGTTGGATGCGATCGGCGTCGATAGGACGACCGTGGTGGCGTTCACGGAACGAAGAGTACGTGCCGTTGTGGAAGAAGCCCTGCGTCAGGACTTTGGCCAAGGCACCCACTGAGTCGAAATCCGCATAATAGCCCTCGGTTTCACCGGTCAGGTTCACGTGCACCGCGTGGTGGAAGTCGTCGCTCCACTGCCCTGTCAGTCCGTAGCCATTGACGTCCCGGGACTCCATGAGCCGCGGGTTGTTGAGGTCGGACTCCGCTATGAGGATGAGGTTCTTACCCAGTTTCTCGGCACACTCGTCCGTGGCGGCACCAAGTTCTTCGAGCACATGCACGGCACGCTCATCGTGCAGGGCGTGGACGGCGTCCAGACGCAGACCGTCCACGTGGAAGTCTCGAAACCACATCAGAGCATTATCGATAATATACCGACGGACCTCGTTGGAGTCTGGCCCGTCGAGGTTCAGCGAGTCACCCCACGTATTCGCTTTCCCATCGGTGAGGTAGGGACCAAAGCGCGGTAGGTAGTTCCCGCTTGGGCCCAGGTGGTTGTAAACGACGTCCTGAATGACACCGATTCCGTGGCGGTGGGCGGCGTCCACGAACCGGCGGTAGGCCTCGGGACCACCATAAGTTTCCTGCACCGCGTACCAGAGAACGCCGTCATACCCCCAGTTGTGCGTTCCGTTGAAGGCATTGACGGGTAGCAGCTCGACGAAGTCGACGCCGAGGTCAGCCAGGTAGCCCAGCTTTTCTGCTGCGGCATCGAGCGTACCCTCGGGCGTGAACGTGCCGATATGCAGCTCGTAGATGACGCCCTCCCCCAGCGCTGGCGGGGTCCATCCGCTGTCGTGCCACGAGTAGCTTGAGGGGTCATCGGTGCGGGACAAGCCGTGAACGCCGTCGGGCTGTCTGCGCGAGCGTGGGTCCGGTAGCGCCGGCTCGGCACCATCGACGAGGTAACCGTAGTCAACGTCTGTCCCCTCGACGGCGAGGTCTTCCGGTGGAGTCCACCATCCGTCGTCGCCGGCTGTCATGGCGTGTGTCTCGCCATTGATCCGCAGCTGCAAAGACTGTGCTCTCGGAGCCCAGATCGTAAATTGTTCTCTCATGCGCTCTCCTGCCGTTCGCGTGTCAACAGAGCCACCGGGTAGGTGGCCAGGACATCCGCCACCCGCACCACGCCACCGGAAAACAACGCATCGGTGAATGCGTCGCGATAATGACCGTCCGGCAGCATCACCTCAGTGTTGTTCCATCCGCCGCGCTGTTCCAAACCGAACGGTAGTCGGGTGGCCAGTGTAATGGCGCCACCGCTGTCGTAGGCGATCAGGTGATCAGATGCTGGTCCCGATCCCTCCAACGCCGAGTAGGCGTTGAATAAGTCCGGTTTTTCACGCCGCATCCGAAGAGTTTGACTCACTATCCGCAACTTTGCCGCGCCCGTTTCATCGATGGCCGGAGGGCCCTGTTGATCCTGATCCTGCTGCTGCAAGAGTTTTTCGCGGTGCTCGAAGTCGACCGGGCGCCGGTTGTCTGGATCCACCAACGAGTACTCCCACAGCTCAGTGCCCTGGTAGACGTCGGGGATGCCGGGCATGGTGAGCTGGACTAACTTCGATGACAGCGAGTTACTCCAACCCGCCGTCCTCACGTGCTCGACGCACCGCTCCACGATGTCCGATACCTTCTCGTCGTCGAACGCGGCATCCACCATCGCGTGGAGTTCTTCTTCAAACTCCTCATTTGGCTCCGTCCATGTGGTCGACGAGGATGCCTCCCTCGAAGCTTTTTCGGCATAGGCGTGCAGTCTTTCGCGGGACGCTGGCCACACTCCTACAAAAGATTGCCATAGTAAGTTCGCCAGCTCACCATCTGCCAGCGGAGCGGCCTCCGCCAGTTCGCTCACCGTACGGCCCCAGAACTCAGGCACCTCGGCTAACGCGCTGATGCGGGCACGGACGTCCTCACTGCGCTTTGTATCGTGAGTAGACAGGGTAGTCATGGCAAGGGGTCGGGTGGTGAGCCTATCCAGCATTTCAGCGTGGAACTCATCGAGGGAGATCGAGAACAGAGACGGGTCCGCTCCCACCTCGTTGAGTGAAACCAGTCGGTCGTAGCGGTAGAACGCTGTGTCTTCGACGCCTTTGGCCATGACCATTCCACTGGTCTGTTGGAACCTCACTGCGAGCGCCTTGGTTTCGCCGTCGATGTCTTCCAGGAGCGGCTGCAGGGTGTCAATGGTCCCGGATATATCAGGACGACGCCGGTGTGCCTCCTTCACTGCCTGGAGCAGGTATTCACGTCCAAACGGCAGATACGTCCGGTAGACGGGAAGGCATGCCGTGAGCTCTGCGAAAGCGTCCACTGCGTCGTCGAACGTTACTCCGGCTGAATCCGGGACAAGCCGGGCCAACCGGCGCATTTCAGAACCCAAGATGGTATCCGCGATGTGCCGTTTAGTACCGTGGATCAGGTCCGGATAGTCAGGTTTTAGCGTCGATGTATGGGACGCCGAAATGCGTTCAAGCTCCCCCTGTCCCTGCGGGTCCACGAACAGGCGGTTCACCATCGCCAGAGCGTCATAGCCGCTGGTGCCAGCGCAGTGCCACGACAGCGGCAGTTCTTCACCGGGTTCTAGGATCTTCTCTACCAACACGTAGGCGCCGTCGGTCTGCTCGCTCAAGCGCTCGAGGTACGCTCCGGGTTCTGCCAGACCATCCGGGTGATCGATGCGCAGACCGTCCACGAGCCCTTCGCGCACCCATCGTACGGGCTCGGCGTGGGCTGCATCGAAAACATCGTGATCTTCAACGCGCAGTCCGGCCAACGTGTTGACTGCGAAGAATCTCCGATAGTTGAGGTCCGTGTCCGCGCGGCGCCAGCTAACCAGTTCGTAGTTTTGCCGCGAGTGGACCACCACCGGCTCCTCGTCGCCGGTTCCTTCGGCAATGGGGAAGCGGTGTTCGTAGTAGCGCAGTTCCGGGCCGTCGGGCCCATCAACGATCTCAAGCGGGGCATCCTCCGCCCGGTCCTCACCGAGTACAGGCAGCAGGATGCGCCCGTTTCCCGCCGCCCAGTCGACGTCGAAATAGGATGCATATTCTGATTCCTGGCCTTCGCTCAGCAGCGACCACCACCACGGGTTCTGGATTGGTGTGGCAACGCCCAGGTGATTGGGAACGATATCCGCCAGAACACCCATACCCAACGACCGCGCTTTCTCCGAGAGCGATGCGAGGGCTGACGCCCCACCCCGCTCCGGATCAATGAGCCGAGGATCGCTGACGTCGTAGCCGTGGGTGGATCCCTCTTCCGCCTTCAAAATTGGCGAGAGGTACAACCAGTCCACACCCAGCCGGTGCAGGTATGCGGTCACGGCTTCGGCATCGCTGAGGGTAAAGCCCTCGTGGAGCTGGAGCCGGTAGGTGGAAGCGGGCGTTCTCATAGTTGTTCCTGCAGCACGACCATGGATTTTGCCTCGACCACAAAAACAGATTTCGGGGCGATGATGGTGTCTTCGCCAGCATGAGCTGCGGCTGTGATGGAACCGGCGTCGTCGTCTGCTGTGTTGACGGCGACCGTCCAATTGGGTGCGTAGTCTGCGGTTGGAATGGTGAACTCCACCGGTTCATCGTCCGCGTTGAAGAGCAAGAGGAAACTGTCATCCACGATGCGCTGACCGCGAACGTCGCGTCCACTGATGCCTCGGCCATTGAGGAATACGCCGATGGTACGGCTCACTCCTGTGTCCCAGTCTTCATCAGCCATGATGCTGCCATCCACGCTCAACCACTCAATGTCCGATAGTGCCTCCACTCCACCGCGCTTGGCGGGGCGGCCGTTGAAGAACCGGCGACGGCGGAATGTGGGGTGCTCAGTTCTTAGGGAGTTGATAGCTGCCGTGAACTCGAGCAGGGGCTCATCCACGTTGTCCCAGTTGATCCAGCTCAGCTCAGAATCCTGGCAATAGGAGTTGTTGTTTCCGTTCTGGGTGCGTCCCAGCTCATCACCGTGGCTGAGCATCGGCACACCCTGAGACAACAGCAGCGTGGCGATGAAGTTTCGTTGCTGGCGTGAACGCAGCTGTTGGATCTCTTCGTCGTTGGTGGGGCCCTCCACTCCGGAGTTCCACGACCGGTTGTGGGACTCGCCATCGTTATTGTCTTCGCCGTTGGCCTCGTTGTGTTTCTCGTTATAAGAAACGAGATCTTTGAGGGTGAAGCCGTCGTGAGCGGTGACAAAGTTAATGGATGCCACAGGACGCCTGGCGGAGTCCTCGTAGAGATCAGCGGAACCGGTGAGGCGTGAGGCAAACTCACCCAGCGTTGAGGGCTCCCCGCGCCAGAAATCTCTCACGGTGTCCCTGTACATTCCGTTCCACTCAGTCCACAGCGGCGGGAAGTTGCCCACCTGATAACCGCCCGGGCCAACGTCCCACGGCTCTGCGATGAGCTTGACCTGCGAGACCACCGGGTCCTGCTGGACCAGTTCAAAGAACGTGGACAGACGGTCCACGTCGTAGAACTCACGGGCTAGGGTGGACGCGAGGTCGAAGCGGAACCCGTCCACGTGCATTTCCGTCACCCAGTAGCGCAGTGAGTCCATCAGCAGTTGCAGGGAGTGTGGATGCCGGACGTTCAGCGAGTTTCCGGTGCCGGTGTAATCCATGTAGTACTGCTGGTCATCGTCCACCAGTCGGTAGTACGCGGCATTGTCGATGCCTCGGAATGACAAGGTGGGGCCCATATGGTTGCCCTCTGCCGTGTGGTTGTACACAACGTCCAGGATGACCTCAATACCGGCCAAGTGCATGGCTTTAACCATGGCTTTGAATTCTTGCACCTGCTGGCCTTCATCTCCGTTGGCCGCGTAGGTGTTCTGCGGTGAGAAGAACCCGATGGTGTTGTATCCCCAGTAGTTGGAGAGTTCTTTCTCCTGAAGCGTGCTGTCATTCACGAACTGGTGGACCGGCATCAGTTCAAGCGCCGTGACGCCGAGCTTCTTCAAATGCTCGACGACGGACGGATGTGCCACGGCCGCGTAGGTGCCGCGCTGGTCCTCCGGAATGTCCGGATGCATGGCCGTTAGACCCTTCACATGCGCCTCGTAGATGACACTCTCGTGGTATGGAACGCGTGGTTTGCGGTCTCCGTCCCAATCGAAGAACGGGTTGATCACCACACCCAGCATGGTGTGTCCGGCGGAGTCGTCATTGTTGACTGAGTCTTCCTCGCCGAAGTTGTAGCTGAACAGTGACTGATCCCAGTCCATCTCGCCGCTCACGGCCTTGGCATACGGGTCCAACAACAGCTTATTGGGGTTACAGCGGTGGCCCTCTGCTGGATCTGAGGGACCGTGCACACGGTAGCCGTACTTCTGTCCGGGAAGCACCTGCGGAAGATAGGCGTGCCACACGTAGCCATCTACTTCACGCAGAACAATCCGCTCTTCGGAGTTGTCCTCTCCGATGAGGCATAGCTCTACCCTGTCTGCCACTTCGCTGAACAGCGCGAAGTTGGTGCCGCTGCCATCGTAGGTGGCCCCGAGCGGGTAGGCGTCGCCAGGCCAAGTCTCCCTGGTGCTGCCCTGCTGCGATGGATCCGAAACTGCCATGTGTTGCTCCTGGTCTCGTGAGGTGATTCGCGTGATCGTGGTAGTAACAGGGTTCAGTCTAGAACTGTGCCCTGACATTTTGGGGGAGCTCGGAAAGTACGGTCCGAACATACTGTGGAAGGCCCGACGACGAAAGCGGGCCGTCGTCGTCGGCCAATTGTCCTGCCAAGCCGTGCAGCATCGCAGCGAGCGCTGCTATAACAGCCCAGCGTGCTTCCTCCGGAAGGCCCAACATCGTGGCTGGGTTGGGGCCCTCGGCCGTGGTGGCAGTCAGGGCTCCCAGAATTCCGGCGAGAGTGTCCCCCGTTCCAGCGGTGGCGAGCCACGGCGTGGAGTTTGCCTGGCTGAACGTGGTCCCCGCGGGGCTGGCGACGACGGTCGCGTGACCCTTTAGTAGGACTGTGGCTCCGGTGCTCTTGGCGGCTTCCCGAGCGTATTTCAGCGGCGACGTCCTGATCTCTTCTGCGCTGATTTCTCGGCCGAGCTGCTGAAAAATATCCGAGAGCTCACCAGCGTGAGGGGTGAGGATGACGGCGTCGTGCAGCGGGTACTGAAGGGCTTTCAGAGCGCTGGCGTCCGCAACAACGGGCAACCCGGATGCAACGGCGTCCCGGGCTCGTTGCACCTGCTGGGCGTCGTCGCCGATCCCCGGGCCCACCAGCCAGGCCTGAACGTGTTCGTCGGCTATGTCACCGGAGCTACAGACCACTTCTGGGTGGAGCAGGTTGATCTTGTCACTGACAGCGTCTGGCCCCAGATAACGAACCATTCCGACGCCGGTGCCAACGGCGCCGCCGCAGGACAGCAGGGCTGCACCCGGGTATTGCGGAGAACCTGCGCTGATACCCAGCACGCCGCGGCTGTATTTGTGATCCGTTGGCCCGGGAACCGGGTAGAGAGCCTCGAGGTCTGAGAGTTCCAACCGGTAGACGTCGGCTTCGCTTACGTCGAAGGGGACACCGATGTCGACGACGTCGACTGTGCCAGCCGCGAGCGCGCCCGGTCCCGCCATAAGTCCGGACTTCGCTGCACCGAAGGTGGCTGTGACTTTTGCCTGCAGGAGTGGCCCCTCGACTTCGCCCGTTGAGGGGTCGACGCCGCTGGGTAGGTCGCAGGCGAGGACTTCAATCCGCTGCCTGTTTAGTACTTCTACGAAGCCGCGTGCGGGTTCTCGGAGTCCGCCCTGAGCACCAATTCCTAGGATCCCATCGATGACTAGCCCCGCGTCCACGCAGGCTCCGACGGCTGCATGGTTGGCATCGTCACCGCTCTGGAGGTGTATGACAGTGCCGCCTGCTAATCGAAACTCAGCCAGCGCTGATTCATGGACGTGCTCCGAGGTGAGGATGGCGGTGCTCTGGATTCCGCGCCGGCAAAGGAGGGCTCCTGCGTACAGCGCGTCACCCCCGTTGTTGCCGCTGCCCACGATGATGGCGGCTTTGGCGCCATAGATGCTGCTCCGGCGAGAGATGAGTTGTACGGCCTTCGCGTACAACCCGTGGGACGCCCGACGCATGAGTTGTCCGTCTGGGCCTGCTGCCAGCAGTGGTGCCTCTGCGGCACGGACCTGTTCGGCGGTAAACGCTGCGATCATAAAATAAGCATCCTTCCCATCGGGAAGTTCTATAGTATGCCGAGACCTCTACCCACCGCCTAACCGCCCAGAATAGACCGTGCTCGGACAGCCGATTCAGTCCTAATGTGCTGAATTGTGACGATCTCAGATTCCAGTTCTGTCAGATACGTTGTCAGGTACTTGCCGACCAGCGATTCCATCACCTCGTTGAAGCCTGTTTTCTCGCGACAAGAAGCATCTGCAAGGGCGATGTCATGCTCCTGTGACGGGTTTTGTTTGGCTGTCGTGTAGGCATCGCCCGGGTTGAGGAGCTGCGCAAATTTGGATGATTTCATACACTGTGCCCAGCTCTCGTCTGCTTCGTGAAGACGCTCATCGTAGGCGACCCCGGTTGTTGCTTGCAGAATTGAGCTCTGTGCCATTGCAGTAGCCAACATCCCGTCGGACACTGACCCGTACACCTCTTTTAGCCCCTGGGCCAGACAACCGCCCGACCCTACGCTCTTTGTAACTCCGTACCTCTGGCTAAAGAGGGCAGCATAGTCGACTTCAATGGTCGTGGGGCGCTTACCGTTGCGGGTGCCGTCGAAGACTCCACCATTCTTTTCGATGGTGGCCCGTGATCCGGGATTGTCCTCGTCAACGAGTGGCCATCACAGAATCACTTCGAGATCTTGAGCTTGGAACTACGCGGGGAAAGCGGGAAGTTCGTCAGTTCTCAGCGATGACCATGGCTGTCGCTACGTCGCCGTCGTGGCTCAGCGACAGATGCCAGCGACGGACGCCTTTGGCATCAGCAACAGCTTGAACCGTGCCCTGGACCTCGATGATGGGCACACCGTGTTCGTCGGCCCCAACCCGGCAGTCCTGCCAGTTCATGCCCGCTGGCGCTCCCAACGCTTTGGCAACGGCTTCCTTCGCGGCGAAACGCGCAGCGAGCGAGCGCAGGTTCAAGCTCCGCTCGGCCGGAACGAACAACCTGTCCCGGAGCGAGGGTGTGCGCTCCAGCTGCCTTCCGAAGCGGGGCATGTCAACTACGTCAACACCGATTCCAACAATCATCAGCTGTCCTGTCTGCTCGGGCTGGCTATTCCACCGTCACGGATTTTGCGAGGTTGCGCGGCTGGTCGACGTCGAGCCCTTTGGCCGTGGCCAGGGCGCAGGCGAAGATCTGCAGTGGAACGGTAGTCAGCAATGGTGCCAGCAGAGGCGGCGTCTCCGGAATGTAGAAAACGTGCTCGGCATAGTCGCGGACCGACTCGTCGCCTTCCTCCGCGATCACGATGGTCTTGGCACCACGTGCACGGATCTCCTGGATATTGGACACCACCTTGGCGTGGAGCGAATCGCGACCTCGCCGAGACGGGACGACGACGAAGACGGGCTGCCCCTCTTCGATCAGAGCGATCGGTCCGTGCTTGAGCTCGCCTGCGGCAAAACCTTCAGCGTGAATATAGGCCAGTTCCTTGAGCTTCAGCGCACCCTCCATGGCTACGGGAAAGCCCACATGGCGGCCAAGGAACAGAACAGAGCGGGTCTGCGCCATCTCCTGAGCCAGCTGCTTAATATCCTCGGAATGATCCAGCACTTCTTGAATCTTCGCGGGGATCCGGCCGAGCTCCGTCATGATGTCAGCGATCTCACCCTGGAACTTGTTACCGCGCAGCTGCGCCAGATACAGGCCCAGCAAGTAGGCCGCCGTAATTTGCGCCAGGAAAGCTTTCGTGGAGGCGACAGCGATTTCCGGGCCTGCGTGCGTATAAAGGACGGCATCGGATTCACGCGGAATCGTGGACCCGTTGGTGTTACAGATGGAGAGCGTCTTTGCGCCCTGTTCCTTGGCGTACCGAACAGCCATGAGGGTGTCCATGGTCTCTCCGGACTGGGAGATGGACACGACGAGTGTGTTGGGAGTGACGATGGGATCGCGGTAACGGAATTCGTGGCTGAGTTCCACTTCCGTTGGAATCCTGCACCAATGCTCAATGGCGTACTTGGCAACCTGTCCGGCATACGCCGAAGTACCACAGGCCAAGACGATGATCTTGTCCACGGACTTCAGCTCGGCAGGGTCGATGCGGAGCTCATCCAGCATCAACTTTCCGTCGACGTCCGAGCGACCGAGCAGTGTGTCTGCCACTGCCTCTGGCTGATCGTGGATTTCCTTCTCCATAAAGGACGGGAATCCGCCCTTTTCAGCGGCGGCTGCATCCCAGTCAACGTGAAATTCCTTGCCCTCGGCAGGAACGCCATCGAAATCAGTGATGGATACAGATTCTGGCGTGATCGTGACAATTTGGTCTTGGCCAAGTTCCACGGCACGACGAGTGAAGTCGATGAACCCAGAGACGTCCGAGCCCAGAAAGTTCTCGTTCTCTCCCAGCCCTACGACCAACGGCGAATTGCGGCGGGCGGCCACAACGACGTCGGGCAGGTCCTGATGAATGGCCAGCAGGGTGAATGCTCCCTCGAGCTGCCGACTCGTTAACTGCATGGCGTGCGTGAGGTGATCAACGCCATCGCCTGCGCCGTCGCCTGATTCGACGAGCCCTCGGTAAATACTGCCGAGCAGCCCAGCAGCGACTTCAGTGTCGGTTTCGGACTCGAACTCGTAGCCTTCCGCCCGGAGGCGGACCTTGATCTCCGCGAAGTTTTCGATAATGCCGTTGTGGATCAGCGCTAGCCTGCCCTGGTCACCAAGATGCGGGTGGGCGTTCTGATCAGTAGGCCCACCATGGGTTGCCCAACGGGTGTGGCCTATGGCGGTCATAGAGGTGGGTAGCGGGTCAGCGTCCAACTCCGCCACGAGGTTGGCGAGCTTGCCGGACTTCTTGCGCGACTCGAGAGAGTCCGCACCGAGAACAGCGACACCGGCGGAGTCATATCCGCGGTACTCCAGACGCCGCAAACCCTCCATCACAACATCGAGGGCAGTATGTCCTACTGTCTCTGAGCTTCCGGCGACAGTGCCCCCGCGACCAACGTAACCTACAATTCCACACATGGAATCCAGCCTACCGTCCCGGTCCACTCATCTTGAACACACGCAGAGCCAGAGATGGCGATCGTTTGGGAATGTCCGCCCCAGCAGGCACACTTTGTAGGGTGAAAGAGCAGACACCGTCCTCAAGCGCGTCAAACGGCGACGGCAATTTCACACCTTATGTGGAGCTTGACCGCCAGACATGGGCGCGGCTATCCCACGAATTGGAAACCAGCCTCACTCTTGACGACATCATGCGTTTACGCGGTCTCGGCGATCAACTGGATCTGAATGAGGTCCGCGAGGTCTACCTTCCCCTCTCCCGCCTGCTGGACCTATATATAGCAGCAGGCGGACGCCTGCACTCAGCTACCAATACCTTCCTCGGTGAGGACACCCGCCGCACACCTTTTGTCATCGGCGTCGGTGGTTCTGTTGCGGTAGGGAAGTCCACAACTGCGCGCGTGCTCCAGGAAATGCTGCGCCGCTCTCCTGAGACTCCAAACGTGGAACTCATCACCACCGACGGCTTCCTCTACCCCAATGAGGAGCTGGTACGCCGAGGCCTCATGCAACGCAAGGGCTTCCCGGAGTCCTACGACCGCCGTCGGCTGCTCCGCTTTGTCAGCGCTATCAAAAGCGGGGCCGAAGAGGTTCGCGCACCCTGGTATTCGCATCTGACCTACGACATTGTGCCGGAAAAAGAAGTTGTGGTCCGCCGTCCCGATGTCCTCATTGTTGAGGGCTTGAACGTTCTCGCTCCCGCCAGGACCCGGGTGGATGGGCGGTCGGGTCTTGCACTCAGTGACTTCTTCGACTTCTCCATCTACGTTGATGCCCGCACATCTTATATAGAGGAGTGGTACGTCCAGCGTTTCCAAAAGCTGCGCACTGGAGCCTTCGCCAACCCGGCCTCCTATTTTCATCGATATGCGGGTCTGACAGATCAGGAAGCTACCGAAACGGCTTCCGATATCTGGCGACGCATCAACGAACCGAACCTTCGCGAAAATGTTTTGCCAACACGCGGCCGGGCAACCCTTGTACTGACCAAGGGCGCCGACCATTCCATTCGGCGAATGCTCCTGCGCAAAACATGACGTTGAGGACTACCCACAGCAGAAAACGCATGCTGACGACGACGGCGCTATCGGTCGCAGCCGCCGTCGTACTGGTTGCTTGTGGAGCCGGTGATAACACTGCGGACCTCACGAGCACAGCGGCTCTGCCGGGGCCACAGCAAACCAACCCGGCTCCTGCTACACCTTCACATTCCAGTACGACGTCGTCGCCTACCCCTTCCGTTGCAACCGCTGCGCCGGCACCTCCTACACAGGTGGCGACTAAACCGGCCCCAGCGCCGAATGCCTATATGGATCCAACCCGGCTGGATGTCGTGGTCAACAAGCAGAGACCGTTGAAGCCCCTAGACTTCGTGCCTTCGACGCTCACGCTGCCGCAGGTGAAGCTGGCCACAGGCCCGGGAGCCGCGAAAATGCGTGCGGATGCTGCAGCTGCCCTGGAAGATATGTTCGCTGCGGCTGCTGCAAATGGTATCGAGCTAACTGTCGTGAGCGGCTACCGGTCCTATCAAGATCAGGCCCAAACGTATAACCATTGGGTGGCCGTTCACGGCAGTATGCAGCGCGCGGACGGTGTTTCCGCACGACCTGGGTATTCGGAGCATCAAACGGGGCTTGCCTTTGATGTTGGCCAAGCGGACGGGACCTGCACCCTACTGCCGTGCTTCCGGGACACGGCCGCAGGACTATGGATGGACGAGCACGCCCACCGTTACGGGTTCATCCTGCGTTATCCTCCCGGCCAAGAACTAGTGACCGGCTTTCAACCAGAATATTGGCACTTCCGGTATGTGGGGTTGGACGTCAGTGCGGATATGCATTCCAACGCGATACTTACTCTCGAGACATACTTTGGTCTACCAGCAGCGCCCAGCTATTAGTGCCAATATAGGCGGCCAATCATGTGGATTACGTGCCTTTTCGTTATAAGATTCAGGCATGTTAAAGGGATTCAAAGAATTCATTATGAAGGGCAACGTCGTAGACCTTGCCGTCGCCGTTGTTATCGGTACAGCGTTCGCAGCGGTCGTCAAGGCCCTCGTGGACAGTGTATTGATGCCACTGATATCCATGCTGTTCGGAACACCGAATTTCGATGAGTTTCTGGTCTTCGGCCAGGTCAAGTTCGGGGTCTTCCTGACTGCTGTCGTCACCTTCATTCTCGTGGCCGCGGCCGTCTACTTTGTCGTGGTCCTGCCGATGAACAAAATGATCGAACACCGCAACCGCCGGCTGGGCATTGTCGACGAGGAAGAGACAATCGATCCGCAGATCCTGCTGCTCACCGAAATCCGCGACAGCCTACAAACCCGGCTGTAGTTCACAGTTCTTACATCTAAAGTGCAGTTGAGGGGCCCCGCATCGAAGGCCGTGCCCCTTATCTGCGCAACAGGTAGCGCTTAGGCAGTGCTCGCTAGCGTCAGATGTGAGCGAACGGCTCCAGCCAGCTGATCGGCGAGCCGCTCGGCGGTAACCATGTCCTCAGCCTCAACCATGACGCGCACAACAGCTTCCGTGCCCGAGGGGCGCAACAGAACGCGCCCCGTTTCTCCGAGCTCACCCTGCGCAGCCATGACGGCGTTCTTTACGCCCTCATGGGTGCTCACTGCCGTCTTGTCCACGTCTTTGACGTTGATAAGTACCTGCGGGAGCCGAGTCATGATGCTGGCGAGCTGCTTGAGAGTACGCCCGGTCTTGGCTACCTGCGCGGCGATCTGAAGTCCAGTCAGGACGCCGTCGCCCGTGGTGGCATGATCGGCAAAGATGACGTGCCCTGACTGCTCACCGCCGAGGCTGTAGCTACCGTTGCGCATGGCCTCGAGAACGTAACGATCCCCTACGCCAGTTTCCCGGAGGGTAATGCCCGCTTCGCGGAGAGCTAGTTTGAGTCCGAGGTTGCTCATGACGGTGGCCACGAGAGTGTTGTCTTTGAGGCGATCTGCCGTGTTCATGGCGACAGCGAGGATCGCCATGATCTCGTCGCCGTCGACGACGGTGCCTTCATGGTCAACGGCGAGGCAGCGGTCGGCGTCGCCGTCGTGGGCAATGCCGAGGTCTGCGCTATTCGCCAAAACAGTTTCTTGAAGTTTCTCCAGGTGCGTGGACCCGCAGTCCTCGTTGATGTTCAGACCATCCGGGTCTGCCCCAATGACGATGATGTCTGCGCCGGCGGCAGCGAAGACCTCCGGGGAACAACCACTGGCGGCACCATTAGCGCAATCGAGGACAATTTTCAGACCGTCAAGGCGGTGCGGAAGAGTCTGCAACAGGTGAATCAGGTAGCGGTCTTCGGCGTCAGCGAACCGTTGGATACGTCCGACGTCGGCTCCCGTAGGCATGTGGGCCGGATTCTTCAGCTGCGTCTCGATGGCATCTTCCACGGCGTCATCTAGTTTGCGTCCGCCGCGGGCGAGGAACTTGATGCCGTTGTCCGGGGCCGCATTGTGAGAGGCAGAGATCATGACACCAAAGTCGGCTTTGAGATCCGCCACCAGGAAGGCGGCTGCCGGGGTGGGAAGGACTCCGGCGTCGTAAACATCGATACCGGAACTGGCAAGCCCGGCTTCGACAGCCGCACCTATGAAACCGCCGCTGATCCGGGGATCGCGGGCAATGACCGCCGTGGGGCGTCTACCATCCTCGACGGTGTTATGTCCGAGCACGACAGCAGCAGCTTGTGCGAGCTGTAGTGACAGCTCGGCCGTGATCAATCCGTTTGCCAGTCCCCGGACCCCGTCGGTCCCAAACAATCTACTCATGGTTTTACATCCTAAGCGACGTCTGCCGGTTTTCCGGTGAGGCTGGTGTTCCCGCAGACTTTCTTGGTTTCTAACCGAAAAAGCCCGCCCGGTAGGCCGGACGGGCTTTTGCGTTGGTGATGCTTAGCGCGTGAAGATTAGCGCTTGGAGTACTGAGGCGCCTTGCGGGCCTTCTTGAGACCAGCCTTCTTGCGCTCGATGATGCGCGCGTCGCGGGTCAGGAACCCTGCCTTCTTCAGCGTGGGGCGGTTGTTGTCGCGGTCAATCTCGTTCAGTGAACGGGCGATGCCGAGACGCAACGCGCCAGCCTGGCCGGAAGGGCCACCGCCACTGATCCGAGCGATGACGTCATAGGCACCTTCGAGATCCAAGATGCGGAACGGGTCATTTACTTCCTGCTGGTGCAGCTTGTTCGGGAAGTAGTTGGACAACTCGCGACCGTTGATGGTCCACTTTCCGGATCCCGGAACAATCCGGACACGGGCAATGGCTTCCTTACGGCGTCCAACCGCTGCACCGGGGACGGTCAGTGCGGGACGCTCTGTGGTTGCGGTTTCAGTTGTCGCATCCGGGGTTTCCGAGGTGTAGCTAGAAATCTCCTCGGTGGTGTTGAGCTCTTCAGTATTCTGAGCCACGATTCTCCTTGAATAAGTTTCTAAAGCCGGTGGCCGAAATTACTGAGCGACCTGGGTGATGTCGAATGACTTGGGCTGCTGCGCGGCATGCGGGTGCTCAGCACCGACATATACCTTCAGCTTGGACAGCTGCTGCGCGGCGAGGGAATTCTTTGGAAGCATGCCCTTGACTGCCTTTTCGACGGCGCGCACAGGATTCTGTTCCAGGAGCTCCGCGTAGGACATTGATGACAGACCACCGGGGAAACCCGAGTGGCGGTAGGCACGCTTCTGTTCCAGCTTGGCGCCGGTCAGCGCAACCTTGTCAGCGTTGAGGATGATGACGAAATCGCCCATGTCCATGTGTGGAGCAAAGGTCGGCTTGTGCTTTCCACGCAGCAGTGTTGCGGTCTGGCTGGCAAGACGACCCAGGACAACGTCTGTGGCGTCAATGACGTGCCACTGGCGGTTGATGTCGCCGGGCTTCGGGGTGTACGTACGCACGGTTTTTGCCTTTTCTTGTTCTGGTGGCGCCAAACACAACGGACTTTCGCAGTGCGATGAGTTAACGCGTTTCTCTATGCGCTACCGGAGATCCAGGTGAGGACTGAACATAACCAGTGGTCCCGGTGTTTCCCGGCCGGCCTGTAGGGCTTGATGAGGCTCTGCAACGGAGCCACCCTAGGCGCGGACGTATCGGGATAGGACACGCACAACGACTATCAACACTAACTCGGCGAAGTGCTCATGGTCAAAACGTGCCCCGTGTTGGTCCCTAAAGTTCTAGAACAGCCCGCGCCGCAGCCGCAGTACTTGACTCATAGCCGCCCCCAAAGAGGATCGCGTGAACCATCAGCGGGTAGAGCTGATGCAGCGGTACTCGTTCCCGCCAACCGGCCTGCAACACATGTACCTGCTCATAGCCCTCCACGATGCTGTCCAGGAACGGGCAGCCGAAGAGCGACAGAAAGGCCAGGTCCGTCTCACGATGACCGCCGTGCGCAGCGGAATCAATCAGCGTAGCGCCACTACTAGTCCACATCAGGTTCCCGCTCCAGAGGTCGCCGTGAATCCGGGCTGGTGCGTCGCCGTCGTCGAAATCTCCGGCCAGAAGCCGGTCAATGGCCGCCTCGATGAGACGGCGTGTCTTTTCACTGAAGGCTTGCATCGCACGCGGCAGTTCGAGTAACGGCTGCAGCCTGAAGACGGCGTAAAACACCCCCCATGTTGGCTCGTCCGCGTAGGCCATCGGCAAAGGATCACTCAAGGGACCAAAGTAGCCCGGCCCGGACCAGCCCTCGGGAGGCGATCCGAATGCGGGAGCGCCGGCGTCGTGCGTCCGGGCAAGACCCGCTCCGAACTCGAGGGCTAGCTGCCGCGTCGGCTCGGTCTCCGTCAGCCGGTCAAGGACCAGGTGCTGCGCCCCGACGTCGAGCACCTCAACGCAGGGTGCACCGCAAGTCGAGCCGAGCCATTGCAATCCGGCAGCCTCACAGCGGAAAAAGTCGATGGGTGCATCAGGGCGTTCCTTCCGGAAAGTGCGCATAGTCCCAGTCTAGGTTCCGTCTATTTTGGGTGCGGTGTACCTCACACTTCCGGCTAGGATCGAACGTGTTGCCGCGATCCGGCGACGCTCACACAGGAAGAGGCATCGGCTTTGCGATTGACGCGGTTCATGCGGGCCCGAGGGCGTGCCAGCGGCCGGATTCTCACCTTGATCCTGCTAACCCTCGCCTTCATCTCGGCGATCGTTTCGGCGACCGTTGGGTACACGCAACTCGCAGCGACGCAGGCCCTCCGCGCCACGGCTGCTCAGCCCTTCTCGGCGGAAACTTTCCTCCGCGTTCACACCTCGGTTCCTGACGATCCGGACGACGCCGAAGCGCAACTTCAGCGCGCCGACGCAGTGATGAACGCACTGGCCCTCGGCGATGGCCTGCAGCGCACCCACTCCCGGTTCGGCCCGGACCTACCGCTGGTCCCGTCCGCGGGTACGGCCGTCAATCTTCCGGCAGAACTTTCCTTTGTCCCCGTGGAACTGCCAGCGCCCGACGCCGCGCCAGTCAGCGGTTCCTGGGACAGTTTCGAAAACTTCGATTCCAATTCTGCCGGCCCGGTTCCCGCCGTGCTGACGGCTGATGTGGCCACGGGGTTGGAGCTGGAGGTGGGTCAGACGTTCAGCGTGAAGGGCCCAGAGTCTGCGGTCCAGCTTGAACTGGCCGCCGTCGTCAGCAGTTCATCAGTCGAGGGCTCAGAATTAGTTCCGCTTCTGGCCGCCGCCCAGGTTGTCGCAGGCGAGGGGACTACACACGCCGTCGCCGTTCCCGAGGGGAGCCTTGAACGCTTCACTACATCCCCCAAAATTCAATGGACTCTGGTTCTAAACGCCGCAACAGTGAGCGCCGCCAACCTCGAGCCCCTGGCCACTGGATTGCCAGTCCTCAAAGACCAGATGCTGGCCGATGACGCCATCAACGACGGCGGAGTGGTTGCCGCCGGAGGACTCGCGAGCACCATCGCCACCGCGGCGGAAGCCACCCGGGCCGTTCAGTCCATCGTTCCGATCTCGATCATCATTCTGGCTGCCTTGGGCCTGATCGGCGTTGTCAGATTGGCCGGACTCCTCGCCGATTCGCGCAGCACAGAGTCCCGGCTGATCGGGGCACGAGGAGCGTCGACCAGCCAGCGCACGCTGCTCGCCGCTGCAGAAATCCTGCCGGTAGCGCTGCTGGCTTCGGTGGTGGGGTGGACCATCGCCGTCGGCGTCACTCCCCTACTGACCAGTTGGACGCTTGCTGACACATCCCAGGGGAACCTGACCTGGGACGGCTTTGCTGAGGTGGCCGTCGCAACGTGGTTCGTCCCGCTGACCGTCCTGCTGACGACCGTCGTCGTCTTCGCTGGGCTCGGTTTCCTCCAGGCCCGCCGCGACGGCGCTCCTGCGACGGCGACTAAGCGCGTCGGCTCCTTCATCGTTGTGGCTGCACTGGCCAGTGTCTGCCTGCTGAGCGTGTTCCAATTCCTCCTGCACGGTTCGCCACTGGCTGCAACGAACGATGGCCAAGAGCGAGTCAACGTGTTGGCTGCACCTGCACCAGCCCTACTGGTCCTGCTGTTCGCAGCCGCTGCCCTGTTGATCATTGCCGCGCTCTCCAGGATGGTCGAGAAGCGGGCTGGACGCGGCCCGGGACTCGGACTGTTCCTGGGTGCCCGGCACGTGTCGCGGCGCATCTCGCTGTTCGTCCTGCCCATCATCGTCATCGCAGCAACAGTGGGGGGCGGCGTATTGACGGCCGCTTTCACCCACTCCGCACATACAGCTCAGCAGACGGCGGCGCAGCTGGTCAACGGTTCCGATGTCCGGGTTCGGGACTCGGGTCCGCTGGTGCTGCACCGCGCCTCAGATCTGTTGGAAGTGCAAAAGTTCAAAGCCTTGGAAGGGGTCACCACTGCCGAAGCAGTCCACCAGGGGATGGCGCGGGCTGGCACCGAAGATGTGACGGTGACTGCGATCCGCGCTGAATCACTACCTGAACTTCTCGCCACGGATCCCAGCATCTTCAACGCCGAAGACACGTCCACACAGCTCTCAACGCCGGATACGATGACCCCGCCCGCACTTGAGCTGAACGCCCAAACGTCGCAGGTCCGGTTCCAGCTCTCAACTACAGGAGCCCGCTCTGCATCCGGATATTTTGGTCCGGGCGCCGGCAGCACCAACGAACATGAAGCAACGATCACCGCGTGGCTGCAGAGAACCGATGGCGGGTTGGTTCCCGTCGATGCGGGTACCGTCAACCTCTCGGCTAGCGAGGATGAGCAGCTTCACTCACTAGCGTTCTCCCTCCCCGATGAAAGCGAAGTCAAGCTCGACTTCACGGCGATCGCCGCTGTGGACATTTCCGTAAAATCCGAGGGCGCTCCCCTCGATTTCACCGTGCAGCTGAACAGTATCGCCACCGATGCAGGGGTCGGCACGGGTGAGAACAGGCTCGACGGCGAGCAGGATCTGACGTTAGCGCAGGATGCGTTCACGGAAAGCCCCTCGGATCCTCTGGCCGATGGTGCCGGCGCCATAATGCGCTCAACCGGCGACCCTGGCGTACCGAGGTCTGCCCGGCTGATCTCCACTGCCATCAGCGATGATCCCATTCCGGTCGTGGCCACGGCTGACCTACTGGCGGCTCTGGATCTTTCTATCGGCGAGAACATGCCGTTGCGGGTGGGCAGCGCCACCATCCCTGCCGTCATCGCTGACGGCGTCCAGGCTCTCCCCGGGTCGGGTGCAGGTTTCGCCGTGCTCGTGGACAGGGACGCCTATGCACAGGCGTGGCTGACCTATTTGCCCGTTCCACCGAGGGCCAACGAAGTGTGGATTGCCGCAGAGCCAGGAGCGGACGTCAACACAATCGCCGCTTTGGCGAGGGATCTGTCTGGTCCCGCTGCCGAAGTCACCGCCGCCACTGAGTCCGCTGCGAGCCGCTTCCTGACACCGGCCACGGTGGCCCTGTGGTTGGGTGCTATTGGAGCGCTGATCATCGGCGCTGTAGCACTCGCGGCGAGCGCAGCGGCCATGATGGCGGCCCGCCGACCGGAGGTTTCCATCCTGCGTGCCGTGGGCGTTCAGGCCCGTGAACAAGTCAGCGGCCGACGCCGGGAGCTGGCCTGGGTGGGGGCGGTTGCCATTGTCTTTGGCGTGTTGGCCGGGTTGGGCGCTGCGTTGCTGACTGTCCCTGCTCTGGCGGGCATCACTCTGGTGGATACTGCCGTGACGTTCGCGGTTCCGTTCGGCATCGCCGTCGTCCCCGCACTGCTGATCGTTGTGGCGCAGGCAGCTGTGTTGGCTGTTGCCGTGTGGCTCTACGGTCGCGCTGTCTACCAGCAATCCACTGACCATGCGTGGATGGAGAACCTGCGGTGAAACTATTCACTCTGCTCCACCGGCAGTTCCGTCATCACCGGGCAGCGTCCGTGCTCTTGGTGTGCATCATTTTGGTGGTCTCTGGCCTACTGGCCGCGTGGCCGCGTGCCATCAACGCCATGTACACGGAGGATCTTCAGCAGAGCGTCGGTGAATTGACTGCCTCGCAGCGCAATATGTCGGCGTTCGCTCCCGCTGCCCCCGTGGTGTCCGACAACGAGCAAGCCTTTCTGACGCCGGCGGATCTGGAGCGGCAACTCGCGTCCATCCGTGCGGGTTTCCCGGAACTTCTGAAGTCTTCCGTCGAGGATGCCCAATGGGTCAGTACGGCCACTGAGACCGGGATCATTGGGGACCTGCCAGACGGCGTGTATGAACTGAAGCCGTCATTCGCCATAGCGCCCGGTCTTCTGGATCACGCTGCGCTCACCGAGGGCCGGCTACCGGAGCCCTTATCGTCACAGGACCTCGGAAAGAAGCCGCTGGAAATCATCCTCTCAACCCATAGCGCCGAGGGTGCTCGGTGGGATGTCGGCGAAGTGCGTGCGGCGAGCCTCGCGAGCCCCCTCGTCCCCAGTGGACCGGCCGATTCGGGTCTCGTCACCGAGAGTGACGTGGTTCTTACGGGGATCTACGAAGCAAAGGATCCCTCAGCCGGATACTGGAGCATGGCGCCAGCACTGCTGAATCCGACAATCCTCAACAATCCCGACCGCGGAGACTCAGTCTCCGCCACCGCGGTCATCCATGTCGGGTCCGGTGACTCGGCAACCGCATTCACAGCCAAAGCGACGCTGAGCGTCTGGTACGAGCTGCAGCCCAGCGCACTGAACGCTCAAACCGCCACCGCGCTTGGGGCCCAATTAGGTCAGGTCGCGGGTCAATCAACCAGCCTCGATGCGGATGCCGGGTTGTTGGGTTTGCCCCTGATGTTTCGCTCCGAAACCGCTGACACCGTTTCCGACGTCACCGAACGTGCCTCCACCACAAACCGCATCCTTGCTCTGCTCGCCTCTGGCCCTCTCGGTGTTTGCCTGCTGACTGCGGTGATCGCCATTCGGCTGGTGCTGGACCGACGACGGAATACTCTGGCCCTGGTCGCAGCCCGTGGCGCCTCCGGCTTGCAGCTGCGTGCCGCGCTGATGGCCGAGGGCCTACTCCTGGGTCTTCCAGCCGCTGCGGTGGGTACCGCCGTTGCCCTGCTGCTGGTCCCCGGCCCCGTCGAGCCGTCGCAGTTCGTGTGGCCCGCGTTGACGGCGCTCGCTCCGGCGGCGATCTTTGCCTTCACCCGGTTGAAGCACGACGACGGCCCAGCAACACTTGGCAATCGACGCTGGCGCTTCGTCGCAGAAGGAGCCGTTGTGCTGGCCGCTATCGGATCAGTAACGGCCCTGCTCAGCCGCGGTGGCTCCGGTACCTCCACCGTAGATCCAGTGCTCAGCGCGGCGCCGCTGCTGATCGCCATCGCCGTGTCACTCCTGGTCCTGCGCCTCTATCCGTTGCCGTTGGCCTGGTGGTCACGCCGTCAAAGTGCCTCGCCCGGGCTCCTCTACTTCCTTGGTCCGGTGCGCTCGGTGCGGTCAGCCGTCGCCGCGCTCGTCCCACTCATGGCGCTCACCGTAGGCGTGGCCGTCGTCGTCTTCTCCGGGACGTTTCTATCAACCTTCCAAGACGGGGTCGCGAAGGCAGCCCGCTATAGTGTTCCGGCAGATCTTCTGGTGGACACTGCGCCGCTGGACAACGCACAACTTGAAGAGGTGGAGGGAATCGGCGGTGTCGCTACTGTGGCAGCCCTATCAGACTTCAGCGCGGCGTCGCCCCAGCTACACGGCAACGACGAGAACAGCCCGCATGTCTGGCTCGTCGACGCCGAAGCGCTGAAGGAAGTTCAAGCTGGCTACCCCGGAGCCATTCCCTCCTCGTTGCTGGATGAGCTTAGTACCACCACAGACGGGCCACTGCCCATGATCGCTTCCAACGGAACAGGCCTGGCGCCAGGAGACGAGGGCGAAATTCGGTTCTACGGTGAGGCCGAGGTCGCCGTTGCTGCGTCGCTGGAGCGAATCTCCCTCCTGGACAGCAGCTACTGGGTGCTGTTGGACCGCGACAACGTCCGCGACCGCCTCGGCATCGAAGCCTTCGCAGGGAAACTGTTGATCAAGCTCGCTCCGGGAGCGGACGTCCAGCAGGTCAAGGAGAGCGTCGCCGAGATCAGTGGCATCAGCGGCAGCCAGCTGACCCCTTCTGAGTATCAAGAGCGCATTCTAGAATCGCCGTCCGCCAAGGGACTTCAAGTAGGGCTCTGGACGGTGGTTGCCTTCATGGGACTGCTGTCCGCTTTGATCATCATCATGACCACCCTCGTCAACGCACCGGGAAGAAACCGGTTGATTGCTCTCCTGCGGACACTGGGTTTCCCGCCATCCCGGGACCGCGGTCTCCTGCTGTGGGAGCTTATTCCGCCCGCGGCCGTCGCTCTCGTGGTAGGAACCGGCGTCGGACTCCTGCTGCCCACGCTCGTGACGCAAGCCGTGGACCTGCGGGTCTTCACCGGTGGTCCCCTGCCCGTCGGGTTGGCACCGGACCCGCTGCAACTTGGACTGCTTCTGGGCGGATTTGTACTCGTGGTGTTGGGCTCCATAGCAGCGGCCGTAGCAGTGGGACGACGACAACGCGTAGCGGCAGTGCTTCGGATCGGTGAAGAGTGACAACAGCCAATGAGAACGGAACCAGCATGAGCAGCAACCAGAGCGGACCGGACATTCTCTGCGAGGATGTGGTCCGGATCTTCCGCGGCGACGGCATTGAAGTGCAGGCACTCCAGGGGCTCAATCTGCGGGTCGAGCGTGGGGAGATGACCGCCGTCGTCGGCG
This sequence comes from Actinomycetales bacterium, assembly GCA_038199985.1. Taxonomy (GTDB): domain Bacteria; phylum Actinomycetota; class Actinomycetes; order Actinomycetales; family Micrococcaceae; genus Arthrobacter_J. The sequence continues at coordinate 25,506 of JBBPYK010000135.1, read as the reverse complement.
CCTCCGGCTCCGGGAAATCGACGCTCCTGACCATCCTCTCCGGGCTCGACGTCCCCTCCGCAGGTAAGGCACACGTAGCAGGCATCGATCTGCTCAGCATGACGCGGAAACAACGGGTTCACTACCAGCGGCACACTGTCGGGTTCATCTGGCAGCAGACACCCCGGAACCTGCTCCCCTACCTCACCGCAGCGGAGAATGTAGAGCTGCCCATGGCGCTCGCTAGGCGTAAGAACACCTCCGGGCGAGTGAGCGACCTGTTGGAACTCACCGGCGTTGGCTACTGCCGGGACCGCACGCCCGCGCAACTTTCCGGCGGTGAACAGCAGCGCGTCTCCATTGCGGTGGCGATGGCCAATGAGCCGCGTATCATTCTCGCTGACGAGCCCACCGGCGAGCTCGACGAGGCCACTTCGGCGGATGTTCTCGAAGCCATGCGAGCCGTGAACCAGGAGCTCGGCGTGACAACGCTCATCGTCACGCATGACCCCACGGTGTCCGAGCACGTCCAGCGCACCGTGCAGATCCGCGATGGACGCTGCTCCACCGAGACGTTCCGTCGTTCGGGAGTGAACGACGACGGCGATGAGCACCTGATCGCGGAGGAATTTGCAGTCATCGACAAGGTCGGAAGATTGCAGTTACCGCAGGACTTCATGTCTGCGCTCAACATGAAGGACCGAGTGCGGTTGGGTCTTGAAGATGACCATGTGCGCGTCTCGCCACACGATTCCACGAGCAAAGCCACAAAGGACCAGCAGTGAGCCAGCCAGTTATTACTCCCCCTCCCGCTGCGTCGAGCGTGCATGCGCTTCGGGCAGAGTCGGTGACCCGCACTTATGGCAGCGGCGAGTCCGCAGTGCATGCCTGTCGGGACGTATCGCTAACGGTGTCTGCCGGCGAACTCCTGGTGATCAAGGGCCCTTCAGGATCCGGGAAGACCACTCTGCTGAATTGCATTGGAGGGTTGGACCAGCCCGACGCCGGCCGGGTCTGGTTGGGTGAGAGCGAGCTGACGGGCATGCGGGAACAGGACCGCGTGACCCTGCGGCAGACGGAGCTGGGCTTCATTTTCCAGTCCTTTGGTCTAATTCCTATCCTGTCAGCAGCCGAGAACATTGAAGTGCCGCTGCGGCTGGTGAACACAGATCCACAGGACCGGGAGACGCGAGTCGATGAGCTGCTGGAGCGCATGGGCCTGGCACAGCATCGGAACCAACGTCCCAGTCAGCTCTCCGGCGGGCAACAGCAGAGGGTGGGCATAGCGCGTGCGCTGGCCAATCGGCCGCGGGTACTCATTGCCGACGAACCCACAGGGCAACTGGACAGCAATACTGCAGCGACGATGATGGACCTCTTGGCGGAGCTGGCACACCAAGAACGGGTTGCCATGATCGTGACCACCCACGATCCCCTGCTGATGAAACGAGCTGACCGAGTAGTGGAACTGCACGACGGAAATGTGATTTAAATCACACTCATTTCTTCTAACGAAAAATTATATAGCGTGAACATTGGGGAAAGCTGGGAGTTTCTGATGCGTTACGTAACAGTTGCACAACGGGACGCGCTAAGAGTATTGCCTTCGGGCATAAGTGCCCCTATTCTTTTTTTGGCTGGGGAGCCGGATTTCAACTCCGTTGAGGATTCTCAATAAAGTTGGGGGCAATTTTTACTTACTCTCCTGCCGACTTTGAATCCGTTCCCGTTGACCCTTCTACTCGGTCCACGCCTCTTCAGGAGTTAGAAATGCTAAATATTATCGCAACCCTGCACACCTTCATGACTACCCGCCTGACCCGCGATGAGAAGGGTGCCACGGCCGTTGAATACGGCATCATGGTTGCTCTCATCGCCGTGGCGATCATTGCTGCTGTGACCATCTTCGGCGGCCAACTCAGCGACGTTTTCGAGGGCCTTTCTGGGAAGCTCACACCCGCCGCAGGGTAGCCTCCAGCTAAACAGAGCGTCCATTGACGCCAATCGAGTTGGGGGAATAACCAGTGGGTGGAGGGGTCGGTCCCTCCACCCACTGGATTAACTGGGGAGAGAACCGTGGCCGCTAAAGGCGTACGTGCGCGGGGGTGCACACCATCCACACAATCTGAGCGGGGAGCAGCCGCCGTCGAAATGGCGTTTGTCCTGCCTATCCTGCTGGCACTGGTGATGGGGATCATCGAATTCGGCCACGCTTACAACACACAGATTTCTCTCACCAACGCTGCCCGTGAGGGCGTCCGGGTCATGGCCATTACCCATGATCCGAACGATGCCACCAACGCCGCGCTCAGTGCCGCGGTATCTGTCAATGACTTGACCGCAACTTCCGTGACCGTCCCGGATGATTGCACTGGTGGCGAACAGGTCACTCTGACCATCAATTACTCTCTTGAAACGATCACCGGATTCGCCGGCCCGTTCAACCTGACCGGTAAAGGCGTCATGCTATGCGGTGGTTAAGAATCACTCGAGCCCCGGAAGCCGCTGGGTCTGAACGAGGTGGCATTAGCGTCATCACAGCCCTTCTCATGGTGGTTCTTCTCGCCATCGCTGCTCTAGCCATTGACGTTGGGGTGCTCTACAGCGAGCGCGCCCAACTGCAGAGCGGGGCCGACGCCGCCGCGATCGGCATTGCCCAAACATGCGCGGAAGATGAGAACAACGCCGACTGTTCAAACAGCACCTCCGATTCGTCCATGGCCAAGGGCCTTGCTGACGCCAACGCTCTAGACACCGTCAGCAATGTCAGCAAAGTAGACCTCGATAAAGTCGCAGGCAAAGTCACGGTCACCACCGGTGCTGAAGAGATCGACGGAGCGCACAAGGTCTCACTCTTCTTTGCGAACATCCTTGGTATGGCCGATGCGGAGGTCGGAGCCCAGGCGTCGGCTGGCTGGGGCAGTCCGATTGCGGGCGTGACGTCTTTTCCACTCACATTCTCGGCCTGCCAATGGCAGGACCAACTCGACGACGATCTGCAGATCTTGGTCACTCACGGCAAAGAGTCGGGCCCAACGTGCAACTACGGTTCCTCCGGGAGCGTGGTCCCAGGTAACTTCGGCTGGCTGGATCAGACGGCAGGCTGCGGTGCACGAGTAAACCTCAAGAAACCAGGAACCGGTGGCGACCCCGGAAACAATCCCCCGGCAGGCTGCGACGACGTATTGAATTCGTGGATAACTGCCTATAACGCCGGAGAGCCGGCCGTTGGGCTCTTCCCAATTTTCGACGACGTGACGGGCAATGGCAACAACACCGAATTCAACATTGTTGGCTTCGCGGCCTTTGAGATTCATGGGTGGAAATTCACCGGAGGCCACGACAAGTGGCCGCTCAACTTCAACACAACGGCACTGTCTAAAGACTGTACCGGCAGCTGCAAAGGAGTCATCGGGAAGTTCGTCAGGTATGTCTCCCTCGACGCTGACTTCGAAATAGGCCCGCCCGACAACTTCGGCATCTCCATCGTCCGCCTCACGGCATAAGAACAGGTATACACGTGAAATCTCGCATTCTGGCCGGCGTTGTCGCCCTTGTTGCCGCCGTCATCGGGGCCATCCTCGTTTTCTCTTACGCCACGGGAGCAGACCAGCGGGCTATGAGCCGACTGAATCCGGTGACAGTCCTGGTAGTTCAGCAAAAGATTCCCGCGGGAACCCCCGTGTCCGAGCTCGGTGAACTGATCAAGGCCGAACGATTGCCGGCGGCGTCCGTACCCGACACTGCCCTGGAAAACCTGAACAGCTCGAAGGGAAAAGTCACAGCCATTGACCTCGCCCCCGGTGAGCAGCTGTTGACGCAACGCCTTGTAGATCCCGACGAACTCGGAACGCCCGGAGAAATTGATGTCCCCGAGGGCTTCCAGACAATCTCCTTCGCCCTAGAGCCGCAACGCGTTATCGGTGGCCAGTTCATAGCTGGCGACACCGTCGGAATTTTCGCGTCCTTTGAATCAATGGAAGACAAACCCGCTACTACCCAACGACTCTTCCACAAGGTCCTTGTCACCCGGGTCCAGCGCGCGGACACCGCCAGCGACGCTGAAGAAGATTCCGAATCCCCTGCGATCGCACAAGATGTCCTCGACAATGCGCTGCCAACCGGCACCATGATGGTCACGGTGGCAGTCAAAGACGTGCCCTCCGCCAAAATTGTCTTCGCCTCCGAATTCGGCCAGATCTGGCTGAGCAAGGAACCAGCCGATGCAGCAGAAGATCCACCCACTCCGATCACAAGGTCCGAGGTATTCCCATGAGTCGCTTTGTGCTCATCAGTCCAAACACCGATTTCGATCAGAAACTGCGGTTAGCCGTGACCGGGGCCCTGCAGGGTGAAGTTCACACCTTTGCCACAACGGCGGTCCCGTCGCAGCCCCAGGAACTGTTCAAACAGTTGTCCCAGGAACGCCCCGAGGTTCTGGTCCTGGGCCCGGAAGTTCCACTCGACAACGCGCTTCGCCTGGCCACGATCCTCGACGTTCAGCACCCGGAAATCAGTGTCATCCTGGTCAACGAAGCGGATCCAGAACTGGTGTTGCACTCCATGCGTGCCGGCATCCGGGACGTGCTGAGCCCGGACTCCGACGTCGACCAGATCCGTGTCATTCTTGAACGTGCGTGTCAGGCGTATGCCAGCCGTAGCCGCAGCAATCAGCCGGCTGCCACACAGGCACCAAAGGACCGCGGCGTCGTCATTGGCGTCTTCTCCCCCAAGGGCGGCGTTGGGAAAACCACCATGGCCACCAACATCGCCGTCGGGCTCGGAAAAATTGCTCCGATGGGCGTCGTCGTTGTCGATCTTGATCTCCAATTCGGTGACGTGGCGACCGGGCTTTACCTCAGTCCAGAGCACACGATCCTTGACGCCGTTTCCTCCTCGGCGACCTCTGACTCGCTGGTGCTCAAAGCCTTCCTCTCCGTACATCCCTCGGGTATTTACGCCCTCTGCGCCCCGAAAAACCCCGTGGAAGCAGACCAGATCACCGGCAAACAGGTCACCCACCTGCTGTCGCAGCTCGCCTCGGAGTTCCAATACGTGGTGGTAGATACCGCGCCAGGCCTCACCGAACACGCACTCGCTGCGATGGAACAGTGCACCGACGCCGTCTGGATCACCGGGATGGACGTCCCCAGCGTCCGCGGTCTCCGGGCCGGGCTCGACGTCCTGCGCCAACTCGAAATTCTCCCCGGAAACCGCCATGTGGTCCTGAACATGGCAGACACTAAATCCGGGCTCAGTGTGCAGGACGTGGAAAGCACCATCGGTGTACCGGTAGACGTCAGCATCTCCCGGTCCAAAGCCGTCGCCTTCTCCACCAACAAGGGCGTCCCCGTGCTGCAGGACAACCCACGAGACAGCTCCGTGAAAAGCCTCAACCAATTGGTGGAACGATTCACTCCCCGCTGGCGCGCCAAAGCGCAACGCCAGGTACACCGCAGGGTCGTCGTCGAATGAGGCTCTCCGACCGCTTACTCGCTGCGCAACAGCGCACCAATCCCACCGACGAGCCACTCGTTTCAGAGGTCTCGGAACCCATCAAACCAGCAGCCGACACCGGCCCGCTCCGGTCCAGGCGTGCAGCCCGAGACATACCCGAACCTGAGCGCGCTCAACCCATCGACGCCCTCGCTGGCCTCAAACAGCGTGCCGCCACCGCCCTGTTTGAGCGCATGGGACACCGGTTCAACGATTCAGCCCTGACCGAACCCGAACTCCGTACGCTGGCGCGCGATGAACTCAGCCAGGTGATCGACGCCGAACAGGTCCCACTCAGCGCCGACGAGCGTGCGCGACTGGTCCGCGACGTAGCCGACGACGTCCTTGGCTACGGCCCCCTGCAGCGACTACTCGACGACGACCTCGTCACCGAAATCATGGTCAACCGCATGGACCAGATCTACGTGGAACGCTCAGGGCATCTGAAGCTCACCGACTCACGGTTCAGCTCCGAAGCGCATCTGCGCAACGTCATCGAACGCATCGTCTCCAAAGTGGGCCGCCGCATCGACGAATCGTCACCGCTCGTGGACGCACGTCTCGAGGACGGGTCCCGCGTCAACGCCATCATCCCGCCGTTGGCCGTCAACGGATCCTCGCTGACCATCCGTAAATTCAGCCGCGACCCCCTCACCGTCCAAAACCTTCTCGACTTCGGAACGCTCACACCACAGATGGCCGAACTGCTCGATGCGTGCGTGAAAGCGAAACTCAACATCATCGTGTCCGGCGGTACCGGTACAGGAAAGACCACCCTGCTCAACGTGCTGTCCTCCTTCATCCCGGACAACGAGCGGATCGTCACCATTGAAGACGCCGTCGAGCTCCAAATGCAGCAAGCCCACGTGGTCCGGCTCGAGAGCCGCCCCTCAAACACCGAGGGCAAGGGCGAAATCACCATCCGCGACCTCCTCAGAAACTCCCTCCGAATGCGGCCGGACCGAATCGTCGTCGGCGAGGTTCGCGGCGGTGAATCACTAGACATGCTTCAGGCCATGAACACCGGTCACGATGGGTCCCTGTCTACGGTGCACTCCAACTCACCGCGCGACGCCGTCGCCAGACTGGAAACACTAGTGCTGATGGCAGGTATGGAACTTCCGCTGCGGGCCATCCGTGAACAGCTCGCCTCAGCCGTGAACCTGATCGTCCAGATCTCCAGACTGCGCGATGGCACCCGCCGCATCACCCACGTCACTGAGGTACAGGGCATGGAAGGCGAAGTCGTCACCCTCCAGGACGCGTTCGTCTTTGACTACTCTGCCGGCGTGGACGATACCGGCCGCTTCCTCGGAGGCCCTGTCTCCACCGGAATTCGCCCTCGCTTCATCAGCCGCTTCGAAGACATGGGCATTCATGTGTCCCCCGAAGTATTCCAGACCCGTTCCGCCGGCCCACGATTCTAGGAGCAACACATGGACTTGTTCGTCGGTTTCCTCCTCATCCTTGCCGCAGTCATCATCGTTCTCGGTGTCGCCTTCAAACCGCACACAGCGACCATTCCCCTGGACCGTCGTCGGCCCTTCGAAGAAGAGTCAGGCTCACATCTGTCCCGTTTCGTGGGCTCAGCCGCCGACGTCCTAGACCGTTACTTCGCACGCCGAAACTTCAGTCTCTACAACAACGCCGCCATCGAAGCAGCCGGAATGCGACTGAGCCAGGGAGATTACTTCCTGCTCGTCGGCGCAGGCGCAGCGATCGGAGGACTCATGGGATTGATTGCCGGAGGCGTACCTCTAGCACTGCTACTCATCGTCGTTGCACCCATTGTGGGTCAGCTCATCCTCACCCAGCGGGCCGCCAGCCACCGGCGGAAATTCAGCGAACAGTTGCCTGACACTCTTCAGCTACTCACCGGAAGCCTCCGCGCCGGGCACAGCATCCTACGCGCGATCGACGCCGCCGCCACCGAGTCTCCCAGCCCGACCTCGCTGGAAATGCGACGTGTTGTCTCAGCGACCAGCCTCGGCAGGGACCTCACAAGCTCGCTGAACAACACAGCCACCCGCATGCAGAACGAAGACTTCGTCTGGATTGCCCAGGCCATCCAGATCAACCGAGAAGTGGGCGGGAACCTGGCAGAAGTCCTCGATCAAGTCAACGACACCATCCGTGAACGCAGCGAAATTAAAGGCCAGATCAAAGCCCTTGCCGCTGAAGGCAAGTTCTCCGCCTACATCCTCGTGGCATTGCCGTTCGGCATTATCGCCATGTTGATGGTCGTCAGCCCCGGCTACATGGACCCGCTATTCACCACTCTGTTCGGCTGGGTGCTCATCGTCGTCTCGGTGATCCTCATGACGGTCGGCTGCCTGTGGTTGCGCAAAATCATCGACCTGAAATTCTAGGGAACCCGCCATGAACACTTTGACCCTGGGCGTGCTGCTCTTCAGCCTGTCGCTCGGCACCCTCGCCTGGGTCCTGATCTCCGTCCGCGGAGCTACCGGGACCGGAATCCAAGAGAACCTGTCTCGCGGATTCGAGGCTGCTGCAACACAGGAGCGGAACACCAATTCAGCACTTGAGAAACTCGGAGTCACCATTGCACCTGATCAATACCTGCAATGGATCGACCGGAAACTGGCCTTGGCTGGTAGGCCCGCGGCTTTCCCCCTGCGACGCCTGCTCGGCGCCAAATTAGTTCTGGGCGGCGTCGGGATCGGGGTCGGCGTCCTGTTGGTAGGCACCAGTTCCCAGCCGATCATGAAGCTGCTGGGCATCGCCGTTGTTGCACTGGGGTACTTCATCCCTGACCTGCTACTCATCAGCAAGGGCCAGGAGCGGCAAAAAGCGATGCAGCTGGAACTCGCTAACACACTGGATCAGATGCTTATCTCGGTGGAAGCAGGTCTCGGGTTCGAAGGCGCTATGGCCAAAGCCGGCCAGAATGGACGAGGCCCGCTCGCACAAGAAATCGTCCGCACTCTCCAGGACATGCAGGTAGGGCGCAGCCGCCGGGAGTCCTACCTTGCGCTGGCTGCCCGCACCAATGTCCCCGAGCTGCGCAGCTTCGTTCAGGCCGTGGTCCAAGCAGACGCGTACGGAATCGCCATCAGCCGTGTGCTCCGGACCCAAGCGAAAGTGATGCGTGTCAAGCGGCGTCAACGGGCCGAAGAAAAAGCCATGAAACTGCCAGTCGCAATCCTCTTCCCGCTACTGTTCTTCATCTTTCCCGTGCTCTTCATTGCGATCCTGGCACCGGCGGCGCTCAACGCGATGTCCACCTTCGGATAAGTCTCTTCGCTAGTCGAAGGATCGCAGCCACTGCTCAAAGTCCGCTGCAGGAATAGGTCTGGACCAGAAGTAACCCTGCGCGTGATTGACCTGCAATTCTCGCAGGACCCCCAGTTCCTTCTCCGTCTCCACCCCTTCGGCGACGACACCGAGGCTCAACGCATGTGCAAGCATGGTGATTGCCTCCACAATGGGCCGCCCATGGATATCGGAGCCATCCAACTCGTCCACAAAAGACCTGTCGATCTTCAACGTTGTCACTGGGAACCGACGCAGGTAACTCAGCGATGAATACCCCGTACCAAAATCGTCAATCGATAAACCGACTCCGAGGCTTCGCAGGTTCGTGAGAGTCTCCAGCGACTGACCGACATTTTGCATCAGCACAGATTCAGTCATCTCCAGCTCCACCGCAGACGGATCGATGCCCGCCGTTTCGATCGCTTCGGCAACTGTGCAGTAGATCTTCGCATCCTGCAGCTGACGTGCGGAGAGGTTCACCGCGATGCCAAATCCTGCCGCGCCTTCGATACTCCCCCTCCAACGCTGGGCTTGCGCCAACGCCGCATCCAGAACCCATCGTCCGATAGGAACAATAAGTCCCGTTTCCTCAGCAACCGGGATGAACACCTCCGGGTTGATCAGCCCATGTTTCGGGTGACGCCAGCGAAGCAACGCCTCAGCCCCCACCGGACGCCCGGAGGCCACGTCCATGATCGGCTGGTAAAAAACCTCAAGCTCCCCCCGCTCGATCACCCGGGGAAGCTCCGAACCGATGTCCAGGCGCAGCTTTGCGCTCCTGTGCATCTCCTCGTCAAAGACCACCGGTTCACCGCGGCCGTCCTGCTTGGCCCGGTACATCGCAGCATCTGCATTATGCAGCAATGAGTCCGCAGAATAGTCCTCCCCCGACAGCGCAATCCCCACGCTGACCGTGACAAAAACTTCCCGACCCTGCAGGTTGAACGGGGCCTTGATCGTTGCAGCAATACGCTCTGCCAGAAGGAGTGCTTCCTCCTCGCTAATGCCCGTACACACAATCACGAACTCGTCGCCTGCGAATCGTGCCAACAGATCCTGTGGCCGCACGGCACCCCGCAAACGGTTTGCGAGTTGAGCCAACAGGCTGTCCCCAGCAGCATGGCCCATGCCGTCATTGACGATCTTGAAACGATCCACATCCAAGAACAGCACCCCGACTTGGGTACCCTGCGCCGCGGCAACTGCCTGAGCCTGCTCAATGGAATCCCGCAACCGAACCCGGTTCGCCAGCCCCGTCAGCGGATCCTCAAAAGCCAGCAACTCCAACGCTGATTCCGCGAGCTTCCGATCCGTGATATCCACAGTGGTTTCAACTAGCTTCAGGAGCACACCGGTAGCGTCGTGTTCAGCAGTTGCACGAGTTTGCACCCAACGGACCTCTCCATCCGGACGCACCACTCTGTGCACCACTTCCAATGGTGGACCGCCGTCTTCGAGGGCCTGCCACAACTTCCGTACCCGCTCACGATCCTCCGGATGGAGCGCGCTCAGCCACAATTCCTCCGTAGGAATCACGCTCAACGGCAGACCATGGATCCTAAAATACTCCTCTGACCACCATCTATTGCCGGTGACCATGTCCACCTCAACGGAGCCCACATGTGCCATCTCCTGCGCTGCGCTCAGCCGGTCACGTTCCAACTCAGCCGCTGCACGCAGTTTCCTCAGCTCAGTAACATTGCGGGCGATCGCCGACGTACCTATGAGTGAACCGTCCGCGTCATAAACCGGCGAGAGCGTCAACGACACATCCAGCACTGACCCGTCTTTCCGTAAACCGGTCACTTCACGTCCGACGACGAGGCTTCCGTCACGCAGCCAAGACCGCAGCGCACCATCGACACCGTCTTGGCCCGGTGGAGTCAGAATCGCGACGCTCTGACCTACGGCTTCCGCCGCCGTGTAGCCGTACATGTGGGTAGCTCCCGCGTTCCAGCTGGTGATGATACCCTCTAGATCGGCGCCGTTAATCGCGTCGTTTGAGGACTCCACCAGTGCTGACAACCGGCGCATCTCGGCTTCCGTGCGCTTGACGTTCGTCAGATCTGTCATCACATCGATGACAGCGATCAACTCGCCATTGCGGTCAAACAGTGGCGTAATCGTGGAATAGACAGGAACACGGTGGCCGTTTCGGTGGTTGACCCAATGCTCACCGACCCAGTTGTCTCCTCTGGCCACAAAACTCATAATGGCCCTGACGTCAGCCGTGGCATCAAAGACGTCCAGCTCATCGAATGGACAGCCGAGAACTTCTTCCGCCGACCATCCCAGCACCTCCTGGGCGGCGTCATTCCAATACGTCACGTAGCCACCGCTGTCGCCAGCCATTACAGCTTGGCCGACCGCATCCAGCAACGATGCCTGAAAAGAGATCTTTTCCTGTCCCCTCAAACTCTCAAGAGACTCCTTAGCCGCGGGAACGGTGTGCTCGCGTCCGCGGCGCTCTTCTTCGGCAGTCATAGTATCTATCCTAATGAAGCTGGTACATTCTGTGCGGTTATCCGGCTGCGCCACGGCTATTGGCGTCCTTCAGCCTGATGGTTGGCGCCGCGTCCTTGTTAATACAGCGCGTTCGGCCATCTCCTCGACAAGGGGATAGCCGATCTCCTCAAGCACCAACGGATGCGGTGGAGCGAATACCGATTGGCTGGGCCTCACACCAGAGACCAATCGTTCATGCATACGTTCCGGTTGATGCGAGCCTGAACCGACAGGAAGAGCGGCCCCCACCAAACAACGGACCATGTTATGGCAGAAAGCATCCGCCTTGACGGTTGCGACCAGGACCCCGTCGCTGTTGCGGGAGAAGTCGAAGCGCTGTAGCTCCCTGATTGTGGTCGCTCCTTCGCGGGGCTTGCAATAGGCTTTGAAGTCCTGCAGCCCCAACAACCGCTCGGCTCCTGCGTTCATTTGCTTTTCATCTAACGGTTCACCGTGCCAGAGCGTTAAGCCGCGCAGCAATGGGTCCCGATTTTCGGCGCGGTCCGCGATGCGGTACTCATACCTACGCCACAACGCGGAGAATCGGGCGTCAAAGCCCTCAGGAGCTTCCTCAACCTTCACAATCTCGACCGCACCGGTGGCCCGGCCCAAAATCATCGACAAGACGCCCTGCAACCGCCGTCGCAGAGCCTCAGTTGGTAGGAGCTCCTTGCCGCGGGCGACCGAGGCCCACTCCTTTGCAGTCAGATCACAGTGCGCAACCTGCCCTCTCGCATGCACGCCGGTATCCGTACGGCCAGCAACCGTCATTCGTACTGGTCGACGAAATAGTGTCTCCAGACCCTCTTCTAGACATCCTTGAACAGTGAGAAGTCCCGGCTGCTTTGCCCAGCCACAAAATGGTGAACCGTCATACGCAATCCGAACACGCACTCTGACCGATCCCGTTTCCGGAGAACGCAAGAGCCCGCTATCCCCAGAAGGGATAACGGGCTCCTTGACATTCACGCAATAATTCAGTGAAGAACTACTTCTTCTCTGAATCCTCTGACGCAGTATCCTCAACCTCTGAGCTTGACTCGTCAGCATTGGTCTCAACGACCTCAGCATCATCAGTATCGGCTACAGGCTTGGACTCGGCCGCGTCTGACTTGGCAGCGTCAGTCTTGGCAGCGTTGTTGGCTTCCGCCACAACAGCCTGCTTCGGTGAAACCGGCTCCATCACCAGTTCGATGACAGCCATGGGAGCGTTGTCGCCCTTACGGTTGCCGATCTTCGTGATGCGGGTGTAACCGCCGTCGCGGTTCTCCATTGCGGAAGCGATGTCCGTAAATAGTTCATGGACAAGGCCCTTATTGCTGATCAGTGCCAGAACACGACGTCGTGAGGACAAGTCCCCACGCTTCGCGAACGTCACCAGACGTTCGGCGTACGGGCGAAGGCGCTTGGCCTTAGTCACCGTCGTCGTGATCCGCTTGTGCTCAAAAAGAGCAGCGGAAAGATTAGCGAGCATCAAGCGCTCGTGAGCCGGGCCTCCTCCGAGGCGCGGACCCTTAGTGGGCGTAGGCATTATATTTTCTCCTCAAATGGTGCCCCACCGGCGCTGTGCACCGGTGAAACAAAATTTTGCGTGTTTAGAGCTCGTCGTCCGGGTAGGCGTCGGTCTCGTCGATGGCGGCGGCACGTGCCGCAAGATCGAACCCAGCCGGGGAGTCCTTAAGAGACAACCCAAGTTCAACCAGCTTCGCCTTGATCTCATCAATGGACTTGGCACCGAAGTTCCGGATGTCCATCAGATCAGCCTCTGAACGCGCAACGAGCTCACCCACGGTGTGGATGCCCTCACGCTTGAGGCAATTGTAGGAACGTACAGTAAGTTCCAGATCCTCGATCGGCAACGCCATGTCCGCCGCAAGTGCAGCATCCGTGGGCGAAGGACCGATTTCAATGCCTTCCGCCGTGGTGTTCAGTTCACGAGCCAGTCCGAACAGCTCAACCAAGGTGGTTCCTGCGGAAGCAACCGCATCGCGAGGAGCGATGGCGTCCTTGGTTTCGACATCGACAATGAGTTTGTCGAAGTCAGTGCGCTGCTCAACACGGGTGGCCTCCACACGGAAGGTCACCTTCAGAACAGGTGAGTAAATGGAGTCAACCGGAATACGACCGATCTCCGAATCGCCAGCCTTATTCTGCGAGGCTGACACATAGCCACGGCCTCGCTCGATGGTCAGCTCGAGCTCGAACTTACCCTTCGAGTTCAACGTCGCGATGTGCAGGTCCGGATTGTGGAACTCGACGCCGGCAGGCGGTGCGATATCGGCAGCCGTAACGACTCCCGGTCCCTGCTTGCGCAGGTACGCAACAACTGGTTCGTCGTGCTCAGACGAGACAGCCAGATTCTTAACGTTGAGGATGATCTCTGAGACATCTTCCTTCACGCCCTGAACCGTGCTGAACTCGTGCAGCACACCGTCGATCCGGATGCTGGTGACAGCAGCGCCGGGAATCGAAGAGAGCAGCGTACGGCGAAGTGAGTTTCCAAGGGTGTAACCGAAGCCTGGCTCCAGCGGTTCAATGACAAACCGTGACCTGTTGTCGGCCACTACTTCTTCGGTGAGGGTGGGGCGCTGTGCAATTAGCACTGACATTTCCTTTCAGCGAGCATCCGCTATATGACGCAACACAATGGGTGGAAACGACGATCTCGAGTGGATACCCGGACGTCTTGGACGACTAGTGGCCTCGAAAGGCACCCGGCAGCATTCCTACTCCCCGATGGACGAGAAGGAGAACGCGAGCGGGTGCCATCGAAAGCACTTAGACGCGGCGGCGTTTCGAGGGACGGCAGCCGTTGTGAGCGCTGGGAGTCACATCCTGGATGGATCCCACCTCAATTCCGGTGGCCTGTAGCGACCGGATAGCAGTTTCGCGGCCGGAACCAGGTCCCTTGACAAACACGTCTACCTTGCGCACGCCATGTTCCTGCGCCCGCTTCGCCGCGGCTTCAGCAGCCATCTGTGCAGCGAACGGTGTTGACTTACGTGAGCCCTTGAATCCAACCTCACCTGACGAAGCCCAAGAGATAACCGCTCCATTGGGGTCCGTGATGGTCACGATGGTGTTGTTGAAGGTGCTCTTGATGTGCGCCTGACCCAGCGCAATATTCTTCTTATCCTTGCGACGCGGCTTACGAACCGCTCCACGAGTCTTGGGGGGCATTGCTTCTCCTACAAAGAGTTTGATTGAGGTCCTTCAGCGGCCATTCGCCACTGCAGGCCGGTCCCTGGGTGAAGGGGGCGCCATGGGCAGTTGCCCTGGCGACGGTTCCCATAGTTGTGAACTCATGTGCTCACAGGGAAGCCATCAGAAACTAGCGCGCGGCCTTCTTCCTGCCAGCAACCGTACGCTTCGGGCCCTTGCGGGTGCGGGCGTTGGTTTTGGTGCGCTGTCCGTGTACGGGCATTCCGCGACGATGACGGATACCCTGGTAGCTGCCGATTTCAACCTTGCGGCGGATATCTGCGGCTACCTCACGGCGGAGGTCACCCTCAACCTTGTAGTTGCCCTCAATGTAGTCACGAAGCTGAACCATTTCAGCGTCCGTAAGGTCTTTGACCCGGGTGCTCGAGCTAATGCCCGTTTCCAGGATGACCTGTTCTGCACGGGTCTTCCCCACGCCGTAGATATAAGTAAGCGCAATAACAACCCGCTTTTCGCGGGGAATGTCTACGCCAGCGAGACGTGCCATAGAGGCAGTCCTCCCTCGTGTTCATTACGGAGGTCTGAAACAGTCCATCCCGGTCATCCCGGGCCCCGGCCTCCGCGCCAGGGGCATGCATCGCGCGTAACGATGCTGAACTGCCTATTTATTTACTACGCGTGGGCTGTACTTTCCCGTGCAGGAAAGTTGACTAGCCCTGACGCTGTTTGTGGCGCACGTTTTCGCAGATCACCATGACCCGGCCGTTACGGCGGATCACCTTGCACTTTTCGCAGATCGGCTTGACGCTCGGCTGTACCTTCATGGTCTTCCTTTGCGTTTTGCTTTTTGAGCTGGCGTAACTACTCCCAACCCTGAAGCGGGCGGATAAGTCTTTACTTGTAGCGGTAGACGATACGACCTCGTGTGAGGTCGTACGGGCTGAGTTCCACTACGACACGGTCCTCAGGAAGGATCCGTATGTAGTGTTGACGCATCTTTCCCGAGATGTGCGCGAGTACCATGTGACCGTTGGTGAGCTCAACGCGAAACATCGCATTGGGCAGCGCCTCAGTCACAGAGCCTTCGATCTCAATGACGCCGTCTTTCTTGGCCATATCCTCCGCTAACGTCTGAGCCCTACGCACTGTCGCGTGGGGCAATTTCAGGGTTTTGGTCGTGATTCCTTGGACGCCTACAGGAATTCACCCTCGAGCCGAAGCTCGCTAGTGAGGTCGAAAATTGGGCGCAAAAGTACAGACAACCAACAAATAACTGTACGTCATGGCCTCATATATGCGAAATCCGTACGGGCGAACAATATCCTTGCGTGGTTAACCAAGAGGCACCGGCGTCACGCCCAGTTCGCCCAACCGCGCGGCACCGCCGTCGGGCGCGGTCAGCACCCAGATACCGCCGTCGTGGACGGCCACCGAATGTTCCCACTGGGACGCACGCGAACCGTCCGTAGTGACAACGGTCCAATCATCGCTAAGAACCGCTGTCTCGATAGCTCCGCGCACCAGCATAGGCTCAATAGCGAGGCACAACCCTGAACGAATTTTAGGGCCCCGATGGTTTGTACGGTAGTTCAGAACGTCCGGAGCCTGATGCATCTCCGTTCCGATACCGTGCCCAACGTAGTCCTCCAGGATCCCCAGAGCCGGCCCCTCTATGGAGTGAACATAATCGTCTATTGCAGATCCGACGTCCCCCACATGTGAGCCGGTGGCCAAGGCAGCGATGCCGCGCCACATGGCTGCTTCAGTCACCTCGGACAGCCGCACATCGGCGGGATCCAGTTGACCTACCATCACTGTCCGCGCAGAGTCGGCATGCCACCCGTCGATAATGCAACCTCCGTCAATGGACAGGATGTCTCCGTCTTGCAGCACCCTATCGCCTGGAATGCCATGAACAACTTCCTCGTTCACCGAAACACAGATTGTCGCCGGAAAACCGTAGTAGCCCAAGAAGTTCGATGTCGCGTTCGCACCGGAGAGTACCTCGGCGAACACCGAGTTCAGGTCCGCCGTACGAGCACCGGGGACTGCGGCGTGGACCGCCGTGTCCAGCGCTTTAGCCAGCACGAGCCCCGCCTCACGCATGGTCCGCATCTGGTCGAGGGATTTATACTGAACTTTTGGTTGGCCGAACGCCATGTTGTTTCCTTTACTTTGGCTTGAAAACGCAAAGTCCCACCCGAAAGCTGCCCGGGCGGGACTTTTGCGAATGTATGGCGCCGCCCTACTGGACGGTCGCGAGCGAATTCATGACGCGGTCTGTGACTTCGTCAATATCACCGAGGCCGTCGACCCGAGCCACCATGCCGCGGGAGTCATACTCTGCGACCACAGCGTGGGTCTGTTGACGATACAACTCAAGACGATGTCGAATCACGTCTTCGGTGTCGTCAGTCCGTCCATCCAGCTCCGCCCGTTTTTTGAGGCGACTGACAAGTTCCTCGTCATCTGCCGTCAGCTGCAGTACGATGTCCAGGCTCTGGCCTCCCGCCGAAAGGATGTCATCGAGCTCGCGCACCTGATCCGTGGTCCGCGGATAACCGTCCAACAGGAAACCACCGCGGACGTCCTCCTGCTCGAGCCTGTCCCGAACCATCCGGTTGGTCACATCGTCGGGCACGAAATCCCCAGCGTCGATGTACTTCTTGGCTTCCAGCCCCAGAGCGGTCTCTTCCTTCACATTGCGCCGGAAGATGTCGCCCGTGGAGATAGTCACGACGCCAAGCCGCTCAGAAATACGTTCCGCCTGCGTGCCTTTACCCGAGCCGGGCGGACCGATTATGAGCATTCTTGTCATCGCAGTAACCCTTCGTAGTGACGCTGCTGGAGTTGGGCGTCAATTTGCTTCACAGTCTCCAGACCCACCCCGACGATGATCAGAATCGATACACCGCCGAACGGAAAGTCCTGGTTCGCGCCAACAAGCACGAGTGCAATCAACGGTATGAGCGACACAATGCCGAGGTAGAGGGCGCCTGGAAGCGTGATCCGCGAAATGACGTAGTGCAAGTAGTTCTCTGTTGGCTTGCCCGCACGAATTCCTGGAATGAACCCGCCGTACTTCTTCATGTTGTCCGAGACTTCCTCGGGGTTGAAGGTGATGGCCACGTAGAAGTACGTGAAGAACACAATCATGAGGAAGTAGACGGCTGCGTAGAGCGGCTGATCTCCACCGGTGAGGTTGGAGTTGATCCAGTTCACCCACTCCGCTGGTGGGTTGCCGTCCTGCGGAACGTTGAACTGTGCTACCAGAGCGGGAAGGTACAACATCGAGGCGGCGAAGATAACTGGTATAACGCCAGCCATATTCACCTTGATGGGGATATAGGTACTTGTGCCACCGACAGTGCGTCGGCCCACCATACGCTTGGCGTACTGCACGGGAACCCGGCGCTGCGACTGCTCCACGAAAATGACGAGAGCAACGACTACCAGTCCCACGGCAATAACTGTGAGGAAAACCAGCCAGCCCTTGCTGTTGAGAATTGCTCCTAGCGAGGACGGGAAGCCGGAGGCAATCGAGATGAAGATCAGCAGTGACATTCCATTGCCGACTCCCTTCTCTGTGACAAGCTCGCCGAGCCACATGATGAGGCCTGTACCAGCAGTGAGAGTCAAAATAAGGAGCGCGATGACGAGCAGACTGTCATCGGGAATGATCGGTACCGGGCAATTTCCAAGGAGGGTGCCAGAGCGAGCCAGAGATACAAGTGTGGTCGCGTTGAGAAGACCCAAAGCGATCGTCAGGTAGCGCGTGTACTGCGTTAGCTTGGACTGGCCTTGGGCCCCTTCCTGATGCAGTTCCTGAAAACGCGGAATAACCACACGCAACAGCTGCACGATGATACTCGCCGTGATATACGGCATAATACCCAGGGCGAACACAGACACCTGCAGCAGCGCTCCGCCACTGAACAGGTTGACGAACTGGTATAGGCCGTCCTCTGTGTTACCCAGCTGCAGACACTGCTGAACGTTGCTGTAGTCAACGCCTGGAGCAGGGATAAACGTACCCAAGCGGTAAATCACGATGATTGCGAGCGTGAACAGCAACTTGCGTCGCAGGTCCGGCGTCCGGAAAGCCCGGCCAATTGCGCTTAGCAAGCGTCCTCCTGAAAGTTTTGGATGTTGGGTACCCAACAATTCGCACCAACCGAGCATACCGGCTGGAACCCCACGAAATAGAATGGGGAATGGCTTAGAAGCCTTTAAGCCAAAGAAACTCTTGGTGGACCGGTCATCCCGGCCCACCAAGAGTTTACATTAGGTGAAGCAAGTCACAGTTCAGGGGCTAGACCTCAGCGGTCGAACCGCCCGCTGCTGCGATCTTATCTGCAGCACCTGAAGAGAAAGCATGTGCTTTCACATCGACCTTGACCGTGATGTCACCGGAACCGAGCACCTTGACGAGCTGATTCTTGCGAACCGCACCCTTCTCAACGAGCTTATCCACGGTAACTTCGCCACCATCGGGGAACAGCGCAGAGATCTTATCCAGATTCACTACCTGGAACTCCACACGGAACGGGTTCTTGAACCCACGCAGCTTCGGCAGACGCATGTGCAGCGGAAGCTGCCCCCCTGCGAAGCCCGCCTTGATCTGGTACCGGGCCTTCGTACCCTTAGTACCGCGACCGGCGGTCTTACCCTTGGACCCTCCTTCACCGCGACCAACACGAGTCTTGGCGGTACGAGCTCCAGGAGCGGGACGCAGGTGGTGTACCTTCAGTGCGTGCTCTCGGCTGTTGTCTACACTTTCGTTTTCCATTACTTGGCCTCCTCAACCTTGATCAGGTGAGAAACAGTGTTGGCCATTCCAACGGTCACAGCGTCAGCGTCGCGGACAACGGTCTGTCCAATACGCTTCAGACCCAGTGAACGTAGGGTGTCCCTCTGGTTCTGCTTGCCACCGATACCGGACTTGATCTGTGTGATCTCCAACTTTGCGTCGGAAACGATCAGGTTCTTCGCCATAACTCAGACACCCGCCTTCTGGTTCTGAATGTTGCGCAGCATCGAGCTCGATGCCACCTCGTCCAGTGGCAGACCGCGTCGGGCTGCAACAGCCTGCGGCTCCTCAAGCATCTTCAGCGCTGCAACAGTCGCGTGAACGATGTTGATGGCGTTGGCAGACCCAAGCGACTTGGACAGGACATCGTGGATGCCGGCGCACTCAAGTACGGCGCGAACCGGACCACCGGCGATAACACCGGTACCCGGCGACGCCGGACGCAGCAGAACAACGCCTGCAGCAGCTTCACCCTGAACCAGGTGCGGAACCGTGCCACCAATGCGGGGTACGCGGAAGAAGGACTTCTTTGCTTCTTCTACACCCTTTGCAATGGCCGACGGAACTTCCTTGGCCTTGCCATAGCCGACTCCGACCATTCCGTTGCCGTCTCCGACGATGACCAGAGCGGTGAAGCTGAAGCGACGACCACCCTTGACAACCTTGGACACACGGTTGATCGTGACCACACGCTCGATGAACTTCTCTTTGTCGTCGTTGCGACCGCCGTCACGGCCTCCGCGACCGCCACGGTCACCACGGCCTCCGCCGCTGTTGCCACCGCGCTCGTTCCGGCGACCGCCACGGCGGTCATCTCCGGTTCCGCTTCCGGTGGTTGCGGCGCTCTCAGTTGCGTCAGCAGCTTTAGCTTCAGTCACCTGATTTTCCTTTTCATTGTTTACCTCGGTCACAGTGCCAGCCCACCTTCGCGTGCGCCGTCGGCAATTGCTGCGATACGGCCGTGGTACTTGTTACCCCCACGGTCGAAAACAACAGCCTCAATACCGGCAGCCTTGGCGCGTTCAGCGACAAGCTCTCCGACGCGACGGGCTTTTGACGTCTTGTCACCCTCGAGTGAACGAAGATCGGCTTCAAGGGTTGATGCAGACGCCAAGGTTACACCTCGGCTGTCATCCACCACCTGAACGAACATGTGGCGAGCCGAACGGTTAACAACCAATCGTGGTCGTAGTGCGGTGCCAGTGATGCGCTTGCGAACGCGGAGGTGACGACGGCTTCGC
Organism: Actinomycetales bacterium; assembly: GCA_038199985.1. Taxonomy (GTDB): domain Bacteria; phylum Actinomycetota; class Actinomycetes; order Actinomycetales; family Micrococcaceae; genus Arthrobacter_J. The sequence goes on along the minus strand of JBBPYK010000135.1, from coordinate 5,037 downwards.
TGTGCCGACTTACTCTTGCCACGCAGTTTGGAGTTAATTCCAAGTGCCATGATTACTTACCAGCCTTTCCGACCTTGCGGCGGATAACTTCGCCGGCATAGCGCACACCCTTGCCCTTATAGGGGTCAGGACGACGTAGCTTGCGAATATTGGCAGCAACTTCGCCTACCTGCTGCTTGTCGATGCCAGAAACGGAAAGCTTTGTAGGGCTTTCCACTGTCAGGGTTATTCCCTGCGGTGCCTTGATGGGAACCGGGTGGCTGTAACCAAGAGCGAACTCGAGGTCCGTGCCCTTCGCGACCACACGGTAACCCGTGCCAACGATTTCAAGTTTCTTCTCGTAGCCTTCAGTTACGCCCAAGATCATATTATTGACCAATGTGCGTGTGAGGCCATGGAGCGAACGGGACTCGCGGTCATCATTCGGTCGGGCGACGGTGATGGTGGTGTCAACAAGTTCGACAGTGATCGGGTTGGCCACAGTGTGACTCAACTCGCCCTTAGCGCCCTTGACGGAAACAAAGTTTCCATCGACTTTGACCTCAACGCCGGCAGGTACCGAGATGGGGAGACGTCCAATACGTGACATTATTCTCTACTCCTTCTCTGTTTCCGGTTACCAGACGTACGCGAGGACTTCGCCGCCCACGCCCTTCTTCGCAGCCTGACGGTCAGTCAAAAGGCCCGAAGAAGTGGAGAGGATAGCGATGCCCAGTCCACCAAGGACGTTGGGCAGATTTGTCGACTTTGCGTAGACGCGGAGGCCTGGCTTGGAAATACGACGAATACCGGCGATCGAACGCTCCCGGTTTGAGCCGAACTTCAAGTCCATGGTCAGCGTCATGCCGACCGGAGCCTCTTCTTCCTTCCAGCCCTTGATATAACCCTCGGCTTTCAGGATGTCGGCAACACGTGCCTTGAGCTTGCTGTATGGCATTGACACGGAGTCGTGGTATGCCGAGTTTGCATTGCGCAGACGCGTAAGCATGTCTGCGACAGGATCTGTCATAGTCATTTGGGCTCTTGCCCTTCCTCGAAACGGTTTCCACCGGGCCGCCAATCGTTGGTGACGACCAGCGGTCAGCGGACCTGTCAGGTAGTTAGTTAGTCTTCGGTTCTGAACGGGAAGCCAAGCGCCTTTAGTAGCGCGCGGCCTTCATCGTCAGTCTTGGCAGTTGTTACCACCGTAATATCCATACCGCGCACGCGATCGATCCGGTCTTGGTCGATTTCGTGGAACATGGACTGTTCGGTCAAACCGAACGTGTAGTTCCCGTTTCCATCAAACTGCTTTCCACTCAGCCCGCGGAAGTCACGGATACGAGGCAAAGCCAAGCTGACGAGACGGTCCACAAATTCCCACATGCGATCGCCACGCAACGTAGCGTGGGCCCCGATGGGCATGCCCTCACGTAGTTTGAACTGCGCGATCGACTTACGAGCCTTCGTCACTACCGGCTTCTGTCCCGTAATCAGCGTCAGATCCTTGACGGCGCCATCGATGAGCTTGGAATCCTTTGCAGCATCTCCAACACCCATGTTGACGACAACTTTCGTCAGCCGCGGAATCTGGTTGACGTTCGCGTAGCCGAACTCTTCCTGGATCGTCTTTGTGATCTCCGCTGCATAGCGGGCTTTCAGACGAGGAACAACCGGCGACGTGGTTGGGGTCTCAGATAGGGTTTCAGTCATCAGAGGTCCTTCCCGGATGCCTTGGACACGCGAATACGGACGGGCTTTTCCCGACCGCCTACCTCGCGGGTGTCGATGCGGTAACCAACGCGCGTTGGCTTCTTTGTCTCGGGGTCGACAACAGCGACGTTGGACACATGGATCGGCGCCTCAACAGTTTCGATGCCACCGGACTTTGCGCCGCTCTGCGTTTGACCTACGCGAGTGTGCTTTGTCACCCGGTTGATGCCCTCAACCAGAACCCGGTTGGTAGACGGAAACATTTTCAGGACGTTGCCCTGCTTGCCCCGATCTCCACCTGAGATGACCTGGACGAGATCGCCCTTTTTGATCTTTGCCATGTTTTAGAGCACCTCCGGAGCAAGCGAGACGATCTTCATGAACTTCTTGTCACGAAGTTCGCGCCCTACCGGGCCGAAGATACGGGTACCGCGGGGGTCACCGTCGTTCTTCAAGATCACTGCCGCATTTTCGTCAAACTTGATGTAGGAACCATCGCTACGGCGCCGTTCCTTTTTGGTGCGGACGATAACTGCTTTCACAATATCGCCCTTCTTTACGTTGCCGCCCGGAATTGCATCCTTGACGGTGGCCACAATGACGTCGCCGATGCCTGCGTAGCGACGGCCTGATCCGCCGAGAACACGGATGGTCAAGATTTCCTTGGCCCCAGTGTTGTCGGCGATCTTAAGTCGCGACTCCTGCTGAATCACTTATTACTCCTGTCGTCGCGCCGGTTCTCTGAATAGAGCCTTGCGGAACGGATACGGTGGACCCATATTGACGAGCAGTACAAGACTGCGTCCCGCACAATATAGGGGTTTGCCATAGCTTCCAGCGCGCAGAGGTGGATAGTCTCCGCACGATAGACAGGCAAGATTACTAGTTTATTACCAAACGGTCCCAGTCACGAAATCCTGGCGCAGCACGCCACACATTCTAACTGTTGCCGTTATCTTGAGGAGCCTCTAAGACTCCTCGCCCTCAATCCATTTCCTGCAGAAGCTGGAACTTAGGTGAGAGAAATCTTGGAACGGTCCGGCCCCCCCAAACACGGGGAGCCGGACCGATGGCGCGCAGGCGTTATGCCGGCGCCAAGATACTACTTAGCCTTTTCGATAACCTCAACCAGACGCCACCGCTTGGTGGCGGACAGCGGACGCGTCTCGGAAATGAGGACAAGGTCTCCGATACCGGCAGTGCCGAGTTCGTCGTGAGCCTTGACCTTCGTGCTGCGACGAATGATCTTGCCGTAAAGCGCATGCTTCACGCGATCTTCGACCTGCACAACGATGGTCTTTTCCATCTTGTCCGAAACCACGTACCCACGGCGGGTCTTACGATAGCCGCGGTCCTGGGTTTCTTCAGTCACGTTCGTTTCCTTCTCACTCACTTGGCATCATCCTCCGATACCTTGGGCTCTTCAGCCTTGGTGGTCTTTTTTTTGGAGGATTTCTTGTCAGCCTTTGCTTCCTCTACGGGAACAACGACCTCCGGGCGAATGCCCAGCTCACGTTCACGCAGCACAGTGTAGATACGCGCGATGTCGCGCTTCACCACACGCAACCGACCGTGGCTTTCCAGCTGGCCAGTGGCTGACTGGAAGCGAAGGTTGAACAGCTCTTCCTTTGACTTGCGCAGTTCCTCAACCAGACGGTCTTTGTCGAACCCGTCCAGCTGCTCGGTCTTGAGTTCCTTTGAACCGATAGCCATCTCTATTCACCACCCTCACGACGCACGATGCGTGCCTTCAACGGCAACTTGTGGATTGCGAGACGCATTGCCTCACGAGCTACCTCTTCACTGACACCGGAGAGCTCAAAGAGCACGCGACCCGGCTTGACGTTAGCGACCCACCACTCAGGCGAACCCTTACCACTACCCATGCGGGTTTCAGCGGGCTTCTTGGTCAACGGACGGTCCGGGTAGATGTTGATCCAGACTTTTCCGCCACGCTTGATGTGGCGGGTCATCGCGATACGGGCTGCTTCGATCTGACGGTTGGTGACGTATGCAGGGCTCAGAGCCTGAATTCCCCATTCACCAAAGTTGACCGAGGTGCCTCCCGTAGCAGCGCCGGAACGACCCGGGTGATGCTGCTTGCGGTACTTCACTCGACGTGGGATAAGCATTTAAGCCTTTCCTCCTTCTGCGGCCGGAGCTGCAGCCTCTGCTGCTGGTGCTTCGGTTGCCTGCGCGGCGTCGGCCGGAGCCGCTCCACGCTCAGTGGGACGACGGCGACGTTCTCCACCACCGGCACCACGGCCAGGACGATCTCCGCCGCCGCGACCACGGGACGGAGCTGCAGCCTGCTGCGCAGCCAGTTCCTTGGAGGTGATGTCACCCTTGTAGATCCAGACCTTTACGCCAATACGACCGAAAGTGGTTTTGGCCTCAAATAATCCGTAATCGATGTTCGCACGGAGAGTGTGCAGGGGCACACGACCTTCGCGGTAGAACTCCGAGCGACTCATTTCAGCACCACCGAGACGACCGGAGCACTGGATACGGATACCCTTTGCTCCTGCACGCTGAGCGGACTGCATGGCTTTCTTCATCGCGCGGCGGAAGGCAACACGTGAAGACAGCTGCTCAGCAACGCCCTGGGCTACCAGCTGTGCTTCCATCTCGGGGTTCTTGACCTCGAGAATGTTCAGCTGCACCTGCTTACCAGTGAGCTTCTCCAGCTCTCCACGGATACGATCCGCTTCAGCGCCGCGGCGCCCGATGACGATTCCCGGGCGGGCAGTGTGGATATCCACACGAACACGGTCCCGGGTCCGCTCGATCTCCACCTTGGCGATGCCTGCACGGTCCATACCGGTCGACATGAGCTTACGGATCAGGATGTCTTCGCGGACGAAGTCCTTGTAGCGCTGACCGGGCTTGGTGCTGTCCGCGTACCAGTGCGACACATGGTCGGTGGTGATACCGAGTCGGAACCCGTGCGGGTTAACTTTCTGTCCCACTTAGCGGTCCTCCTCTTTCTCGGGGGTAGCGACAACAACCGTGATGTGGCTGGTGCGCTTCCTGATGCGGAAGGCGCGGCCCTGGGCCCGCGGCTGGAACCGCTTCATCGTTGTTCCTTCGTCAACATATGCCTTGCTGATGAAGAGGTCTCCCTCATCAAATGCAACGCCTTCCCGGTCCGCACGGACACGGGCGTTGGCCATAGCTGACTGTAATACCTTGAATACCGGCTCCGAAGCGCCTTGTTCGGCGAACTTCAGAATTGCCAGAGCCTGATTCGCTTGCTTAACACGAACAAGGTTGACGACGCGCCGGGCCTTCATAGGCGTTACGCGGATATGACGCGCAATTGCATTGGCTTCCTTTGCTTTCCTT
>JBBPYK010000134.1:0-4222 GCA_038199985.1 Actinomycetales bacterium | reverse complement strand
TTCCTGGTGGACCGCAACACGCTCTGCAAACAGGCGGAGACCGAGTTCGTGAATTTCGTGGCTCCAGACGACGGGCGCCGTTTCGGGGACGTCTACTCGGTGCAGCGGGTGGCTGGACGCACTGTTCACGGTTCCACCTCGGTGGCCATTTCCACCATTCAGCGCCTGTTCCGCATGCTGGCCGGGGAGGACGTGCCGGATCCGGAGTTTGAGGATGATGAGAACGACGACGGCGAGCCCGCCTCTCCGGTGGAGGTCACCTACAGCGCGGCGTTACCGCCGGAGACCTTTGACCTCATCGTGGTGGACGAGTGCCACCGCTCCATCTACGGCAAATGGCGGGCGGTGCTGGAGTACTTCGACGCTCCCATTGTGGGACTGACCGCAACCCCCACCAAACAGACTATGGGCTTCTTCGACCAGAACCTGGTCAGTGAATACACCTATGAGGAGTCCGTGGCGGACGGGGTCAACGTTCCGTTCAGCGTGTACCGTATCAGGACCAAACTCACCGAACTGGGCGCCACCGTGGACGCCGGAACAGTAGTGCCATACCGGGACAGGGCCACCCGGCGGAAGCGCTACGAGGAGCTGGAAGAGGACTACCAGTACACCGGGCGGCAGATCGGCCGGACGGTCATCTCTGAGGACCAGATCCGCACCATACTCACCACGTTCAAAACCCGGCTCTATACCGAGATCTTCCCGGGCCGCGACTACGTGCCCAAAACGCTGATCTTCGCCAAGGATGACAACCACGCTGATGAGATTGTCCAGCAGGTCCGCGAGGTCTTCGGCAAGGGCCAGGACTTCGCGGTCAAAATCACCTACAAGTCCCACAGCCAGGGCTTTGACCCGCAGACGCTTCTGCAGGATTTCCGTAACAGCCCCACATTGCGCATCGCCGTAACGGTGGACATGATCGCCACCGGCACCGACGTGCGCGCCATCGAATGTGTATTCTTCCTGCGGGAAGTCCGTTCCGCTGTTTACTTCGAGCAGATGAAGGGCCGCGGTGCCCGCATCATCGACGCGGACGAATACGCCGCCGTCACCCCGGATGCCGCCAACGGCCGCACCAAGGACCACTTCGTCATCGTGGATGCCGTGGGTGTAACCGACTCGCCCCTGGTGGACGCGACCCCGATGGAACGCATACCCTCCACCGTTTCGCTGGAACAGCTGCTGCAGAAGGCAGGCGCCCTGACCATTTCCGTCGATGAGGCGTCCACACTGGCCGCACGGCTGGGCAAACTGGACGCCCAGCTCAAGCCCGCGGAGAAGGCGGAGCTGGCCAAGGTGGCTGGCGGAACAACCCTTCGGCAGCTGGTCAAGGACCTGGCCGCCGCCTCGGACCACGACGCCGTCGAATTGGCACGCGATGCCGGCGGCGAGGACGCGGTGGCGCAGTTGGTCCGTGGTGGCGTGACAGCCTTGGCCGGGAACCCTGAGCTGCGCCGGCGGATCCTGGAGATCCGTCGGGAGAAGGACATTCTGTTCGACGAGGTCAACGCCGATGAGCTCATTGCCACCGAGCGTCTGGCCCACGGAGCCAGCTCCATGGACCGCGTCAAATCCTTCCGCGACTTCCTGCGCGAGAACCAGGCGGAAATCGCCGTGCTGCAGGTCCTGCACGGAAGCGCCTCCGGGCGGCCCAGCTACGCGCAGCTGCAGGAACTGGCCGAACGCGTCCGGCGCGTCCCCAGCATCGGAAGCGTGGACAGTTTGTGGGCGGCCTACGGGGAACTGGGTGAGCTGGCTGAACCAACTCATAAGCCCGCGGTGACGGACCTCGTGACCATCCTGCGGCATGAGCTGGCCAAGGACGACCGCCGATCCACGGCCGGAGCTTCGGCGGTGCGGATTCCGGCCTTCGGATCCGTCATTGAGCAGCGGGGCGAGCAGTGGCTGGCCCGGCAGGAACGCCAGGGCGTCCAGTTCAGCGGTCCCCAGCGGTGGTGGATTCGTTGCATCGTCGATGTTGTGAAAACATCGGTATCCGTGACTATTGACGATCTCGACAAGACGCCCTTCACCGAACGCGGCGGCACGCAAGGATTCGCCCGCGACTTCGGCGTGGACCGGGCCCGGCAGATCTTCGGCGAGCTGAACGATGAGCTGACCGCGTGAATGATCTGCCATCCGGTTGGACCTGGGCGACTCTGCGAGACGTCGCCGAACCTGTAGAAAAAGTCGATCTCACCAAACTGGGGAGGGACCGTTTCCGGTACGTGGATATTTCCTCTGTCGACTCAGCGAGCCTGTCGATTATGGATCCGAAGGAACTGTCAGTAAGTGAAGCTCCAAGTCGTGCAAGGCAGTTGCTAAAGGCCGGAGATACAGTCTTTAGCACCGTCCGTCCGAATCTGCGGCGTATCGCCTTTGTTCATGCTGGCTTTGATGAAGAGATTGCGTCTACGGGTTTTTGCGTCCTCCGACCATCGATCGCGTTTGAGCCCCGCTTCCTTTTCCATCTTGTGACGGCAGGAAGTTTCATTGACCGCATAGTTGCAAAGCAAAGGGGGGTCAGCTATCCAGCTGTAAGACCGCTCGACATTCTGGAAGAACGAATTCCGATCCCGCCGCGCGCCGAGCAGCGCCGCATTGTCGAAGCCCTCGAAGACCACCTCTCCCGCCTCGAGTCAGGTGTTCATACTTTACAAACAGTCCAGGCACGAATAGAAAAATTGGGGCATTCACTAGTAAATGATCTAGTATTAGGCCGTCAATTTGCAAAAGGTTTAGGCGCCAGATCAGAACTGAAGGGCGCTCTGAATAGATTTGACTATAGGTCGTTGCCGTACCTTCCGATTGGCTGGCATTGGAGCCTTGCCTCAGACGTTTGCGAGACAATTGACTCTGGTTCGACCCCCTCTTCTGAGCTGATGACTCAAGGGGAAGGTGACGTGCCCTTCCTGAAGGTATACAACATGAATCAAAGCGGATTAATCGATTTCACAAAAAATCCTACGTTCGTGCGGTCCGAAACACATTCTCGCAAACTGCGCAGATCTCTTACATTGCCAGGAGATGTCCTAACTAACATTGTGGGTCCGCCTCTTGGGAAGTCTGCAATTGTGCCATCCATTTATTCCGAATGGAATATAAACCAGGCAATCGTTCGTTTCAGGCCCTCAGCACAGATTAGCTCACAGTGGTTAGCTGCCTGTATGAAATCCCCATTCGTAATTAGCTTACTGAAAGGAACTGCGAGAGCAACGGCTGGCCAATTCAATGTGGCTCTCTCCACCTGCAGGGAACTTCCGTTGCCTATCCCACCGCGTGAAACCCAAGATTCGCTCATCGACTACTTTGAGCGGCAGCAAGAGATTTTCGGTCAGCTGGATGTGTCTTTGACTAAGAATTTGCAAAAGGAAAAGTCATTGCACAGTCGAATTCTTAATTCCGCCTTCTCTGGTCAGTTGGTCGACCAGGACTCCAATGACGAGCCAGCGTCCGTCCTGCTTGACCGCATCAAAACCGCACGGGCGGCAGAAAAGCCGGCCCCTCGCCGTCGTACGTCCCGAAAGGCCCTCTCCGTATGAGCAACCACGCCGAACTCCGTCGCCTGGTCGACAAGCTGTGGAGCTACTGCGACGTCCTGCGCGACGCCGGGGTGGCCGCGATTGAATATGTGGAGCAGCTGAGCTTTCTGCTGTTCCTGAAGATGGCCGATGAACGCGAGAAGAACCCGTTTAATCCAAAGAAGGTGTTCCCGCCCCGGCTGGATGTCTCCTGGGACCGGCTCGCCGACCTCAGCGGGGACGCGCTGGAGGCGGAGTACCAGCGGGTGCTCCGCGAGCTGGGCAAGGAGCCCACGAATCTTGGTGTGATCTTCCGCAAGGCGCAGAACCGGATCCAGGAGCCGGCGCTGCTGCGCAGGCTGATCCGTGACCTGATCGGCACGGAGACGTGGTCTGTGGGCGGCGACCTGAACGGCGACGCGTATGAGGCGCTGCTGCAGCGCTCGGCCTCGGACGTGAAATCCGGGGCGGGTCAGTACTTCACGCCGCGGCCGCTGATTCACGCGATGGTGGAAGTGATGCGTCCGGTGCCGGCGGATCTGATCATCGACCCGGCCTGCGGAACGGGCGGCTTTCTGCTCTCCGCCGTGGAGTACATTGAGCGCCACTTTGGCACGGATATGACGCCGGACCAGCGGGAAAATCTTAGCTCCGGGCGGCTGGTGCGCGGGGTTGAACTGGTGGATTCCACCGCCCGG
>JBBPYK010000133.1:0-62901 GCA_038199985.1 Actinomycetales bacterium | reverse complement strand
GGGGGGGGGCACCGTGGTGTAAAAACTGGTTATATTTTGCGACTATATCACGGCTGTGCGGGTCTTTGCGACGCGGCCCGTGGTGGGAACCCCGCGGGGCGCTGGATTCTTGCACGGGGGGGCGCGGGTGGCGCGCGCCGAGACTCTAGGATCCTTCGCGGCCGCGGTGCACGCCGGTCCCGGTGGCCGCCCCGTTGGGTTGGATATCAATGCCACGCACCACCGCGCTGGGATCTTTGGACGGGTAACCGGGGTCTGCACACCGATCCATTTGGGCAGGAGCACTACGTCTCACGAGATCATCATTAGTAACGAGGCCGGTCAGCGGGTGTGCACCGCTCGGATCACGAATATGCTGCTGGACCCCTCATGACCGGTGGCCGCGCAGGTTCAACCCCCGTTGGGGTTGCCGGTCCGCGCCGGATCCTTTTTCCGGAGTGACCGAGTCCGGTAAATCGACTCTGAGCTGAGGGTGGGGCTCCCACCGGACTTTAGTATTCGGTGCGCCGCGGAGCGGGTGGCTTTGAAAGGTTGTACCGCGTTTCCCGCACTCCCCTGCCGAACTCGCGGGTGAAGGTGGGGGTCATTCCCATCGGAGCTCGGAGGCTGGCCAACGGCCTCCCCCCGCCCAAGAGGACGGGGATGGTAATCAAGATCAACTCATCGAGATGTCCGGCGTCGGCAAGTTGACCGGCGAGTCCCCCGCCTCCGAAGACCCAGACATCTCGGTCACCGGCATTGGCGGCGATGTCACTCACCCAGTCGTCCACGTCGCCGCGGACGAATTTGATGTCCTCTCCTGATTCGGCGGTCAACTCTCGATGGGTGAACACCCAACATGTTTTGTCGACATACGGCCACGGGGCTCCAGAGCGGTTCATCTGGACAGTCAGCCGATGGTAGGCGTCAGCTCCCATGACCAAGGCCGCAACCTCGTTGGAGAAGACCTCGGCTGGATCCTGAACCCCCGCGTGGTAGTCATCGAAGACGGTCATCCAGTCCAGTGAATCCTGCTCGTCGGCGATGTATCCGTCGACACTGGCAGTCACAAAATAGCGAAAGCGCGTCATGGCACCATGTTGCCATACAAGGTCTCTGCGCGGCGCTGGTTTCGGAGACCGCTGCGTGCAAGTTCGGCCGCTAGGTCGTAGTCTCCTTTCATGGCCAGATTCTTCGATGTTCACCCACAGGACCCACAGCCCCGGGCGCTAGGTCAAGTCATTGACCTACTGCAGAAGGGCGGTCTTATCGCCTATCCCACCGACTCCTGCTACGCGCTGGGCGCCCAGCTAGGCAATGCGCAGGCCTTGGATAGAATCCGGACCATCCGTCAGCTGGACGACAAGCACCACTTCACTCTGATGTGCAGTGACTTTGCGCAGATGGGTCGATTTGTGGAGATGAGCAATGCTGTCTTCCGTAGCCTTAAAGCGGCCACGCCGGGAAGTTACACGTTCATCCTCAAGGCCACTTCAGAGGTCCCCAAGCGCTTACTGCATCCCAAGAAGAAAACCGTCGGGGTGCGCATCCCCGACCATCGAGTGGTTCAGGCATTGCTCGCCGAGCTCGGCGAACCGTTGCTTTCAACCACGCTGCTGCTGCCCGATGAAGACGAACCGCTCACGCAGGGCTGGGAGATTAAGGAACGCCTAGATCATCAGGTCGACGCCGTCATCGACTCCGGGGAATGCGGCACCGAACCAACAACTGTTGTGAACCTCTCCAGTGGTGTGCCGGAAATCGTCCGAGTCGGCATGGGTGATCCCTCGCCTTTCGAATAGGACTGTAGGACTTAAACACGTAAACCCCCTGTCACCAGGAGGTTTACCGTACCCGAGGTGGGACTCGAACCCACACACCTTTCGATATCGCATTTTGAGTGCGACGCGTCTACCATTCCGCCACTCGGGCTTACCCACCAACGCGTTTACGGTCGTCATCCGGCCTCCAAGGGCAGAACATCACAGTAACGCGTTGCGGTAAACAACTCTACATGCCGATAGGCTGGATTCTGAATCCGAGAACCCATCGCTCCGCTCGCCGGGGCAGCCAGGAGTAGCACCATGACCGAAGCCCCAGCCGAGGGGACGTCGACGCCGGCCCGCCGGGTTGTTGTTGCCGAAGACGAAACCCTCATTCGGCTGGACATCGTCGAGATCCTCACAGGAGAGGGATTCGAGGTTGTGGCCGAGGCCGACAACGGCGAGAAAGCCGTCGAACTGGTCCGTGAACACCGCCCCGATTTGGTCCTGATGGACGTCAAGATGCCAATCATGGACGGCATAACCGCCGCAGAAACAATCGTCAAAGAGCGAATAGCCCCCGTCGTCCTGCTGACCGCCTTCAGCCAAAAGGAGCTCGTCGAGCGAGCCCGTGAGGCTGGTGCGATGGCCTACGTCGTCAAACCATTCGGCCCGAACGATCTGATCCCCGCGATCGAGATCGCCCTGTCCAGGCACGAGGAGATTATGGCCCTCGCGGAGGAAGTCGAAGATCTGCAGGGCCAGTTCGCTACCCGCAAGCTAGTCGAGCGGGCAAAGGCCGTGCTGACTGCGAAGATGGGGCTGACGGAGCCTGAAGCCTTCCGTTGGATTCAAAAGACGTCGATGGACCGCCGTCTGAGTATGCGTGAAGTCGCTGAGACGATCATCTCCCAAGTGAAGTAGTCGGCGTCCTGTCAACGCTGAGTATCCGGGGAGTCTGCGGCAGCTTGCTGCCTAGTCCGCCAAGGACCCACCTTCTCTTTCGGCTGTGTCTGGTTCCTGCTGCCGTCCAGCAACTGTCCAGCATCGGCGATGTCCCCCACCCGGTGGATGCGCAAAGAGTTCGTTGAACCAGCCTGTCCGGGAGGGGAACCGGCAGCGATCACGACCAGATCGTTGACGTCAGCCAACCCTTCCACCTGCAGCGACTCATCAACCTGCGCAGTCATCTTGTCTGTGTGATCGGCATAGTCGACCAGCCGCGGCTGCACTCCCCAGACCAGCGTCAAAATATTGTAGGTGTGCTTCAACGGGGTGAACCCGAGAACAGGCTTGAAAGGACGCAACCGCGATAGGCGGCGCGCCGAGTCTCCGGATTGAGTAAACGCTACGATGAACTTGGCGTCCAGCTGGTCGGCGATCTCCACGGCCGCACGGGTAATGGCCCCACCTCGGGTCCGGGGAAGCGTGCCAAGTGGCGGGATGCGCTCCAGCCCATGGTCCTCCGTGGCGGAGATGATGCGCGCCATCGTCTCAATGGTCTCGATCGGGTACTGTCCCACCGATGTCTCTCCCGAGAGCATTACCGCGTCAGCACCGTCGAGGACGGCGTTGGCACAGTCCGAAGCTTCGGCGCGGGTAGGGGTCGGAGATTCAATCATCGACTCGAGTACCTGAGTCGCGACGATGACCGGCTTCGCCCAACGACGTGCCAGATCGACGGCACGCTTCTGGACCAGCGGCACCTGTTCCAGAGGCAGCTCCACCCCGAGGTCGCCACGGGCGACCATGATCGAATCGAATGCGTCGATAATCTCCTCGAGGGCATCCACAGCCTGCGGCTTCTCAATCTTGGCGATGACAGGGAGGCGGCCGCCTTCCTCGTCCATAATCTCGTGGACACGGTCGATGTCAGAGGCATTGCGCACAAACGACAGGGCGATCATGTCCACTCCTGCACGCAGAGCCCACCGCAAGTCGTCTTCGTCTTTTTGACTGAGCGCAGGGACATTAACCGCAACGCCCGGCAGGTTGATGCCCTTGTTGTTGGAGACCTCTCCCCCGGTAACAACTTCGGTGAGGACCTGGCTGTCAGTGACCTCGACTGCGCGAAGTTCAACCTTGCCGTCGTTGATGAGTAGTCGGTCGCCTACCTCTACGTCCTCGGGCAGGCCCTTGAACGTCGTTGAGCAGATCTCGCGGGTGCCTTCGACGTCGTCGATGGTGATGGTGAACCGGTCACCAGCGTCCAACATATGCGGACCGTCGGTAAACCTTCCCAACCGAATTTTCGGTCCCTGCAGGTCTGCGAAGACCCCGACGGGGCGGTTGAGCTCCTCCGAGGCCTTACGGACATTGGCCAGGTTCTCGGCGTGGGTTGAATACTCGCCGTGGCTCATATTCAACCGCGCGACGTCCACACCTGCTTGAATCGCCTGGAGCGTCTTCTCGAAGGTCCCAATGGCCGGCCCAAAAGTGGCCACGATCTTTGCGCGTCTCATGTCAAAAACCTAACTGTCTTTACTTGTTGGAATGCGGGGCGCGTCAGGAGCAGGAGTCTCTTGTCCGGCTGAAGCTTCCTTAGATTCGACGTTGTTCGGGACGTCGGCGCAATCGATACCCTCAACCTGCGGCTTTCGACGGGTAAGGAGAATGTAAGCAGCGATAGCGAGCACAAACACCAGGACGCTCACCCACACATTGAGTCGGTGAGTGAGACCGAAGAATGTCAACATTTCTGCATCATCGATGCGCAATGCTTCGATCCACACGCGGCCGAGCGTGTAGTAAGCGACGTATAACCAGAACAGACGGCCGCCGCTCAATCTGAACCTCTTGTCCAGCAGCAACAAAATGGCGACACCGGCGAGGTTCCACAGCGATTCGTAGAGGAACGTAGGATGGAACAATGTTCCGGCCTCTGCGCCTGCGGGGAAGTTCGGATGACCCGAATCAATTTCCAGGCCCCACGGCAGATCCGTTGGCCCGCCGAACAATTCTTGATTGAACCAATTACCCCAGCGCCCTACTGCCTGTGCCAAAAGGACCCCAGGGGCTGCTGCATCCAGGAAGTCACTCAACCGAACACCGGCTCGTCGACAGCCGATCCAGGCGCCCACGGCCCCCAGTGCCACAGCACCCCAGATTCCGAGCCCGCCCAACCAGATCTGCGGAATCAGTGCTAGATCTCCGTCTGAACCGAAGTAGGCGTCTGGGGATGACACAACATGATAGAGCCGACCTCCAATGATCCCAAAAGGGATCGCCCAGATGCAGATGTCATAAATTACATCCGGATTGCCATCCCTGCCCTTCCACCTCTTTGCGGTCATCCACATGGCCAGAAGAATGCCGAGGAGGATGCACAGCGCGTAAGCGTGCACCGTGAGGGGTCCTATCTCAAAACCGCTCCAGCTTGGGCTGGGAATACTCAGTGGTAAGTGTGTCATTGGCTCTCTTCTTTGGCTGTGCCAGTGGAGAGATCCGCGACGAGACGCCCCACGGCGGAAGCACCGCCGTCGGATAATGCAGAAACGAGCGCCGTCCCCACGATCGCCCCTTCCGCATAGGCAGCAATCTCACGGACATGTTCGGATCGGGAGACCCCGAGGCCTACGCAGACTCGTTCGGCTCCAGCAGCGTGCGCTGCCTCTACGACAGCCTTGGCTGCTGCACCGACTGTTGCGCGGGCGCCTGTTATGCCCATGACGGATACCGCATAGACGAAGCCGCGGCTGGCCTTCACGGTTGCCGCCATTCGTTCTGGCGTCGACGAAGGAGCAACTAGGAAGACACGGTCCAATCCGTATCGATCAGAAGCTTCCATCCATTCAGCTGCTTCATCCGGGATCAGGTCTGGGGTGATGAGCCCTGCTCCCCCGGCGTCAGCCAACCGTCTGGAGAACTCGTCGACGCCCATACGCATTACTGGATTCCAGTACGTCATGACGAGCACCGGAGCGTCCGTAGCACTGACGATTCCCGCCACCACAGTGAATACGTCTGCTACAGCGAAACCGTTGGCCAGCGCGTGGTTAGTGGCTTCCTGAATCACGGGGCCGTCCATCACGGGATCCGAGTAGGGGATACCGATTTCGATGAGGTCGGCTCCATTTTCTGCCAACGCTATGCCTGCTTCAATACTTTCCTGAACACTTGGATAACCCGCCGGAAGGTAACCGATAAGAGCTGTTCTGCCCGCGGCACGCGCCCTATCGAGCGCTGCAGCAGTCAGGCTGGGAATGGACTCCACATTCATAGCTGTTCCCCGTCCTTGCCGATTTCCGCTTCAGCCGATTCGGAATCTAAAAGTTCGAACCATTCGGCTGCCGTGGCCACGTCCTTATCTCCACGACCCGAGAGGTTGACAACGATGACCCGATCCTGCGGCTTGTCTGTTTCCGTCGCCAACTTCAACCCGACTTTTATGGCACCGGCAAGAGCATGTGCGGATTCTATCGCTGGAATGATGCCCTCAGTCCGGCAGAGCAAACGAAAGGCATCCATCGCCTCTGCATCAGTGATTGGCTCGTACGTGACTCTTCCCGAATCCGCCAGAAAAGCGTGCTCGGGACCGACACTAGGGTAGTCGAGTCCTGCAGAAATTGAATGGGATTCGATGGTCTGACCGTCGTCGTCCTGCATCAGGTATGAGCGCGCACCGTGGAGAACGCCAGGCCTGCCCAGTGTGATGGCGGCAGCATGTCGGCCAGTGTCGACACCGTCGCCTCCTGCCTCAAATCCGAACAAGGACACGTCCCGATCATCCAAGAACCCGTGGAAGATGCCGATTGCGTTGGACCCTCCTCCAATACAGGCGCATACGGCATCAGGTAAACGCCCTACTTGATCAAGTATCTGTGCTCGAGCCTCTTCACCTATCACCTCATGAAAGTGCCGGACCATGGCTGGGAACGGGTGAGAGCCAGCGACTGTGCCCAAAAGGTAGTGCGTGTTCTCCACATTGGCGACCCAATCACGGAGCGCCTCATTGATGGCGTCCTTCAGCGTCTGCGAGCCGGTGTGCACCGGTACTACTGTTGCGCCCAGGAGTTGCATCCGAGCTACGTTGAGCGACTGTCGTCTGCAGTCCTCAGCACCCATATAGACAACGCATTCCAAGCCCAACAGTGCACAGGCGGTTGCGCTGGCGACGCCGTGCTGTCCGGCACCGGTCTCGGCGATGATCCTGGTTTTGCCCATCCGGCGAGCCAACAGTGCCTGACCCAATACGTTATTGATTTTATGCGATCCGGTATGGTTCAAATCTTCACGCTTGAGGAAAATACGGACGCCACCGGCGTGTTCCGCAAACCGCGAGGCCTCTGTCAGTAGCGAAGGACGACCGGAGTAGTTCCGATTCAGTTCGGAAACTTCAGCGAGGAACGAAGGTTCGTTTCTCGCCTTCTCGAAGGTTTCTTCCAACTCATCCAAAGCAGCGATCAACGATTCGGGCATCCAGCGTCCACCGTAGGCACCGAAGTACGGCCCACTCGCGTGTTTCAGGCTATCCGCGCCGGCAAGAAATGCGTCCGTTGCTGCGGACTGGCGATCATGCGCTGAATTCGTCATGACTTCGGTGTCCTTATCGATCGTTGACGGGGGCCGGCGAGCACCGGCCTCCACTGGGGTCTATCAGGTGCGGCCAGCGAACATGACGGCAGTGCCCGATGAGGTGAAATGAGCGATCTCCGTTCCCGGGTCGCCGTGCTGAACAAGAGCTTCACCCACCAGGACGGCGTGAGCCCCTCGGGCCGCGTATTCTTCAACATCCTGGACAGTCCTCACACCGGACTCGGCAACGACAACGGTTCCAGCGGGGATCAGCCCCGACAGCGCGCCAAACACTGAACGGTCGACGTCGAGCGTTTTGAGGTTACGCACGTTCACACCAATGATTCGAGCGCCGTGCTGGACCGCCCGGTGCACTTCCTCTTCGGTATGCGCTTCGACCAGGGCATGCATGCCCAGTTCTTCGGTCAATCGAAGGAACCGCGTTAGCTGCTCCTCATCCAGAGCAGCAACAATCAGCAGAATCAGATCGGCGCCGTGCGCCCTGGCCTCCCAGATCTGGTACTCATCAATCGTGAAGTCTTTGCGGAGCAAAGGAGTGTCCACACACTCACGTACCGCGTCGAAGTCAGCTAGCGAACCGCCGAAACGACGCTTCTCCGTCAGAACACTGATGACAGCCGCACCGCCATTGGTATACGCGGCAGCTAGGTGTGCAGGGTCGCTGATCTGCGACAGCGCACCCTTTGACGGACTGCTGCGCTTTACTTCTGCGATGACCGATAGGCCATGTTCTGCCGTGCCGGAGCCCAAGGCCTCGAAGGCGTCCCTCGCCGGAGCGGCTGAACGGGCACGCTCTTGAATGACGTTCAACGGTAAGTGCCGCTGACGTTCAGTCATGTCCTCGCGAACGCCCTCGATGATGTCGTCGAGAACACTCATTCAGTGGCCGCTATTTTTTAGTTTGTGGCCGCCGACGCCGTAACCGGCCTTCTTCATGATGTAGCCAACAAGTAGGCCAACAAACATCACTGCTACACCAGACCAGAAGACCGGATGCGACGCCATGATGTAGCCAATGGAAGCAATCGCTGCGCCCAGGATCATGACGAGGACACACGACCATGCTGCGGGACTGTTGCCGTGACCGACGGCTTCGTCGTGGATACTTCTATCCACCGTTGGATGGACCTGCGCGTCGGCAGTGGTCGAAGTGGCGGGGGTTACGGGGCTCTTGGCCATGATGTGTCTCCTTGAAAACGTTGCTGTTGTCATTCTGCCATTAGTTCCTGACGGGCCCGAATCGTCCTTGCCATCCTAACGAGTAGGGTCATCGCCGTGGCTGAGCTGATCCCAACTGTCGATGTCGTCCCGTGGGACCCCGTCGATTTTCCCACGTGGCCCCTGCTCATTGAGGCCTCCACTTGACGGTGCGGAATATCGACGAGACGCACCCCACCTTCTACCCGCTACGGCTGCCCACACCGCTGTGAGCGCCATCAAAAATCCCGCGATGGCTGACACCAACGGAAACACAGTGACGACGATTGTTGCTGAGCTGGTATCCGTGATGCCTATCGCTGCACCCACAGCCACTGAGGCGGCCGACGCAGGGTCCTGAACAATGGCTGCGCTGGACAACGCGATGCCGATTCCAGCAACGAACAACACGCCAACGATGATCCATCTCAATAAAGGGCCAGCGATGGAAACCGCTAGGGACGCCGCCAGCCCCACCAAAGCGAAAGCTGTCACGGCGGTAGCAGCATCTGAACCAGCAACATCGATCTCTGGAGTTTTGATCGCCGTCTGCGGCAGTTGGATACTCAACCACGTTTGGGTAGTTGCCCCAAAAGCAGCCAGAGACAGTACGACTGCTAGGAGCACTACTGTGCTCCGTCTTCGAGTCCTTGACTCCCCATCCTGTGTCATAAGGTCTCCGTCTGTGCTGTTTCATCGGCCTTCGATAGCGCACGCTGATGTGCAAAATATGCGGCCCGAAGTGGCGCTGCGGCTTTGCTCAAGGTTTCCGCAGCCTCACTCTCCGGGTCTGAATCGGCCACAATGCCCGCGCCTGCCTGGATAAAGGCAATTCCGTCTTTGAGGAGTGCAGAGCGAATCGCGATGGCGACATCCATATCTCCGGCAAAGTCGAAGTAGCCCACAACACCGCCGTATACGCTGCGGCGATGGGGTTCGAATTTGTCCAGCAGTTGCAGCGCTCTGGGCTTGGGCGCTCCTGATAGCGTTCCCGCTGGAAAGGTCGCTGCTAGAACATCAAAGGCGCTACATGCTGGCGACATCTCGCCGTTGACAGTGGAGACCAGATGCATGATGTGGCTAAAGCGTTCAACCTCCATGAACTGACTCACTTCGACTGATCCAGGAACGCAGACTCGCGAGATGTCATTCCTTGCCAGATCCACGAGCATCAGGTGTTCGGAACGTTCCTTGGTGTCCGCGAGCAGTTCCTCCGCCATTTCGCGGTCTGCGTCAGCATGGCGACTACGTGGGCGCGAGCCCGCAATCGGGTGCATTGAGACGTCGTTACCTGCAACAGTTACCAGTGCCTCCGGGGAGGACCCCACAACTGCATAAGGCGTTCCAGCACGGTCTTCGAAATTGAAGAGATACATGTAGGGACTGGGGTTGCTGCTGCGGAGCATTCGATACACGTCCAGTGGAGGAGCAGCACAAGACAGTTCAAATCGTCGAGAAATGACGATCTGGAAGACTTCTCCGTCCACGATCGCTTCCTTGCACATGTCAATGGTGCGCATAAAATCGGCCCGGTCCCAGCTCTGTCGGACCTCTGACATCAGTTCGTCTGATGACAGCTGGGACGAAGGTGGGCACACAATATCGCTGTTTGCCGCGCACTGAAGTCGATCGAGCATGTCATTGAGGCGGCTGACGGCGTCGTGCCATGCTTCGTCCACACGGTGTGGCGAGTCATCATAATTGATGGCGTTGGCGACGAGCGTGATGGAACCGTCGGAGTTGTCGTGGACCGCCAGGTCGCTCACCAGATTCATGGCGAGTTCGGGGAGGTGGAGGTCGTCTTCGGGCGGTGAGGGCAACTTCTCCCAATGACGGACCGAGTCCCATCCGATGAATCCGACCATGCCTGAGGTGAACGGAGGGGCATTCTCGAATCGTTCCGTCGCGAGGGCTTCGATGGTTCCTCGAAGGGCTTCCATGGGATCGCCGGACGTCGGGGCGCCCACCGGGGGGTTCCCTATCCAACACGCTTGACCGTCGTCGCTGGTCAAGGTGGCCATGGAGTCAACACCGATGAAGGAATATCTGGACCAGGCGCCGCCCACAGCCGCAGACTCCATGAGGAACGTTCCAGCACGCGAACCCGTCAGTTTTCGGTATATCCCTACAGGCGTCTCAGAGTCGGCCAACACCTTGATACGAACTGGGATGACCCGGCGCTTAGCCGCAAGCTCACGAAAATCTGCAAGATCGGGCGTAACACCGTCATAAACTGTCATATCCGACCCTTCACTTTTGGCCAGGAGAGCAAGGGTCCGGGTGTAGACCGACAACGGCTTCGATATCCCGGCCGGTAAAGCACGTGGCCGAGCCCGTATGGCACGCAGCTCCGATTTGATCAACTCGAACCAGAAGCGCATCGCCATCGCAGTCGAGACTGACGCCCTTGACCAACTGGATATTGCCCGAAGTATCCCCTTTGCACCAATATTCTTGCCGCGAACGGGAAAAGTACGTTGCCCTGCCCGTGGAAAGTGTTCTGCGCAACGCTTCGTCGTCCATCCACCCGAGCATTAACACTTCCCCGGAATCGTATTGTTGAACAACAGCAGCGACCAGTCCATCGCCATCGTGTTTCAACTTCCGTGCCACGTGCTCATCGAGGTCGCTGGCCCCCGGCCGCACTGGGCCTACATTGGCCCGGGCCGTGGCCTCTGAATCTAAGGCGTTATCTGCGAAAAAACTCTCTGTTGCCATCGATCCCCATTCTAGTCGCTCCGACAGGTGTCTTAGATGATTGCGGCAGCTTCCGCCCACAGAGCTTAAGTTCGTGCTAATTTCAGCAGTAATGGTATTTGTTGAGCCTTCGAGGGAAGTACTGTCCGAGACGCTGTTGGCGGCCGGTCCGGACTCCCCCACGCTCTGCGAGGGGTGGAGGACGAGACACCTCGCCGCGCATCTATACCTTCGGGAACGACGCCCCGACGTTGGTGCTGGCTTACTCCTGAAGCCGCTGTCTACACTGGCCACGGGCGTGACGAACAGGCGTGCAGACCGCCTTGAAAATTTCGCGGACTACGAAGAACTCTTGGCCGCTTTTCGAGCTGGCCCTGGTCGGCTGTCGCCCATGCGCATACGTTCGCTGGAGACCAGCGTCCAACTTCTGGAATATTTTGTTCATACCGAAGATGTACGTAGGGCGGTGGACCGGTGGGCGCCCCGCGCTCTAGACCCCGAGTACGCCGACACCCTGTGGCATGAGCTGGTAAAGCGCGCGACACTCCTCTACCGCGGAATGGACGTCGGCATTGTTCTCGTCAGACCGAACGGTCCGCGATATGTGGCCAAGCGAGGTGCGCTATCCGTCGCCATCACCGGTGAGCCAAGCGAACTCGTTATGCATGCGCACGGACGAACCTGCCATGCACTGGTCACCTTCGAAGGACAGCCAGAAGCCCTCGATTTGCTGTAGAAGTCCGGACAGGTCACTCGGACCGCTTCAACTTTCAGAGCCGTTTACCGCACTTCGTACCCCGCGGCTCTAATGGCATCTTTGACCTGAACCAACATGTCAGCTGAGCCGAAGTGAAACATTGACGCCGCCAACACGGCGTCGGCCCCTGCCTCGATGGCCGGTGGAAAATGTTCAGGGAGCCCTGCACCTCCGGAGGCGATCAACGGAACTGGCGCAGCCCCGCGTACCGCCCGGATCAATTCAAGGTCGAAACCAGCACCAACGCCATCAGCATCAATGGAATTCAAAAGGATTTCACCGACGCCCCGGTCCGCGGCTTCGCACGCCCAGGCAATGGCATCGATACCCGTTCCTCGACGTCCACCATGGGTTGTCACTTCAAATCCAGACGCAGTATGAGCCTCACGGGATCGTCGGGCGTCGATGGAGAGCACCAACACCTGAGAACCGAATCTGCGGCTGATCTCGTCAATAATTTCGGGACGCGAGACAGCGGCTGTGTTGATTGATGCCTTATCCGCCCCACATCGAAGAAGACGGTCTATGTCATCGATGCTCCTCACACCGCCCCCCACGGTGAGGGGGATGAAGACTTCTTCCGCTGTACGAGATACCACATCAAAGGTGGTCTCCCGTGCGCTTGAGCTTGCCGTGACGTCGAGAAACGTCAGCTCGTCTGCGCCAGCGCGATCGTACTTACGGGCCAGTTCAACAGGGTCCCCGGCATCCCGTAGGTTCTCGAAGTTCACACCTTTAACCACTCTGCCGGCCTCAACGTCGAGGCACGGAATCACTCGAATCGCTACGGTCATGTCTAGATCCTGCAAGCGTGGATAGTGCTGACCAAAATAGCCCGTGCGCCTAGATCATAGAGTTCATCCATGATCCGGTTGGTTTTCGACCGCTCCACCATGGATCGGACTGCCACCCAGTCGGAATCTCTCAACGGCGAAACAGTGGGCGATTCAAGTCCTGGAGTCAGATCCGCAGCGCGATCCACTAGATCTCGTCTGATGTCGTAATCGAGCAGAACATAACTTCTAGCAGTAATGACTCCGTGAAGTCTGCGAATCAAAACATCAACACCCTGAGGCGCGTGGCCGCTACGGCCAATGAGCACGGCCTCGGACTCCAGAATAGGATCACCAAAAACTTCCATCCCGGCAGCGCGCAACGTACTACCGGTTTCGACGACGTCGGCGATGGCGTCCGCGACGCCCAACCGGACAGAGGACTCCACCGCACCGTCGAGACGAACGACACTCGCGTTGATTCCCCGATCTGCCAGATAGTGCCGTAACAAACCGTCATAGCTGGTGGCCAGTCGCTTACCGTCGAGTTCAGACGTCGTCGTAAAGGTGCCAGCAGGACCTGCAAACCGGAACGTCGAGCGACCAAATCCGAGAGACATGATTTCCTCAGCGTTGACCTGCGCGTCATGAAAGAGATCACGTCCGGTGATGCCCACGTCGAGCGTTCCAGCGCCGACATAGACGGCGATGTCCCGGGGTCGGAGGAAGAAGAACTCAACGTGGTTCTCCGGGTCCTCCATCACCAGTTCGCGAGAATCGCGCCGTTGTCGGTATCCAGCTTCGGTCAGCATGGCAGATGCGAGTTCGGATAGGGAGCCTTTATTGGGAACGGCAATACGAAGCATGTTCAGGTACGTCCTTCAGAGATGGAGGGAAAGCGGACGATGGCTGGCCGCGCCCACCATGCAAAGCATGCGAACGCGGCTAGAGATGCTTGTAGACGTCGGTCAGAGTGAGCCCTTTGGCAATCATCATGACCTGCAGATGATAGATCAACTGTGACATTTCTTCGGCCGCTTCCTCCGTGGATTGAAATTCGGCAGCCATCCAGACTTCTGCCGCTTCCTCCACGATCTTTTTACCGATCCCGTGCACTCCAGAATCAATTTCGGCGACGGTTCGCGAACCTTCCGGCCGGGATGACGCCTTCTCCGAGAGTTCGGCGAAGAGGGTCTCAAACGTTTTCACTAGGCTAGATTACCGGTCGCAGGGCTTGAACGCATTTTCTCTCCGGACCAGCGTGCGCGTCAGGTCCACTGTCGCAAGGCAACAGATGTCGCAATGGCCGCCATCATGGCCTCGAATCCCTTGTCTTCGCTGGAACCTGGAAGTCCAGATCTGGCCAGCGCTTGTTCCTCAGTGTCGCAGGTCAGAAGACCGAACCCTACCGGCGTAGCCGTGCGTGCACTGATCTCAGAAAGGCTCAGGGTTGCAGCCTGGCAGACGTATTCAAAGTGTGGTGTCCCACCACGAATGACAACGCCGAGAGCGACGACGGCATCAAAATGTTGAACGAGACGAGCGGTTGCTGCTGTCAGCTCGAAGCTTCCAGGCACGCGAACCACCACCGGGTCAACACCTGCGGCGCTGGCCGCGCGGAGCGCGCCATCGAGCAATGCGTCCATGATCTGTGTGTGCCACTGAGCAGCGACGATGGCTACCCTCATTCCCCCGCTCTGGCTGATCAGATTTTCGGGTTCTATCTGCGGTGCTCCATGTCCACTCATCTTTTTGTCCCTTCCATAAATCCCGTCATTGGCCAGCTTCAACTCTGCCGAAGTGGCGCATCGATGTAGTCCGCCGCAAGCAATAAGCGATGGTGCATTCTGTCGCGTTTGGTCTCAAGATACCGCCGGTTCTCCTCACGTACAGGCACTTCACTGGGAACCATATGTTCCACGGTGATGCCGTGATTGGCCAGCGCATTGGATTTGTCCGGGTTATTGGTGAGTAGAGCGATGTGATCGAGGTTCAGGCAATGGAGAATTTCCGCTGCCGCTTGGTAGTCCCGCGCGTCTACCGGCAAACCAAGTTGTTCATTTGCCTCAACCGTGTCGGCGCCTTCCTCCTGAAGAGCGTAGGCGCGAACCTTGTCCGCCAGACCGATTCCTCTGCCTTCCTGGCCACGCAGATAGATGACGGTGCCGCCTTTGAGATTTATCAAGGCCAGCGCTTGGTCCAGTTGCTCGCCACAATCGCACCGATACGAACCAAAGACGTCACCGGTGAGACATTCAGAATGCAGACGAACCAGCGGAAAGCCTTGATCATCAGTTTGTCGATCCGCGCTAAGGCTCATGTGCTCGACCCCTGTTGCCACCTCCGACCATACCTGAACGTGGAAAGTCCCAAACGGCGTTGGAATAGTGACGACCGGACCACCAAGAATTGACGGCTTGGCAGCTCCCTCTGCTCTCACGGTGACACTCCCCCGGGATCTGCCACTGCGAGTGTTTGTGCTGTCAGAGCGCACACTAGGTCCTCAATGGAGATCAGCGGAATTCCCTCCCTGTCAGCGAATTTCCTGAGCTCAGGTAGCCGCATCATTTCGCCATCGTCATGGACTATTTCACCGATGACGCCAACGGGAGCAACGCCTGCCAGAACACACAGTTCGACGGCGGCTTCCGTATGCCCGCGCCTCTGAGCAACTCCGCCTGACGCTGACTGCAGCGGAAATACGTGGCCAGGACGGGTCAGTTGGGATGGGCTCGTGGAGGACTCTGCCAAGAGCCGTGCCGTGCGTGCCCGATCCGTGGCGCTGATTCCCGTGGAGATCCCCGCTGCCGCATCGCAGGAGACCGTGTAAGCCGTCCCCTTGGCATCTTCATTGACACTGACCATGGGCGGCAGCATCAGGCGTTCGGTGTACTCGCTCGGCATCGGCATACAAATGAGACCGGAGGTGTGACGGATAGTCCAACCCATCAGCGCAGGCGTTGCGTATGCAGCAGCGAAAACTATATCGCCCTCGTTTTCCCTGTCCTCATCGTCTACGACAACAACGGGACGTCCCGCAGCGATAGCGGCTACGGCAGATTCCACGGTGTCCAAAGATGTGTTCATCGAAGTCCTCCTTCTGGGGTGGTGAAAGCGAGCAACCGTTCCGTGTACTTGGCGAGCACGTCCACTTCGATGTTGACGTCGCTCCCGACCACCCGGGAACCCAGGACTGTGTCGGTGAGCGTGATAGGGATCAGTCCCACCTCGAACCACGGCTTGTCCTCGGCCGCACCGCTCACGGCTGTCACGGTGAGGGATACACCGTCGACAGCCACAGACCCCTTTTCGGCAATGTAGCGCGCCAATCGGCTGTCGACGGAGATGCGAACGCGGTGCCATTGGCCTAAGTCCTCGCGTTCACCCACGGTGCCGACGCCGTCAACATGTCCCTGGACCACATGCCCGTCCAGACGTCCACCTGCGGGAACACATCGTTCGAGGTTGACGGAATCTCCGGGCGCAAGGGCTCCGATAGTGGTCCGCTTCATGGTTTCACCCATAACATCGACAGTGATGACGCTCCCATGAATAGTCGTAGCGCTGAGGCACACGCCATTCACGGCAATGGACCCACCAAGGGTGAGGCCGACAGACATTGCCGGCGCATCGAAGCTGAGGGACGCAACGCCGTCAGCTGGAGCTCTCCCTGCTTCCACGACGGATCCTTGCTCCGCAACAATTCCTGTAAACATCAAAAAATTCCTCTCTACTCCGGCCGCAGATGCAGCCGGAGATCGGTTCCGAAGCCGGTAGCCGGACCGTCCAGCGTCGAGTCCCACTCCCAACGGCGAACTTCTTCAATTGAACTAGTAGTGAGCCCTGCGAAGGAGGACTTCCCCGCACCCAGGACCGAAGGGGCAACGTAGGCAAATATTTCATCGACCAGTTCCGCTGCAATGAACGCGCCTGCGACCGTAGGACCACCCTCGATCAATAGATGACCGACACCCCGTTCGTGCAGGATGTCAAGGATCCGTTGAGGGTCTCGGTCACGAATGTGGAGCCACTGACCATCGCTTCCACACAGCTGCGACCCCGCGTCGATATCTCGTAGACCAGCAACAACGCGCAGAGGCTGCCGAACGGTCACAGCGCCGTTCTCGTCCCGTGCCGTCATCCGGGGATTGTCCGTCTGAGCAGTTCCAGTCCCGACGAGCACAGCGTCAGCAAGCCGTCGTAGTCGGTGCCCGTCCTGACGGGCGGGGCTCCCGGTGATCCACTGGCTAGATCCATCCGCTGCGGCTGTGAACCCGTCGAGAGTCTGAGCTACCTTGAGTGTGACGAATGGTCGCTGCTCGGCTCGCGCGGCGAACCAGCGACTGTTGAGGGCCCGCGCATCGGATTCGCGGAGACCGCGTTCGACGACGACCCCGTGCGTTGCCAGATACCGTGCTCCACCACTGACGTAAGCCTGCGGATCTGGAGTTGCGTAAATGACCTTCCTGATCCCTGCAGCCCGAATGGCCTCTGAACACGGACCCGTTCGCCCAGTGTGATTACACGGTTCCAAACTCACATACATGGTGCTGCCCTCCACCGCGATGCCGGCTACCGCGGCCCTGCTGAGAGCATCAACTTCTGCGTGAGGCGTCCCAGCACCACGATGCCACCCGACCGAGATGACATTCGCGTCCGTACCGATGAGGACAGCCCCGACCAGTGGATTGGCTCCCCGTGGCCCGCGTGCGGCTGCCTCAAGGGCACGTTCCATTGCGGCATCAGAGGAAAGGACAGGAGTTGTGCCCGGCGGGGACTCGGTCTCTTCTGATCTCACTGGCGAACCAACGACTCAGATGAAGCAGACTCGACGACACCTGAAACGTTCTCGTGCCGCGCGCGCATCCACACGAAGAAACCCACTAACGTGAAGAGGCCGTAGAAAAGATACATCACAGCGGTGGCGTAGTACCCAGCACTGAAAAGCAGCGGTACGCCCACAACATCCACAGCGACCCAGATCAACCAGAACTCAACCAACCCACGCGCCATCCCGTAAGTGGCCAACAGCGAACCCATAAATGTCCATGCATCAGCCCAGACCGGCTCATAGGATCCCAAAGTCCGGAAAAGTGGGGTCAAAGCGACAGTTCCGAGAATCAGAGCGATGATCAGGAATCGGCGCTCGCTGGCGGTTGCCCATCGGGGAACCAGCGCACGGCCGTTGATATTGCGACCACTCCATCGGCGCCACCCATAAACCGATACAGCGATGAACATGATTTGGCGGCCCGCTTGGCCTAGGAGATTCGCGCTATCGGCGTTTCCAAACACTGAACCGACGAACACGGTGAGCAAGAGGGCATTGCCCACTATGCCAACCGGCCATGCCCAAACCTTGCGGCGCATTCCACCGAGGGCGCTCAGCAGCCCAAAAACATTGCCTAAAATTTCGCGGACCAGCAGCTGGCTTGAGCCAATCTGGATAGTCGCGTCAAAGAGCCACCGCAAAATGTCCATGTCGTCCTTCCCCTTAGCGGCGGCTCCGGGGGTGACGACAGCGTCGATACTCGTGCGGGAACGTTCGAAGAACGTACCGCAGCATCGACTTCCTGTACGTGCTTCTCCCATCCAGACTTTAACTGTCGGTGCCGGAATTTCACCGGCTCAACCGTTCGGTGATACCCAAGGGGCACCTCTGATCGGGTCGCGGACTATAACCGCCGGTTCGGAATTACACCGACCCCGGAGCACGTATATGCAATTATGCGTCGATTATCTCATAGAAGCGGACACTGACGTTATCTACTTTTCCCGCATCGTCCCTGAATATCTGTGCACCTCCTCGGCCATTCGCCGAAGAGATGACACGGCCTCTTCGGGATTCTCCGCACCATACACGGCGGATCCGGCCACAAATATTGTGGCGCCGGCCTCAGCGGCCCGTTCAATCGTTTCCTCGGAAATTCCACCATCTACCTGTACCGCCAGTTCAAGGCCTGCATCGGCGATGGCCGCTGCAGCCGCTCGTATCTTGGGCAGTGTCAGCTCCAGAAAAGACTGGCCACCAAATCCAGGTTCCACTGTCATGATCAACAGCAGATCGAGTTCGGGCAGCATATCCAGAAAGGGCACAACGGACGTTGCCGGTTTGAGTGCCATCCCCGCCTTGGAGCCGTTGCTTCGCAGATCCCGCGCAAGTTTTATGGGGGCAGCAGCAGCCTCGGCGTGGAAGGTCACCGAAGCCAATCCAAGTTCGGCATACCTTGGCGCCCAATGATCCGCATTCTCGATCATCAGATGCGCGTCCACAGACAATGACGTTGACTCTGCAATACGCTTCACCACGGGGAGCCCGATGGTCAGGTTCGGAACGAAATGATTGTCCATGACATCCACATGAACCGCATCGGCGCCCCGAATTCGATCAAGTTCCCGCTCAAGATTCGCGAAGTCTGCGCTGAGAATACTCGGATGGATGGAACAGTGTCCCATAATTGCCCCTTAGCCCACTTTGGTTATACCGGTTTGGTCTGATTTTTGCGGAGAACGGCCATGAACATTCCGTCAGTCACGTGGACATGCGGCCATAGCTGAGCTGTCTTTCCCTCACCTGCACCGAGCTGCTCACCCCTCAGGCTCACGCGCCCCAGAAGCTCGGGCGCATCCATTGCCTCGATGTCTTCTCGGTTTCGCAGCATGTCATCGACAACCGTGATCGTTTCCGCCGGATGTGGAGAGCAGGTCGCGTAGACCACGACCCCACCCGGCCGGACCGCATCGATGGCGGCGGCCAGCAACTCGCGTTGCAGGACCCCAAGATCGGCAAGGTCGCTAGGTTGGCGCCGCCACCTGGATTCAGGACGTCGTCGCAACGCACCCAGTCCAGTACAGGGCGCGTCGACCAAAATACGGTCATAGTGCCCGGGAGAATCCTTGCCGATGTCCCTTCCATCACCTTGGCGGACGGACCAGCTCTCTTGATCCACCACCCCCAGTGCCTGCGTCACCAGTCTTGCCCTGTGCTTCGCCGGTTCATTAGCTGTCAAGACTGCCCCGCGCTGCTGTGCCAGCGCCGCGAGAAGGGCGGCCTTCCCGCCTGGACCCGCGCATAGGTCGAGCCAACGTTGGTCGGGGCCGTCACCCAGTTCCGCGGCGGCTGCAGCTCTGGCCACTAGTTGTGAGGCTGCATCCTGTACCCGGACGACGCCAGATCGGACACTTTCCAACCTGGCGACGTCTCCTTGGCTATAAAACATCGAATCCGGAGCCACGTCACCGTCTACTCCTCCGGCATCCCGTGCTTCATCCAGGGTGCCAATGCCGGGAAGCGCAACGAGGTTGACGACAGGGGCAGCATTATCTGCTGTCAGGAGCTCGTCAATTTCGTTAACGGAGCGCCCATGTGCGGACAACGACTGACGCAGGGCCCTAACGATCCACTCAGGGTGGCTATGCCTGATGGATGCGCAACGGGTTGGATCGGGCTCGTTGCTGGTGAGCTCCTCTATCCATTCTTCCCTGTCCCGCTGAGTGACTTTGCGCAGAACTGCGTTGATCAGACCAGCAGGACCAGCACCAATGACTGCTCGACCAAGACTGACCGTTTCATCGAGTGCCGCGTGATGCGGGACGCGCATTGCGAGAAGCTGGTGCGCACCGATCCGCAGGGCATCAAGGATAGCCGGATCCAACTGCGTCAGTGGACGATCCACACATGTAGCCAATACTGCATCGTAGAATCCCTGCCCCCGCAAGGCTCCGTAGGTTAGTTCGGTGGCGAATGCCGCAGCCCTTCGGTCGAGACGATGGCTACGGATTTTTTCCGGAAGAACGAGATTGCCGTAAGAGTCGTCCTCGGAAACAGCACGGAGCACCTCGAAGGCGACGAGTCGGGCCGGATCCGCTGCCCTTTTCCGCTGCGATGGCGCAGCTTGGGAGAAGTCCCGCTGACCACCTCGATTACGTTCCCTGCCCTGGGTGTTGCGTCGGCGATGCTGCTCATCGCTTTGCTGACGTCCTGACTGATTCGAACTCATTCGAAAACCACCTCTTTGCCATGGGATGCACCGCGGAACCAGTCTGCACCGGACATCGACTTCTTGCCTGCGGGTTGGACCTGCCGGAGAGTAATAGCTCCCGAACCTGTACCAACAATAACGAGCCCTGCCTCCGATGTAGACGTGTGACCCGGAAGCAGCGCGTTCGGTACCTCACAGATTTCCACCGGACCAATTTTCAAGCGCTGGCCCTCCACTGTTGTCCAAGCTCCGGGTTCCGGCGTCACGCCATTGATGCGCCGGCGGACTGATATGGCTGGCTGCTTCCAGTCCACGCGGGCGTCGTTGATCGATAATTTGGGCGCCAGCGATATGTCGCCGATCTGTGGAACTGAGTGCGCCAAACCTTTATCGATGGCTCCGAGCGTCTGAACGAGCAGCACTGCGCCGCTATGAGATAGGCGTGTCAGCAATTCCCCTGCCGTGTCTGCTACTTTCACGGGCTCCGTCATGGTGCCGAAAACCGGTCCGGTATCCAGTCCCGCATCTATGAGGAACGTCGAAGCTCCGGTGATGTCATCTCCGTTGATGACAGCGTATTGAACGGGCGAAGCCCCGCGCCAGGCAGGCAACAGAGAGAAGTGCAGATTGACCCACCCGTGTACCGGGATTTCCAGCGCTGGTTCTGGGACAAGGGCACCAAACGCAACGACGGCAGCTACGTCAGGCCGCGCACTCCGGATGGTTGCCTGCGCCGCCTCATCGATTTTCGCGGCTTTGATAATTGGAATGTCGAGCACGGCTGCTCGGACCGCTACAGGAGATGGGGTCATTATTTTCCTTCGCCCCAACGGAGCATCAGGGCGGGTGAGTACGGCAACGATGTGAAAACCTGCTGCCACCAGAGCGTCCAACGATGGGACAGCAACTTCGGGTGTGCCCGCGAAGAGTACGCGCATGCCCTAGCCCCGGATCCCCGGGTTGGCGGCGGATGCGCCCATGCCCGATGAAGAACGACCAAAAATTGAATCGATGCTCTGCCCCCGCTCGGCTTTCGTTCGAGCAACAACTGAGTCGTAGTTAGATTGCCTCAACGCTCGGAACGCTGCTCTCCTGTCTTCCCCCTCTAGCCGGTCAATGTAAAGCCGCCCGTTGAGGTGGTCCGTTTCGTGATGAAAGCAGCGCGCGAGCACACCGGTACCTTCATAATCAACGGGACTTCCAGAAACGTCTACACCTGTGACCCTGGCCCACGATTTACGCGGCACTACGAACCCGAGTTCTGGAACGGACAAGCAACCCTCAAGGTGATCCGCTTGTGGTTCAGAGCCGAGTTGAAGTTCAGGGTTAATGACATGGCCTGCCACCCCGTCAACATTAAAGGTGAAGATACGTAGGGATACTCCCACCTGTGGCGCGGCAAGGCCAGCACCGTTAACGTTCGCCATGGTTTCCGTCATATCCGTCACCAAGCGTTCCAGTTCAGTTCGAAATCTGGTCACCATCGATGCTTCGGTACGTAACACCGGGTCGCCCACGGTTCGGATGGGAAGAATTGCCATGTGTGCTGTGGTTCCTTTGTCTCGCCAGTCCGTGCAAATTCAAGTCTAGTGGGCTCGTTCAGTAGTGGTCCCGTCAACCGTCGTGTTCTCGTTCGGTGGCGGCGGCGCGATGGGCAGCAGGGGATCCCCCGCTTCCAAGGCACTGCGGGAGGCATCCCACGATCTGCGAAGAGCGCAGAATTTGTACCAGTGGTTAGCGAGCACTTTTGGATTCGCTCTCATGGGCTGCACCTCAGTCTCGCCGATCGCGACGGCAAGCAGAATTGGAGCCTCACCGTGAGCCCACGGCTCCCAGGTCCCCGATTCGGCGTCGACCAGCGATTCCATGGCTTTGAGGCCAGCCGTCAGCTGCATGACTACTTTGGCATCCATATTTTTGACCTTGCCGTACCGGTCGGTGCCTTTGGTCTTATAGTCGATCAGGCACGTCCGGCCAGCCACTTTCGCCACGAGGTCTAGAGTGCCAGCATATCCAACCTCACTATTCCAGACTGTAATTTCCGGCGCGACGGGTTCAACCTGGTAAAGCTCCCACCACTCGTCAAAACGCGCGGCAAACGCTTCCTCTCCGTTTTGTGCGAGCTCAAGTCGACATTCATCCAGTCGGTTGGGCCGCCCCAAGGCCCGCAGAGATACTTGTTCGCAGTACATATGGACTCTGTCCCCGCGGGCGGCAGCCTCATCTCGATAGACAGCCGCGGCGTTTGCTGCCTCTCGAATGCAAGTGCGCAGCTTTGCCTGGTCACCCAGGGCGTCGGGCAACCGGGGATCGCGGCCGAGCGCGTTTGCTGACATGTAGCCGAACCATCCATCCAGGGAGTGAGGAGCCTGGCTGATAACGCTGGTTATCGATGGGACGCTTGGTGGCTCCGACAAGGAACGGGAGTACATGCGCCCGTAAGCAGTCTGATGGGCAAGTGCTGGAGCAGTCATGGACTCAGCATTCCATGCCACACCGACATTTTGGGCATCTACAGCGAATGATCAAGAGCGTCTGCTGGCATCCACCGCGACGCTGTGGTTCCACACAAAACGTCCCCCCGGTCAGCTCATCGCTAACCAGAAGGACGTAGTGAACTTGTGGGCGATACTGGGTTCGAACCAGTGACCTCTTCGGTGTGAACGAACGTCCCCCACTATTGCCCCAGTTTGTCTCGTTTAGCCGTACCTAGTCTTTCTCGGTCTGACTAGGGCGTATACCTCAATTCCCCCTAATCAGTCTCAGTTCTGGTATGTGAGGTTTAGCCGGGTTCTGCGGATGGTTTGCGGATGGTTTAGCCCCCGGCGCATGCGAGTCCAGGGCAGCAAGGATCTGCTCCACCGGAGTATCCGCCAGGTGCGCGTAACGCTTCGTCGTCACCGGCGACGTATGCCCCAGCAACCGCCCAACCTCCTCCAGAGGTATCCCCTTCTGGATCAACCACGACGCATACGTGTGCCGCAAATCATGCGGGCGCACATGATCCAGCCCCGCATCATTCACCGCCGGACCCCAAACCCGCTTCCGCCAATTATCCAAATCAGTCATCGCCCCGGGCGCATGCAACACCATCCCCGAACGGCACCGCCCAGCCTCATGCACATGACCACACGACCCAGCCTCCACAACCTCCAGCGCTCGCAGAAGGTCTGCGACCCATCCGGGCAGTGGAACGTCGCGCACGCGTTTACCTTTGGGTAGGTGCTTCATGAGTTGCCCGTCGGTTGACCAGGTCTCGACTACGCGGATCCATCCGCGCTCGTAGTCCACTCGGTGCCGGTGTAGTCCCATGGCTTCACCCCACCGGAGCCCGGTCCCTACCAGCAGCCCGACGATGGCTCTGTCTCGCGGGTGCTCCAGCTCTGCCATGACGGCCGCGTACTCTTGGCCGGTCAGGTAGCGCTCCCCTGCCTGTGGGCGTCGTGGGAGCTTCAATCGGTAGGCGGGGTTGGCGGGCAGGATTTCGGCGTCCACCGCGGCCGTCAGGGATGATGACCACAGTTGGACGATGCGGTGGACGCTGGCAGCCGAGAGGTACCGCCGTTCAAGGTGTGCGTCCGGATCTTCCTCGAGCGCTTTCGCCCGTCGTTTGGTGTCCGCCACGGACAGGCGCCGCTCGGTCTTGACGAGATCCGCGATCCATTCCCTGGCATCTTGCCGGGTGATCGACGTCAGGGGCGTGTTCTCCCATTTGGGCCTGATGTGCTTCTCGATCAGCGACAGCTCGTTGGTAACAGTGGTTGCATCTACGGCCCGGGCTTTCCACCACGAAGGGAACCACTCCCCCCAGGTATGGCGTGCAGCCTCCGGGTCTTTCCAGCCCATGGACCGCGCGTCACTCTCCGCAGCGTTCCCCGCGGCTGTCGCCTTCCGCTTGTGCGTGAACGTGCCGGCGCTACGCTCACGTCCGAGACCGTCACGGTAGAGCGCTTGGTACTTGCCACTGGGCAGCGTTTTAATCCACGCCATGGCTATCTGATCGCAGCATAGATGATGTAGCTGGTTTTACTTTGCGATGGATTCAACTTGTATCCCCTGGTTGTGTGATGACGGCGTCCGCGGGTGAATGTGCTGACGAATAGCTCGAAGTGTGATTACATCTCCACACCCAGCGCCAACTTTGTCTGCAGTTTTCTTTTATGAGCTGTGCCCACTTCCTAAAGCGAGTGGACGTGCTTGGTGGTGTCTGTTTGGCTAAGCAGCAGTCAAGACAGCGCTTGCCGAGGTTAGGCCAAGTCTTCGCGTATCCCTATTTCGACGCGTTCGGGAATTTCTGAGGACTTAACGTCCATGAACAACGTGAACTGGAGCCACCAGAGTCCACGACTGAAGCGGGCAAAGAGCAGCAAAAGCGCGTACAGCGTCACTCCCATAGCGAGCGTGGTGGAGTGCCCATCGATAACGATGGCGAAGATCGGGGTCGTTGCGGTAACCAAGTGCGATCCGATGACCGCTACCCAGTTCCGCCGGAGTTCCGGACCATACAGATCACGGGTCTTCGCCATCAAGATATTCGCCGACTGATAAGTCATGGCGCATACGAACGTCGACGCTGCCATGGCTAGGCCTGAGATGGTAGCGGACCCAAGATAGAAGCTCGTTCGCATGCTCTCGTTGTCGGGTACGAGCGGCTGGCCAAACGCGATCCAAGCGACAATGCCTACCAACGGCAGCACTTGGTCGAGTATGGGATGAGCAGCAAGAATATTTCTAAACCCAGATGGGATCGTCCTGGACATGTGAATCACCCCTCGATGATGGCCTTCACTCTAGTCTGCATTGCGTCACTGACATCGTATAGAGACTTCAAGAGTTCAGAGAACTGATGGCTCTCTTGCGGTAGCTTCGTGATCTCAAAATCCTCAGCCAGGCGATGTGCCACCAGTGACAACTCTTCTTCCATGCCGTCTGCTAACACGGCTTTGGACGTTGCGCCACTGTCCTTTCCTGCGACGCGAGGCAGATCCTTCAGGATCAAGTCGAGTAATTTGGTCTTCACACTTTTGCTTCGGGACTCAGGCGGCAGCTTGACGTTGATCGAGATCTCGATGTCACCTCCAATGTAGTCCGCAACTCTGTCTACCAACGAAGAAATTCCTGTTTGTGGGGCGTCATCCGTAAACAAATTCCGGGCGGTGCTGAACTTGGATGAGAAACTGACGACCCCAGTAGCTGACCGAAACTTACTTAACTGATCCCCATCGATGACCGGCTCAGTTTTCCAGAACGCTCCTTGCCCCGGCGGTGCAAACTCGTCGAGAAAACTCGCTACGATGTTCGCGTTTGGCGAGTGACTATCACCCCGGCTGAGCGCGAACACGTTGTAGATGCCGAGGAAATGTATCGCCGTGGAATACGCGAAGCCTTCAGGTTCATCGCTCGATTTCATCATGTCCTCAACAGACTGCACCTTGCTGTTGATCTGGCTCATGAAGTCGGTATTGATGGGCTTGTGAATTCCTAGCAAAGCACCCGACGTAAGTTGCGAGGGCTCGAAGATGTGGTCATTCACGGTTCGCTTATCAAAAGATACTGTCCCGACTCGTTTCAGGAAATCGGACCAGTCGCGTTCAACTGGATCTTGCCGCTTGCCATCTCTCAGCACATAAGCACGATGAAAGTAGGCACGCTTCGGTTTCTGGTTGAGTTCAGCCATGCCCGACCCTCCTAGAGCTTGTCGATGTGCTCGGGGCAGTACGCACCTATGGCGGCGCCGAACACTGCTACCTGCGCCTGTATGGCTGACATGTTTCCATCCGTGTTCCCCTTCATCTCTTCGAAGAACTGGTCTCTAGTTGTGTCTGCATCGAGTAGTTCGCAGGTGACTCCAGCTGTTTCGAGTAGCTGGGAATCGGGTACCTCGCTGAGCTGGCTGGAGCCCTCCCGGATCCGGTCAAGGAAGACACCGTCAATCCGTGCATCGTCCCCTGGTTCAAGCCTGCTCTCGACAGTAAGCGTCGGCGCGGGAGGCGCGGTGACTGTCACTGTATGAGTCGGTACGGCGCTAGACGGGGCTGTTGCCGGTTCCGGACTACCCTCTTCGGGCGGCGCCGAACAGCCAGCTAGAAGCAGGGCAGTGATGGCCAGTGGTACAAGTGCTTTCCTCATTAGTCCCCAATTTATGCGTGTGGTTGTGATGGCATCAGGTCGATCATTGTTTCGAGAATTTATTTAGGATCTGTGGGGCGAACGCCAGTGCGATGAATCCAGCGGTGAACAGTACGCACAGGACGCCGCCGACCGGGTGCCCGGTCGTGAACAGGATGATGGCAACGAGCAGGAGTACTGCAGCGACGAGACCCGCGATGAGTCGTCCAGCTAGGGCCAGTCCGTCCAGCAGTTCGTGGTGCTGGTGTGCACCCCGGGGACTGACTGTCTGCTGTGGCCATTGCTGTGGAGCCGACTGTTGCTGTGGTGGTGGTTGCGGTAGGTCTGGTCGGTGTGACCCGGGGTCGATGACAAGCGTTGGCTTCTGCGGCACACTAGGTTGTTCCTCGACAACGGCCCTGGGCGCTTCAGTCTTCTTCGGTTTCACCTTCTTCGGTTTGCCTGGCTGCCCGGTGTACGCGGGAGGAAGCTCGTAGTGATCTGACTGCTCGACGAATACTGGCACTTGGTTAGGGCCTTCGTTGAGCCACTCGTCTGGAATCTCTGTTGACTTCGCGGCCAGCAACACGAGCTGCGCGGCAAGGCTGGACCCATCGATCGCAGCCCACGCCACTGTCTGCAGTTCGATGGTGTCCATATGCTCGATCACGGGCAGGAAATTCTGTGATGTCGTGGGGCTCATCTCCCCGACGCGCTCGCCGTCGACACGGACTTCGACGAACTGTCGTTCCGTGCCGTTCTTCAGGGTTCTTGTCGCGCGGTGGAGGGTGACTAGGACGAAGCCGGCACCTTCGGTGGGGACGTAGTTGAAGAGGACGTCGAAGTGGTCCTGTTCTTTAGTGACCTGATATCGATTGCCCCATGGCAAGACGCCGTGTGGCCTAGCTGGTGGGTTGTTGACTGCGCACAGCAGGTGGGGTTCTCCGAGCGCTATGGAGATCCGTGCTTTGAATTCCGGCTTGCCTTTTCCGTCCCATGACCGGCGGTACGTTGCCCAGATGCGAGCTTTCGTAACGGCAGTGTGGCCGCTGGCCGTGATGCGCCCGATGACGTTCCAGTAGTCCTCGGCATCGTCTGTCGCGAGGTAGCCGACGACGTTGCCGTTGATCCGAACGGAGATCGCTTTCTTCCCGAAGGGGTTATCAGGTTCGGGGACCAGTAGGGCATCTGTGTTGACTATCAGATCCTCGTCGATGCGTGGCTTGCGGCCGAGGGCTCGAATGATTTCGCTCTCGCGGTAGTACTCCCCCACGACTTCCATGTTCGCCCAGTTATCTCGACCGGGCAGCCGATATTCCGTCATCAATCCCCCAAGTTGTGGTGACTATCGCGCCTTGTTCGGCGTAGATCTAGGTTGGACTTTCGTGGCAGGGCTCTCCCCTGCTCGTGTAATGGGGGCGGTACTGTCTTCATTTCCCACCACCTCCTTGCTTTCCACATCGACGAGATGGCGCGCTAGATCGATGATGATCCTGCGTGCCCGGGGCGACAGGTTGTCAACGCCCGGTGGAAGTTCGTCAGCTAGCGGCGGCCCTGGGATGGGCAGACCAGCTGCGATGAAGGCTCGGTCTTCATGTACGCCGGCCAGCCAGGCCAGCGCAGCGAGGGTATCCCGAGTCGGCGTGTACTTATACGTGCCAGCCCGGATGTGCCCGATCGTAGTACCAGTGACTTTGTAGCCACGTTCCTGCGCCATGAAGCCAAGCTGCCGGACCGAGGTGTCATGACGCACGACGGCGCGCTCCACCAAGTCCTGCAAGTTCTGCTTCTCTTCCACGCCGGTAACGCTCCATGATCTGGTTCGGGTTGTTCCAATCGGTTGCGTATGTGAAAACAACCTTGTGTGTATATCTACATGCATTTTGCCATTGATAGGCAGGACTGCACCCACTTGTGCACTTGACAAGCAAGTGACAAAGTCGCAAGGTTGTACTTGTAATTGCAACTTAGAAGGGGTAGAAATGAGAACCAAGCACACGAGACGCCGTTTACACGCAGTGAGATTGGAGACCTGGATGAGAGTCAAGAATCCTGACGCCATCAGACGCTGGAGGAAACAGAAGCGATATTCACAAGCTGAACTCGCGTTTCTCTGCGGCAGGCGCTCGCAGAATACGATTCACCTTTTGGAAACCGGGAAGATGAAGACGCTCAGCGAGGACCTCGCAATAGACATCGCTTCCCGACTCGAAGTTCCCTGGGAGGATCTCTTCGCTGTTGAATCGACTTCCGTTGTGCCCGAAGTTACAACTTCGCAACTCTCAACTCGTGAGCCTCGAAAGCTTGCATCATGATCCCTAAACTTCCCTACTCCCGCGAGGAAGTAGACGGGTGAGCACGGTGGCAAGGCTGACCGTTGAGGAAGCC
Source organism: Actinomycetales bacterium (assembly GCA_038199985.1). Taxonomy (GTDB): domain Bacteria; phylum Actinomycetota; class Actinomycetes; order Actinomycetales; family Micrococcaceae; genus Arthrobacter_J. The sequence continues at coordinate 33,722 of JBBPYK010000133.1, read as the reverse complement.
GCGCAGGTGGCACGTCGCCACCCGATCACCATGTACAAGCTCCTTTAAGAGGGCGCACTGCATGGGACGCAGACCACGAAGGGCGGGCGCTGGCGGATCCGCGAGGACTGCCTGGACTGCTGGCTCGACGGAGACAAATGCGCCCACCAGATGCCGAAGGTCCGGACCCTCCACTCACGCAGAGCCTGAACCACACCAACTCACCTGATAACCACGAAGGAAAACACCATGAGCGAATGGAGCACCGGCGGTATCGACGCCGACGGCATCACACAGGACGGGTACTTTGACTGCGACCAGTGCGAGTTCTACCTGCAATGGCCGGTCGCAGCTGGTCTCCCGCTGTCGGAAGATCCTGATCGAGCGGAGATGCAAGCGATGGCCTCCGAGCATGAGGCATCCCATGTGGAGCCGACCGCCGTCGACCGTGGACTGGTGCTGACCCTTGAAGCTTGGCCCACGAAGGTCTACCTGGGCTCAACGAAAGACAAGAAGTGGATCTGCGTTGAGGGCGAGTCCGGCGGATTCGCCGTTGACCTAGCCCATGCTAGCGAAGTTGCTAAGAAGATAAGCCAGCTCGCAGCCCTCGTGGGCCACGGCACGCTGATCGAAGACCTAAGACTCCCGGTAGTGAGTCTTAACGAGCTCGGCCACGGCCTCGCGAATATGGCGACGGCTCCTTTGGCCAGCAGTGCTCAGACTTTCACCGAAGCTGGTGCGGCATGAGCTGGGTGAAAGTTGATAACGGGTTCGAGCCGTCAACTCGGTTCGGTGGGCAGATCGTCTCCGTCAAGTTCGATGCCGCCGTGCTCGTCGAGGTGTCTCTGGAAAAGCGCGACGGTGGCATTCAGATCAGTGTCCATCCGATCGGTGTAGGTGAAAGCGACGAAAGTCGATGGGTTGATGATCTGGCAGATTCGTTCCCGTCCAGTCTCGGGGGCCCCGGTTCCAGCGATGAACATGGTTCCTCCGCTGGTGAGCCGCTGGCGAACGACTCGCTCGACAGCGGCGACGATCATGTCGTCAGCCAAGAAAACGTTGTCCCGCCCAAAGTGGTTGATGACAATACGTCCACTCATAATTCTTCTCCCTCTGTAGGTGTTGATGGTGCGGGTTGTGGTGACTTGCATCCTACAGAGGGAGAGCTAGACGCGGAGCCGGTAGCTGGTCCTTCCCCAGCGGCCGCTACTGGCTCCGCTAAGGCGTCGGGTGCGGACTCCCCCAGCACCGCATCCGACGTCGCCTCCTACACAATCGAAGCCCGTGGCTCCGAGTTCCTCGTTGAACCGGACCCGCACGATCCAGGACTCAGGAAGCTCACGTGCCGATGGTGCGGAGTGAGCGTGCACTTCGTGAAGCCGCACTCGGTCATGGACTCAGCCCGTAATCATGTGGTGAGCATCGCCCGAGACGAGTCGCGGATCGTCCCGTTGCGCAAGACCGACAACGGCGACTTGGAGATTGATCAGTGAGCGCCGCCCAGCCCGAACCGCTGACCCCGGATCGTCCGGCGAAGTACTTCGCCAAACCAAATCAGCACGTCATCCACGGCCCGGCTCTCTTCGCGGCCGTAGCAGTCCACGACAAGCGGGTCGCACTCTACGCACGAGCGACGGCAGCAGCGCGAATCTTCGAACGGGAAGTTCAGCTCCTGCGCTCGCTGGATCAGACGGGGAATCTTGATGCTGCTCTGGATCATGTGGATGAGATCAAGGCCCGCCTGGATGTGGCGTACGCGCAGCTACGGGCCGACGTCGTCGTCTTCGTGGAGGCGGAGTATCCGGTGGTGTTCCTGCCGGCGCCAGTGCCGGCTGTTCCGACTCCCCTAATTTTTGCAAAGAAGTAACCCCCAGCTGAAGCAACAGCTGGGGGTCGGTAAGAAATCGAAAGGAAATCTTGATGACCATCGTATCGCAGACTCACGAAACCTCTACAGATCTGGATCGGACTGCGGGCAGGTTGATCCGCTCGGCCGAGATAGCGGCCCGGACCAACCAGCCCAGGGTCTTCGCCCAGTGCATCGACGCAGCTCTCAAGGAATGCGCGAACCACAGTCGGGTTATCCGGGGCGAGCGTCGTGCTCTGGCGTACAAGGCGCAGGCGAACAACCCGTTTGCCCTGGCCATGCTGCGCGTCGGCCACGGAATGGAAGACGTCCGGCGCCAGATGGATGGCTTCAGGTACGACGAGCCGGTCAAGAAGGACCTCGCTATTGCGGGCCGGTCGATCAGCGCCAAGTGGTGGCCGTGATGGCGGGGCGTCGCACGAAGCGTGACTCCCGCCAGCCTGGTCTCGACGTGGACGCGGCTGTCAAGGTCCCTGATTGGGCGCTCGATGATCTGGTTGCTTGCGGCCGGGGCCCGTTTGAGGGGCATTGGTACACGCAGTCGCAGTGGGCGATGCGCCGGGTCCATCAGCAGCGGATGCGGGATCTGGGTTCTACCCGTTCGTGGGGTGCCTTGGATTACGTGTTGACGCATGAGCAGGTTCCGCACCCTGGGTTTCCGCAGGTCATGGGGATCAGGGCTGTTTTCCAGCCTGGTGGTCATCGATGAGCGCCCCGTCGGCCAGTGTGGCTGCGCAGCGTCGTCGGCTGTTGGTGTGGGTGCCGTTGTTGTTGGCGGGGTTCGCCTTCGTCCTTTTGTCTTCTCCCCTGTCAGGTGTGCATCTGGCGGGTTGTGTTCTGGCCGTTGTGGCTGCCATGGGTTTCGTCAACGAAGTAGGTAGGTAGATCAATGAGTGAACAGCGTAAAGCGCCGGACTTTTATATCCGGAACCGTGAGGCCGCCAAGGGTGCGGCGGTGTTGGAGTTCCCACAGCTCTACGCGAACGGGGTGGCCCGTCAGGAGGAGCCATCCTCTGGTGGCCTGTCGATTGATGAGGGCACTGCGTCTCAGGCTCAATTTGAGGACCGTACGGCGCAGACACAGGATCAGCGTGCCGAGTTGATGGCCACACGGGGTTTGGAGTTGCTGCAGAACGCGGAGCCGTTCGCCGCCCTGCCCTACCTGTTGGAGGCATCTCGCATGGTTGCCCAGCACTGCGTCGATGCGTCCGCTGCGGTGGTGCGACCATGAGCGCCAACATGTTTGACTTTCTGCCGGTGGAGCAAGTGCGCCCGCATACAAAGAACGTCAGGACTGGCACGGGTGATCCTGAGTCGTTGAAGGAACTCGCAGACTCCATCAAGTCCCAGGGCATCCTTCAGCCTTTGGCTGTTGCACCGCACCTCACCCTTGAGGGCGATTACGTCCTGATCGCTGGTCACCGTCGTTTCGCCGCGGCGAAGGCTGCTGGTCTTACCGAAGTTCCGTGTTTCATCCGCCGGGATCTTGCCACTGACGCATCGCAGGTCGCGGCGATGCTGGTCGAAAACACGCAGCGCTCGGATCTGACTGCGGCGGAGGAAGCGACCGGGTATCAGTTCCTCCTTGATCTTCCGGATTACACGGTTTCCCGTATCGCGAAGGAGGTTGGCCGTTCGCAGCGTTTGGTGAAGGAGCGGTTGAAGCTGAAGAAGCTTCCGGATGAGGTGCTGTCCAGGGTTGGTCACGCGTCCGGGCAGATCAGTATCGAGCGTGCGTTGACGATGGTCGAGTTTCAGGACGATCCGAAGGCGACGGCGGAGTTAGAGAAGTCTGTTGCGGCGCCGGCGAATGATTGGGCGGTTGAGGTCAAGCGCCTCGAGGCGATACGGGATTGGCGGCAGAAGATTCCCGCGCTTCGCGCGGAGTTGGAAGCTGCTGGCGTTGAGCTGGTGAAGCGGCCCCAGGGTGAGCATTGGGCCTGGAAGGAATTTAGTTTTGCGGGGGCGCTTGGGTCCTTTGCTGATGCTGCGGCTGCCGGTCTGAAAGCGATCGTGGATGAACGGGGCGGAATCTATCCCTCGGTTACTCCGGAGGTTGTGTGGGTGCGTCCGTTCGGTTCAAGGGCAGCTGGGAGGGCGGAGCCGGTGCAGATGTCGGCAGAGGAAGTCGCGGAGCAGGAGAAGCGCACCCATATCGAGGCCGGCCTGCAGCTGGTGGAGCATGTGCGGGCGGAATTCCTGAAAGCGGTGGTAAAGAAACCGTCGAAGGCATTGGTGGCCACGGCCGCTACTGAGAGTCTGCTTCACCGCTTCTCGCATGAGGTACTCCATGCGGTACTGGGGTTGCCCAACCTGGCCGAAGGTGAGGACCAGGAAGATATTCTTCGGGCCACTCTGAAGAAGATGGGCACGAACAGCGTCGTCGTCCTGCACCACATTATGGAACAAGACCGCACGACCGAATTGATGTCGAGTCTCAGCTGTTGGGACCCCGAGAGCTATTGGGGCCGAGCCGTCGACGAGTGGGTCACAGAGCTCGTGGATCACTTTGGGTATGAGCTCACTGACATTGAGCGCGAAGCACGTCAGTACTGGGCCGATAAGGCTGATGCGTGATGACGTGCACCCAGCGCCAGAGGATCATCCCGGAGCGTGCGCTGTCGCCCTCGGAGCCGTTCCGCATCCCGGGCGTGTACTACCCGAGGATAGGGATCCGTTTCTTCCGGGGCCGTTGCCATGTGCGCTTGTGGATGGAGCAGGACCTCTTTGATCCGAAGCATTTGGCGTCGTTCCTGACGCATAAGGACGCCCTGGACTATGGGGCGCTCCTCCTGAACTGTTTACCGATCTCTGAAGGAGACCGTCATGCCGCGTAGTGACTCACGAACCGAGATGGAACGCTGCCCGTCGTGCGGTGGAATGATCAATCGCTTCACTGGGGAGTGCAGGTGCAGCGAATGAGAATCTCATCCCGTGCCGCACGGCTGATCCGTGCTGGCGTCCGGCAGGCGAGGGCGGACCACGCGCTGATCGTCGCCGCTGTCGTCTTGAACCGGCCTATCGGCCACGACTCCTTTGCCGAGACTTTCGGACGGTTTGCCAAGACTGTCGGGCCGACGATGTCGCGTCGAGACGCGGGTAGCCCGCTGACGCATGTCGCCTACATTGAGACGTTCTCTCGGCTCGCGGACCGACGTCGGGCCCGCGCCACCAGACCACGTACTTCCCGGGCGTTCCAGAGTTCCGAGCAGTTCCAGTTTGATGCTGGTGACGTCCGATGACTACGATCCCAAACGCTCAAGGAATGTTTGAAGCGGTATGGCCAGTTGTGGACCCGACCATGCCACGCGCCGAGCTGCTCCGCGAAGCAGCCGAGGATCTGCCCAACGTAATCGCCAGGCATTCAGCGCAGGTCATGGGAATCCCGAAGTTCGCACTGAAACCCGGGCAAGGCGTAGCAGGCTCTCAGGGCGCAGCGCTAGTCGTCATATGCCGGGTCCCCGCAACGAAGACCGAGCCGCGGCCTATCACTCGAGGGCGGTCCCAGCATGAGCGTCTGCGTCCCCTCTGGTGAGTTCACAGTGACCTGCCCATGCGGGTATCAGAAGACCAGCCGCACCCAAGGCCTCGCCGATAAAGGCTTGGCAACACATTCCTGCCAGAAGCAAGCAGAACGCGAAGCCAGGGCAGCTCGAGTCAAAGCACGCCAAGCAGCCACCGGAACCATCCGCGACTGCCAACACAAACAAGCGGTCCACGTTCACGGGACACGCCTCGCCTACGTCCTCGACAAATGCCGTTGCCGACCATGCCGCGACGCCGCGACCCAAACCGAAACAGTACGCCGCCGCGCGATCGCGTTCGGCCGCTACGACGTCGGACGCGTCGACGCCGAACCCGCACGCCAACACTGCTTCGACCTCGGGAGCCAAGGCATAGGCATCAAACGCCTCGCCAAACTCGCAAACCTCAGCACGGCCACGCTCGGCAAACTCATGTACGGCGTCCCCTCCCAAAACCAAGGGCCACGCAAACGCATCGAGACAGGCACCGCCGAGCGGATCCTCGCTATCAAACCCCGCCTCGAACTCCAATCCGGCGGCCACGTCACCGACGCAACCGGAACAATCCGCCGACTCCAAGCACTCATGACCCTCGGCTACTCCAAAACTGCACTCGGCCGCCACCTCAACATGACACCGGCCAACATGGGCCCACTCCTGAACCGAACGCACGTCACCACCACAACAGCGCTCGCCGTCCGCACCGCCTACGACCAGCTCTGGAACGTCCCCGCACCCACCACCACCAGGCACCTGGTCACCGCCGCAACCAGGGCAAGGAACTACGCGCTCGCAGAGGGGTTCGCTCCCCCGTTGGCGTGGGATGACGACTCGATCGATGACCCGCAGGCAGTGCCGGCGGGCGTTGGGTGGAAGAAGACGACTGGCAAGGCGGAGTCACGCCTGGCGGAGGACGTCGAGCACCTGTTGGCCGGTGGTGCCGGGTCTTTGGAGATCTTACTGAGGTTGAAAGTCAGCTCCGGGTACGCCAGGTCGGTGTTGTATCGGGCTGGTCGAGAGGACTTGGCCTCAAGTTCACGAGCACCAAAACCCACGAGAGGAAAACAGCATGAGTTCCCAAACAGTCGAAGAACGGTTTATGGAGATCTGGGTGGAGAACCAGGACGCCTTTTACTCCGAGCACGTCCTCAAAATTCAGGGTGCCGCAGTCCGTCAGTTCCTCACCGAGTTCGCCGTCATTCCTCGCCCTGAGATGCCGGTACTGAATGAGGACGGGCGTGCGTCGATTGAATGGTGGGCTAAAGTGACGGCGCTAGAACTAGAAGACTTCTGCCGACTTGACGCGGCATACAGCCTCGCACGCGCTGAATGGTGCGAAGCGCAAGAGACACGCGACGCCGAGGCCAAACTATCCGAACGCAGGAACAACGTGCTGGCTGAGTGGCGGGAGCGTATCGATTCCCCCATGAATAACACTTACGAGAACTCTCCCAGCAATACCCGCGTACTCGTGGACATGGTCATTGAAGCCCAGGACCGGGCCGGGAAATGAGCGACATGACCTGCAACTTCTGCGGGGCCGGGATGAACGGCAGTGTCAAGGAAATGTTGGCGTGGAGCGAACTTCACGACCAGGAATGCCCCGGCCCGAAAGATAAGCCATGAGCGCGGAACTGAGCGCAGAACGGTTGTCAGAGCTTTGGGTGATGGTAGGAGATTCAGCGCTGGCACCTTGGCGGACACAAGCACTATCACCCGGCGAAGTCATCGAACTTTTAGACAAGATCAAGGCTCAGGCTGAGGCGGTCCTCGACTGGCAGGCCGCCGCCCGTGGGTATCAGTCACGGCTAGAGCACCGCGAAGCGGCGATCAGGCGGGTCCGCGACGTCCACCAGCCAATCGACGCCATGATGTTCGTCGGCAAAGCACAGAAAATGAAACAGGTCTGCACCGGCTGCGGCCAAGACGACGGGAACTGGAACATTCACCCCTGCCCCACGATCCAAGCCCTAGACGAAGGCAGACCAGGTGGTTCCAAGTGAAGGCGGATCCGAGGGTGGAGCCAGCGTCGCAAGCGCTGGCCGTGAAGATGGGCTGCCGGACAACGGATTGGAGACTCTTCCGGACGGAGGTAGTCGTTGTTCTGAAAGCCGCTGACGCCGTCGCCCTGGCTAAAAGTTCCAGCGCCCCGCCCACAACGAAAGGAAAGTGATCATGGGATACAGCTACTACACACTCCCGGATGGCCGCGAAGCAGGATATGGCGTCGAAGCAACCTGCGACTCCCCCGTCTGCGAAGCGCAGATTGACCGCGGTATGGGCTACCTATGCGGGGAAGCCCCCAACGGGTGGCGCGACGAGGACGAGCCCGGATGCGGAAAGTACTACTGCGGCCAGCACAGCTTCAACCACCAGTGCACACACCCGCAATGCCCCAAAGAAACCGATAACGGCGACATCTGCGAACTCGCAGCCGAACACGAAGGAGACCATCGTGCCTGACCTCACCAACGCGCAGGTCGCACTCCAAGCCGCGGCGATAACGTTCAGCACCATCGGCGCGTGGAGTTCAGCACAAGGTGGCCACACGATCCTCGACAGATCCGTCGTGTTCAAGCAGTGGCTGGACCAACAAGACGAAGGAACCGCCAACCGACCATCGAGTGAGGACCCACGACCATGAAGATCACAGTCGAGGCAGAACAATTCACCAACGCGCTCGCAGCCTGCGCAGCACATGCGACTAAGGGCAAGGACGACGGCCACACCAGGACCGTCGACATGCAGCTCATCGACGAGACCGGACTGATCGTGACCGGCTCCGGCGGTGGCACGACCGGCGTCGCCCGCGTCCCGCTCAACGACTTCAGCGGCGAGCTAGGCCACTTCGCCCTGGACAGGGCCGACGTCGCCACCATCACAGGGCTCTTCAACGACCCATACAAGCAACTCGAGCTCACAGTCACCGCATCAGTCCACCAGCCCGCTGATGTAGACGACAAACCCGAGACCGTACACCAGGTACAGATCCGCGAACTCGGCACACTCTTCGGCGGCAAACAGCTAAAGCTCACCGTCCCTGACTACACAGACCGCGACGTCGGAGCCCTCTGGCACCACATCTCCGCAGCACTCCGCCGGCCAACAACCAAGCTCGAACGCACCACATTCAGCCCCAAGGACATGACCCTCTTCCGCGCCGCCTCCGCAGCCTACGGCGAAGACCTAACCATCGAAACCGCGGACGGATTCGGAAGCCTCATCGTCCACTGCGGGCAACTCTTCATCGGGTTCCTCCACGCAGACCTCCGAGCCCCGGAACAATTCACCGCAGGCCGCGACAGCTGGAGTCGGATCCTGCCCATGAACCTCAACGTTGTGGCCACAGGATCATGACCCCACCAAACCCACCCGCGCTCGCGGATAACCCATCTATGAAGGCAGGTCTCCCGGATGCCATGGCTGAAACAAGGCGACACGGCGGCGAATCACCCGATCGTTTTGGCTGCTGTGGAGATGGAAGAAGCCGACGACCGGATCCTGAATGAGTGCTTCGGGTTCGTGGGCCGGTGCGCTACTCAGGCGGCAGCGTATGAGCAGGACTACATCATCACTGTGGGGACGGCCAGGCAGATGGCGGGTTCGTTGGCCAGATTCGACGCGCTCATCTCGGCCGCAAAGTTCTGCGGCTACCTCTCCGAGGTCTTCATCGACGTCGAGGGCGTGCAGCGTAAGGCGTTCAAGCTCGTGGAGGATAACGACCTGTTCCACATGATCCTGAAAGCGGAGCGCGAGTGGAACAACCAGCGCAAGCGTGACACTCGTGACACTGCGATCACTGTCCCGGTCAGGATTCGCGACGGCGATGCTTGCCGGTACTGCGGCAAGTCCGTCACGTGGGGAGACACCAAGTCAGGGCGTGGGGCAACCTACGACCACACCCATCCGGGTCAGGCCGGAACCGTGGAAACGATGGTCGTCTGCTGCCGCCAATGTAATGGGCGCCGCGGCGACGACCCAGAAAGCGTTTGGAAGACACTGCCAGCCCCGGCGGAACCACTGCTTGGTCCCGCGACGGTCGCCTTCATCCAGAAGAACGGCAGCACCATCCAAGCCAGCTACACCAGAACCCAAACCCAGTCAGCGCCGGACAACGGAACGCCGGCAGTAGAGCAGCACACCGTCGAGCAGCCACACAAGGCAGCTCCGGTGAAGGAACAGGCAACGGAAGCAACAACCGGCCAGTCCCCCGCCTCCACTACCAGCCCGGACCCAGCGCAGCGACCATCGGCAACGGAAGCAACACCGGCCGATCAGGGACGCCGACCAATACCAAAACCAAATCCTGACCTAGGACAGAGGTATCCCAGACCTGGATTCGTCGGGTCGGGTAGGGACGGGCCGGGTCAGGTAGGTAAGGGAAGTACTGGGCAGGGCAAGGCTGGTAACCATGCTGGTAGTCCACCGCCTGAATCTTCTGAACCTCCTCCACCTTCTAGTCGTAAGCGTCGTAGGCCTAGGGGAAGGAAGAGGACATGAAGCCCTGGGGTGGTCCTATGAGTGCTGCTGAGTTCAGAGTATGGCAGTGCGATCGATGGTCGGAGAAAGAGTTTCAGGATCGGGTGATCGAGTTGGCCCAGGTCAACGGGTGGCTGGCGTATCACACACATGATGCTCGTCGGTCTCAGCCTGGTTTCCCGGATCTGGTGTTGGTTCATGCGAGGTCGAAGCGGATCTTGTTCTGGGAGTTGAAGTCAGCGAAGGGCCGGGTCTCGGTTGCGCAGTCAGCATGGTTAGTTGCGCTCAAGGCGTGCGGGTTGGTGGCTGTGGTGATGCGTCCCTCGGATTGGGCGTCTGGGTTGATCGAGTCGGAGTTGGTGGTGGGTCGTGCCTGAACATGTTGATGACGATGAGTGCGGTTGTTGGGGTTGCGTGATGGAGCGGCAAACGGTTTCGGAGCAGGGAGAGAGCAAATGAGTATTGGGCCGTGTCTATATCCGAGGTGTGGTGGCCATGCCGATCCGGTCTTGACGTCGTTGACGATTTGCGATGGTTGCCGGGGTAAGTACTGGCGGTTGTTGCGGTGGCTGGCTGAGGACTATGTGGTGTTGCGCTCTCAGTTGCCGGCGCCGGTGGTCAGTGGTGCCCGGGTTCGTTCGTCGTCGCAGGTTGGGTTTGGTCATCCGGCGGAGTGGGCATCTGATGAGGCGCGTGCGATCGCTGTCCTGGTCAGTCAGGTAGAGGATGCGTTGCGTGAGTTCGTGAGTGATCGGCCAGCGTCGCATCTGTTCGGTCCGGAGCTGCGTCTAGCTGTCGATGGGTTCGCGTATTTGCGGACCAGGTTCGAGGCGTTGTGTACGTTCCCTGCTGCTGGTCATGCAGCGGAGGAGTTAGTCGAGCGTCACCGAAAGATTAGAGCCGGCCTTGGTTTCAGTCGCAGGGTTGAGCGGCTGACAGTGCCATGCCCGAGGTGCAATCTGTTGACGTTGGAAGCTGATGGTTCGTGTGGTGAGACGATCATGTGTTCGCAGTGTGGCCATCGGGTCAGGGCTGGTAACTATTCGTTGCTCGTGGAGGTTGCCGTCGGCGTCGTGCAGTCCCAGGATGACGATCTGTTGGATCGGTACGATGCAATGACTCCGCAGGAGCGGGAAGAGTTGGCTGTAGCTGCTGTTGATGCCGAGGTGCGACCATGACGACACGCCCAGAAGCGTCCTTGCGCGGTTCGCGTTGCAGTGCAACACTGTTTGCAGTACCAGAAGTGTATCTACAGCCAGGCAGCTCCCCCGCTTCCTGGCTTTTTTCATGCCCGGAGGTCACTAATGCTCACCGCTGATCAAGTCGAAGCACTCGACGCACACGTCACGACAGAGCAGGCAGCCGAACGGGTACGCCGCACGCCGGCCACGATCCGCTCGTGGTCAGGCCGCGGATATCTGACCCCGATCAACGCCGATTCGTTGGGCCGGAAGTACTACAAGCTGGTCGATGTTCTGCGGTGTGACCGTGACCGTAGGAACGCGATGCTCCCAGGTCATGTGAAGCAGCCCGCATGAGCATCCGCCCGGCGGAGACGCCCACTTGGGACGAAGCTGCCAACGCAGCATTCCGTCGGGCGCTCACCCCAGCTGAAGAGAACACCCGACGAGACGCCGAGGCCCGATACTTCGAGCTCGAGGCATACCGCCGGATGATGAGCAGCACCCCTGATCGCGGGAGATGAGCATGGCCACTCTCAAACCAGACGCCGTCGCCAATCCGAAGCCCGGCTCGCGCGGCTACCTGAAGTGGTACTGGACTAAAGGCCCAGGTCTAGCCAAGTGGGCAGCGAGCCCGCATCCATGGACCGCGTTGCACCGACACTTGGTCAAACATATGGGGTTGGTCATGGCGAAGCGGACCGCCAGCCAGTGGTTCCATGATGTGTTCGGCATCTGGCCTGGTGAGCGCAAGGGTGACAACCCGTTCGGACCCGGATAAGCCAAGGAGGAACCATGGCATGGGACAAGTCGAGCGGCCGTCGTCGTCCTCTCCCCGCCAATTGGAAGCAACTCCGACGCGATCAGCTTGAACTCGACGGCTACCGATGCACCCACGTCCGTGAAGACACCAGACGCAAGTGCACAGCGGCAGCTACCGACGTCCATCACTACGGTGACGATGATGATCACTCGAAGCTCACATCGCTATGCGGTTTCCATCATCGGCGCATCACTGGCAAACAGGGTGCAACATCAGAGAAGCGTGTAAAAGAGTCTCGGCCTGCGGAAAAGCATCCGGGCTTCATCGAATAAATTTTCGGGGCGGGGTCCACCCCTCCCCCGCCCTCGCCTGCTCTCCCCGCTACGTTCTGCTGCTCGCGGTCTGTACGGCTCTGGAGGTATTTGAATGGTGGAGAAATGCCGTCTCTGCTGGTGCACGATTCCGAATCGCAGGCATCTAGGCCGACCGAAAATCTGGTGTTCGGTCAAGTGCCGGCGCCTGGCTGAATACGAAATCCGTCGTATCAACCGCCGACTCGAAGAACTTGAAACTCAGTTAGCCGGCGCCCGTGCTTACTCTCGCTCGTGGGAGCGCTCGCGAATCAACTGGTTGGAGAAGCAGATCGGTGAAGGCACGCACCGCTTAGGCGAGCTCATCGGATGAACACGTAACCTTTTGCCCCGCGATAGGCGTCACGCCCCAGCGTGGCCCCGTCACGGGAGGACCCAGCAATGTCAGGTCGAGGCACTACACCGAAGCAGTCGGCAGCACGTCGCAACGCTGCGCCGGAGAAGACGACTCTTGTTGCTTCGCTGAAGCCGCGTGGCCCTTCCCTGCCGAAGAATGTTTTGCCGGATGGCGACGACTGGCACCCGATGACTCGCAAGTGGTGGACAGCCTGGCGGAAGTCGCCACAGGCATCCCGCATGCTCTCGGACCCTGACTGGTCGTTCCTCTTGGACACTGCTCTCTTGCATCACATCATGTGGCAGAAGGGCCGTTGGGAGTTCGCGGCTGAGGTTCGGCTGCGCGTCGGGAAGTTCGGGGCAACGCCGGAGGACCGGCTGCGGTTGCGGCAGGAGATCGAGACCCCGGAGACTACACCTGTTGGTAGTGGCCCGGGCGCGACGGTAACGAGCATTCAGGCCAGGCGTGCCCGCCTGACGGACTGATCGTGCCACGGCAGATTATCCGGCCGCCTGGATCTGTTCGTTCACGCTCGCTTGGATGGTTGGCACTGTGGTGGGTTGAGACGTTTGTTGTTCAAGGTCCGGGTGATGTGCAGGGCGATCCGATCCAGCACGGAGACGAGTACAGCGGGTTCATCGCTGACTGCTATTTGCTCGATGGCAATGGCCGCCGGCTGATCGACTCGGCGTTTTTCTCCCGCCCGAAAGGTTGCAACAAGTCTGGTCTCGCTGCGGAACTGGTCCTCTTCGAAGCCCTGGGCCCGTGCCGTTTCGATGGTTGGGCTGTGGGCGGCGAAACATACGAGTTCCTCGGGCAGAAGTACACGTACGCCGCGGGCGAGCCGATGGGCAAGCCAGTTCGTACCCCGTACGTGCGGATCATGGCCACCGAAGAAGGCCAGACCGGAAACGTCTACGACCAGATCTATTTGAACCTGGACAGTGGCCCGTTATCGGAACTGAAAGCCTACGGGCTCGACGTCGGACTGACGCGAACGCTGCTGCCGTTCGGCGGGGAGATCACACCGTCCACGGCTGGTTCGTCATCCAAGGATGGCGGCAAGGAAACGTTCGCTGTTTTCGACGAGACGCACCTCTACAACACGAAGACGCTGCGTGAAATGTATGCAACGGTCACCAGGAACTTGACGAAGCGTAAGAAAATCGCTGAGACCTGGTACATCGAGACGACGACGATGTACTTGCCGGGTGAGGAATCCATTGCGGAGTCCACCTACAAGTACGCGCAGCAGATCGAGGAAGCGTTCAAGGCGCTCGCGGAGGGCGCGAAGTCACGTCTTCGCGGCCGTATCCGGATGCTTTATGATCACCGCTGGTCTGATTTGAAGGACTTGTCGGACGAGGATGCCCTCGAGGCGGCCATTGAAGAGGCCTATGGCGAGGCCCTGGATTGGAACTCGCTGCAGGGTGTCATTGATGACATCTTCGACCCTCGACGGACGCCGTCGGAGTCACGAAGGTATTTCCTGAACGCGCTGACGGAAGCTCACAACGCGTGGGTCACGCCGGCGGAGATGGAAGCGGTGACGCGCAACAGCCCGGGCCGCGGCATGGACGAGCTCATCGATGGCGAACGGATCACGCTCGGCTTTGATGGGGCGCTCACGAATGACGCTACGGCGTTGATGGGTTGCCGGGTCTCTGACGGGTATGTGTTTGAGGTCCTGATCGAGGAAATGCCCGATGGCCCGGAGGCGAAAGGCTGGCAGGTTGATCAGCTGGCGTTCGATGCGGCTGTCCATAACGCGTTTTCTCGGTTCGAGGTTGTGGGGTTCTTCGCGGATCCCCCGTATTGGCAGGACTACGTCGATGCGTGGGAGAAGGAGTTCGGTGATCAGCTCACGGTCAAGAGTTCCGCGAAGTCAGCGATCCGTTGGTGGACAAAGTTGGATGCGTCCATGGCGTTGGCGCTGCAGCGGTTGCACATTCAGATCACGACCGAGCAGATCGCGATGTCCGCGAATCCGGTCCTGGTCCGTCATTTCATCAATGCGCGTCGTTGGTCGCGTCGTGGCGGTCTGGTCATCGGTAAAGAGGGCAAGAACTCGGTACGGAAGATTGATGCCGCTATGGCTGGGACGCTCGCGTTTGAAGCGCGGGCGCGGTTCCTGGCCGCACCTGAAGAAGAGCAGCAAGAAGAGTTCGTTCCGCGCAGAGTCCGTTAGGAGGCCCCATGCTCGATGAGCAGATGGTGAAGACCCCGGGCACGGATGAGTGGTGGATTCTCCGGTTGGCGAAGAAGCTGGGGAAGGACCTTCCCCGGTACCGGTTGCTGGAGCAGTGGATGGAGGGTGAGCCGCCGCTGGCGATGCCTGATCAGACGGCGGCCGCGTTTGTGCGGATCCAGGAGATGGCACGTTTGAATTTGGCCGAGCTGATCGTGAACGCACCGTTGTTCAGGATGCAACCGTTGGCGGTGCGGACGAAGGCTGACTCAGACGCTGCTGGAGATGATGTGGCGAATGCGTTGTGGAAAACAAATGAGATGAAAGTTGTCTCACCCACGATCATCGAATGGATGCTGACGTTCTCCAAGTCTTATGGGATTGTCGGCCCTTCCACTGACAGTGAGGGCAACCGCTCGGCGCTCATCACATCAGAGCACCCGATGCAGGTGATCGGTGAAGCTGATCCGACTGATCCGAAGCGGAACATTGCAGCGTTGAAAATATATCGGGATGACTTGACTGATTCTGATGTAGCGGTGCTGTACCGGCCTGGTTATGAGCGGGTACTCCGGCACTATGGCAAGTCCGTCTTGCCGAACCCTAAGTCGCGGAACTGGTCCTTGACACGGAGCTCCTGGACATGGGATCTCGACGAGAACGGCGCTGCAATCATCACCGACTCAGGGCTGACGTATGTGCCGGTGTTCGAGTTCCCATCACGTAACGGCAAGGGCGAGTTCGAGAAGCATCTAGCCACGTTGAAGCGGATTAATCACACCATTCTGCAGCGGATGATCATCATCGCTATGCAGGCGTTCCGACAGCGCGGAATCAAGGGTGTTCCGAACACGGACAAAGACGGTAAGGAGATCGACTACACGGAGATCTTCACCGCAGATCCGGGGTCGTTGTGGATTCTGCCTGCGACGGCGGAACTGTGGGAGTCCGGTCAGGCCGATTTCTCGCCGGTCCTTACCTCGGTGAAGAACGATATTGAGCATTTGGCGGTTGCGTCCATGACTCCGCTGTACACGATCGTTCCTGACGCGGCGAATGGTTCTGCTGAGGGTGCCGCTTTGCAGCGTGAGGGTCTGATTTTCAAGACCGAAGCCCATGTGAACCGGATTGATGGTCGTTTCGCTGCTATGACCGCCTGTGCTCTGGAGGTTGCTGGGCATAATGACCGTTCGAATCCTGCCGATGTGAAGATCATTTGGGCGTCGTCGCGCAGGTCGTCGCTCAACGAGCGTGCTCAGGCTGCTCTGGCGGCCAAGAATGCTGGTCTGCCGTGGAGGTTGCGGATGGAGAAGTTCCTTGAGCTTTCTCCGGAGGAGATCTCCGAAGCAGAAGAGGCCCGCGGTGATGATGCGTTCCTTGAACTTGTTCCCGATGGCGGTCAGTAATCATGGCCGACGATAAGCGGGTGCGCCAGGTTGTGGAGCGGCAGACGAAGATCACGGCGTCTTTGACGGAGCTGATGATCTCGCAGCTGGTGGCTCTGTGGGGCGCTTTCGACGCCTGGTATGACGAGGACTTGGTCCGGGCACGTGCTGCTCGCTCCGCGACGATTGTGGAGGCTGGCCAACGTCAGATGCGTCTTCGCCAGGGCGCGTATCTGCGGTTCATTTTTCGGCAGTTGCAGGTGCCTTTTCCTCAGGTTCCGGCACCGGTCTTTCCGCTCTATCCGCGGATCGGTATCACTCCTGACGACGTGTGGCTACGCCCGGCGGAGCAGTACAGGTATCACCGATCCATAGGTGAGACAGCCGATCAGGCTTTGGACGCGGCCGTGAACAGGGCAACGGTGCTCGCTGACACGGAAGCGTCTTTGGCTCGCCGTGATGAGTCGCAGAAGGTATTCAAAGCGTCGGCGCGGGTAACTGGTTATCGGCGGATCATTCATCCGGAGCTGTCGAAGACCGGGACTTGTGGTCTGTGTGTGGTTGCGGCTGACAGAACCTATTCTATCGACGAGCTGCTGCCGATCCATGACTTCTGTAATTGCGGGGTGCTGCCGGTTACCGAGGATTCGGATCCAGGTCTCAACCTGAATCAGGATGATCTGGAGAAGCTGTACGCCGAGGCTGGAGGAACTGGCGCGGGCGGCTTACTGAATGTCCGGTATGTCATCAATGATCATGGAGAGCTTGGTCCGGTGCTAACGAATGCCGAGCACAAATTCACGGACCGCGCCGGCCGGGAGAGGGATTCTACGGTGCGCCCTCGTAAGAAGGGTGGCCAGCGGGGGGTTAAGAGTACTGCCCCGAACCGTGACCTGATCGTCGCGGCCATCGCTACCTATGAGGACCGGATCCCCCGGGTACGAGCCCGAATCGCCAACGGCGAGGACGTGGGGATTCCGTTGGAGTGGGAATTGAAGAGACTCGCGCACTTCCGCGAGCAACTTCGAAAGCTGGACGCATCGTGACGATTCGATTGGTTTGCGGTCCACCAGGCGCAGGTAAGAACACCTACGTCGAGCAGCACCGTAAGGACTCTGACACGGTCGTCGACTTGGATCAGATCCGGCAGTCGTTCCGGGACGACGCGACAGCCAAGACAGTACGCGCAGCACTCGAGACAGCCGCACACGAGCGGGACGACGATGTGTGGATTATTCGCACACTTGCCGACCCGAAACACCGACACGACCACGCGCAGAAGGTTGGAGCCGACGAGGTAGTGGTAATTGCCACACCCGCCGACGTCGCCACCTCGCGGGCACAGGGACGTGACGGAAACACAGATTTGGCAGAACCGATCCAGCGGTGGTGGGACACCTACCAACCGCACGATCACGATCTGACCATTACGCCCGACACGGGCACCGCCATCCGACAAGGAGAAAACCACATGGGTGACACCCAGACGCACACAGGCCCGCAGACCAACGGCACACCGGCCACCAACGACGGCGGGAACACCCCCGAGGCAGGCGCGGGCACCGGGTCTGAGGGCAAAAGCACTGACAAGGGCTTCCCCGACAACACCCCCCTCGCCGAAATGACCGGAGAACAGGCAACCGCGTACTGGAAGTTCCACTCCCGGCAGCACGAGACCGTCGCGAAAGCCCGGGCGGACTACGACGATCAGAAAGCGCTCGCCGAGAAGTGGCGTGCGCACGAGCAGCAGCAGCTCCCGGAACAGGAGCGGCAGTTATCCGTAGCGAAAGAAGCCGCCAAGGCTGAGGGCGCCACGGAGGAACGACGCAAGATCGCACCACAGCTGGTCAACGCTGAGTTCAAGATCGCGGCTGCGGGGAAGGTCCGCGAGGAAACTCTGACGTCTTTCCTCGAGGACATGAACCACAACCTCTACATCAAGGACGACGGATCCATAGATGTAGACCGTGTCACCCAAAGGATCACCACGCTCTCCGGTGATCAGCCCCTGTCACGTTCGACTGGTCATCAGGGCCACCGACCGTACGAGGGGACATCCTCCGTCAACGCCGGCAAGGAGATGTTCGCATCTCGCCGGAAACCGAACTCCTAGAAAGGAAAAACCATGCCTCGTTTGAAGAGCGAGTCTTTTGGTGGCGGTGACCAGTCATGGCTTGGATCCTCCCACGGCATCGCAAATTGCCGTACGGAGACCCTGGACGTGTCGTCGCTGACCGCCGGAACGCACTACCCGAAGGGATACCTACCCTCCGGGTACCCGCTGGCCAAAGTAGGCGGACTGCTAGTCCCCTACAACAGCGCCGGCATTGACGGCAGCGAAGATCTTGCCGGTCACCTTTTCACAGACCAGAGCATTGGTGCCGGCGACATCGCCGTCCCACTCCTGGACCATGGCCGCGTCAAGACCGAGAAGGTCCCGGCAGCCGGGTTCGCGGCGCCAGCAGCGCAGCCGGCCACAACCATCGTCTACATCTGAAAGGAGGGATAACTCATGGCACTTTGGACTGACATCATCGATCCCGCCACACTGACCGGATACGCTCGCGCGTCAGCGGCAGAGTACGAAGCACGCAAGGGCACGCTCGCCCGCTTCCTTCCGAACCGCACCATTGCCGACGTCGTCGCGAAGTTCGTGGTCGGAGACAACGGTCTCGTCGAGATCGCGAAGTTCCGCGCATTCGACGCAGAGCCGGAAATTGGCAAGCAGCGAGGCGGCAAGCGGGTAACCCTCGAACTGCCCGCGCTCGGCCAGAACATTCCCGTTTCCGAGTACCAGCAGCTCCGTACTCGCAACGCATCCGATGAGGCTGTGCTGAACTACATTCAGCGCACAACCGACATCGTGGCACAGGCAGTCGGCGACAGCATCGAGTACCTCCGCGGCGTTGTCCTCGATACTGGCAAGGCCACCATCGACCAAGACAACTACAAGGCGGACGACGACTTTGGTCGCCCAGCCTCGCACACCGTCACAGCAGTGGCCTTGTGGTCTGACCCCGCGGTCGACCGTCTCGACGATCTGGAGACCTGGGCGGACGTATACCGGGAAAGCAATGGCGAAGACCCCGGCGCCCTGGTCATGTCTTCCCGCGTGTTCCGGGCCCTCGCATCCGGAAGCCAGTTCAAAATGAACCTGGTGGGTGGCGGCTCACGCCCGGCAACCGTCGATGACGTGAACGCGATCATCACCGGCGCTGGGCTGCCTCCGATCCTGCGATACGACCGCCGAGTCAACAATGGCGGATCGGTCAAGGTCCTCCCGGACACCAGCCTGCTCATGCTGCCGGCGCCTGTGGAGCCCGACGACGAGTTCGGCACCCAGCTGGGTCACACCATCTGGGGCCAGACGCTCACGTCCACGGATTCCGACTGGGATATCGCAGACGACGAGCAGCCCGGACTGGTCACCGGCGTCTACCGCAACGAGAAGCCTCCGATGATCGCCGAAGTCATTTCGGACGCCATCGCACTTCCCGTCCTGGCAAACGCCGCGCTGTCCTTCAAGGCCAAGGTTCTGTAGTGGCTGGCAAGA
This sequence comes from Actinomycetales bacterium, assembly GCA_038199985.1. Lineage (GTDB taxonomy): Bacteria > Actinomycetota > Actinomycetes > Actinomycetales > Micrococcaceae > Arthrobacter_J. The sequence goes on along the minus strand of JBBPYK010000133.1, from coordinate 14,095 downwards.
TCAAAGCCACCACCGTGCTGCGCAACCCCAAGAGTGGGTCCATTGAGGTCCTGCTCGAGGGGAGCGTAGCGCCGTCGTGGGCTGTGAAGCTCATCAAGAACCCCGAGGTCCTGGCACAGGGCCCGGCTGCGAAGGCAGAAGCCGAAAGCGAAGCGAAGGAAAAAGTGGACGCGCAAGCGGAAGCAGCAGCTGAAGCGAAAGCAACGGCGGACGCCGAAGCCCAGGTAAAGGCTCAGGAAGAAGCAGATGCCAAGGCACAAGCCGAAGCGACCGCCAAAACCGCAGAGGCCGCTGACGACAGCAAACCCACGAAGAACAAATAGGGCGCTCGCAGATCCCGGAGGTAATGATGACTAATCCGTTAGGACTTACCCCCGAGGATCTTGGGGACGCTTATGAGGGGACGCTCGACCCTTCCCGAACAGCTTGGTACAACGCTTTGATCGATAAGGCGGTGCGCCGGCTGTTCGGGAAGTGTCCCGGTCTGCAGGAACGCATGGCATCAGCATCTGAGGATTCTCGGGCGACTGTAGCCGACGTCGTTCTTGATGCTGTGATGCGTGTGATCCGTAATCCGGATCCGACGTATGAGTCGGAAGGTGAGGGGAACTACAACTACAAGTTGAACAAGCTCGTAGCGTCGGGTAATTTGTGGTTTCCGAAAGAAGACCTCGAAGTGATCGGGTGCGGTGGCGGCACTATGGTGCCTCGCACTGTCCGTGTCACGGCGACGCAGGGTTGGGGGTTCCCGTGAGTCTTCTGGATCGGGGGCCACATACGGTCGTTGTCTTTCCGCAGGTGAGGACAGAGGACAGGTACGGGTCCCCCGTCTTCACAGATGGAGAGCCAATCCCCGTCCGTGGCGCTATGCAGCCATCATCTGCGGATGAGACCGAGGGTGCAGGCACTCAAGCTTCCACTCAGTACACCTTCATTGGGCGGACGTGGCCCGGGGGTGTCCATTCTCGAGCGGTGTGGGCGGGACGGGACTTTGATCAGGATGGCGAAGCGCGCGTCTATTCGATGTCTGCCCGAACCGCGCACGTTGACGTCACGTTGCAAGCTCGCAGCTCGGAGGTGAAGTGATGGCCGTTGTATATCCCGGCGCCGGACGCAAGGTGGCCCGAACAGTTGGAGAATCTACTGCGCTCGATGTGGCCGCCGCCAAGGTCCTTGCCGCGGCAAAAGCAGAAGCGGCGAAGTACAGCGATACAGGAGCCTACATCCGTGGTCTCGAGGTTGAGCGGGTCAAGGGGCCCAGCCGCGTGACGGACAGGTTGATCGTTGCTACGGATCCGGCATCGAAGTCCATCGAGTTCGGCCACCTGACTCGCAAGGGTGGGGATGGTCGGACGTGGGTAGACGGTAAATACATCATGATCAATGCCGCGGCTAAGGCAGCCGGATGATGGAAACGCCTGTCGACACGGAGTACTTACTCCGGAAGCTGATGCTTCTGGCATTCCCGGATGTGAAGGTAACAACTGAGCCGGATATCGACGCCGCCGAGAACCTGCCCATGATCGTCATTCGAACCGCTGGCGGACGCCGAGTGTCTAATGGCCCGGCAGGGATTGCCCACAGGTGGTCGATGCCGGTAACTATCGTCCACAGCTCACGCGTTGGTGCCGCAGACCTCGCGCTGCAGGTTTACAAAGCGGTCCATAAGTTCTCCCAGATAGGCGAGGTAATCCCTGCCGCCGGGTGGGTCTCTCATTTGGACGACGTTTCCATGTTCTCGCGTGCGCCTCGGGGAACCGCGACCGCAGCGGACCATACCTATCAGTACGACGGCGTGTTCACAGTGATCGTCCGTAAGTAATGCCCGCACCTACTAACCATCTCTCACAGCACCTGGCTAGCCTGGGTGCTTTTCTTTTGGAGGAAACCCCATGGCACTTGATGCTACTTCTACGATCCTGCCCGGGCGGGGCGCTGTCTTCGTCGGTGAGGTTGACGCCGTCGAGTTCGATTTGGATGGACTCGACTTGAATGACCCGGCCACGTTCGCCACTTGGATTTCTGCAGGTCATACGTCGCGGGAGAACCTTCCTGCGTTCGCGAAAGACGGCGGTGAAGCAACCCAGAAGGGCTCGTGGGAAGAGGAAGCGATCCGATCCAACTACTCCTCCACTGCATGGTCTCTGGCCATCAATGCTCTGCAGCTGGATAAGGCAACTCTCGAGCTGGCTTTCGGCGGTGGTACATACGACGCCGCGAAGAAGCGTTACTCGGTCAAGACGATCAGTGAGATCAAGAAGTCGATCTTCCTGGTGATGTTCGACGGTGATGTCCGAGCCGGCATCTACATGCCGAATACGACGATCACGCTCGGAGATGCTCCAGAGATCGACGTAGAGAACTTCTTCGAAGTTCAGCTCAGCGCGCAGCTGCTCAACTCCCCCACTACGGGTGAGCGATTCGGGATCTGGGAACCGCGGCCGTACGTAGCCCCGACCCCCTAGGTCCATACCTGACCGCTGTGGCCCGGTCCCCTGCGATGGCGCCGGGCCGCAGCACATTTTCAATGGATAAGTCATCGCACCTATGAAGAAGGAGCCATCGCACATGACTACTGAACACAAGCAACCCCAGGACCGCCGGAAGAAGGGCGCGAACGTGCTTGAAGAGACGGCTGCCCGCTTCGAGGACATTGAAGGCCATGAGCTGCTCAAGCCATTTACCCAGGTGAAGGGCTCGGATCAGCTCCGATTGATGTCTCAGCTGCAGAAGCTAGGCATCCCCGATGCCGAAAGCACCGAAGTTGATGTCAACAGCCTGGATTTGGACAAGGTCGCTGACCTGGTCGATTGGGTGGCCGAAAGGTTCGCCGTCGACGTTGCCGCGTTCGAAGACTTCACCACTGGAAAAGGTGGCTTTGAGCGGGCGCTAACGCTGGCGACGTCGTATGCCGGCGCGCTGGGGGAATCAGAGGCCTAGAAGAGGCACTGCGTGCAGAGCCGGACATGGTCGCTGACCTGTGGGCACTCTACCGCTTTGATGTGTCCCGTCTCCGCGAGGGGGCGCACATGGCCGAGCTCTGCACGGCACTTCTAGGCCGGCTTCCTTACGAACCGTGGTCCATGTACCGGGCGATGGAGTCCGGTGGTACTGAGCATCTTGGGTGGGGCGAGCTTCTGCATCGGGTGACCGACCTCGTTGACGCCCTTCAGGTGAACACTGCCGTCACTGCGGCCGCACCGGCGGGCAAGAAACCGAAGAAGACCAAGCCCATTCAGCGGCCCAAGGTAGAGCGCAAGCAACCCGAACAGCTCTCCGCGGTCAATTGGTCGTTCTTCGCATAACAACAGAATAGGGGTGCCGGGTATGGCCATGGACGAAGTAGGTCGCGTATCCGTCCGGGCCATACCCGACACTTCTAAATTCAGGGTGGACCTGAAGAAGGCCATGAGCCGCGTCGAGAAGACCGCGAAGGTCAACATCGAAGCGGCTATCAAGGTCAGCGCGTCAGCGTTGCGCGACCTGCAGGCACGGCTGAACAAAACCGAGATCACCATCAAGGCCGCAGTCTCCGACGAGACACTTGACCGGATAAAGGGCCAGATAGAAGATGTCAACGCGAAAGTTGACGTTGATGCTGTTGTGGACACCGCGGGTGCACGGGCATCGCTCGCAGCCTTGTCTCGGCCGCGTGTGGCAACGATTCATGCGCGTGTCTCTGCCAAGTCCGTTGTCGCGGTTGGCCAGGCGCTGGCAGCCTTGTCTGGCGCTCGCGTTGTGGGTGACACGATTGAGCGTCTCGGTCGTTCTTTGGGGAATCTGGACCGGAACCTGCCCCGTATTGCCGCCATCTCATCGTCCATTGCGTCTCTGGCCGGTGCCCTGCTGGCTGGCTCGTCCAATGCCCTTGTTCTCGGTGCTTCCTTAGCCAGTATCGCTGGGGCAGGGCTGGCACTGCCCGGCATTTTCGCGGGCTTCGCTGTCGGTATCGGCGTGATGATCGCCGCGCTTAAGGACGCCAGCACTGTACTCGCCGACCTCGGTCCCGCATTCACCTCTTTGCAGGATTCGATCAGCTCCAACTTTTGGCAGCGTGCGGCGGACCCGATCCGGAACCTGGTCAATGGGATTCTCCCAGATCTGCGCTCTGGCCTGAACGGTATTTCTGGTGACATGGGCGCCATGTTCGGCAGCATCGCGGCAAATCTGCAATCGAACCTGGGCGGCGGAGTCCTGACCGCCATGCTCGACAACTTGGCGGAGTCGATCCGAGTCGCGAAGGGTGCAATCGAGCCCCTGGTCGAGGGCGTAGTTAGCCTTGGGCTCACGGGCTCGGAGTATCTGCCCCGGTTGGCTGCGTGGTTCACGGACATTTCAGAGCGGTTTAACGAATTCGTTCAGATAGCAGACTCCAACGGCGACCTGACCCGCTGGATTGACACGGGTATTGCTGCTCTGCAGGATCTCGGTCGTGTCATTGGCAACACGGGCAGCATTTTCGCTGGGCTTTCCCGCGCTGCTGAGGCTGCTGGTGGATCAACGTTGGATTCCCTCGCGGATGGTCTGGGCCGGATCGCTGATGTAGTCAATGGGCCAACGTTCCAGGGCGCGCTGACAACCATTTTCAAGGGTGCGCATGTAGCTATGGAGGGTCTGGGTTCTGCTCTTGGCCCGCTGGGGGACATGTTTGTTGGTCTGGCCCCTGCGATCGCCACAGTTCTCGAACTGGGTGGGCAGATTGTCGGCACGCTGCTCGGTGGTATCGCTGATGCACTGAATCAGCCGGCCTTCGCAACTGGGCTGACCGCGTTCTTTGACGGCATCCTACTGGGTGTCAACGGACTACTTCCGGTCCTTCCGGTGCTGGGCGAGATGCTCGGTCTCATAAGTACCGTGGCGGGCACACTGGGCGCCACGCTGGGGCCAGTGCTGGCGACGGCGCTTGGCGCTTTGGCCCCTGTGGTCACTGGGCTGCTTGAGGCTGTGGAGCCGTTGATCCCGATGCTGGGACAGATGCTCATGGACGCCATTGTCCAGCTGACGCCGCTGCTGACTGTGCTCGCTGTGGAACTCTTCCCGGTGTTGGCGGAGGTAATGGGTGCACTCGTGCCGATCATCGGGCCGCTGGTGGAGCTCCTGACCTCAGTGCTGGTTCCGGTGCTGCAGGCGCTGGTTCCGGTGATTCAGTCGCTGGTCCCGGTAATCGCTCAGGTAGTGGAGTACTTGACGACGTGGTGGGCTTTCCTGCAGGAGAACCTGATCCCGGTTATCGAGGATCTGATGCCGATCATTGCTTTCGTCTTCGGATTCATCGTCGACACGATTTCCAACGCGCTATCGGCAATGCGTGGCGTGATGGACGTCGTCATGGGCCTCATCAATGGGGACTGGGACCAAGTCTGGAATGGGATCAAGCAGATCGTGTCCAGCGTGTGGGCCCAGATCAAGAACGTCGTCCAATTCGCGATCACTGCAGTATGGGGAATCATCTCCGGGGTGCTAGGAATCATCGGCTCCCTCTGGTCGAATGCATTCAACAATCTAGTCACGCTGGCCGCTACGGCCCTCGTGCGGGTTCGCAGTTCAGTCAGCGAGGGCATCGAAAATGTAAAAGCCTCCTTTGCCGCACTACCGGGCAAGATCAAATCTGCTCTCGGAAATCTCGGCACCCTCCTTTACAGCGCGGGCACCGACGTCGTGAGCGGAATGATCAGCGGAATCAAATCCATGATTAGCAGCCTGGCAAGTACCGCAGCCGACATGGCTGCGTCTGCGCTCAACGCGGCGAAGAACTTCCTCGGCATCGCATCACCGTCCAAGGAGTTCATGGCCGTCGGCAAGTTCTCCGGCGAAGGGGCCATCAAGGGCATGGAGCGGATGCGGCGAAAGGTCGCAGTCTCAGCCCAGCACATGATGCACGTACCCGACGCAGAGGCGTACTACACGGCCGACGCAGGCACGCCAGGTCGAGAGGGGCAACCACAACAGGTGAACCACATCTACTACCCACAAGCAGCGCCCTGGTCAAAAACTGTGGAGAACGCCAGCTCAGAACTAGCACTCGCGGGGAGCATCTAAATGGAGACACTTTCTTTAGACGGACTCCCCCTTCGTGATCCGCAGGGCCGATGGTTCTGGGACAGGGAAACGGGCCTCCGAATTCGCCCGTCATTCCTGACAGGTGCAGCCACGCTACCGGGTAGGGACGGCACCCTAGCGTCAAAGTCGACCTTCACGGCAGGGGCAATGCTCCTCTCCCTCATCGCATGCGGGGACACCCCCGCAGAGATGGACGAGAATACGAGCCTCCTATTGGGCCTGCTCTCTCAACGGCACAAGCTCATGCCCCTGGTACACGACTTCGGCGGGCGCATCCGGGAAGCGAAAGCCGAGGTCAACGGATCTGTCGAACCACGCCGGATGGATGCGAGAACAGCACAGCTACTCATTCCACTGTCATTCCCCTCCGTATTCTGGCGAGACCTCGCCACCGTAGATGCTCCAGCACTTGTGACGGGGACGACAGCCTCCACTACCCTGACGGCGCTCGCCGGTACGACGGGGACGATCAACGATGCGCTCATCCGGTTTAAGGGCGGGTTCACGACGGCGACGATCACTGACCCTGTGTCCGGTGATTCGATAACGATCAATCAGGCGTTGACGTCCACCGAGTATCTGATCGTGGACTGCGCTACCTGGACGGCGCGGAAGGTCACTACGGACACCTGGGTGGGCGGAACAAACGTCATCACGAATGTGGTCTCGAATCGAGGGTCGGGTCCGATGCTGACCCTGAATCCGGACTTCACGACAGGTGCAGGGCGTGTCCGGCTCACGGTGAAGGGCAATAGCCCCACCACGAGCCCGACAGTGACCGTCAGGGCTAGGCGCTCATTCCTTTAGAAAACACCCGGTAGGAGGGTCCATTTTGCGTACCCGGATTGTTCCGTATGCACCGTTCGGCGCGAAGCTGACGCCACTACCTGACGCGCTGGAGTCTCAGATCGTAACGCCGATGGGTGAGCTCTCAACCGCTTCAGTGCACTACCACCGCGACGGCGTGGGCGCTGTTTCCCTAGATGGGCTGACGGAGTTGGGTTTCGAGTACTACAACGGGACCGCATGGGTGGAGCCACCGAATTGCCGGTTCCTGTCCATGCGCGGATCCTTCGATCACCTCGAGGCAACACCAACCCGGAAATACTCATTCATCGGCTTGGGCTGGATGCTGCGTCAGGCGAAGGTGTGGTCTGCGTCCGGACTGCCGGTGGACGTTGACGGGAAGGTGCAATTCCTTTCCGCGAATCCCGGCAAGATCATGGCGACTCTCATCACGAATGCAAAGGCTCGCGGTTGGGGTGCTGGCATCGCTACTGATTTCAGTACTACGAAGGATTCATCTGGCGCTGCGTGGTCCAAGATCGTCACTATTGCTTACGATCTGGACTTGGATTTGGAAGCTGTCCTGGCGAACCTGTACCAGCAGGGGATTTGTGACTTCCGGTGGGAGGGTAGGACTCTCCGCATTTTCAACCCGGACACGACGATGGGCCGGGATCTGACCACTGGTGCTAGCCCGGTGCGGTTGGTTGTCAGTGATGGGCAGACGTCGGCTCCGGAAGAGTGGACGAACGAGGATCTTCTCACGGACGCGATGGTCCTTGGGGACGAGGGCAAGCGGTGGGAGTTCACCAACGGGGCAGTGTCCCCTCTGGGTCGGCTGGAAAGCGTCATCACACAGGGTGGCGTCTCTGATCAGGGTACGGCGTCATTGTTGGCGCAGCCGGGCCTAACCGCTGGTTCGCAAACCCGCTTCTCGTACACTCGCGAGTTTGTTCTCACCGATGACGCGGTGGTGGCCCCGTTCCGTGATTATGGTTTGGGTGATTGGGTTCTCGGCCAGCGCGGCACCACGTTTGAACGGTTACGCACAGCGTCCCTGTCTCTGACGGTAAACGCTGACGGGGTGAAGGGTCACGCGGTCCTCGGTGACCGCCTCGAAGACCTACTGACGAAGCTGGCGAAACGCACCAAAGGCATCACTGGCGGTGCGTCCGCTGGCGGTTCGGGCGGGCGACCAGCACCGGAGGGACCGGACACACGGGTCCCTTCCGCGCCGTCAGGTTTGGTCGTTTCCTCCGATGCTTATCTGGATGATGCAGGTAACGCTCGCGGCGTGGTGGCGTTGAATTGGGCGCACGACGGTAAAGCGTCGAATGGTTCAGTCATGGACATCGACCGTCACGCGGTGCACTACCGGGTGAACGCGGCGGGCGCCGAGTGGAAGCTTCTCTCTGAGTCTGTTGCTACCGAGCTGACCTATTCGCCGCTGCCATTGTTCAAGGCTGACGGGGTGACGCCGGAGCAGTTCGCGTTCCGTGCCCGCACGTTTTCTAAGAACGGTTCAGGCTCCGGGTGGTCCGCGCAAACCATCGTCACGATGGAGGACGACACTACCGCTCCCCCGGTTCCGCAGTTCCTCGCTGCTGACGTGACGACATGGTTGCGCACGGTCACCGTCCGTTGGCAGGGCAGGGGCCTTGTTGGCTCCACGGTTACAGAAATGCCCCGCGACTTTGACCACATCAACGTTTACCAGGCGTCCAACTCGGGCATGACTGGTGCTGTGCTGGTTGGCTCTATGGTTGGTGCAGCTAGCCTTTGGCAGTCCGGCACGATGCCGCTCGCACAGGTTTGGTATGCACTGACAGCCGTTGACCGTTCCGACAACGAGTCGGCCATGTCATCCACGTTCTCGGTAACCCCAAAAGCGAATGTGGACCTGTCGGCGATTACGGACAAAATTGACGGGGCGCTCCTGAATCAGAACTCGGTTGCTTTCGCCAACCTAGCCGAGCCGGTGCAGGGCATGATCGCATCCGCTTCTGGGGCGAATGCAAACATCTACGAGGGGACAATCCCGACTCTCAGATCGGACGGGTCGCCACTAAAGGTGGGTGACAACTGGTTCGATACGACCCACGGGTTTCGGCTCTCGAAGTGGAACGGGACCACGTGGGACCTAGCCATTTTCCAGCAGGCCGCGATTGGCCAGCTCGATATCGGAACTGGCACCTTTGGTGAGCTGGACGGGATGCGGCTAAAAGCTGGCAGCATCTACGCGGACAGCATTGTCTCTGGCCTGTCACAGAACATGGTCACTGACCCCGGCCTCTCGAATGTTGAACTGAACGCGGCACGCTTGAGTAAGGCTTACGGCTGGGGTGCAGTTTGGTCGATAGCGGGTGGGACCCTGAAGCTCGACGCTTCAGGCATCACTATGCCCGGCCACCCGAACATGTCCCTCTCAGCCAACGACGACCTCTACGCGTGGCCCGCTTACCCGTCTATGCGAATTGTGGGCCAAATTTCCGCGAGGGTCACATCCGGTGTCGGGTCAGTCGTCATGGTTGTACGCTACCGAAACCGTGATGGTTCTACCGGTGCAGTAACCATGGGCGCCTATGAGACTCTGAACGGTTCATGGGTGGATTACTCCTGGACGTACACCCTCCCCCAGTCGGTGATGGGATTCTCGCTTGTCTACCAGGTCAACCGGTACGACACGAACGGTGTCATTGAGATGCGGGCCCCGTTCGTGGCGTCAACTGTTGGTACAACCGTCATTGAGGACGGGGCGATCACGACGTCGAAGCTCACTGTGACGGAAGAGATGTGGGCGGCGATCATCAACGTCAAGAAGTTGACGGGTGATCAAATTGATGTGAACGCGCTGACCTCGGATACCGGTTGGATTGGGTCTCTGCGGGCTGGCGTACTGAAAGCTAATTCCATTGATTCGACGATGCTCGCAGGTGATGCGATCACCGCGAAGCACACCCTCACCGGGCCACTACTTCAGACGGTGGCTAGTGCTCTTCGTGGCATCAAGATCAGCAACACGCTCGGATTCAAACAGTACGATCCGCAGGGCAACGTCGAAGTCAGCATCGGCCAGGGCATCGAGAATGTTCTGACCGGCAATATCCGTACAGCAGCACCCGGAAAAATGGGTGTCCGCCTAGAGTCATCATCCAACCTGAACTACCCGGCCATATTTATGACCCGAAACAACTACTCCACTTACGGCAATGAGGCGGCCATCTACCTGGGGGCTGATGGCGGCGACGGGGTCTATGACAATATGTCCATCCGAGCGCCAGGCAGTGGCGCTGGATGGTGGGGTGGTATCAGCCTTCTAGCATCTTCGGTCACCATAGCCTCCCTAAGTTCTACTGCTTCAATCAAAACAGGTGCAGGCCAAACCTTGAATATATTTACGGGCAGAAATTCTAACCTCTTCTCTCCGAAAATAAGTATCGGGCAGTTTCAGGGGGCTGATAGTGATGGGATCGTTGACGTCGCATCCAGTGACCTTAGATTTTCAAATGCGTGGTACCGAACTACAACAAGCCCTGCCAACGTTTATGTGGAGCGGGGTAGTGGTTCCAATGGGCGCGTATATCTGACCGGCTCAGCCTCACGATTCAAGGTGGACCAGCAAGTCATGGCCGCACCCATGTCCCTACTGGACGTCGAGCTCATGGACTGGATCGACAAAGCAGACTATGACCGGATGCAGGAACTTGAAAATGCACCCCGACCATTCACTGAGGGTGAGGACGAGGAACACCGTCGGGTTACACAGGGGCGCAGGGTTCCGGGGGTTGTCGCTGAACACGTCAGGGACGCAGGGCTCGACCAGTTCGTCACCTACAACAGTGACGGCGAAGTCCAGGGCGTCATGTACGACCGTCTCGGTGTCGCACTGATCCCCATAGTCCGGGAACTACGCGATCGACTCATCGCACAAAACAACCGCATCACATCGTTGGAGGCACTATATGAAACCGGAAATCATGCAAGCAGTAATCCAGAAACTCGGGATGAAACTAGCCAACGCGGAACTGCTGCTGACAATCGCGGAAGCGGAACTGGAAGCAGCACAAGCAAAGGCAGCCGAGCAGCCCGCACCCGCCGATAGTTGACCGCCACCCACCACCTGGGGAGGACCATCCGTGTGGAAATTGCAGCAATCATCACGGCAGTCGGTGGCGCTCTTACTGTCGTCGGCGCTGGGCTCGGCTTCCTCATCAAGCGTGCCGACCGGAAACAAAAGGAACGGGAGACAGCGTTGAAGGACGACCGGAAAGAGCGGATCGAGGAACTAGAAGCCGAAACACGCAGGCTCCGGCGTGACGCGACAGCATGGCGTGAACAGCTGATTGCCAATGACATAAAGCCGGTACCTGCAGATTGGACGGAGGCACCACTGTGAGCGACCAAGAGAAAACACAAGAGCTCGAACACGACGTCGCAAAATCCGTCCATACACGCAGTCGCCTACTCTGGGCGTTGTGGGCGTTCGGCTTAGCATGCCTACTGTTGGTTGGTGTCGTCATCGGCCTACTAATCAACTCACGCGGCGAAGTTGAGACGGCATCCAAGGCTGTCGTCAATGAGCAGGTCGAGAAGAAGGACATCGCACAGGAAGCGCAGCAAGCGATCTGTGAACGCGGTGAAACTTCCATCTATGACCAGGACTTGTGTCTCCGGCTAGAGCGCGTCGTTACGGAACCGGCACGCGGTGATGCGGGGCCACGCGGCCCCGTTGGCGCACCCGGTGCGGACGGCGCTGATGGACGCAACGGTGCACCGGGTAAGACTGGACCACGCGGACCATCAGGTGCGGATGGCTCGGATGGTGAGTCAATCATCGGCCAGATCGGCGTGCAAGGATCTCGCGGCGCACCCGACAATGACTCCAGCATCCCCGGGCCCATGGGGCCAGCAGGACTGAATGGAACCAACGGGGCCGACTCGATAGTCGCAGGACCAGTAGGCCCAAAAGGTGAACAGGGCAAGCCAGGCGCGGACGGTAAGGACTCAACCGTGCCCGGCCCAAAAGGTGACACCGGAGACTCAGCGCCGGCAGATGGTGTGATCGAATCCTCGACTTGCCAAGGTGCGACGTTGATAATCACCACGACCGACGGACGCACCCTCTCAGTTGAGAACGTCTGCAACGAACCCGCACCCGCACCACAACCGGTGCCGACACCCTAACGCCGATGTCTTACTTCGAGCCCATCAAGCCACACCGTATCGGTGGGGCTTTTCTTATGCCCACAGAAAGGGATGCGCCATGGCACTTCAGAGACCCGTTCACATATCGTGGCCGATCAGCCAAGCCTTCGGGGCGTACCCGACACGCAGCCTCCCCTGGAACCACCCAACAATCCAGTCGTACGGAAACTACCAACCTTACGGACACCTAGGCATTGACTACGCGGTGCCCGTTGGTACACCCGTCTACGCCGCCCACGACGGCGTCATAGATCACGCTGACTGGGGCTATAACGCACACCCTTGGGTCAGTCAGAAGTGGGCGATGGCAAGACCTGATAACGCCTCAGGTATTTGCGTCCTACTCGACGGCGGCAACGGGTTGGGAACCACGTACAGCCATATGTCCCGCACCCACAAGAATGCAGGCGACCGAGTCCGTAAAGGTGACCTCATCGGGTATAGCGGCAACACAGGGCGATCCGGTGGGCCACATTGTCACTTCGAGCGGGTCAGACTACCCGCACCATTTGACGGCTGGCGGTACGGGCGCATCGACCCCGGACACCTAACCACCCTTGCGGACACCATCAAGCCCATACCCAAACCGAAACCCAAGCCGAAAGAGTGGGACGAAATGGCAAGCAAGAATGAAATCAAAGCAGCAATGCGCGAAGAGAACGCGGCGCTGAGTGGAAAACTCGATGCAGTTCTTCACCAGCTGCGAGGTGTACCCCTGCCCGCGCCTAACGTTGGTAAGACGACTGACAACCGGACCAAGATCATGTGGGCTAACCACGAGTCAGTACGGAACCTGAACGCCATTCAAGGCGTGGCCGCCAAGCTGGACGCCCTCACCGCGCTAGCAGCCAAGGGCAGCGGACTCTCCAAAGACGAAGCATCCAGTGTGCTCCGTGATGCCGTGTCTGCCAGCTTCGACCAGTACGTCCCCGTCCTCATCCCCACAGAAGACCAGGAGACCACACCATGAAACCTACTCAGCAGGAACACCCATGGCGGGCAACAGCTCGAACACTATTCGCTGCCCTCGTGGCCGGAGCCGTCCTCGGGCCACCGATCTTCAGTGCAATCACGATGGGCAACCCTGAAGGCGCAACCGGCTACGCAGCAATCGCGCTCGCCGTCTGTGGTGCCATCACAAGGATCATGGCGATCCCTGGAGTCAACGCATTTATCCAGCGGTTCCTGCCGTTCCTAGCAGCAGTACCCAAGGATGAGGCGATCCTTGATGGCGACGGCGAACACAGGGCCATCGGCTGAATATACCCTCGGATCAGGCCGAGCGTGACGCTATCGAGTACGACCGCAGGCACCCGCCACGACCGCCAACATGATCCACTTTCCACTGGAGCGCGTAGTCCAGTAGGCCCGAAGAGTAGCGCCTCATCCTTTCGAGGATGGGGCGCTACTCGTGTTTAACCGGATACTCAGGGCGCACTCTGCGGATGGTTTGCGGATGGTCCGCACCCATCACTCACCAGGCAGCGAAAAGAAAAGGCCCTCTGACCGGCATAATGCCTAGTCAGACGGCCTTCCCTGCTTGTGGGCGATACTGGGTTCGAACCAGTGACCTCTTCGGTGTGAACGAAGCGCGCTACCACTGCGCCAATCGCCCCTACATGCACCAAGAATGCTAACCCAGGACTGCTTCGATGAACAATCGAAGCGCGCCAATAGCCCAATTGGACGAAGCCCCATTCCTCCTATATTGTTTTTACTCGTTGGAAAGTCCAGATCATCACCAGTTTTCGGAGTATTAGTTATCGAAAAATTGATGGTCTATCTTCCTCATGCGGACGTAGCTCAGCTGGCTAGAGCACCACCTTGCCAAGGTGGATGTCGCGGGTTCGAATCCCGTCGTCCGCTCGCAAGTCACTGTCAGTAGTTATCGTGCTAAGCGGTAATAACATTCCTGGTCGTCGATTGGGATACGGTGGGGTGGCCGAGAGGCGAGGCAGCGGCCTGCAAAGCCGTATACGCGGGTTCGAATCCCGTCCCCACCTCGTGGCAGTAAAAGCTTTACCCTTTGGGGCGATTGGCGCAG
>JBBPYK010000132.1:0-11249 GCA_038199985.1 Actinomycetales bacterium | reverse complement strand
TTGCACCGTGGGCTTCATCGCGGCATCCTACATTCTGACAACGGCGCGAGCCGGACGTCTGGTTGCGGCTATCGGAGCGGCGACCATCCCCATCCCACACCTGATCGGAGCGAGCGCCGTCGGGCTGTTGCTGGCCGATTCCGGGTTTCTTTCCCGCCTGTTGGGACTGTCCGATGGCGGGTTCCCGGCCCTGGTTGGCGGACCATATTCGTTGGCGGTCATCTTCGAGTACGCCTGGAAGGAGTCGGCGTTTGTAGCGCTGGTGGTCGTGGGCAGTTTGGCACGCTCGGCTGGCGGATTATGTGAGACGGCGGCCACGCTTGGCGCTTCAGCTCGGCAGCGGATCACGCATGTGGTTCTTCCGTTGGCTCTGCCTGCACTGGCGGTTTCGGCAGTGATCGTTTTCGTTTACACCCTGGGTTCGTACGAAGCGCCGTGGTTACTGGGAGCCATCAGCCCCGAAGCGCTACCCGTACGAGGGGTGCGTCTCTTCGGTTCCATTGATCTGGCGTCCCGGCCAGAGGCGATGGCTACCGCGATGATCTCGATCCTGCTCGGCGTCGCCGCAATTCTGGGCGGGCTCGCCCTGTTCCGAAGGACACGAGGTCTGCGATGATCGTGGAACAGGCACCCTCCGCCCCTCAGCGTTCCTCAAGACCCAGTGGTGCCACAGCACGGGTGCTGGTAGGTGCGCTACTGGTCCTCTGGTTTGCGCTGCCAATGGTACCGGTGGCGCTTTGGGCCGTGGCTAGCGAATGGCGGGCACCGGCTGTGCTGCCTCAAAACTATGGTTGGCGCGGCTGGTCCGAAGCAGCATCCTCGGGCCTCATACCTGCCTTACTGGCTTCGGCTGTGCTCGGTGGGGCGGTTGCCGTGATCGCTACTCCCTTGGGTTTCATGGCAGCTTCATCACTACGGCGGCTGCCTCGACGATCCCAGAAAATCGTCGAAGCGATACTACTTTCACCCTTGGCCATACCGCCGTTTGCTCTGGTGATGGGCATGAATGTGGTGTTGCTGCGGGCGTATATCCCAGCATTCGCTGGCGTATTGCTGCTTTTGGTCGTCGCAGCGTTGCCGTACACAGCATTCATGTTCCGCAGCGCCCTGGCCGGATACGACGATCGGTTTGAAGAAGCAGCCCGAACTTTGGGAGCCTCCAGAGCCCAGACCGTGCGACACGTTCGGTTTCCTCTCCTGGCCAAGGCAAGTGCGCAGGCGGCGTTTCTGGCCTTTTTGGTGGGTTGGGGAGACTACCTGGTCACGCTGATTGTTGGCGGCGGGCAGCTCAGGACCTTGCCCCTCCTATTGGCGTCAGCCGCATCAGGCAGTGGAAACCAGCAGCTCACGGCCGTTCTCTCATTGGCCGTGGTATTACCGCCTCTTGCGTTGCTGACGCTGCTCTATCGAAGCCGTTCAGGAAGGACCAGATGAGCTCTCGACTTGAGTTGAAGAACATCTCCCACCGGTATGACAGTGCTGCCGAACCTGTTCTCGTTGATCTGGGGCTCACCGTTGAGGCGTCCCAAACCGTTGCGCTGCTGGGAACTTCGGGTAGCGGCAAGTCGACCCTGCTGCGCGTGATCGCGGGCTTGGCCACCCCGACGCACGGGCAGGTACTCGTTGACGGTCAGGACCTGATGGGCGAATCACCCGAGCATCGCGGCATAGCACTGGTATTCCAGAATCCGCTGTTGTTCCCGCATCTAAACGTTGTCGACAATGTGGCTTTCTCTGCCCGGATGGCAGGGGCACCTGCGCGGACAGCCAGAGCAGACGCGCTCGAATTCTTGGACTTGGTGCAATTGAAGGACTTTGCCCACCGCCGTCCAGCACAACTTTCCGGTGGTCAAGAACAACGCGTATCGCTGGCCAGAGCTCTGGCCCGGCACCCCCGGCTCCTTCTGCTGGACGAACCGTTCAGCTCCCTCGATTCCAGACTGCGCGAAGATATGTACACGCTGTTATCCGCTATCCGCGAGCAGCTCCATCCCACGGTTGTGCTGGTGACCCATGACCGCCGAGAAGCAGCTGTGCTGGCCGATTCCATCGCCGTCCTGAACTCCGGACGCATCGCCCAGCATGGTCCGGTCTCCCAGTTGCACTACCGGCCAGCATCATTGGAAGTGAGTAGAATCCTGGGCGGTCTCAACGAGATTCCGGGCGCTGTCAGGGGCGGGATCCACCACTCCGTGCTCGGCGCTATCAACGTTCCGGAGGCCAAGGATGGGGATGGAGCTCTGGTGATTCGGCAAGAAACGGTTGGGTTGGTTCCTCGGGGAGAGGGCGTCGTCGACGCGATAGTGTCATCGATCAAACCCCTCGGTGCCCATTCCCTGGTCAACGTGGCCATAGCCGGCGGATCAATGGGCGAACCAGCACAGTGCCTTTGGGCAGAGGTCAGCGGCAACTCGCGGTTCTCCGCTGGTGACAGTGTCGGTATCACCTTTGAGGCATCGTCAGCCTGGGTGGTGAACTAGACGAGGAGGATACTGAAAACATGAAAACCTTGGAAGTCATTGTTTTTGATGTCAATGAAACCCTCTCGGACACGGCCCCACTGGGAGCTGCATTTCAGGATGCCGGACTGCCGGCCCACGCTGCCAAAACCTGGTTCGCGGGCATCCTCCGAGATGGGTTCGCACTAGCTGCCGCTGGCGGAAACGTTCCCTTTGCTGAGATCGCCACCGACAGCCTCCAACGACTCATGACACAGACGGCCAGGGCTTCGACGGTGGACGAGCGCAGAAAGGGGGTAGATCAGATCATGACCACCATGAAGGACCTGCCACTTCACCCCGACGTCGCGCTTGGAATCCCAGCTCTGGCCCGCAGCGCGAAACTGCTCACTCTGAGCAATGGCGCCACCACTGTGGCAGATAAACTCCTCAGCGAAGGAAACATCCGGAAATACTTTTCCCAGCTGCTGAGCGTTGACGACGCCGTCGCGTGGAAACCAGCCAAAGCGGCCTACGCAACAGCCATGACCGCGTGTGGCAAAGCAGCCGAAGAGATGCTGCTGGTCGCCGTACACCCCTGGGATATTCACGGTGCCCACGCGGCTGGCATGCAGACAGCGTGGATCAACCGCGATGGCAGCACGTACCCCAGCTATTTCACGCCTCCCACGTACGAAGCAGTGGATCTGCCGTCGTTGGCCGAACAGTTAACACTGCGTCCAGCGCACTAGTCTTCGTGCGCTGCATCCGGGTCTGCCGGCGATTCCCGCCGTCGTTTCTGAATCAGGTCCTTGGTGCGCAGCAACCGCGGTGACGTCACCAACAGCAGACCACCGAGAATATTGAACAGCAGCGTGTAGCCAAACCAGCCAAGCCACTGAAGATAGGTGATCTCAGCACCGGCATGAATGGCGCCGAAGATCAGGAGCGAGTCCAAAATCGAGTGGAACAGCGATAGACCCGCCAGCAGAAAACCCCCAACTACGGCCGCAGCGATTTTAGCCGGTTCAGAGTCTGTTCCGTGCTGCATCCGGGTCATCAACGTGATGGTGCTGCCGCCCAGTACGGCTAGACAGATGGTCTGCAGACCAAACGGTGCATTCACAAAGTGCTCGGCTGACGTCGTGACTGTTTCCTGCCACTCCGGGAAGGCTTTCATCGCAAACCACATGATGACCCAACCGCCCAATAAATTGGAGATGAGCGTTCCAGCCCACAGCTTCGCCAGCTGTCCAACACTTCCAGCACGGGCGGCGACGGCGGTGATGGGCACCAAAAAGTCTTCAGTGAACAGTTCACTCTTGGCCAGCAACAGCGCGATGAACCCCGCGCTGAATGCCAGGCCAGCCAGCAGATGGTTATCTGTCTCATGCAGGACGGCCAAGTAGGCAACGACACCGGCTCCTACTTCCACCCCACCCAAAAACCCAGTCGTCAGCATGGCTACGAACGTGCGCTGGATGCGGGCTGCGCCCTCTTCAACCTGACGATTGAAGGCGCTGATCAGCTCGTCCTCCACAGGCAGGTCAGTCTCACCGAGTTCACGGCGGCGTTCTTCGCTCACGTCAATAGCCTTCCTGTGACTGCTTGTGCCAACCGATCGAAGCTCTCACTCGAGGCCAGGTCCTCCACCAGCACAGCCCGCCCCTCGGCGTCAGCCAAGGGAACGCGCCAGTTGGGATACTCATCGCTGGTACCCGGTTGATTTTGAGTTCGCCGCTCCCCCACCGCGTCCGCGACTGAAATACCCAAAAGAACCGACGGCGTGTGCGCAATGAAGGAGTGCAGCTGCTCCACGGTTCCCTGCTCGGAGGAACCGTTCGTGACAGAGCGAACCAGAGACAGCACAGCGTCCTGCGCCTCCCGATCCGCACGGCGCTCTTCCTCCACCGGACGGCTCAACAAACCCAATGACTCGCGAAGGTCCACGTGCTCGCCCGCCAGGTAGCCTGCACTAGGCGGTAGATCGTGTGTGGTGACCGTGGTGAGGCACGCCTGCCGATACTGATCGGCTGGACGCGGGCGCTCGCCGTCGTACTCAAACCACAGAATGGACGTCCCCAGAATGCCGCGCTTAGACAGAGTTTCCTGCACTACCGGCTCAAACAATCCCAGGTCCTCGCCGATCACGACGGCGTCTGCTCTTTCAGCCTCCAGCGCGAGGATCCCGATCAGCGCATCGTGATCGTAGTAGACGTACGCGCCGTCAGCTGGTCCTGCGCCATCGGGAATCCACCAGAGCCGGAAGAGCCCCAGAATGTGGTCCACTCGGATGCCGCCGGCGTGGCGCAAAATGGTGCGCAGCATATCCCGGTATGCGGCATAGCCAGACTCGGCGAGGCGTTCGGGGTGCCACGGCGGCTGGCCCCAATCCTGACCCTGCTGGTTGAACATGTCCGGCGGAGCCCCCACGTGCACACCGGCGGTCAGCACATCCTGCAGCATCCAGGCATCGGCTCCGTCCCGGGAGACACCCACCGCGAGATCGTGCACCACACCAATGTCCATGCCCGCATTTCGGGCGGTGTGCTGAGCCGCAGCAAGTTGTTCGTCGCAGAGCCACTGCAGCCAGGTATGAAACTCGATTCTGGATGTGAGCTCCTGTCGGCGCCCTGTGGGTACGTCCGACGGCGACGCCGGCCACTGCTGCCCACCCTCCTCTGACTTCTCTGCGAGCGCGCACCAAAGCGCGAAGTCCCGCAGTCCCTGCCCCTGGTCTTCACAGAAGCGACGGAAGCTTTCCTTCCGAGCGGGGCTGCGCTCCACATATTTCAGCTCCTCCAGGACGCTCAGTTTTGCCGCGTAGCTGGTGTTCCGATCAATGAAGTCTGGGTTCCGGTTAGCTTCTTGGAAACTCTGCGCGGCTTCAGCGGCCTTCTCCTGAGCCGCCGCCGGCAACTGCTGGAACTCCGGCATGTCCTCCACGCGCAAGTAGAGGGGGTTGAAGAAGCGTCGAGAGGACGGCAAATACGGTGAGGGCTCCACTGGCGGCGCTGGCTCGGCCGCGTGCAGCGGGTTGATGAGCACAAAATCGGCACCCTTATCCGCGGAGACGGTCGCGAGCGAGGCCAGATCCGTCAGGTCGCCAACACCCCACGATTTGCCTGAACGCACCGAATACAGCTGGGCCATCAACCCCCACCGCTGAGACCCGGTGAGCTGGTCCCCCGTGGTAAGCCGCTGAGGTGTGACTATGAGTGCGCACTCACTGCTGCCGCCGTCGTGCGTTGCCTCCAACCGGTGCCACCCCAACGGGAGCTTTGGGAGGGCGAACGTCCGCCGATTCACGGCGACGCCGTCGACCTCGTGCGTTTGGGGCGTTCCCTGCGATGTCAGCGCGTGCCGCGTCCCATCCTCTGCGACGGCGGTCAGCTCCAGGCTGGTTCCGTTGGGCACGTGGACCGGAACCGTTGCTTCATCATCAACAAGGACGACGACGGCGGGCGGCAGCAACCGGCGCCACTGGGCATTGGCTGCGTGTTCCAGCGAATCGTGGATCTCGTCTTCTGTTGAACAAGGGACACCCAAGGCGGTCAGGATCTTTGTGAGGGTGTCCGCGCTGACATCGCGCGTTTCTCCGTCTGACCCGGTGACACTCGTGCCAATTCGGTGGACTTCGGCAAGCTGCTTCAGGGTTCCTTCTGACATGGTCCCAGCGTAGTGGTTGGCTGTAGTGGAAAGGCTGATTTCCGTGCCTTCGTTGCTGTTTGTCGATCAACAATTTGTCATCCGATGGTTGACAATTCACCGCTCTACTTTAAAGTGGAACCATGACCGAAGACGCAGTGACGACGCTGCAGCAGCTCGTTTCACTGGTCGCAAGGGCAACTGCTGTTGACGAATCCGAGCACGGTGAAGCTCAAGCAGTGAGGGGCATCGAGGCAGCAGAGGCTATTGAACAAGCATCTCGTGCACACCTCCAAAACGCAGTTGCAGTCGCTCGAGCCAAAGGCATCCCGTGGCAAGTGATTGGCGACGCCCTTGGCATCACCCGACAAGCAGCTTTTAAACGCTTCGGAACACAAAAAACAACAGAAAGTGGAGAAGACACCATGAGCAAACCGATGATCGATCTCACGCGGCGGACTGAAGAAGTGTTTGAGCAGCTCGGCAAGGAAAACTACGCGGCCGTGAAATCGATGATGACCTTTACCTGTTCGCGTATTCTGACTCGCAAGAAGGTGGCCGCAGTCTGGAATCAGGTTCTGACTGAAAGCGGTCAATTTGAGTCCTGCTCTGGCACAGTCATTCAAACGGCAGACGGCCGCAATGTCGTCGAGCAGCAGATCAACCAACACCTCGGCAGCGGTCTCGTCGGTCAGACGCAGGTCAACCACGAAGCTGGAGAATGGCTTGGCCGTGTTGCGTTCAACGGCTCCGGAAAAATTACTGGCATGTTGATTGTGCATCCCATGCAGGCGCAGAACCTCCCCTTTTAGCGTCCCTCAGCGAGTCATCGCATAGGGTCAATCCATGAGTAGCCCCATGGAACGCACCCCCGAACCGGATGGCTGGACGCGCACAGTGCTACGACCTTTGGTCCACTTTGTGCAGGTACTGGCGCGCTGGATAGGCCCGCACCTAGCGCTGGTGCTCATTCTGGTGATCGGAGGCGGATTCGCGATCGCCTTCACCGCAGTATCAGGAGAAATTTACGAGAGCGTTGTCGAGAAGGACGGTCTTTCAGCGCTCGATGAACCCGCACTGAACGCGGCAGTCGACCTCCGCTCCCCAGGCCTCAACGCGGCGATCACTGCCTTCACCAACGTGGGTGGTCCCATCGGGATGCCGATATTGGCCGGAACTGCCGCCGTCGTGCTGGCGCTCAAACGCAAGTCGGTTGCACCCCTTTTACTCATGATCGTAGCGGCCGCCGGATCGCTGCTGATGACCATTGGCGGTAAGGAAGCCCTCGGCCGGCTGCGGCCGCCACTTGAGTTCGCCATTCCCCCCTTTGAATATTCACCGTCGTTCCCCAGCGGCCACACGCTCAACGCCACGGTCCTGGCAGGGATCTTCGCCTACCTACTCGTCCTCGGGCAACGGCACAGACGGACGCGCGTTCTGACTGTCATCGTCGCAATCTTGTTCGTTGTAGCCATGGGACTGAGCCGTGTGTATCTGGGGCACCACTGGCTGACCGACGTCATCGTGGCCTGGACGCTCGGTGTGGCTTGGCTCGCCGTCGTGGTGTCCGTCCACCGGCTGGTCATCATGTTTCTGGGGCGACGGAGTGAGGGTGGCGAAGTGTGAGGGCCCGCCTCGATTCGCAGACGCTCGGTGGAGCAAAAATTTCGGCCCGACCCTGTTCTGCTATTGAGCGGAAGCCAGTATCCGTGACATACTAGATGCACACCCCCGGATACTTCGGTTACCGGTTAGAGAGCCTCAGGAAACTGGGGCTCTCGGAATTTAAGACCATTTTGGAGGCCGGTGAAATTTACCGACCGCGTCGCGAAGTGTATGAGGAAACTGAGAGGCCTCAAGCGCCTCTTGGGTGACATGCCCGATGAAATCGGGCCGAGTCTTAACAAGGTCCTTCGAGGACCTATGCGATGGCATGGGGAAGATGATTCCCGCCTGAACACTTAGTTCCGTCTTCATCGTTGTTAATGGTCCCACCTGATCTGAATCGTTGGTCAGAACCACATAGATATCGGCGTCTTTCTGGAACGCATCGGCGAGCAACCGTGTCGCCAGATTGACGTCGGATCCTTTTTCCTCGAGTTTGCGCACATTGACCGTGACGAATTTGCCGGTTTCTGGGTCGATCTTCTGAGGATGCACGGGCATGGGCCGCTTATCGTTACGAAACTTACCTAAATGAATCGTCACGCGTGGATCCGTTGCGAGCGCACGCAAGTACATCTGCTGTCGTACGGGGGTCCCCGGGTCAGCTATCAAGCCCAAACGAAGGTGGGCGGTGAAGTAGTGGACCTTGTTGATTCTGTGTTCAGGCATGATGGACGAAGCAAGAGCTGTCAGATCCAACCATTTCAGTGTCGGATGGCGCTGCAAACAGCGCCGATACAAATTGAACCCGTCCACATAGATGTTCGCCGACGGTCGACCGTCATTTCCTACGGTTTGTCCGGGTTCAGTAGTATCCACTGAAGCAACTTATCTGTCAGCACCGACGAGTCGTCGCTCGGTACGAGTTGGACCTGCATCAACAACAATCTCGCTTTCCCGCTTGACGCCAAGGCTGGCTGATGCGTAGAAAGAGATCTAGAATCATGAACGGTTTCAAGGATCCCTCGCCGGAACGGCACGGCACCAGTACCGGGGACGCTAGACCGCGGAGAACCAGTTAGTTATCGCATGGCCACGGAGCTGCTAACGGGACCCCAAACCGTTGCTCTGATGCGACGGTACATCGGACCAAATAGAGTGGGGAAACCTCAACAATGCTGTTCTTCTCAAAGAGAGTGCTCCTGTGGCCGATCTTGCTCATAGTCACAGGCCTCGTTGCAGCTGTCACATTGTGGGCGATGCAGTCTCGATTCAACATATTTGCCTTTGACGCCAAGTCTGAATCCCGTAATACGCAAGTTATCGACTCGATTACCCGCGAGGAGCAGGTGGTACTCCTGAGCTTGGGCATTCAGGGCATCAAAGAACAAAATGAACCAGCGCAACGAATCCTTGGACTAGATGTTCCGGGAAGCGAGAGAGCATCGTTAATCCAATACTCCTTCAGCGGCAAGCTGGGTATCGACGGCAAAGATGTGGAAATCGAGCAAACTGCCGAAGACAAATATCTAGTGTCCATCCCAGATTTCATCTTCATTGGTCACAACGACGAGTTCTTCAAACTAGCATTCGAGAACAACGGCGCCCTGAGCTGGATGACTCCCAAAATTGACGCTGTCGAGATGATAAACGACATTCTCAACGATGAGGCAAAAGAGCAGTACATCGATTCCAATGAAGCGATCTTGAAGGATCAAGCGATTGCCTTCTACGAGGGCATCATCACGAGCATCGACCCAACCATTGACATTGAATTCGAGTTTACGGACGGCTCCTAGGACTTCGGCAGTCCGGTGGACCAGTCAGCCTGATAGCTGCCCTACTGCTTCTGCCAGCTTCCACAACGCTTCGTTGTGAAGTCCTGGCCAACTGCTAGCGTCACCATGGGGCTGCCTCCGGTGGGCAGGTCATTGGCAATAATGTCGGTGCCGTTGGTTCCACTGGCATGAATAACCCAGTAACACCGGCTAGCAATAGGTTCGATAACACGGTAGGTGCCGGGCTCAATGTCTTTCCCCACGGTCCATTGACCTTCGGAAACAGTGTTTGCGGCCTTCTTCTTCTCAGCACCGGTCACGGCCTTCTCGCGCTTCTTCACGTCTGCCGCGGCGAGTTCCGCTTTCTCCTCGGCCTTGCCGACTTCGAGCTCCCTCTCATCCAACTTTGAGTTCCGCTCATCCAGTTGGGACGTGATGATGTCGTGTGCCGTTTCGAGGTCCGTATATTCAATCTCGATGGCTGCCTTCTCCGCTTCGAGGTCCTCCATGTCCGCGGATAGCTCCACGTATTGTTCGCTAGCAGTCGGGTTCGGAAGCGTTGTCCCGAGCGCTATGCCCGAGCCAAGCAGGACCACCCCTGCCACCCCGCCGGCGATCCAGTTCGTACGCCCGATGCGGAGGAACCTGGGCCGCTTCGGCCCGTTGGACTTCGCAGTGTGCATTGTCGTTTTTGCGACGGGCGAGCCCGACGCCGGCGGCGTCGGCGGCCCTGCTGGTGGCGGCGGTGTGCGTGGATATTCTGGTTCAGTCATTGGTTTCCCCTCGATTGGCCCTTCATTGTCCTATCGGCACGAAGGTAGGTGCGGTAAGCGCGCGGGCCTGGGTATGCGCCGGGCTGTGGGGTGATGCTGCCGAAGAACAGTGCCTCTTCGTGCTCGAAGTCAGGGGTAAGCATGAACAGAACATCTGTCGCTTCCGTGTTGGGGATCGCGAAGCCCTGAGTCTCGGTCAGTGAGGCGCCGGGCAGGATCTTCCCCTCGAAGACCACTGTGTCGCCGTCGAACACTCGCTCGGCGGACGTCGAGTCGTAGTTGACTGTGGTGTATGCCATGGTCGGGTCGAAGATCGCTGTCCCATTGTTGGTGATAGTGACCTCGAAGAGCAGAACCTGATCTCCGGGGTTCCCTCCGGAAGAATACTCACCGGCTACTGTCTGCCCCTTCGGCGATACAGTCACGGCGATTCCGTCGTCATACTCCCAGGTCTCGCCGTAGGCAGAGAGTTGGTCCTGGGCAGACTCTTCCACTTCTTCGGCGTCTTCTTCCTCCGCTACTGCGTCGGCGGCGGGAGCTTCCATTGTCATCTGCGGTGTCGCCGGCCCATCAGCGGAGGGCGGCCCTCCGTCGACTGAGCATGCGGTGAGTCCTCCCGTGAGGGCGAGGGCGGCAAGAGTCAGGACGGCTGTGGTTGTGATCGGCTTACGCATTGGTGTCTCCTGTTTTGGATAACGGTTCTTGGACGAAGTGCGGTAAGAGTGAGGGCCATCCCCCCATGCCCCAGATGGCCCCCACTCTCACCCGGATTCAGCGGTGCTGGTCCGTGATTCACAACTTATTCGTACGGAGCGTGTCGTGAGCAGCATTGCTTGATAACGCGGGTTATCAGCTATAGCTCTTGGAAAATCAAGTAGACGGGTAGGCTCCTTCTCATGAGCGTCAGAGGCGGGCAACAGGTGAGCGGCATGCAGATCGCACTTGCCGACGTCGCACTGCTCGCACGTGTTCAGCGTCCTGTGGTGTCCATGTGGAGGCAGCGCAAC
>JBBPYK010000131.1:0-71942 GCA_038199985.1 Actinomycetales bacterium | reverse complement strand
TCCGGTAGCTGCGGACGACTTTGCAGCAGCAGATGTGATGGAGGTACCAGATTCGACGTACCTGCTAACGCTCGACGCCGACTCCCTCCTGCTGCGCGACTACTGCCTCCGGCTGGTGTACCTGCTCGAATCGCCCGGGAACGAGCGCGTGGCGGTCACACAGACCCCGTACTCATCCTTCCGCGGCGCACCAACACGCATTGAACGCGTAGCTGGCGCCACCACGGATATCCAGCACATACTCCACCAGGGGATGACCTACTTTGGCGCCACGTTCTGGGTAGGAGCCAACGCGGTGATCCGCAAAGATGCCATCGAAGACATCGTTGAAGTAGAGGATGTGGGCGGATTCGAAATCCGCACCTATATCCAAGACCGCACCGTCATCGAAGACACCGAATCCAGCGTGGACCTGGGCACCCACGGCTGGTCCCTGGTGAACTATCCTGAACGCCTCAGCTACAGCGCCACTCCCCCAGACTTTGGATCCCTGGTGGTGCAGCGGCGCCGGTGGGCCAACGGTGGTCTGCTCATCCTGCCCAAACTATGGAATCAGTTGCGCGAACGCCGGTTCCGCCGGGACCGCATCCTCTATCGCGAGGTCCTCCTGCGGGTCAACTACATGGCATCGATTGCGTGGGCCAGCTTTGGCCTGCTGTTCCTGCTCGCCTACCCCTACGACAGCCGGCTCCTGAGCCCCGTCGTATTCCTTGCTGCGCTGCCCTACTTCCTCGCTATGGGAAGTGACCTTCGCGATTGCGGACACCGGTTCAGCGACATCTTCCGGATCTACGGCTTCAACCTGGTTCTGCTACCGGTCAACCTAGCCGGCGTCCTCAAGTCACTGCAGCAAGCATTCACCGGCGAAAAGATCGCTTTTGTCCGCACTCCAAAGGTCAAGGACCGCACCGCCGCCCCCGCGCTATACGTCGTTGTGCCGTACGCCATCGTTGCTTTCTCACTGCTGACCCTCTGGCGCAATATTGGGGACGGGAGCTGGGGGAACGTTATCTTCGCCGGACTCAACGCACTTCTAGCGGCTTACGCAATACGAGCTTACATTGGCATCGGCAATTCTGTCGTGGACATCACGCTTGGTATGTTGAACTGGTTGTATGTAGGCCCCCGCAAGAAACGCAGCACCGCTTCCCCGGTCGTTCCCAAGACTCCGGAAGAGGTGGACTGGACATCCATCCTTTACCACGGGGACCGCCGGCTGAACAGAGACCTGAGAGGGGAAAGCGACCGCCGTAGACGTGTTTCACTACGCTAACGGCCCATCTGTGACCGAAACCAAAGAGTTGGGGGAGAAACAGTGGCGATTGTAACGATGACCGAGACAGACGATGTCCCTGAGCCCAGCTATGAAGGCATCACCCGGATTGTGCTGCCCGCTGGCGCCACCATCACCGGCGAAATGGCGGACACAGCGAGTGCGGCCATCAGTCACGCCGCGGACGGAGGACGCCGTCCCCTCATGCTCGTGATCAGCGGAGTCTCCTCCATCACTCGTGAAGCTCGCGTCGTCTACGGCAGGGCCACAATATCCACTGCCATAGCAATCGTCGGAGCCAGCCCCGTTGACAGAGTGATCGGAAACTTCCTGCTCGGCGGAGCAGCGCCAGCTTGCCCCAACCAGTTCTTCCGCTCCGAAGCGGACGCCCTGGAGTGGCTGGAAAGATACTTAGATGACCAGTGACCCCAGGTTAGCCAACCTAGTCGACTGGATCGTGGGGGTATCTCGCGGAGACCTCAGTCAACATATGGCGCCTTCAACCGCCCGGGACGACGTCGACGCCGTGATTACCGGAGTCAACCTCCTCGTTGAAGAACTAGATCTGGTCTACCAGCAGTTCGAGGACCGCGTAGAACAGCGCACCGCGGAGCTTCACGAAGCCCACCTTCAGATGCAGAAAATGGCCATGACAGACCCCCTGACGGGTCTAGCCAACAGAGTGGCGCTCCTCGCCGAAATGGAAAAAGCCCTCACCGCCTTTGCGAACGGAAGCGCTAGAGCACCGGCACTGCTGTTGCTGGACCTCGACTCCTTCAAAAACGTCAACGACAGCCTGGGGCACGATGCCGGTGACCAGGTCCTCAAAATCGTGGCTGCTAGATTACGTGAAGCCGTTCGTCTCACCGACGTCGTCGCACGACTCGGAGGCGACGAATTTGCCATCCTTATCCCCAACGCCACGATGGGAATCGCACAGGGCATTGCCAACCGCGCCCTCGACGCGCTCAGCGCGCACATAGAACTTGAAGACCTCAAGCTCTGGGCCCGCGCCAGCATTGGGCTGCGCCTAGCGGATAAGAGCCAGAGCTCCTACAGCCTGCTTCTCGACGCCGACACCGCCATGTACACGGCTAAAGATCAGGGCCGTAGCCGTCTCAGTGTGTTTGAACCCGTCATGCTCTACGCCCGGCAGCTCCGCAACCAGACCGCATCCGAGCTCCGCGAAGCTATTGCCTCTGACCAGCTGGATATCCATTACCAACCCGTTGTGGACCTCCAGAGCGGACGCATCCAGGGCGTCGAAGCACTGGTGCGCTGGAACCACCCCACCCGCGGTCTCGTCATGCCGGACGACTTTGTCCCGGTGGCCGAAGAAATTGGCGCCATCGTGGATCTAGACCGGTGGGTCATGACTGCCGCGCTCCGGCAATTTCAGGACTGGAACGCCCGTTTCAACCTGGCCGATGACTTCCAGCTCCGCATCAACGTCTCAGCGATAGACCTGCAGCAGCTGGACCTCATAGACTTTGTCCGCGGTGCCCTCAAAGAGAACGCCATTCCACCTCGCAATGTGGTCCTGGAAATCACCGAAACAGCTCTCATTACCGGTGCCGACGTTGAGAGGTATTCACTGCTCAGCCTGCAGAAGCTCGGGGTCGGCATAGAGATTGACGACTTCGGCACCGGATACTCCTCCATCAGCTACCTACGCAAGCTACCCGTCAACATGGTCAAAGTAGACCGCACGCTCGTGGCCGAACTAGCCGATGGAGCCCAGCAAAACGCTTTTGTGGTGGCCATCCTCCAACTTATTCGAGCAGCAGGGCTAGACGCGGTTTTTGAAGGAATCGAGTCCAGTGATCAGGCCGCTCAGCTCCGCGATATGGGCTGCATCTCCGGACAGGGATATTACTTCAGCAGACCGCTGCCGCTTGAGCAGGTAGAGAAGCTTCTCGTGCCAGACGTGGTGCTGCCGCTTTTGGCCTCCCCATCAGATGGGGCCTCCACGGAATGCCCTGCCGAACCGTCGACAGTGCCTGAACTGTAGATTAGTGCCATGGCAACTTCATTGGTGTGGCTGCGCGACGATCTACGGCTGGCGGACAATCCCGCACTGCACGAAGCGGTTCAGCACGGCGGCACCGTCTGCGTGCTGTACGTATTTGATCGCTCCCCCGATATTCGCCCGCTCGGCGCAGCGACACGATGGTGGCTGCATCATTCACTCGAAGCTCTGCGCACGCAGATAGAGGACATCGGTGGGCAGCTGATCTTTCGCCAAGGGAACGCCGCCGACGTAGTCAAAGACCTGATCGCTGAGATCGGCGCGGACTCGCTGTTGTGGAACAGGCGCTACGGGCTCCCCGAACGCAACGCCGATGCAGCCCTCAAGGACTGGGCACACGAACACGACATCGAAGCACACAGCTTTCAGGCCAACCTCCTGTTTGAACCGTGGCAGGTGCAGACTAAGCAGGGCGAGAACTACAAAGTGTTCACACCCTTCTGGCGCGCCTGCCTGGAACGGCCGGAGCCGCGCCCGCCACTGCCCGCGCCAGCCTCACTCACCCCGGCCACATTGCTGAACAGCACCGAGCACCCACCCTCGGACACTCTGGACGATTGGAAACTCCTGCCGAACACTCCAGACTGGGCCGCCGGCCTGCGCGAGGAATGGACACCGGGAGAAGCCGGAGCACACAACCGGCTCACAACCTTCTTTGAGGAGCGGGTAGAGAACTACAGTCAAGGCCGCGAAAAGCCCGGTCAGGAAGCCACCAGTCGCCTCTCTCCGCATTTGCGCTTTGGCGAGATCAGCCCATTCCAAATCTGGCAGGCCGCGCAAGAGAATAGGGACACCGGACTCGAGCACGAAATTAAGGTCTTCGGTAGCGAAGTGGGTTGGCGCGAATTCTGCTGGCAACTGCTCTACCACAACCCCAATCTGTCCACCCAGAACTACCGCCGAGAGTACGACGCCTTCGCATGGGAGAAGGACACCGCCGACGACGTGAACGCCTGGCAGCAAGGGCACACCGGCTACCCCATGGTCGATGCAGGGATGCGGCAGCTCTGGAACACCGGGTGGATGCACAATCGGATCCGCATGGTGACGGCATCGTTCCTCATCAAAAACCTCTTGGTGGACTGGCGCACCGGCGAACAATGGTTCTGGGACACGCTCGTTGACGCCGACGCCGCAAACAACCCCGCCAACTGGCAGTGGGTAGCAGGTTCAGGAGCCGATGCTGCGCCCTACTTCCGGATCTTCAACCCCGTCACGCAGAGCAAAAAGTTTGACCCCTCCGGCGGATACCTCAGGCAGTTTGTCCCCGAGCTGAAGGCCCTGGATAACTCAGCCATCCACGAGCCCTGGAAACACCCGGGCGATGCACCTGACTACCCGGAACCCATTGTTGACCTGCAAGAAACCCGGCACCGTGCACTGGATGCCTACGCGCGCGTCAAGGACCAGTAGGAAGCCGCTAGCCGACCGCCTGTAACAAGGCCGCATAGGTGCCGCCACAGACAATGGCTCCTGTGATCAGCGCGGCCAGTAGCCGTCGTCGTGCTGGCTTCTGTTCTCCCTGAAACCGAGCCCACACTGCTACTGCAAGAACCGCGAGCGCTGGAAGCCCCCACCAGCCGAGCATCAGCAGAAAAACTACGGCTGCTCCCCCATACGTGGTCATGGGCCAGTCCAGCTGAACCTGCCGTTGAATAACCAGAACGACGGCGTAGCCTGCGAAGATCGCGAAGATCACTGCTGCCAGCCCCAAGGGTCCATCCAGCCAGCGGATTAGCCGCAGGGTGATGAACATGAGGGCGCCGGCCGCCACCACCACTGGCGTTGCGCCGAGCCTGTTGATGCCGCGCCGTAAGTCATTGCGCTGGTCTAACCACGTCACGATGGCCCATGGAACCAACACTACAAGTACGGCGGCGCTGATGCCCCAGATGATGCTGGCGGGCCATCCATCCTCCAGGACGGGGCTGAGAAGCAGAGCGACCGCCCAGACCGCTGAGGGAGGCGTTAAACGCACGACGGCGGATCCCACCCGTGCTGGCGCAGGACTCGCCGTCGTCATCTGTTTCTCCGCTTTCTACGGCTCAGCGGCGCACGGGATTCGAGAGACGACCAATACCGTCGATCTCGATTTCGTAGCGCTGGCCGTCAGTGATTAGCCCAACACCGGCTGGGGTGCCCGTGAGGATGAGGTCACCGGGCAGCAGCGTGAAGGCCTGCGAAACGTAGGAGACAAGTTCCTTCACACCCCAGATCATGTCGCTGGTGTTGCCATTCTGGGTCAACGTGCCATCCAGCCAGCCGCGGATACCCAAGTTCTCGGTATCTAGCTCAGTCTCGATCCACGGCCCGATGGGGCAGGAGGTGTCAAAGCCTTTGGCCCTGGCCCACTGGTTATCCGTCTTCTGGACGTCCCTCGCCGTGAAGTCGTTGGCGCAGGTGTACCCGAAAATGACCTCATCGACGCGTTCGGCAGGAACGTCCTTGCAGATTCGGCCAATGACAATGGCCAGCTCTGCTTCGAACGAGACTTGATCAGAGAACGACGGGAGGACCACTGGATCTCCGGGGCCCACAACAGCGGTGTTCGGTTTGAGGAACATCAACGGCGCTGGCGGAACCTCGTTGCCGAGCTCCTGAGCGTGCTCGGCGTAGTTCCGGCCAATGCCCACCACCTTGCTCCGCGGAATGATCGGCGCCAACAACCGCACATCTTCGAGCTTGTGCTTAACTCCGGTCAACTGGACTCCGGAGAAGAATGGGTCTCCGTTAATGACGGAGACCTCCTCTTCACCATCGTTTCCCTGAACGACACCAAATGCAGGATCACTATCAACAACAAAACGGGCTATACGCATTGAATAAGGCTACATGGCCGAAGAACTCAAGCCAGCCGGGTCAACCAACCATTGGCATCTTCGACCGCACCAGTCTGGATGCCCAGCAGTTCCTCACGGATCGACATGGTGACATCACCTGCTTTAGCCTCAGGAGCGCCGATGACAGAATCGCCGTCCTTGAGCTCACCGATAGGCGTGATAACCGCAGCTGTGCCGCAAGCAAACACCTCGGTGATGTCCCCGGAGGCAACGCCGTCGCGCCATTCATCCAACGTGATCTTGCGTTCTTCAACTGTGAGTCCGCGCTTCCTGGCCAACGCCAGTACTGAATCGCGGGTAACGCCCTCAAGGATGGTGCCGCTCAGTGCAGGCGTGGCCATCGAGCCGTCCTTGAACACAAAGAAGACATTCATGCCGCCCAGCTCCTCAACGGCATTGTCATTGAACTGATCCAGGAAAAGTACCTGCTTACAGCCGTGGGCCTCCGCTTCCATCTGGGCTGCCAGCGACGCCGCATAGTTGCCGCCACACTTGGCTGCACCGGTACCGCCGCGGCCAGCACGCGCATAGTCACGTGAAAGCCAGATCGAAACAGGCTTCAGTTCCCCACCAAAGTAATTACCAGCCGGTGAAGCGATGACGCGGAAAGACACCTCGCGCGCCGGACGCACACCCAGGAACGCCTCCGTGGCGATCATGAACGGCCGCAGGTACAGAGCTTCCCCGTCGCCCGAAGGAACCCAATCCTGATCCGCGCCAACGAGCTGGCGAATAGCCTCCACGAAGACATCCTCAGGAAGCTCGGGAAGCGCCAGCCGACGGGCTGATCGGTTCAAACGCTCAGCATTTTTGTCCGCGCGGAATGTCCAGATAGAACCATCTGCGTGGCGGTAAACCTTCAAACCCTCGAAAATTTCTTGACCGTAATGCAGCACTGCGGCCGCCGGGTCCAAAGCAATAGGCCCGTAGGGCTCCACCCTGGCGTTGGACCAGAGACCCTGACCGTGCTCGTCCACCGAATAATCCACCACCGCAGTGTGATCCGTGAAGTAATCCCCAAAGCCCGGATTCGCCAAAATCTCAGTGCGCTCGGCATCCGACTTTGGATGGGTAGTCAACGTCTGGGTGAACTTCAGGGAACTGGCAGTCATATTTCCTCCACGAGTACCGTCACAGCGGCATGGCCGCCAACGGGTCATTGGGTTAATGGTCGTTATTAACTCTAAGTCACAGAACCCGGATATTTACCCCAGAGCCGCGACAATGGTGTCGCCAACCTCCGACGTCGAACGCGGCCCACTCCCCCGGTTCGCCACATCCTTCTCGACCGCCGCCTCAATCCGGGCGCCGGCGTCGTCGTACCCTAGATGGTGAAGCAGCAAAGCTGCCGAGAGGATGGCCGCCGTTGGATCCGCCTTCTGCTGGCCGGCAATATCCGGAGCCGAACCGTGAACCGGCTCAAACATGGATGGCGCAGTGCGGTCCATGTTGATGTTCCCTGACGCAGCCAGGCCAATACCGCCCGTCACCGCCGCGGCAAGATCCGTGATGATGTCGCCAAAAAGATTGTCAGTCACTATCACATCGAAGCGCGACGGGTTGGTGGCCAAGAAGATCATGGCCGCATCCACATGGAGATAATCATGAGTGACCTCGGGGAATTCCTGCGCCACCGCCTCCACCGTGCGCCGCCACAGGTGGCCTGCGTAAATCAGCACATTGTGCTTGTGAACCAACGTCACGTGCTGACGTTCACGAGCCGACGCCCGACGGAACGCATCACGGACCACACGCTCCACACCGTGTGCTGTGTTGATCGAAACCTCGGTGGCAATCTCATGCTTTGTCCCGCTGCGCAGCACGCCACCGTTGCCAACATAGGGACCCTCAGTGCCCTCGCGCACCACCACGAAGTCGATGATGCCCGGATTCGCCAACGGACTCTCAACGCCGGCCATGAGCTTGGAGGGACGCAAATTCACGTAATGGTCGAGGGAAAAACGTAGCTTCAGAAGCATCTCGCGCTCAATGATTCCCGAGGGGATCCGCGTATCGCCAGGAGCAGCACCCACAGCGCCAAACAGAATCGCGTCATGGTTACGCAACTTGGCGAGTGTTTCATCTGGGAGCGTCTCCCCTGTGGTCAGCCAGTGCTCGGCCCCCAGCGGATACTCCGTGAGCTGGAGCTCCACCCCGTCCGCTTCCGTCACCTTCCGCAGGACCTTCACTGCTTCGCTGATAACCTCCGGACCAATACCGTCGCCGGGGATAACTGCCAGATTCATGGATGCACTCATACCCCCAGCATAGGAAACCCGGCCACATCGTGGTCACTCGGTCCCACATTCTGGACGCTCCCCGCTGCTTTCCCGCTGATCCTTGGGCCGAGGTCAGGGTTTAGCCGACGAGATCACCCCCTGCGCGGGGTATTTCGTGGGCCAGGGGTGATCTCGGCCGGGATGGTGGCGTTGGGCGACGACGGGTTGGTAGCGGCAACTCAACCCGTGGGTGGATGCCGGACGGCTCGATGACGGAATAGAGTTTTACCTCATGGGTCTGCACCACCGCTTTGTACGCTGGATGGGAAATCACCGTCAGCTCGTTGACGCACTATTTGCCACGATTCTCTTCCTCACCTTCGCGCTGATCCCCTATGCGTCCACGAATTACATACTCCAGTTTGCCGTCTCCGCTGGGCTGTTGATCCCCTTGGCCTGGCGTCGCACCCGTCCGGTTCTTGCCGGGGCCGCCGTCGCGCTGGTCTGTATTACCCAGTGGGCTATCGGCGTCGAGCCCATGCCAGCACAGGTCAGTGTCCCGATGGTGGTGTATGCCCTTGCAGCGTACGGTCCCCGTTGGGCCAGCCTCGGCGGCCTCGGACTATCAGTCCTGGGAGTCATCATGGCGGTCACCCGCTACGGCGGCTTTCTGGGCGTCGGCCAGAACCTGCTGGTCATCATCGTCATTTTCGCGTTCACCGTGCCACTGCTGCTGGCCTGCTGGGCCTTCGGTGACCTCGCCCGCAGCCGCCGCCTGATCGTCCAAGCCCTTGAAGATCGTACTCATCGGCTCGAAGTTGAACGGCAACAAGAACGCGATCTCGCCGCCGCAGACGAACGCAGTCACATTGCCCGAGAAATGCACGACATCATTGCGCACTCCCTCTCCGTCATCATCACCCAGGCCGACGGCGCCCGATACGCCAGCGCGGCAGACCCCGACGTCGCACCGCAAACCCTGGAAACGATCGCCGAAACCGGCCGCGCTTCGCTGCGTGAAATGCGCCGCCTACTCGGAGTGCTACGCGGCGACGAAGCCTCCTCCACCCGGCCCCTACCCACGCTCGTGGACATTCCCATCCTCGTCGAAATGCTCAAATCCTCAGGCCTCGACGCCCACTTCACCATCCACGGACAGCCGCGCAGACCTCTACCACCGGGTGCCGAGCTCACTGCGTACCGTGTGATTCAGGAATCCCTCACCAACATCCTCAAACATGCCGGGCCCAACATCCACGCCGCCATCACCCAGACATGGACTGCCCGGGGACTTGAACTCCACGCCGAAGACAACGGTCGAGGCGCCGCCCCCGACCCCTCGAGCGCGGGCCCATGCCAAGGAATTCGCGGCATGAGCGAACGTGTAAAACTATACGAAGGCACCCTGACCGCCGGACCAGCGCGCAGCGGCGGATTCTCCGTCCAAGCGTTCATCCCCTATACGGAGGCATGATGACCACCCCCGCTCCACCTATCCGGGTGACCCTCGTTGATGACCAACAACTGGTCCGCAGCGGCTTCAGCATGCTCATCAACTCACAACCGGACCTCGAGGTCGTCGCCCAGGCCGGCAACGGTGCCGAAGCTGTCGCGTCGCTCGCCACCACCAGGGCCGACGTCGTTCTCATGGACGTCCGCATGCCCGGCATGGACGGGATCGAAGCAACCCAACGCATCCTGGACCACGCCAGAGAAACCAGCGACGGCGAACCAACCGTCCGCATCGTCGTCCTGACCACCTTTGACCTCGACGAATACGCGCTCGCCGCCATCCACGCCGGTGCCAGCGGATTTCTCCTCAAGGACGCGCCCCCGGAAGAGCTGCTCGAAGCCATCCGCACCGTCCACCGCGGCGACGCCGTCATAGCGCCCTCCACCACCCGCCGGCTCCTGGAACACGTGGCACCGCTGCTGCGCCAGCCCTCACCCGAAAAGGACACGCACAGCGCCGCCGTCGCCACCCTCACACCCCGCGAGCGCGAAGTGTTCACCCTCATTGCGCAGGGTCAATCGAACCCAGAAATCGCGGCCATGCTGTTCCTGTCCGAGGCAACGGTGAAAACGCATGTGGGGCATATCCTCGCGAAATTACAGGCCCGCGACAGAGTTCAAGCTGTCGTCATAGCGTACGAAACGGGAATTGTTTCCGCCGGAGGATGACTTCTAGGACGGCACGCTCATCCCGTGGGATGAGAACAAGAGTTCAAGGATCGCGACCATAGGCCGATTCGCTCGAGGAGTGCATTTCCTAGGCTGTATTCATGACCACTTTCACGAACGAATCCAACACCGTTCCGCCCGGAGCGTCCACCATTCTGGCAGCCGCCGTATCGACGTCGGGTCTGACTAAGACCTACGGTAAGGGCGAAACCCGCGTTGAAGCGTTGAAGAGCATCGACCTCAGCTTTGAACGCGGCCGCTTCACCGCCATCATGGGGCCCTCTGGCTCCGGTAAGTCCACGCTGATGCACTGTCTGGCTGGCCTCGACAACGCCGACGGCGGGACCATCCACATCGGCGATACCGAGATAACCGCGCTCAAAGACGCCGAGCTGACTCGACTACGACGTACCCGCATCGGCTTTGTGTTCCAATCCTTCAACCTCGTCCCCACTCTGACCGCCGAACAGAACATCACCCTGCCCGTCTCACTGGCCAACACCTCAGTGGACAAAGAATGGTTCACCTACATCACCACCACTCTGGGCCTCACCGACCGACTGGCCCACAAACCGCACGAACTTTCCGGCGGACAGCAGCAACGCGTCGCCGTCGCCCGTGCGCTCCTGACCCGACCGGACGTCATCTTCGGAGACGAACCCACGGGCAACCTCGACTCACGCTCCGGCGCCGAAGTCCTCTCCCTCCTGCGTCGCAGCTCCGCCGAAATGGGACAGAGCATCATCATGGTTACCCACGACCCCGTTGCCGCCTCCTACGCCGATCGCGTGGTCCTCATGAACGACGGCGCGCTCGCCGGTGAACTCGCCAACCCAACGGCCGACGACGTCCTCGCCGCCCTGGCGGGGTTGGGGGCCTGAAGACCATGTTGCAAATAGCTCTCTCCCAACTCAAAACCCACTATCGACGCTTCCTGGCTGTGGCGCTCGCCGTCATCCTCGGCGTAGGCTTCCTGTCTGCAACTCTCATGGTTGGCGGCACAACAACGGCATCCCTGAAGAACAGCATCGGTGCCACCTACGCCAAAGCAGACCTGATCATCAACTCGATGGACGGCGTGCCCGAGGACGCCCTCGCCGCTGTTGCTGCCGTAGACGGTGTCTCCGGGACGTACGCCCTGCGGACAGCAGACGCGCCGCTGACCTCGGGAAACACCACCACCTTCGCGCTGCTCCAGAGCCTCTCCCCCGTGCC
Organism: Actinomycetales bacterium; assembly: GCA_038199985.1. Classification (GTDB taxonomy): domain Bacteria; phylum Actinomycetota; class Actinomycetes; order Actinomycetales; family Micrococcaceae; genus Arthrobacter_J. Next base: position 60,185 of record JBBPYK010000131.1, on the reverse strand, counting down.
ATCGATGGAACCGACTGCACTGACGACCGGCAAATTTCCTACAGCGGCAAGCGGGGTCACCATTGACTCCAAGTCCTCCGAGGACCTGGGACTGGGGATCGGAGACACCGTGAAACTCGGTCTGGCACCTTCTGCTGAATCGGCGCTCACCGACGGTTCATCCCCAGACGCTGCCCCCACCCGCGACGTGCTCATCACCGGAATCACCATCCCGTCCGCGCAGCCCTACATGGCCGGCGCGGTACAGATCGCAGCAACGGATGAACTGATTTCGGCCGTGACCGGACCGGGCGCACTCGCCCAAAGCGCACAACTGAAACTGGCTGACGGCGCTGATCTGGAGGCGACGACGTCGGCCGTAACCGCCGCGCTCGCAGCCAACGGTGCCAATGGCGCTACCGTACTCACCGCGGAAGAGCAGACGCTCGTCGATGTCGCGGCTCTCTCCGGAGGCCAGGATCAGCTCACCGTCGTCCTGCTGGCGTTTTCCATCGTTGCCATTCTGGTGACCGCCCTCGTCATCTCCAACACGTTCTCCGTGCTCGTGGCCCAGCGCACCCGCGAACTCGGACTGCTGCGCTGCATCGGAGCCGACCGGAAACAGATCCGCAACTCCGTGCTCATTGAGGCCACGATCGTCGGATTAGTGTCATCCATCTTGGGCGTGCTGCTGGCCGCCGGTGTCATGGCGCTACTCGTCGGGTGGGTGGCGCAGAACCCCGATACGGAATTCGCTACCCTGGCCATTCCGGCGTCGGCCGTTGCCACCGGAATCAGCGTTGGCCTCGTCATGACCCTCGTAGCCGCCTACCTACCCGCCAGTGCCGCCACCGCCGTCGCGCCTCTTGCAGCGCTGCGTCCCGCCGAAGAAACAGGCCTACAGAACAAGCGTGGACGGATTCGACTGAGCATAGGACTATTTCTCACTTTCATCGGCACCGGCCTTCTCGTTTACGGTGCAGCGACTTCTGCTTTGCTGGTGGCTTTGCCGGGCGGGATACTCTCCTTCCTTGGGATTCTCCTGTGTGCAGGGTTGTTTGTCCCCACGCTCGTCTCCGTGTTCGGCCGGGCCGCGGCTCCCCTGGGTGTCCCAGGGAAACTCGCAGCCGTCAACGCCATCCGCAACCCAGGCCGAACCACAGCCACCGCCACGGCTCTCCTCGTGGGCGTCACTCTGGTGACCATGATGATGACCGGCGCACAAACCTCAAGACACTCGTTCACCCAAGACCTTGCCGGAACCTACCCAGTAGACCTGTCCATCAGCGGAGTCGAGAATGAGCTGGCTGCAGCTCAACAAGCTCTGAACCTCGACGGCGTCATGTCAACTGCAGTCCTTACCTCAGCCGGTTCCTCGAATGACGGAATGCCCGTCTACTCCGGATCCGCAACGGACATCGCTTCAGTGCTACGGGATGACTCCGCGCCGCTCACCGACGGGATGGTGTTGGTACCGCGGGGCTTCCCTGAATCACAAATCACGGTTACCGGCGCAACCACAAGCGTCACCCTCCCAGTGACCCAAATGGACACTCCCAACTTCACTCCACTGATGACCACCGCAACCGCCGAGCAACTAGGTGGCGTGCCCGCCGACATGCCCGGCGAAATCTGGGTCGGCGTCGATGATTCCCTCGACGCAGCCGCCATCATGGACCTCCGCAGCGAGCTGGTGGAACAACTCGGCGTCAACGAATACCAAGTCAGCGGCGCCGCCATTGAACGAGCCACGTTCAACCAGATCATCGACGTTCTGCTGCTGGTCGTGACCGGGCTACTCGCCATCGCGGTGCTGATTGCACTGATCGGTGTGGCAAACACGCTGTCCCTGTCCGTGTTGGAGCGCACCCGGGAATCGTCCCTCCTGCGAGCGCTCGGTCTCACCCGAGGACAGCTTCGCGGCATGCTCGCTGTGGAAGCCGTGCTGATCGCCGGTGTCGCGGCGCTCATCGGTTGCGTGTTGGGCTCCGTCTATGGGTGGCTCGGGGCGGAGGCTGCTCTCGGCTCGTTCGCTATCGTGGAGCCCTCAATCCCGTGGCTGCAGCTGGTCGCGGTGCTGGCGGTCGCCGTCGTCGCCGGGCTCCTGGCCTCGGTGCTCCCGGCCCGCCGTGCAGCGAAGCTCTCGCCGGTGGAGGGGCTTGCTGCGCAGTAGGTTGCCCCTGGGCTTGGCCGGGCTTCGCCGGGTTGAGACTACCTGGGCCGAGGTCAGGGTTTGTCCGCGAGATCACCCCCTGTGCAGCTAGTTTTGCGGACAGGGGGTGACCTCGCCCGGCCTCGCAGTCCGAGGTTCCTTGGGCGTTCGACCCACTTTTCCTCCACCACTGGGATGAGGTAGCGCCTTACCCACATGCTGCTTCAAGCGGATGCGGACAACGACGGCGCCCAGCAAGCTAGGCCCATGGAACCTGCGCGCCAGCCACTGACAGCAAGCGACGTTTTGACGTATCAGCAGCTCCGGCGCACCGGCTTATCAGAGCGGGAAATAGCAGCGGATATCAGAGCCAAGCGCTTGCGGCGGATGCGACGCGGCGTGTTCATCGATGCTCCACGGTGGAATGACGCCCCCTTTTGGGAGCAGAACGTTGTTTCGGTGGTGGCCCATCACGCCGTGTCGCAGGAGCGGGGTATTTACTCACATGTCTCCGCTGCCAGGCTCATCGGCGTCGATCTCTGGAACGCACCATCCGCAGTTCATGTCATGCACGTGGGACGCCGGGGCGACCGCGGACCCGTCGGTGACGTGATCCGCCACAATCAGAGAGTGCCGCACCAACAGGTGATCCTCCTCAACGGCATCCCGACTACATCCATGGAACGAACCATTGTCGATTGCGCCCGGATACTCACCCCGGAAAGTGCACTGGTAATGGCGGATTCCGGCCTCAGACTGGGTGCCTCGATCGTAGAATTGCAAAAGCTCGTCAAGGCTGGTGTCGGTAGCCGCAACATCAACAGGGTGCGCCGGGTCCTTGAGTTAGCTGACGGACGCTCAGAATCCGCTGGTGAATCACGACTCCGGCTCAAGCTTCTGGACTGGCATTTCCCGGTTCCCGTTCTGCAACTCGAGATTCCGACCGTCGTCGGCCTCTTCCGCGCGGACATGGGCTGGCCCGAACTCAAGCTCATTGCCGAATTTGACGGCGTCAGCAAATACACGACGTACGGGCCCACGGAGCAGGCCCTGATCGATGAGCGCCGGCGAGAAACGCACTTGATGGAGGCTGGCTGGCAGATCATTCGGGTTCGCTGGCAGGATCTGAACGACGACGTCGGCCTCCGCCAACGTTTCGATGCTGCGTTTGAGCGAGCCCGCGTGCGACCACCAGTGTGGCTGGGCGGAAGGGTGGAGCAACCGACGCACACTACGTAGGCTTATGAATAAGAGGCTATCCGCGCATCGAGACCCCAGGAGACCGCTATGAAGCAGAAGCCCCCAGCGACACTGGATGAGAAACTCCTCGAGAAGTACATTCGGGGCCATATGGTGGCTGCTCGTTCGGGGGCCCAACTCTTCGCCGAAACGAAGAAGGTCTGGGCCGGGACCGACGTTGGGAGCAAGTTCAGGGATCTTGCCGCGGAGGTCGACGAAGACAGGGCCGAACTGCAAAATATCGCCTCCAGGCTCAAAGTGAGAATCCCCCTGTCCACACGCGTCCTTGCGCGAGCCAGCCGCACCATGTCACGGTTCAATCCGTTGAACCCAACCGGCTCTCGCGAAGGCCTTCCCGGCCAGCTGGAGCTCGAGTCTCTGCACGCCGTCGTCGCCGGTAAAGAATGTCTTTGGCACACCCTTGGGGCACTTTCCGTTCGAGATCCGCGGATCAGTGGTCCGCAGGTTCAAAGACTGGTGGGCCGTGCGCAGGATCAACAATCCAGAATCGCCGAGATCGTGAGAGAAACGGCCGCGATTCGCTTCCGCACGGATCGGTCATTCTAAACTTCCCCCGCGACATCACCCCGTAGCCGCAAAATTAGCCTCACACGGGGTGATCTCGACGGTAAACCCCGACTTCGGCCCAGATCCGAGCAGAGGCTACTCCTCGTACTTCGGGAATATCGGGCTAGGGGCGGGTAGCTCAGTGCCGGGAACCAGAGGCGTTCCCAAAGCCGAGAACGTGCGGGCGTCGTCGTCGGCCTGTCCCAACACGATCAGCAACTTAGCGGCGCCATCGGGCATCACCGGTTGAATCAGCAGTGCCACTACGCGCAGCACCTCCATCGTCACGTACAGCACCGTGTTCATGCGCTCGACGTCGGTCTTCCGCAAAACCCACGGCTGCTGTTCCGCAAAATAGGCGTTCGTTTCCCCGAGTACTGCCCACACCGCCTCAAGGGCGCGGCTGAACTCCTGCCGCTCAAAGAAGTCCCGGCAGATCGCGGGAAGCGCATTGGCCTGATCTAGAATTTGCTGATCGGCGTCGCTAAAGGCACCGGGCGTCGGCACCCGTCCCTCGCAGTTCTTGCCCACCATGGACAGTGACCGCTGCGCCAGGTTCCCAAGGTTGTTGGCCAGATCCGAATTCATCCGTCCGGTAATCGCCTCGTGACTATACGAGCCATCTGCCCCAAACGGCACTTCGCGCAGGAGGAAATACCGCACCTGATCCAACCCGTACTGATCAACCCAGTCACGCGGTGCCACCGTGTTGCCCAACGACTTGGACATTTTGATGCCCTTGTTGTGCAGATGGCCGTGAATCATGACCCGCTTGGGCAGCGCAAGATCGGCGCTCATCAGAAATGCTGGCCAATAGACTGCATGGAACCGTGAGATGTCCTTGCCGATGATGTGCACGTCGGCCGGCCAGTACTTGGTGAAAGCCTCAGATTCGGTGTTCGGATAGCCGACGCCGGTCAGGTAGTTGGTCAGAGCGTCCACCCAGACATACATCACATGCTGAGGGTTGCCCGGAACCGGCACTCCCCAGTCGAACGTTGTGCGGCTGATGGAAAGGTCTTCCAGCCCACCGCGGACAAAACTGGCCACTTCGTTGCGCTTGGTGGCCGGTGCGGCCCAGTCCGGCTGCCCGCTGTAGAGCGCCAGAAGCTTGTCCTGGTAAGCCGACAACCGGAAAAAATAGGATTCTTCCTCAGTCCAGGTGACCTCGGTGTCGCTCTCCTTTGAGTAGCGAACGCCGTCATCACGGACTTCGGTCTCGTCTTCCGAATAGAACGCTTCGTCGCGCACGGAGTACCAGCCAGCGTACTGGTCCAGATAGATGTCGCCCTTGGCTTCCATTTTCTTCCAGATGTCCTGCGCTGAAACCAAGTGGTCTTCATCGGTGGTCCGGATGAAACGGTCATACGAGCTGCCGACGTCGTCGTTCATTTCCTTGAACGCCAGCGCGTTGCGGGTGGCCAGATCCAACACCGGCACACCCTCGCGGTCAGCCGTCTGCTGCATTTTCAACCCGTGCTCATCAGTTCCCGTGAGGAACATGACGTCGAAACCGTCTAGTCGTTTGAAGCGCGCGAGGGCGTCTGCGGCAATGGCCTCATAGGCGTGCCCAATGTGCGGGACACCGTTGGGGTAGGAGATGGCCGTCGTTACGTAAAAGGGGGTCTTCTGTGGTGATGTCACCCCAAAAATCTACCGCACCCGGACTCGTAGATGCCCATCGGTGTTACCGGCAAGGGTCACAGGAGCGTCCTCGAACCTCCTCAGAGCCCGCGCGAGGTCGGGGGTTAGCCACCAAATCAGCCGTATAGCCCCCGACCTCGGACGGCAAACCCCGACTTCGCGCCAGTTAGCGTCGGTTCGCGCCAGCCAGAAAGATAAGAGGAATCCGCTAGTCCTGCAGATCGACCTCGCGAGCCAACGTCGCCCCCACCTCAGTTTTCACGGCCTCGAGGAGATCCTGCGGAACCGAGGAGTCGACTGTCAGCAGGCACAGCACCTGTCCTCCGTCGTCGTTCCTGGCCACTTGCATCCCGGCGATGTTGATGTGGTGATCCCCCAGGATCCGCCCTACTGTGCCAATCACACCGGTTCGGTCTTGGTAGACGAAGAGCAGCAGGTGCTCGCTGATGGGAATCTCGATCTCGAAACCGTTGATCCCCACGAGTTTCTGGATTTGACGGTGGCCTGTCAGTGTTCCGGAAACGGAGATCTGCGAGCCGTCCGAGAGTGCCCCACGTAGCGTGAGCACGTTACGGTACTCCTCGGATTCCGGGGTGGTGATCAACCGGATAGCAATACCGCGCTGTTCGGCAAGCACCGGCGCGTTGACGTATGAAACCTGCTCGGCGACGACGTCGGTGAAGACACCCTTGAGGGCGGCCAGTTCCAGCGCCTTCACGTCCAGAGCAGCGATTTCGCCTGCCACTTCAATATCAATAGCTGTTGGTGAATCATGGGTCAGGGCTGTGAAGATTCGGCCCAGCTTCTCCATCAACGGGATCCCGGGACGGACCTCTGGTGCAATGACTCCACCGGCGACGTTCACGGCATCGGGCACTAGTTCCCCAGCGAGAGCGAGCCGCACCGACTTCGCAACCGAGACGCCCGCCTTTTCCTGCGCTTCATGGGTAGATGCTCCCAGGTGTGGTGTCACCACCACATTCTCCAGGGCAAAGAACGGAAGGTCGGTGCTGGGCTCTTCGACAAAGACGTCGATCGCGGCTCCGGCAATCGCGCCGTCTGTGAGCGCTGTGTACAGCGCAGCCTCGTCCACTAGTCCACCGCGTGCCACATTGATGACAAACGCCGTGTCTTTCATTTTCGCGAAAGCTTCCGCGCCGAGCATCCCCAGAGTTTCCGGGGTTTTAGGCATGTGAATGGTGACAAAGTCCGCCTGCTCCAGAAGTTCGTCCAGGGTCACCAGTTGCACTCCGAGCTGGGCTGCCCGGGCGGACGTCACATAGGGGTCGTAGGCGAGGATCTCGGTCTCAAATCCTTGCAGCCGGGCCGCGACCAGAGCACCGATACGGCCCAACCCGATGATGCCAATTTTTTTCTCGAACAATTCGACGCCGGTGTACTTGGAACGCTTCCACTCGCCGTTCTTTAGCGAGGCGCTACCGGCGGAGATATTCCGTGCCAGGCCCAGGATGTGTCCAACGGTCAGTTCCGCTGCTGAAACAATGTTTGACGTCGGCGCGTTCACCACCATAACGCCGGCGTGCGTAGCCGCTTTGATGTCCACGTTATCCAGGCCTACGCCTGCGCGGGCGATGACCTTCAGCTTCGGTGCTGCTGCGATCGCCTCGGCATCAACCTGCGTCGATGAGCGAACCAGAATGGCGTCCACGGTAGCTATGTCGTCCAGGAGACGTCCGCGGTCGGCACCATCGGTGTAGCGGATTTCAAAGTCTGGTCCCAGCGCCTCAACGGTGGCGGGAGAGAGTTCCTCGGCAATCAGGACAACGGGTTTTGTGGAGGTCAAGGCAGGATCCTTTCGGGATCTCTTGTCAGGCGGGATGAAAACGCCCATGGCAGCGGTGTCAAAGCCGCTGCCATGGACTTAAGTGGTCAGCGGGCTACGGAACCCTCTGTGTAGTCATCATCCGACTTGATCCACGAGAAGAGTTTGCGCAGTTCGCGTCCGGTGGACTCGATGGGGTGGTCTTCGCCCTTCTTGCGCAGCTTCTCGAACTCGGGAGCTCCAGCGTCCTGGTCATCGATGAAACGCTTGGCGAAAGCACCGCTCTGGATGTCCGCCAGTACAGCCTTCATATTTTCCTTGACGCTCGGGTCAATAACGCGAGGCCCTGAAACGTAGTCGCCGTACTCCGCGGTGTCCGACACGGACCAGCGCTGCTTGGCAATGCCGCCCTCCACCATGAGGTCCACGATGAGCTTGAGCTCGTGTAGAACCTCGAAGTACGCAACCTCCGGCTGGTATCCGGCCTCGATGAGCGTCTCGAAACCGTACTGCACAAGCTGCGATGTTCCGCCGCACAGGACAGCCTGCTCGCCGAAGAGGTCCGTTTCTGTCTCCTCGGTAAACGTGGTCTCGATGACGCCGGCACGGGTACCGCCGATGGCTTTAGCGTAGGACAATGCCAGTTCCTTGGCTGTACCGGAGGGATTCTGTTCGACGGCGATCAGGTCTGGAACACCGCGGCCCGCTTCAAATTCGCGGCGGACAATGTGCCCTGGGCCCTTCGGCGCAACGAGCGCGACGTCGATGTCCGCGGGCGGCTGAATGAAGCCGTACCGGATGTTGAAGCCGTGACCGAAGAAGAGCGCGTCACCTGACTGTAGGTTCGGGGCAATGTCTTCCTTGTAGACGATCCGCTGCGTCTGATCCGGCGTCAGAACCATGACGAGATCCGCTTCCGATACTGCTTCGGCGACGGTAAGGACCCGGAGCCCCTCTGCTTCTGCCTTGGCGCGCGATGCGGAACCCTCCTTGAGACCAACGCGGACGTCGACCCCTGAATCGCGCAGGCTCAACGCGTGAGCGTGGCCCTGGCTGCCGTAGCCGATGACCGCTACGGTGCGGCCCTGAATGATTGAAAGGTCTGCGTCGTCGTCGTAATACATGTCTGTCACTTGTTTTCTCCTCGTGTGGGTGGATAGGTGGGATCAGGCGCTTCGGAGAGCCCGGTCGCTCATGGACTTGGCGCCTCTGCCGATGGCAAGGGTGCCCGACTGGACAATTTCCCGGACACCGAATGGTTCAAGGACGCTCAGCAGAGCCCCCAGCTTTTCGGCGGTACCGGTGGCCTCGATGATCAGTGAATCGGTGGAGACATCCACCACGGAGGCGCGGAACAAATCGGCTGCCTGGGTCACCTGCAGTCGCGTTGCCGCATCCGCGCGAACTTTGACCAGGATGTGGTCTCGCTGCACGGAGGATTCTGTAACGAGCTCAACGATTTTGATGACGTTGATGAGCTTGTTGAGTTGTTTGGTGACCTGTTCAAGGAGGTCTCCCTCGGCCTCGACCACCACGGTGATCCGTGAAATTCCGGTCATCTCGGTAGGCCCAACAGCCAATGAGTTGATATTGAAGGCTCGACGGGCAAAGAGGCTGGCTACCCGGGTCAGAACGCCCGGGACGTCTTCAACCAGCACGGATAAGGTATGACGTGCCATGGTCTAGTCCTCCTGCTCCCACTCGGGTGTCATGTTGCGGGCTATCTGGATGAGGTCGTTGCTCACACCGGCGGGCACCATGGGCCAGACCATGGAATCGCGGCTAACCACAAAGTCGACGACGACGGGGCGGTCGTTGATCTCCAGGGCTGCTGCAATGGTGGCGTCGATGTCCTCGTCGCGTTCGCACCGCAGAGCGGCGCAGCCGTACGCATCGGCTAGCTTCACAAAATCTGGAATCCGAACGGTGTCATGACCCGTATTCAGATCAGTGTGAGAGTAGCGGCCGTCGTAGAACAGCGTCTGCCATTGCCGGACCATGCCCAAGGAGGAGTTGTTGATGATCGCCACTTTGATGGGGATGTTGTTGATCACGCAGGTGGCCAGTTCCTGGTTGGTCATCTGGAAGCAGCCGTCACCGTCGATGGCCCAGACCACGCGGTCCGGATTTCCCACTTTGGCGCCCATGGCCGCAGGAACTGCGTAGCCCATAGTTCCCAGACCGGCTGAGTTCAACCAGGAGTGCGGGCGTTCATAGTTAATGAATTGTGCGGCCCACATCTGGTGCTGTCCCACCCCAGAAACGTACACACCTTCGGGGCCGGTCATTTCGCCGATCCGCTGGATGACCTTCTGGGGAGCTGAGTGTCCGTCGGGCGGGCTGGTGAACCCCACAGGATAGGTCTCCTTGAGCCGGTTGACCATGGACCACCAGGATGAGAGGTCCGTGCGTCCGTGTTCCTCGAAGTACGCACGGCAGGCTTCGCTGAGTTCCGGGAGGATCTGCTTCACGGACCCAACGATGGGCACATCGGCCGTACGGTTCTTCGAAATTTCAGCCGGGTCGATGTCTGCGTGGATGACTTTTGCCCCGGGTGCAAAGGTGTGCAGGATTCCAGTGACGCGGTCATCAAAGCGTGCACCTAGAGTGATCAGGAGGTCCGCCTGCTGCAACGCGGTCACCGCAGAAACCGAGCCGTGCATTCCCGGCATACCCATGTGCTGCGGGTGGGAATCTGGGAATGCGCCGCGAGCGGTCAGCGTGGTCACCACGGGAGCATTCACCAGCTCCGCCACTTCCAACAGTTCCTGGGAGGCATGAGCGTGAATGACGCCGCCGCCCACGTAGAAGACCGGCCGCTGTGCCGCCGCGATGAGTTTGGCGGCTTCGCGAACCTGTTTGGAGTGACCTTTGACCACGGTCTTATAGCCGGGAAGTTCAAATCGTGGTGGCCACGAGAACGTGGTTTTGGCCTGCTGTGCATCCTTGGTGATGTCCACCAGCACCGGTCCCGGGCGGCCTGTGGAGGCAATATGAAACGCTTCGGCCAGCACGCGCGGAATGTCTTCAGCCCGTGTCACAAGGTAAGAGTGCTTGGTAATGGGCATCGTAATGCCCACGATGTCCGCTTCCTGGAAGGCATCGGACCCGATGACTGCGCTGGATACCTGGCCGGTGATGGCCACCATGGCCACGGAGTCCATGTTCGCGTCCGCTATGGCCGTCACCAGGTTGGTGGCTCCGGGTCCCGACGTTGCAATGCAGACCCCGACCCTTCCGGTGACCAGGGCGTAGCCCTCCGCGGCATGTCCGGCACCCTGTTCGTGACGAACCAGAATATGCCGGAGCTTTTTTGAAGCAAGCAATGGGTCATACGTTGGAAGGATGGCGCCGCCGGGCAGACCGAAAACCTCATCGACTCCGAGCTCTTCGAGGGTTCGGACAATGGATTCAGAGCCCAGCATTGGTGTCGCTGACACCACGTTGTTTGGTCCCTGGACCAGGTTGACTGCCGCGGGCGACCCGTGGACATTCCCGGTCTTTGTTTGGCCTGCGGTGGACGATGTCTGGCCTGTTCCTGCTGGGCCGTGCTGCGCCTTTGGTGGCATCAGCGCCGGGCTGATTGGCGATCCCTTGCTCATCTGGGCCTTCCCTTACCGAAATACTACGGTGGTGCACCCCGTAGCCGGGGCACGTGTCTTGCTGTTGCGCTATGTCCCTGTGGGAACAAAAAAACCCCTCAGGCCGGTTGGCTCCTTGGGGTTTGCGCGTGGTGTAGTGCTACCAGGTGGGGCGGTTAAGCCACGCGCCTGCTAATAAGGACTACGGATACGAGCTGCATATAAGTAGTCTTTACTCTCCCCCATGGAGAGTCAACCGGAGACGCCCTTGTCTCACCATGTGGACACAATGTCCAGTTAGTGGACACTAACCGAACACTGTGCTGCCCACCGTTCTACCCGCAATAGGCGCCTTCCGACGCCGAATGAACGAGCTTTGCGTACTTGGCCAACACACCCTTGGTGTAAATGTGCGGCACTGGTTCCCAACCCACGCGGCGGGATTCAAGCTCCACCTCATCAACCAGCAGATCGAAGGACTTGTTGGGGATATCCACACGGATCTTGTCCCCGTCCCGCACAAAAGCGATGGGGCCGCCGTCGGACGCTTCCGGAGCAACGTGCCCAATACACAGCCCGGTAGTACCTCCCGAGAACCGGCCATCGGTCAGGAGCAAAACATCCTTGCCCAATCCTGCGCCCTTGATCGCTCCGGTGATGGCCAGCATCTCCCGCATTCCCGGACCGCCCTTGGGCCCCTCGTAGCGGATGACGACGACGTCGCCAGCCTTGATGCCACCCTCGTCCAGTGCAGTCAATGCACCCTGCTCGCGTTCGAAGACCCTCGCGGTCCCTTCAAACACTTCGGCGTCGAAACCCGCAGTCTTCACGACGGCGCCGTCCGGTGCCATGGTGCCCTTGACCACGGTTAAGCCGCCCGTGCGGTGGATGGGGTTATCCATGGCCCGCAAAATTTTGCCGTCGAGATCCGGAGGATTGATGGCTTCGAGGTTTTCCGCCAAAGTCTTGCCCGTAACAGTCAACGCGTCACCATGCAGAAGACCGGCGTCGAGCAACGCCCGCATGATGACGGGAACGCCACCAATCCTGTCGACGTCGTTCATCACGTAGCGGCCAAAGGGCTTCAGGTCGCCCAGATGCGGGATCTTCTCGCCGATGCGGTTGAAGTCATCAAGGGTGAGGTCCACTTCAGCTTCCCGGGCGATCGCCAGCAGGTGCAGTACAGCGTTGGAGGAACCCCCGAACGCCATAGTCACGGCTATGGCGTTCTCAAAAGCCTTCATGGTCATGATGTCGCGGGACGTTATGCCCAACCGCAACAAATTGACCACAGCCTCACCGGACTGGTGCGCAAAGGCATCACGACGACGGTCCGCACTGGGAGGGGCAGCCGAACCTGGCAGCGACATCCCGAGCGCCTCACCGATACACGCCATGGTGTTGGCCGTATACATGCCGCCACAGGCGCCCTCTCCAGGGCAGATGGCTCGTTCAATGCGATCAAGATCTTCGATGGACATCCGTCCAGCCGCACATGCCCCAACGGCTTCGAACGCGTCGATCAGCGTAACGTCCTTCTCTGTGCCGTCCTCCAGCTTCACCCATCCCGGCATGATCGATCCCGCATAGAGAAAAACGCTCGCAAGATCCAGGCGCGCAGCAGCCATCAACATGCCCGGAAGGGACTTGTCGCAGCCGGCAAGCAGCACGGACCCGTCGATGCGCTCTGCCTGCATCACTGTTTCCACTGAGTCCGCGATGACCTCGCGGGAGACCAAGGAGAAGTGCATACCCTCGTGTCCCATAGAGATACCGTCAGATACCGAGATGGTGCCGAACTGCATGGGAAATCCGCCACCGGCGTGAACGCCCTCTTTGGCACCCTGAGCAAGCCTGTTCAGTGAGAGGTTGCACGGAGTGATCTCATTCCATGAGCTCGCAACACCAATCTGGGGCTTCGCAAAATCGTCGTCGCCCATCCCAACGGCACGCAGCATCCCGCGTGCCGGAGCCGCGTGAATCCCGTCCGTGACAATTCGGCTACGAGGTTTGATATCCGGTGACTTTTTGTTCGGGGCAGCGCTCATGCCTGAAAGTCTAGGACGGCCCAGCCCGGAACCCGATAATTGCCACCCTCATATGACGCTTTTTCCAGCGCCTGTTACGATCGCGTCCGCTTCGGCCTGGAGCATCTCGACGACTCGGCGGACGGACGTCCGCTCTGAAACGTCCTTGCGCATGAGCACGGCGATGGACCGGCGCGCACGTACTCCGGTCAATTCTCGAAGCTCCAACCTCTCCGAGATATGGCCCCGAGCGGTGTAGCGCGGCAACATTGCCAACCCATGACCTGCCGCCACGAGCGCCTCCATAACCCTCAGATCCGGGTACTGCTGGATGCGAGTGGCCAACCGTCCAGCGCGCACCTCAATCTGTGACAAGACGGTATCCAGCGGGAACCCCGGAGCGACGCCGACCCATGGATAGTCAACAACATCCTCTGGCGTCACGACATCTTTGGAGGTCAGCGGGTGCCCTGCCTGCATGGCAATGTCCAAGGGCTCCTGCATCAGCGGCACGACGACGATACCCGGTCGAATGAACGTATCCACGCCTTCGATACTGTGCGCCAGAACAAAATCGTAGTCCGCAGTCAACGGTGGAAAGTCGCGCATGGACGGGTCCTCGAGGACAGCCTCCACCCGCACTCCGTCGAGCTCGACTATGCGACTGAGGAGCCCTGGCAGGAGCATCTCTGCGGAACTGGGAAAAAATGCGCCGCGGATCTCTGTCTGCCAGCCGCTCCGGTATATATCAACCGTAGATTTGACCCTCTCCATGGCTGCAGACAAATCGGCCGACGCCGCCGCCATCGCCACGCCTGCCTCAGTCAAGCGAACACGGCGACCGGTTCGCTCCACCAGCTCGATGCCCACCTCCTCCTGAAGTACCTTGAGCTGCTGAGACACGGCCGATGGAGTGACATTCAATGCGATGGCAGTGGCAGCAATAGTCCCCCGGTCCGCTAACTCTCGGAGAATCTGCAATCGCTTCAAGTCCATTCGGAAATCCTATAGTTAGGCCACGGTGCCACACGACTCTGACCCCGTTGATGGTGGCAACGAGGTAACAATAAGGGTGGGGACCCTAAAATCATTCTGGTAGCGTCCGCTAGGCTGAAGTCTCCGGAACATACCCAAGTAGCAAGGTCCGGGCAGCTGGCGCGCCGTCGAACGCCACAGCTCCTGCGCCGCCAAAGAGGTCCCGCACCACATGACATCTGCCAGCGTCTCCCCGATCGGCCCCCAGGACAGCGCGCGCCTGAAGAACCTGTTGCGTCAAGTGTTTGATTCGCAGATTCCCAACTATGGCGACTACAACCTCGTGTGTGCTCGCAGGTCTCCCCTATCGGACACAGACCGGGACATGGCTGGGCCCGAATACTATGTGGTGGGGTACCGCTGGCGGCCGTTGGAGATCATGATTGCACCCTTCGACGCCGGCGATATGAGTCCAGCGGGCACTCCAGTGGAATTGAACATGACCAACCTTGCCCACGCCGTGGAACTCGCACCAGATCACTTCGAAACGGCCACCAGTACAGGAGCCGTTTTCTACTTCGAGGTGCCACCAACCATCGAGCTACCGCTCCTGGATTCGGTACGCAGTCTCGTTCAGTCAGAGGACTACGAGGACTTCACAGCATTCATGACGCAATTCGTTACCGTGGACTGAGACCAAGCTAACTGCGTCGCTAGTCCCCATCACAACGTGGAAAATGGGCCTGATTGAACGAGGTTCTCCGGGCAGCAGCCATTGTTGAGTGCCTCAAGCTGCCTGCGAAGCAGTGCACGAATCCGCGGGTCAAAGGCCTCCGTGTTACCGCCGGTATGTGGCGTGATAATGGCGCCGTCGGCGCTCCACAGCGGATGGCCCGCTGGCAACGGTTCCGGATCAAACACATCGAGCGCCGCACGCAATCGGCCCGCAACGACTTCGCGAGTCAGCGCCTCCGAATCAACAACGCCACCGCGAGCAACGTTCACGACCAGCGCGTCGTCAGGCAAAGCACTGAGAACCTCTGCGCTGATTAACTTTCGGGTGGCCTCTGTCAGAGGCGTGATGATGATGAGCACATCCGCGTGTTCGGCCAGTTTTACCAGCTCATCGGGCCCGTGAACCATGCCGTCGTCGTCGTTCCTGGCTTTGCTGCCCACTCTGGTGAGCTCCACCTCGAATGGATCGAGACGACGGGCTATCTCGCGCCCAATACCGCCCACACCGATCAGCAGCACACGTTTGTCCGCAAGCCCTGGATAGCGCCGGTGGCTCCACTCCGCTCGTCCCTGATCGCGCACGGCATCAGCGATGCCACGTTGGGAGGCCAGCACCAGCCCGAGGGCAAGTTCAGCGGTCGCAGCCGCATGGACACCAGCGGCGCTCGCCAAGCCAACTGCTGAACCGATGATCTCCGGCAGTCCTTCGTATCCAGTGGACTGCGTCTGCACGAACTTCAATGCCTCGATCTGAGAGAGGGCCGGAGCGGAGTCTGCCCCGTTGGCATACGGAAGCACGACGCCGTCGATCTCCCCGTAACTCAATCCCACCGGAGCTGACTCCAGGTCCCACAAACTGAGCCGAACATGACCGGAGTGGGGACTCAGTGCCTCCAACAATTCTGGCGTGGGAACGGTAAGGGTATGCACAATGCGCTCTGGGGCCATACCCCACAGGCTACAGTCTATGGACACTGCACGTGCCACGTCGTAACGTCAGGAGCAACGCGGAAAAGATACCGCACGGATGAAGGAGATTGTCATGGAGTGGGTCATCGGATTCATCGTTGTTGTTGCCATAGTCGCCGTCGTGTGGTGGCTGTTGAACCGGGATTCCAACCGCCCCAACAGTCCTGATTCTCTGGACCATGCTCCCGCGACACTTCAGCACGGCTTTTCCGACGTCGGTCAGCAAGCCCCCGCAACGTTCAGTAACCACGACGCTTCGACGCCCAGTGCAGGGCCAGGCCTTGGCGGCAAGGCAGCCATGGCTCGCGACGAAGCTGCTGCCAGACGCAGAACAGATGACACGGAACGGCCACATACATCGGGATCTAGCCGCGTCGACCATGAGCCGGTCAACCCCAACGAGCCGTTGATCGAGGAACGCCTCGCTGCAGGAACCCCAGTAGACCATCAGGAGTCCGGGGTTGACCCGGTGACCAGAAATGGGGCCGGAGACTGGGACATAGACGAATCTGAAACCGTCGTGTCACGACCTAGCGACGAGCACACAGACGAGTCCACGCACCGGCAGGACACCAAATAGGGAGTGTCGCAGAACTCGCAGCTCGATTTTTCGTTTCGCGAATCTTGCTGGTAATGTTTCATGTCGTTGCGAGTGACTGATTCAGCCGGAAACGGCGGCTTTCAGCGCAACGCAGAACGCACCCCTAGCTCAACTGGCAGAGCAATTGACTCTTAATCAATGGGTTTCGGGTTCGAGTCCCGAGGGGTGCACCAAAGAAAAGCTCCGGTTGACCAACGGTCAACCGGAGCTTTCTTGTCCCTAGCTATTACTAATGCTAGCTATTCTCCGACAGCAACCGGAAGTAGATCTGCTTCTGACTCGTCGGGCCGCACCGCGATGATGTCTGCGACGGCCGATTCGCCAGTGGTCTCCACGACGTCCTTGACGCTCTGCTTACCTGCGAGCCCACGGATAACACTGAAAAGATGAGATCGCAGTTCTTCCGACAACAGTTCATCTCCCTCGACGATTGTTGTCTCGACGTCGTGTGCGCAGGTCAAGGCGTCCTTGCCCGCAGCAGTGATTGACACCATGTGGCTTCGACGATCCAGATCATTCCGAACGCGGGATACGTGACCGTGATTTTCCAACCGCGCCAGAGTTTTGCCCATAGTCTGCGCCTGAACATGCACGATCTGTGCAAGACGTGCCTGAGTCATAGGGCCCTCGTCATCGAGGACTCCAAGGCCAATGACACCCGCATGTGTGACACCGATGGACGACAATCGTTCATTCCACGCATGCTCTACCAGACGCGCCGCTGTGGACAGTAGACGCCCTGTGGGCCATTGATCCATGTTTGGCACTACAAAATCCCCTTACACATAACTGCCAGTCCGGCTCATCCGGGCCGACTCCCGAACCTCGCCTCAAATCATAACGCTGATAGCGTGGTAAGCCTTCCGATTCATTGTAAAAGTCACATTCTTTGCCGAATAGCAACAGAGCTGAGGAGCACTCATGGACGCAGTTGACCAAAGACTATCCGTTGGTAATCCAGCACCAGATTTTACTCTCACGGGTGCCGACGGCAAGGATGTGAGCCTCTCCGACTATAGGGGACAATGCGTCGTCGTCTGTTTCTACCCGGCAGCCGGCACCCCTGGCTGCACCAAGCAGGCTTGCGATTTCCAGGACAACCTCGAGTCCCTATTAGGCCACGGCTATCAGGTACTGGGCATTTCTCCCGACGCACAGCCCAAGCTGGCCAGCTTCGCCGAAAAGGAGGGTCTAGGCTTCCCACTCTTAGCTGACCCGGACCATACAGTTGCGGAATCTTTTGGCGCCTGGGGTGAGAAAAAGAACTATGGACGCGTTTACGAAGGCCTGATTCGTTCGACGATCGTCGTTGATGCAGATGGTGCAGTTCTCCTCGCGCAGTACAACGTCAAGGCGACTGGCCATGTGGCGAAGCTGCGTCGGAATCTGAGTCTGGACTGACTTCCGGTAGACTGGTTACGGTCCTTATGGACTACGCGCGAGTGGCGGAATTGGCAGACGCGCTGGATTTAGGTTCCAGTGTCTTCGGACGTGTGGGTTCAAGTCCCATCTCGCGTACAAAATGTGCGTCTAGCAACACCCTTAGCCGCCCCGGTTTTTCACCGGGGCGGCTTTTTGCTGCCCGCCCCTCCCCTGAAAAAAGTTTTGCGATCCCACCCATCCTCCTGGTTATTCCGTGCGAATAGTCCATGAAGCCTCCGCACAGGAGGTTGAAAGATCCAGACAGTCACCGCCCGGTGCTGCAGACTAATCATCAGGAGAACCTCATGAATACGAAACGCAAGAGCCTCAGCATCCTTGGCGTAGCAGCAGTCGCCATGTTCGGCCTCTCAGCATGCAGCAGTGGCACGGACTCAGAAGATATGTCCGCTGAGTCGCCCATGAACACCGAGATGGCCAGCGAGTCACCGGACTCGGATTCATCGGATATGGCTGATCCCGCAGCCAACTTGGTTGGACCGGGCTGCGCCGACTATGCAGCACAGGTTCCCGAGGGCGACGGTTCCGTATCCGGCATGGCCATGGATCCCGTAGCCACGGCAGCTTCGAACAACCCGGTCCTGACGACCCTGACTGCAGCCGTTTCCGGCGAGGTCAACCCGGATGTGGATCTGGTTGACACCCTCAACGGCGGCGAATTCACGGTTTTTGCTCCCACGGATGATGCGTTCAAGAAGATCGACGACGCCACCATGGAAAAACTAACCACCGACGCTGACCTGCTCTCCGGCATCCTGACCTACCACGTCATCGAGGGCCAGATCTCCCCCGATGAGATCGCCGGAACCCACACGACGGTCAACGGTGAAGAAGTAACTGTCAAGGGCGAGGGTGACAAGATCACTGTCGGTTCCTCTGACGCCGGCCTCGTCTGTGGCGGAGTTCAGACTGCTAACGCAACGGTTTACATGATCGATTCGGTCCTGATGCCGCCAGCAGCAAAGTAACCACCTGATTCCTCCCTCTACTAGGGATCAGGCATGGAAGAGCGGGTACCCGGCTAACGGGTACCCGCTCTTTACTTACCCCGATGGTTTCCACACACAGGGAACGCGAATGTTTCTCGATTAGACTGGCCTCTTCCATCCACCAGTTCTGCTGCGGCCATGCCCGAGGAGTCAAGTGCGAGCACACCCAACAGGTCCCGGCCGGGTAACCTCCGAACACAGACCCCGAGCATGGTCTCTGAGCCTCCGGATAGCAGCCGCGGCGTCCGCACTCCTCATGACAGCGTGCACCGGAGCTACTCCTCCTGTGCAACCCACTTCAGCCCCAGGCACGACGTCGTCCGCTGCCTCCACTGAAGGTAACTTCATTTTCGGTACTGTTGCAGCCCCGGCCGGCCTCGATCCGGCTTTAGTGGCAGACGCCGAAACTTACCGCATCACCCTTCAGGTCATGCAAGGCTTGGTGGGCGTAGACCCCATGACCTCCGCCCCCGCCCCTCTACTCGCCAAGAGCTGGACGGAACTCAACGATGGACGCGCCTACTCGTTCAAGCTACGGGAAGGCGTCACCTTCCATGACGGGACGGCATTCAACGCTGCTGCAGTCTGCGCAAACTTTGACCGCTGGTACAACCTACCGGAGGAGGCTCGCAGAACGTCCTCGGCAACTCCGTTTAAAACGGTCTTCGGCGGTTTTGCGGACACCCCTGAAATCAGCAACTACAAGAGGTGCACCGCCGATTCCGACTACACGGTACGGATAGACCTCAATCACCGGTTCGCAGGCTTCATCCCTGCCCTGTCGATGCCAGGATTCGCGATTGCCTCACCCAAAGCACTCACGAAACTTTCAGCTGACAAGCCCGTCTTCAAGCTTCAAGGCAGCAAAATCTCCCGCTACGCGCAGCAGCCCGTGGGCACAGGTCCCTACACCTTTACGAGCTGGAAGGATGACAAAGTCATCCTCGATGCCTACCCGGACTATTGGGGCGAGCAAGGCGACGTGCGGCACATAGTTTTCCGCACCATCCGCGATCCAGATGCTCGACTTCGGGCCCTGCAGGATGGGATCATCGACGGCTACGACATGATCAGCGTCTCCAACGTTGCCGAGCTCGCCCGCAGTGGCAAACAAATACTGCAGCGCGATCCATATTCGGTGCTGTACCTAGGGATGAACCAGAAATTCCCGGGCCTGGAAGACAAAAAGATGCGCCAAGCAATAGCCCACGCCATTGACAAAGACGCTGTACGCAACGAGGCGTTCCTCAACGGGACGAAGACTGCTTCCACCTTTATTCCGCCCAAGCTGGGGATCGAGGATGAAGGCCTTTCCACATACAATCACGATCCAGAAAAAGCGCGAAGACTCCTTGCGGAAGCGGGTTACAAGGGCGAACCGCTGCCGTTCTACTACCCACGCAACGTCGCCCGACCGTATCTTCCCGCCCCGGAAAAGATCTATGCTGAGCTGAGCCGCCAGCTAACGGCTGTCGGACTCAATATCCAGCCCGTCCCCATCGACTGGTCCGACGGCTACCTGGCCAGGGTGCAGGAATCGGGTGACCGCGCCATTCATCTGTTGGGATGGAACGGAAGCTACCAGGATTCGGACAATTTTGTGGGCCCGCTCTTCGGTTCCTACAGCGAGGAATTCGGGTTCAGTGACAGCCAGTTATTCAGCAAAATAGACAGGGCCAGGACACTCCAGGATGGAGAGGAACGGCAGATTGCCTACCAGGACATCAATGCTCAGGTGGCCAGCGTCATCCCTGCCGTTCCACTTGCCTTCCCCATTTCAGCTCTGGCGGTGTCGGACCATGTGCAGTCCTATCCCGTCAGCCCGGTTCTCCATGAAGTCTTCAACAAAATCGAACTTCGGTGATGTACCCCACAAAGCGCAGACTTTAGGTCCGCAAAACCGGCGAAACCCGATCTGGAGATTACCCATGTGATCGAGGGCGCGATAAGCTTTGGCAGCCAGCACCCTTGCGAGTGGAGATTGAAGTTGACTGCAAATATTGCGACGGACCACGCCGCTGAGAACGTTGATGTTGTACTGATTGGTGGCGGCATCATGAGTGCCACGCTGGGGACTTTCCTCAAGCAGCTGCAGCCCGATTGGAGCATTTCGCTCTTTGAGCGTCTGGACCAGGCTGGTCTGGAAAGCTCGGATCCATGGAATAACGCAGGCACTGGTCATTCGGCTCTGTGCGAGCTCAACTACACACCCGCGGCCAAGGACGGCAGTGTCGATCCTGCCAAAGCGGTCAAGATCAACGAGCAGTTCCACGTATCCCGACAGTTCTGGTCCCACCTCGTCTCCAATGGCCATATCGGGCCCGCGCGAAACTTCATCAATCCCCTGCCGCACATGAGTTTAGTTTGGGGTGACTGGCAGGCAGAGTACTTGCAACGCCGATTTGAAGCGCTTCGCTCGCAGCCCCTGTTCAAGACCATTGAACACTCGGAAGACCACGCAACCCTCGCCGACTGGACGCCGTTGGTCATGAAGGACCGCGACCCGTCCCAGCGCGTGGCCGGATCACGTGTCGTCGGAGGAACCGACGTCGACTTTGGCGCGCTCTCACGGGAGCTCACCTCCTACCTCGGTAAATCAGACGTGGATCTGAACTTCGGTCATGATGTTGATGATCTGGAACGCTCCCCTTCCGGTGGATGGGACGTCAAGGTCAAAAATCGGGCCAGTGGCGAAAAACGCACTGTCCACGCCAAGTTTGTCTTTGTAGGCGCTGGCGGCGGGGCGCTGCATCTGCTCCAGCGTTCGGGGATCCCCGAAGGCCGCGGCTTCGGCGGCTTCCCTGTTTCCGGCCAGTTCCTACGGTGCACCAACCCAGATGTGGTTGACCAGCACAACGCCAAGGTCTACGGCCTGGCCGACGTCGGTGCGCCACCCATGTCAGTGCCTCACCTGGACACCCGGTTCGTCAATGGCGAGCGATCGCTGCTGTTCGGTCCCTATGGTGGGTTCTCCACGAAGTTCCTTAGGAACGGATCCTTTCTCGACCTGCCGACTTCGGTCCGGCCATCGAACCTCATTCCCATGCTGGCGGTAGCCAAGGATAATCTGGGCCTGGTCAAGTACCTGGTGACGGAAGTCCTGAAGACGCGGAACGCGAAGAACGACGCGCTTCGGGCGTTCCTTCCGTCAGCCAATGCGGATCGCTGGGAGTTGATCACTGCAGGTCAGCGTGTGCAGGTCATCAAGAAAGATGCCCAAAAGGGCGGAGTTCTCCAGTTCGGCACGGAAGTCATCACCTCTGCTGATGGTTCCATCGGTGCACTGCTCGGCGCCTCTCCAGGAGCGTCAACTGCGGCGCCCATCATGGTGGACCTGCTGAAACGGTGCTTCCCCAAGCACATGGGCGCTTGGGAGCCAAAGCTCCGCGAAATGATCCCTGGCTACGACGTCAAGCTCAACGAGAATGAGTCGCTGGCAGACGAGATCATCGCTCACACGGGTGAAGTACTCAACCTTTCGTAGTTACTCTGCGGGTCACACCAGTGTCCTGAGCCAGTTTTTCCCATGAGGCGGTCCGATGTTCAGACTGGCGAAGCTTTCGCTGGCCAACAGGGCACTTATTGCCCTGATCACTGTGTTTGCGGCGGTCTTTGGTGTGATCACCATGGGTTCCCTCAAACAGGAGCTCATTCCATCTCTTGAGTTTCCACAAATCACGGTCATTTCGGCCATGCCGGGGGCGTCGCCAGAGGTAGTTGACAAACAAGTCAGTGAGCCGCTCGAAAGTGCCCTCAATGCCGTTGAGGGACTCGAGTCTTCGTCCAGTACATCACGGACGGGAATCAGCACCGTCAGTCTGACTTTTACGTACGGCACTGATTTGGACCGCGCACGCGGTCAGGTGGATCGCGCCATTTCGACCGTCGAGCAAGTGCTGCCGGAAGATGTAGCGCCCAATGCTCTGGCGGGCAGCATCAGCGACCTTCCCATTGTCTTCATGGCGGTGTCGTCGGATCAGTCTCTGAGTGAGCTCAAAAGTGACCTCGAACGGCTGACGGTCCCCCGTCTTCAAAAGATCGACGGCGTCCGTAGCGCTGAGGTCACTGGTGGTACATCCCGACATATAGCGGTGCTCCCGGATCAAGCGAAGTTGACCGCCGCGGGTCTGGGGACCCCGGATGTCCTTGAAGCCCTGGAGAACAATGGGTCCTTGATTCCGGTAGGTGTCCTGGACACGGACGAGAAGTCGTTGACGATCCAGATCGGTAGCCCGATTGAGTCCCTCGACGATGTGCGTGCCCTTCCGCTGCCCGGCAAGGACGGACCCGTTCCACTGGGAGAGGTCACGTCCGTCGCTCTGCAAAACGACGACCCGTCATCCATTACGCGTACAAACGGTGAAGAGACTCTCGCCCTCTCTGTCACCAAGACGCCCGACGGCGACACCGTGGCCATCTCACACGCGGTCACAGATCTCCTGACCCAATTCGAGGAGGAACTGGGTAGCGGGGCCAATATCACGGTGGTCTTCGATCAGGCTCCGTTTATCGAGAAGTCCATTGAAGACCTGACCACGGAGGGCCTCTTGGGGCTCGGGTTCGCAGTGTTGGTGATTTTGGTCTTCTTGATGTCAGTGCGCTCCACGATCGTGACTGCGATCTCCATTCCCCTGTCGTTGCTCATAACGTTCATTGGTCTCTACACCGTTGGTTTCTCGCTGAACATCCTCACGCTCGGCGCTCTGACCATCGCTATTGGCCGAGTAGTGGATGACTCCATTGTGGTGATCGAAAACATCAAGCGGCATCTGTCTTATGGAGAGGAAAAGGGCGCGGCAATCCTGAAAGCTGTCAGAGAAGTTTCTGGCGCCATCACTGCCTCCACGCTGACTTCCGTGGCCGTGTTCGCCCCCATTGCTTTTGTGGGAGACCTGGCCGGAGAACTTTTCCGACCGTTTGCCCTCACCGTGACTATCGCGCTGCTGGCCTCGCTCGCGGTCGCGTTGACCATTGTTCCCGTTCTTGCATATTGGTTCCTTCGCAACAAAGGCCATTCCCATGCGGCTCCCCTTTCGCGGGATGAGGCCGAGCATCGGGAGCAGCGGTCACTGCTACAGCGGGGGTATCTGCCTATCCTTCGCCGTACACAGAAGCATCCGGTCTGGACGCTGGTGGCGGGCGCCCTGGTCCTGATCGGTACGGTAGCGATGACCCCGCTCATGCAGACCAATTTGTTGGGCAACACCGGTCAGAACAGCATGAGCATCACCCAGACACTGACCCCTGGCTCCAGCCTCGAGTACACCCTCGAAGAGGCAAAAGCCACGGAGAAGCTTCTGAGCTCCATAGACGGCATCGAAGATGTACAGCTGACCATCGGCAATTCCACCGACCTCATTGGCTCCTCGCTGGCGGCAGGTGCCTCAACGGCGTCGTTCACCGTCATCACCGATGCCGACTCCGATCAAGAGGCGCTGCAGAACAGGGTCCGAGAAAAGATTGAGGACAGCGGCGCTGCCGGAGACGTGCTTGTTTCGGCCAGTGGCGGCGGCTTCGGCATGAGTAGCACCATTGACGTCAATGTCAGTGCTCCTTCTTCGGACATTCTCCGCGATGCTTCGGATCAGGTGCTCAGCCAGATGGAAGGTCTTCCTGGTGCCAGTGAAGTCTCAAGCAACCTTGCTGAGGGGCAACCGCTGGTCCAGATCCGGGTGGACCGCAAAAAGGCAGTTGCAGCTGGGCTCAATGAGGAGCAGATTTCATCCTTGGCCGCGAGTACACTCAGCCCCATTCCCGCAGGTACGCTGCGGCTCGAGGTGACCGACTATCCCGTACTAGTCGGCAAGGGCGTGGAACCGGACAGCCTTGAGCAGCTGACAGCATTGACCCTACCGACCCCCGCTGGACCGGTTCCGTTGACGGACGTCGCCGAGGTGGAGCAGGTGTCTGTTCCGTTGTCTATCACCAGCGCCAACGGAGAACGCACGGCAAGGATCTCGATTACCCCAGCAGCAGATGATCTGGGTAGCCTCAGTTCCACGGTTACGGAGCGGGTCGAGGCACTGAACCTTCCGGCTGGAGCGACCGCTGAGGTTGGCGGCGCAGCGGAACAGCAAGCCGATTCCTTCGGGCAACTTTATCTCGCGCTACTGGCCGCCGTCGCGATTGTCTACGTGATCATGGTGGCGACGTTCAAGTCCCTTCTGCAACCGCTGATTCTGCTGGTTTCTGTGCCCTTCGCGGCTACCGGCGCCATTGCTCTGCTGGTCATCACGCAGGTGCCGTTAGGACTGCCGTCGCTGATTGGCATGCTGATGCTGGTGGGCATTGTGGTGACGAATGCCATCGTTCTGATCGACTTGATCAACCAGTACAGGCAGCCGCATGACGGCGTGGAGGCCATGACTGTCGCGGAAGCGGTAGAACGTGGTGCACGACAGAGGTTGCGTCCTATCCTCATGACGGCTTTGGCCACCATTTTTGCCCTGGTTCCAATGGCTCTGGGCCTAACGGGTGAGGGCGGGTTCATTTCCCAGCCACTGGCCATCGTGGTTATTGGCGGTCTGGTCTCGTCGACTGCTCTCACCCTGATTCTGGTGCCGGTGCTGTACCGGTTGCTGGAGGGTCGTCGTGAGCGCAGGCAGAACGCGGCCTAGACCGGTGCTCGGTTCAGGGAACAATGTAAGCGTCTCCGCTGTTTCTCCAAAGGATAGATGCAAATGCATGTAAACCGAGAGGGAGCGCTGTGCAGATAGGTATTTTCAGTGTCGGAGATGTCACGACAGACCCCACGACACATCAGACACCAACAGAGCATGAACGCATCAAAGCAATGGTCACCATTGCACGCCACGCCGAAGCGGTCGGTCTCGATGTCTTTGCAACCGGCGAACATCACAATCCCCCGTTCGTTCCGAGTTCCCCCACCACTATGCTCGGGTACGTAGCGGCGCAGACAGAGCGGATTATTCTCTCCACATCAACAACGCTGATCACCACCAATGACCCCGTCAAGATTGCTGAAGACTTTGCTATGCTCCAGCACCTCTCGGATGGACGCACCGACCTCATCCTGGGGCGAGGCAATACCGCTCCCGTCTACCCATGGTTCGGTCGTAAAATGCAGGACAGCCTTGACCTGACCATTGAGAACTATGCCCTGCTCCGCCGCCTCTGGGATGAAGACACCGTGGACTGGCAGGGACAATTCAGGACGCCGTTGCAGAACTTCACTTCCACTCCACGCCCGCTGGATGGCATTGCACCGTTCGTCTGGCACGGTTCCATCCGGACGCCCCAAATTGCGGAAATCGCCGCATACTACGGTGATGGATTCTTCGCCAACAACATCTTTTGGCCCAAGGAGCATTACCAGCAGCTCATCGAGCTATACCGCAGCCGTTACGCCCACTACGGGCACGGAACTGCCGAACAGGCCATCGTTGGTCTGGGAGGGCAATTTTTCATGCGTCGCAATTCTCAGGACGCTATTCGCGAGTTCCGTCCGTACTTCGACAACGCGCCGGTGTACGGAAACGGTCCCTCCATGGAAGAATTTACTTCGCAGACACCGTTAACCGTTGGCAGCCCTCAGGAAATCATTGAAAAAACGCTGACCTTCCGAGAGTACTTCGGCGACTACCAGCGGCAACTCTTCCTGGTGGACCATGCGGGTCTGCCGCTGAAGACCGTCCTTGAGCAATTGGACCTGTTCGGCGAAGAAGTTCTCCCCATCCTGCGCAAGGAGTTCGCCGACAGAACGCCTGCTCATGTGCCCGCAAGTCCCACCCATGACAACCGCAAGGCCGCACGGGCAGCGGCAGAAAGCAGCAGCCATGCCAGCACACAGTGAACACGATGCCCAATTGAGCACCGACACATGGGAGTCGCTGTTTCGCACTCAGGTGTCCGTCATGCGTCAGTTACAAAGTGACCCAGATTTCAAACAACTCACCATGCGAGAGTATGACGTGATGTTCAACCTGACCCGATGCCCCACAGGTTGGACGCGGCTGAAGGACCTGAACGAGCATCTACTTCTCAGTCAGCCCAGTCTCAGCCGGATGTTGGACCGGCTCGAAGCTCGTGGCCTGGTCATGCGCCGGGCCGCAGCGTCGGACCATCGCGGCGTTGAACTCGCGCTGACGGATGCAGGGCTAGCGCTTCAGCGTTCCATGGGCCGAATTCATGTGAAACGGATTCGTAGCCTCCTTGAGCCCGCGCTGACGCAGGATGAGCTGCGGGATCTGCGGCGACTCACGGACAAGTTGCGG
The DNA here is from genome assembly GCA_038199985.1 of Actinomycetales bacterium. GTDB lineage: Bacteria > Actinomycetota > Actinomycetes > Actinomycetales > Micrococcaceae > Arthrobacter_J. Next base: position 33,270 of record JBBPYK010000131.1, on the reverse strand, counting down.
CGCAGCGTCGATGGAGTCTGAGCGTATTTCCGGTCGGCGTATCATCGTCACCGGTGCAAATAGTGGAATCGGTTTGCAGACCTCCTTGGCTTTGGCTGAGTCTGGTGCAGTGGTCACGATGGCCTGCAGGAACCCGGACAAGGCCGAGGCTGCGCTGCGCATGGTCCAGGAAAGGACAGGGAACCAGACCTGCCACACGGCAGAGTTGGATCTCGCCAGTCTGGAGAGTATCCGTAGCTTCGCCAAACGCGTGGAACAACCGGTGGACGTGTTGATCAACAACGCTGGCGTGATGGCACCGCCACTTACCCGAACACAAGACGGTTTCGAAATGCAGTTCGGAGTGAACCATCTGGGGCACTTTGCCTTGACTGGGCTTTTGATGGACCAGCTCCGTGCCGGTTCGGTCCCGCGGGTGATCACACTGTCCAGCATTGCGCACCGTCGCGGGAAGATTCGCTTCGAGGACCTCAACTCTGAAAGAAGCTATCGCCGGTGGCAGGCGTACTCCCAGAGCAAGCTGGCCAACCTGTATTTCGCTATGGAGCTTGAGCGCTGGCTGCGCACATCGGGCACGGACATCATCTCGGTCGCTGCTCATCCGGGTGTTTCTGGAACAAACCTCACTAAACGTGGCAGTCACAGGGGCGCCCTGGATCTGCTCGGAGGGTTGTTCGCGGCCATGGGTCAGCCCGCCGAATCAGCCTGTTTGCCCACGCTCTACGCCGCAACAGCGGCAGATGTTCAGGGTGGCGACTATTACGGCCCCAACGGGCCCGGAGAATTACGCGGCACGGCAACGCTGGTGGCACCCTCACCGGCCGTGCTGGATGAAGACATTGCTCTCCGGTTGTGGAATCGGAGCGAAGAGCTGACCGGGGTCAACTACGACTGAGGCATGCCCAACCGTTTGACGGTGGCCACTGCCTTCCCCACGGCCCGTGCCGCCAACGACATCTCCTTTTCCTGCATCCCGGAGTCGAACGTCAGTCTGACCGCGGTCTGGGCAATATCACGGCTGATTCCCATGGCTGTGAGGACCCCGGATGGCTCATCAGAGCCCGCCGCGCAGGCGGATCCACTGGAGCAGACCACGCCGGCCCGTTCCAGTTCAAGCAGTACCGACTCCCCGCTGGTACCGGGGAAACAGAACGACGCGTGCGCTGGCAAGCGTAATGAGTGATGCCCGGTGAGGATCGCATCCGGCACATCGCGCTGCACGGTTTCAATGAGATGGTTGCGAAGGGCAACTGCGGTCTCCACGGCGGATGAACGGTCGGCTTCCGCCAATTTCAGCACAGTGGCGACGGCAACGGCACCCGCTACATTCTCCGTTCCTGATCGTTTCCCGCGCTGCTGCCCCCCGCCGTGGATCTGCGGCTGCAGCCGACGCCGGCCCTTGACATACAGCAGGCCGCACCCTTTGGGCGCGCCGAGTTTGTGTCCGGAGATCGAGAGCGCATCCACTCCGAGACCGGCGACATCAAGTGGTAGCCAGCCAGCAGCCTGGACAGCGTCCGTGTGAAACGGCACGCCATACTCGGCGCAGATTTGCGCAAGCTCGGCGACCGGTTGAACCGTTCCCACCTCATTATTGGCGTACATGATGCTGCACAGTGTTGTCAGTGGCGTCAGCGCCGCCTCCAAATCCGTAGGCGCCACGAGTCCATCCGCGTCTACGGGCAGGACCGAGACACGGAACCCGTGGTGCTCCCGCAAATAGTCGATGCTCTCCAGTACAGACGGATGCTCGACAGCCGACGTCACCAGGTGTCTTCCCGCGGGTCGAGCCAGCGCCATTCCCTTGATGGCCAGATTGTTCGCCTCGGTCCCCCCGGAGGTGAACACCAGCTCTCCCGGACGGCACCCCAGAACCTGGGCCGCCGTCGTCCGCGCATACTCAGCTGCACGCGCTGCGGACTCCCCCAACGAGTGCGAACTTGCGGGGTTGCCAAAGTCGTTGGTCATCAGCGGCCAAATGGCTTCAAGGACTGCCTTGCGCGGAGGGGATGTTGCCGCAGCGTCGAGATAGATCATGAGCTGGCCGGCGTAAGGATTTCGATGTCAAGGCCAAGATCCAGCGCTGGCGCACTATGCGTAAGCGCACCCGAGGAGATGACATCGACGCCGGTTCGTGCGATCGCGCCAACAGTCTCCACGCGAACATTGCCACTTGCTTCCACGAGTGCACGGCCACCGATGAGATCTACACCCTTGACCAGGTCATCGAGGGTGAAGTTATCCAACATGATCGTGTCTACGCCCGCGGCCAGGACAGGCTCTACCTGATCGAGCCGGTCTACCTCCACCTCAAAGTGCACAGTGTGTGGCAGCCGTCCTTTGGCGGCGATCAGTTCCTGCGTCAGATCTCCTCCGCCTGCAGTCAGAATAGCGAGGTGGTTGTCCTTGGCCATCACGGCATCCGAAAGACTGAACCTGTGGTTGTAGCCACCACCGCAGCGAACGGCGAACCGTTCCAGAACCCGCAGACCAGGAGTTGTCTTCCGGGTGTCGACGATTCTGGCCGCGGTGCCCTCGACAGCGGCAACGAACTCAGCGGTGAGCGTGGCAATGCCGCTGAGCCGCTGTGCCAGGTTGAGCGCAACGCGCTCTGCTCGCAGGATGGCGCGTGCGTCTCCTGTGATCACCGCCAGCTCCGTGCCCGAGGCGAACCGGTCGCCGTCGTGCACCAAAAACTCCAGCTGTATCTCTGGGTGAACCAACTCCAGGGAAGTACAGATCACCGTCTCCCCGCAGAAGACGCCCGATTCCCGCGCCCTCAATTTGGCCGTGGCCTGCGCACCGACCGGAATAAGCGTCTCGGAGGTGATGTCGCCCCATGGTGAGTCCTCTGCGAGCGCCGATTCGACGATGCGCCGGACGGTCACGGAGTCGGGTTGTTGGAGGTGGTTCATGCAGAGGTCCTCGCGTAGAGTCGGCTGGTTTCGGTGGCGTTCTGAGGTGGCGCCGGAGGGAAATCGGTTCGGTAGTGGGCTCCGAGGGATTCTTTGCGATGTGCGGCCGCGGCAACCAGGAGGCGGGCAGTTATCAGCAGGTTTTCGTCCTCGTAGTCGGTGATGTGTCTGTTGCCGTGGTGGGGACTGGACCAGGTGGCAAGCTGTTTGGCTGCTGTTCTGAGGCCAGCGTTGTCCCGGATCACTCCCGCCTTATCCGACATCAGATGTTGAAGTTCTGCACGCGTGAACGGTTCGGTTCCTGCCGTGGAGAGTTCACGGGGGCCGACGTCGGCTACTGGCCAAACGCCTGTCACGGGGCAGGAAGTGCCCACGGTCATGGACGTGATGGCGCGCTCGGCGAAGACGAGGCCCTCCAGTAGCGAGTTTGAGGCAAGGCGATTCGCTCCGTGAACTCCGGTGCAGGCAGCTTCTCCGACGGCGTAGAGCCCTTCCAGCGAGGTACGTCCGTAGAGGTCAGTACGTACGCCGCCCATCCAGTAGTGCGCGGCGGGCACTACTGGAATTGGTTGGGACGCCCAGTCGAAACCATGTTCCGAGGTGAGCCTGGCCAGCGTGGGAAATCTTTTCGCGAGGTACCCGGGACGGCCTCTCTCAAGCGCGCGTGCGTCAAGGAAGACATGGCGCTCTCCTGTTCGTTGGAGATGACGCATGATCGACCGGGAGACGACGTCGCGTGGTGCAAGCTCTGCGTCGGGGTGGTAGCCGTTCATGAAGCGTTCGTCAGCCGCGTCCAGAAGGACGGCGCCCTCCCCCCGCAGTGCTTCAGAGATCAGGGGGTTTCCGGGCACATCGAGCGACGTCGGGTGGAACTGAAAGAATTCCAGGTCGGTCAGTGCGGCGCCCGCCCGCCAGGCGACAGCAATGCCGTCGGCTGTGGCGACGTCGGGATTCGTGTTGTGTTCATACAATTGGCCTGCCCCGCCTGTCGCGAGCACTACGGCTTCGGCCGCGAGGTACTGCTCCGAACCGCCAGTCAGCACGGTGGCCCCAGCTACTTTTCTGGACCGCACAACGACGTCCTTCAGGAACGCGTGATCGAGGACGGTGATTCGGGGTTCGGCGAGGACGGCGTCGATCAGGGCGGACGCTATGCCCTTTCCGGTGGCATCTCCACCGCAGTGCAGGATCCGCGGCGCCGAATGGGCCGCTTCTCTGGTGAGGCAGAGGCTGCCGTCTTTTTCCCGGTCCAGTCGAACACCTTCAGTCAGTAGCCACTGGATACGCGCCGCAGCGTCGCTACAGAGTGCGTTTACTGCTGTGGTGTTGGCCGTTGAGGCTCCGGCACGGACGGTGTCGTCACTGTGCGCCTGCCAGCTGTCACCGGGCGCGCATTGTCCCTGGGGAAGAACCGCTGCGATTCCGCCCTGAGCATGCCAGGTATTGCTCTGCTGCAACGACGCTTTGGAGACCAGGGTAATCGCCGTTTCCGGAAGCATCCGGACCGCACACAGGGCAGCGTGGAGACCAGCAATTCCGGAACCGGCGATCAGGATTGATCCGGGGTGACCCGCTGGGTTCATGGCTTCGCCGCCAACATCCGTTCCAGTGCCGTCCGTGCAGGACCGGCGACGGCGTCCGGAACCTTGATCTGATTGAGGACTTCTCCGCGAACCAGCCCTTCCAGAACCCACGCCAGGTAACCAGGGTGGATACGATACATGGTGGAGCAAGGGCAGATAACTGGATCCAGGCAGAAGATAGTGTGCTCTGGATGTTCGGCAGCTAAACGGTTCACCATGTTGATCTCGGTGCCCACGGCAAAGGTGGCTCCGGGGGCTGCTGCGGCAATGGCTTTGCGGATGTAGTCGGTACTACCGGATTCATCCGCTGCGTCCACCACGGGCATGGGGCACTCTGGGTGCACAATGACACGGACGTCCGGGAAATCCTGGCGCGCCTTCTCGATCTGCGCCACGGTGAAGCGCTTGTGGACGGAGCAGAAACCATGCCACAGAATAACGCGTGAATCCTGCAAGCCCTCTTCTGAGTTACCTCCGAGCGCCTCGCGCGGATTCCACATGGGCATCTGTTCCAGCGGCACTCCCATGGCCTTGGCTGTGTTGCGGCCCAGATGCTGATCGGGGAAGAACAGGACGCGCTGTCCACGCTCGAAAGCCCATTCCAGGACGGTCGCGGCGTTTGACGAGGTACACACGATTCCGCCATGTTCACCACAGAAACCCTTGAGTGCGGCCGAAGAGTTCATGTAGGTCACGGGTATGACCGGCACACGCCCATCGGCATCAGGCTCCGTGCCGAAAACGTCTTCAAGCTGCTCCCAACATTCGGTCACAGAATCTATGTCTGCCATGTCCGCCATGGAGCAACCCGCAGCAAGGTTCGGCAGGATGACTGCCTGATTCTCCTGGGAGAGCAGGTCCGCGGTCTCAGCCATGAAGTGCACTCCGCAGAAGACGATTGCTTCGGCCTCTGTCCGCTCTGTCGCCGCACGGGCGAGCTGGAAGGAGTCCCCTACAAAGTCTGCATAGCGGACCACTTCATCACGCTGGTAGAAGTGGCCGAGCATGACCACTCTGTCACCGAGCGTTTCCTTTGCCGTCATGATGCGGTGGTGAAGTTCGTCGTCGTTCGCGTCCCGGTATTCCTGCGGAAGGCTCCCCTGCCGGGGCGTGGTCGAGGGAATGGCATCCGCCTTAGAAGCGCCCGGACCATAGGACGGCGACCCGTCGTCGAAGTTCCAGGGAGACGAGGCAAGCTCGGGGCTACAGGTTCCGGCCGATCCCCGGTTCGCAAGGTTCTGTTCTGCTTCTTGACGCGTAATCAGCTGCACGGCGGTGTTGACGCTGCTCATGGGTTACTCCGATGTTCGCTTTCGGTGGTGGATAGAACGGCATTCATGTCAGAGGGTGTTTCTGCGGGGTCGCCGCCGGTATAGCGGTACAAGCGCGGCGGTCGGTGTCGGCCACCTTGAAGGAACTCGTCTGTGGGTTCGATGTCGACTGTGGCGCGGAGCTGCCGGCGGAAGTTTGCCGGGTCCAGCCGCCGGTTCAGAACTGCCTCGTATACTTCCCGCACCTGCGCCAGCGTGAACGTGGAGCCGAGGAAGTTATACGCGATGGAGCCGTACTCCATTTTGTTGCGCAGCCGCCACAGCGCGTAGCGGACAATCTCATTGTGATCGAAAGCCAGCTCATCCAGATCATCTGCTCTGAACCACCTGACGTTCTCAGATTCTTGCGCTAGAGCGGCAATGTCCGGCTGCACCAGGGCCCAATAGACAATGGAAACCAGACGTTGCCCCGGTGAGCGGTCCAGGCCCCCAAAGGCGTAAAGCTGTTCGAGGTACCGCGGAGAAAGGCCTGTGGTTTCCGCGAGGTTTCGCCCAGCTGCATCCGAGAGCGACTCGTCGTGGCCCAGCGGTCCGCCCGGGAGCGCCCACATTTTCAGGTGCGGCTGGCGTACACGACGGACCAGCGGAAGCCACAGAGTAGGCCTGCCTGAACCGACGCTGGGACGCAGAGCGAAGATGACCGTAGAGATCGCCAGACCAGGAGTGGCCTGACGGCGCTCCGAAACGTTGGCGCTGGTGATCACGGGAACCCTGTCGCAGGAAGGACGGCGCTTTCACGCCGATAGTAACGGTCAATATGACCATAACTCACTTTTAGAACTATTCGGTAATCGAAACTTCACTGCGACTTGTTCACCGTGTGCCATCACTATCGAGGCTCTAGACCCGCTGCCGCTCGAGTCAGAGGAAGTGTGCGTCCATCGAAGTGAGTATTGAGAACAATGACGGTAGAAGACCGCACGATGGTGTTGGTAGCAATAATGGAGTCAATCACCCGCTGAAGGTCTGAATTAGACCGCGCTGCGACCCGCGCCATCAGATCACTTTCTCCGGACACCGTATGGATTTCCTGAATCTCAGGGATCTTCTCCAACGCCGCGGCGACGGCGTCGTGCCCCTTGTCTTGGCGGATGGCCAGGGCACAGTAAGCCACCACGTTGTAGCCAAGCACCACAGGATCCACGCGAGGCCCCCACCCGGAAATGACGCCAGACCGCTGCATGCGGTCCAGTCGGGACTGCACCGTGGCCCGAGCAACTTTCAAAACGCGCGAGGCTTCAAGAACGCTCATCCTGGGGTCATCGGTGAAAAGAGTGATGATGCGTGCGTCGAGCTGATCGATCTCCATGGTCCTCCTCAAGGGAATCGGCATCTATCCGAGTCCACGTCAGTCAAAGTGTACAGAGCAAGCGCTCATGGCCTGCATCTTTTGTACACAGTGATTATGGTCCCCGTCACGATTTGCACGGACATCAGAGCAGTGTTTACGGTCATTTGGGCCGTTCATTGTGGATGACCAACGCAATCCCTTGTCGAAAGTGCGCCACATGACCACGAGCTCTCTGAACAATCCAGAAACGACCGACGACGTTGAGTCGTCCCCGCAGTCCACCAACAGCGGATCCATGAAGCCCCGACAACTCATCATGATGGGGCTCGGCAGTGCAATCGGCGCAGGGCTCTTCCTGGGAGCCGGTGTTGGCGTGCAAGCAGCAGGGCCAGCCGTCCTGATCTCGTACCTCATCGCTGGGACGCTGATCATCATTGTCATGCAGGCGCTTGGTGAAATGGCGGCTGCCAATCCCAACAGCGGTGCCTTCTCCGTTTACTGCGCCAAGGCCTTGGGCACTACCGCCGGAGCTACCATCGGCTGGCTCTGGTGGGTCCAGCTGGTCATCGTCATCGCCGCCGAGGCAGTCGGAGCCGCTGGTCTACTGGCAGGAATCTGGCCGGTGATGCCCGCCGGCATCATGGCGTTGATCTTCATGATTCTTTTCACCGTCATTAACCTTCTGGGGGTGAAGAGCTTCGGCGAATTTGAGTTCTGGTTCGCCATTTTGAAAGTGGCCGCCATCGTCATTTTTCTCGCCATCGGCGCGGCGCTCATCTTGGGTCTACTGCCCGATGCCCCCTCTCCGGGATTCTCCAACCTCTTGGGCGGCGACGGCTTTGCACCCGCCGGAATTGGCGGAATCGCTGCGGGCCTGCTCGTCGTGGTGTTCGCCTTCGGCGGCACCGAGATCGTCAGTGTGGCAGCGGCAGAAACAGAGAACCCCTCACGCAGCGTCCGCAGTGCTGTCCGCACAGTTGTCTGGCGGATCATGGTGTTCTACGTCGGTTCGGTATTCGTGATTGTCATGGTGGTGCCCTGGACCTCCGATGCGCTCAGTTCGCCTTTCGCAGCCGTACTGTCTATCGCTTCCATCCCGGGCGCGGACACAGCCATCACCCTCGTGGCCGTCGTTGCGCTGCTCTCGGCACTGAACGCCAACCTTTATGGCGCATCCCGCATGATCTTTTCGCTCTCAGAACGCACCGAAGCTCCTGCCTTCCTCAGTCGACGCAACGGCCTGAATGTGCCCGTTGCAGCAGTCCTCGCATCAGTGGTTTTCGGGTTCTTGGCAACCGGACTCGAACTTCTCTTCCCTGAAATGGTGCTTCCAGTGCTGCTCAACATCGTGGGCTCCACCTGCCTGGTGGTCTGGGGGTCGGCGTTGATCTCGCAGATCATCCTGCGCCGGCGCGCTGACCGAGACGGCACAGAGCTTCCCATGCGCATGGCAGCGTTCCCAACGTTGTCTTATCTCGGCGTCGCCCTCTTGGTGGGGATCCTGACCATCGGATTCCTTGCTGAAACCACACGAATCCAGCTGTTGTCCACCTTTGTGCTCGTGGCGGTCATTGCCGTCTTGAGCAGGGTCAACGCACGACGTCGGGCCAGAGTGTCCGGTCTAATCACAAAGTAGGGTCAGCGGCCGGCGATGTAGTGTGCGCTGATCTGCTCAGGAGTCAGCGCCGATAAGTAGACGGCAGCTTCATCAACATCGCCGCCGAAGTGGTCACTGGTCGGAGCTCCGCCCCAGTCCGTTACTGAATCCCGGCCAACGCGCCAGTAGCCGGTCCTAAAACTGTTATCTGCCTGCGTGACTTCTGGAACGCAGGTCATCCGCACGGCGTCAACGTAAAAGCACATGCCTGCGCTGGACAACGTGGCCGTTGCCATATGCCAGGTGCCATCATTGAAACTGGCGTTACTGAAGATCCACTTGTAGGAACCGGGATAGACGCCAAAGTACACGCGCCCCTGGTTATCCATGTAGATGTGGCGGTCGACATACGACACGCCCGTGAGTGAACGACTCAGACCAAATATCCTACCGCCCCTGGTTGTGGTGGTCTTGAACCAGATCTCGATGGTGAACGTATTTGGCGGGGTGACTCCCGGCGACGTGATCAGCCCATAGTTCTGCGTGTTGGGACCGGGATCAAAGAGCCTGAGGAACTTCCCTGCCCGTTCACGCGAGCAGGAGCCATCGTTGGGGACCGCCTCTATCCTCCCAGTGCTATTCGTGGCGACCTGTCCGTTACGCCCATTCCCTGAACTGTCGATAACAGGGCTCCCGTCGTCGTCAAATTTGTAGTACAGATAGGGTTTGTTGGCCAAGACAGCCGCATTGCACGTGAAGTATGGATTGCTGGCGGCAGAGTTCGCCGTATTTGTCACCTTTGCAGTAAACCCCGCTGAGCTCGACGGCATTAGCTGCGCAGTCAAGCACAGCACCAGTATTGCCGCGAGGGTGAACATGCTCAGCGCACGGTTCCGTTTCGGGCTGATAGTGATGCTCATGCCATTCTCCCTTCGGTAGCACCGTGGGTATCGGTATCTTTCTCAGCGGCAGGCGGAAGACCGACCACTAGACACCACATCAGAGGGAGCCCGCAGACCAGGGCCAGCACAACCCAACCAGCCGGGCCCAAATCCAGCGATGACGCCAGATGGTACTCGCCGCTCTCCGTCACTGACGAAACTGAGACGGTGCCCATTTCGCCGCTGACCAGCTGTGTACTAGATCCACCGTTCGCCTCCACCGAGATGGGCAGCATGCCCGTGGAAACAGCGGAAACCTCTAGACCATCCGGCTGCATGCGCGTGGTCAGGACGCTCATGGCAACAAACGGACTGAGCACCATCGCCGGGATCGACACAACCAGAGACAGCCCGAGAACACGCCACGCTACCCGTTTGCCAGGATCCGAGACCAGCCGGGTCAGGAACCACAGGACACAGGAACCAATCAGCACCATGGGTAGAGCGCGAATCAGCCAACCAGCTCCGGGAAGTACGCTCACGGCTTCGCCCACAACATCGTCTCCGTGGACTATCCAAGGGTCGGCGGCACCATTGAGGTCACCCCGGGTAAGCAGGCCTTCACCCCTTGTCAGGGAGTCGACCCGATGCGTATAAACCTGACTCGGTGCTGTCGGAGGGTGAAAGGTCACAATGTCCCCGACCTGCAGTTCCGTCAGGTCAACGGGCGCCGTGACAACGAGCGTTCCCACCGGCGCGGCCTCACCCATCGACGGGGTGCTGATGATGAACCACCTCATCCCGCCGAGGTAGCCTAACGCTGCTACCAAGAGAAGGAGTCCGACGGCAACTGCCAGGAATGCGGGCAGCAGCACTTTCGCGGTGGGCCGCGAGGACTTGCCTCTTCGTCGCCCTGTGATCGTCTCGGGCCCCGCCACGACGACGTTGCTGGAACCGGCCATTAACGGCTCCAGCGCCATCCGACGCTCAAGATTGCCCATGATCACTTACCTGTGGTTGCCGAACTCAGGACTTCCTAAGCACTGAAGGCCCAGGTCAAGGGCAACGAGGCTGAAAGCCCCTGATAGGTGTTGCCCGCTGCCGCATCCAGGGTGACGTCGAAGGTGAATGGAACAGTCACTCCAGCGGCGGGCGCAGGAGTGATGGCGATGGGGGGCGTGGTAGCGGCAAGCGTAGCGAGGGTGCCGGAAAATACCGTGGCCGCACCGGACTTGATGACAATTTTCATCTTCGCGCACAGATCTGTGGCAGTGCCGTTGGGAGCGCCGTTGTTTGATTGGGTGCACGTACCCGGAGCCAGCGTGAAGGTGCTGGCTGGTGCCGTCCCAACGTTCTGAATAGTGATGGCCGTGGTCACTGTTGTGCCGGGCAGCATGGTTTTGCTCCCACCGAACTTATTGATGGTCGTGCAGGTTGCCACGTTGGTTGAAACAGCCGAACCGGTGGCGGTACTCAGGCAGGTTACGTCTCCCGCCGCGTTTGCTTCCTTCATGATGAGAGTCCCGGACGCCGCGGTGTTGGTGTCATTGGTTATCTGTGCGGTGAACGCGGACAGCGTTCCTGTCATGGACAGGGACAACAGGACAGTGCCAAGAACGCCACCAGCCAGAACTGCGGGAGTGAAACGGCGGCGTTTTGGGCGCGAGTGTGAAGCCGACATGGTGAAAGACCCTTCAAATAATGGAAAACGGTGGATGCAAACTCCGCTGATGTCAGCGGTACCGTTTAGAGATGTTCCCCAACTCTGCTGAAAGAATAACAGGAGTATCACGAAAATAGTTGCACACTTGTGTAACAATTTCCCCACTGGCGTCCTAAGTATGCTATCTATCCAAATTTATAACATTTTGTACAAACGACACCCGCTATCAATTACTAGATTGTGCAGCCTGTTGATAGCCCGCTAGTACTATTGCGCACTCAGGGAACTACGAGATACTGTCCGGAGAAGTATTAACTCACCACCTACAGAAAGCTGGACATGGTTTTCAACGCGCCAACTCAGCAGGAGCTGACGAAGGATGAGCTGAGGGAGCTCTACCGCCTCCTCGTCACCGTTCGTCATCTGGACACATCCGCCATCGCCTGGCAGCGCCAGGGCCTGATCCCCGGTTACGCACCCGAGTTTGGACAGGAGGCGGCTCAAGTAGGTAGCGGCTATGCCGTCGACCCAACCCTCGACTTCGTGTTCCCCACCTACCGGGAAATGGGCGTCGCTCGGGCCATGAACGTCGACATGGTCGAATACATGTCCACGCACAAAGCCACCTGGCACGGTGGGCTCTACAATCCAGCTGAAACGCACCTAGCACCGATCCAAGCGGTAGTGGCAGGTTCAGTACTGCACGCTGTTGGTTGGGCACACGGACAAACACTCTCGGGGTTGCCCCTGGAACAGCGCGGCGTTGCCCTCACGTACTTTGGCGACGGAGCGAGCTCACAGGGCGACGTCCACGAAGCCATGAACTTTGCAGCCGTCATGAAGGCTCCGGTCGTCTTTTTCTCCCAGAACAATGGTTGGGCCATTTCGGTACCCACCGAGTCCCAGGTAGCGGGTGGCTCTGTTGCGGCCCGCGCCGCTGGTTACGGGATGGAGTCGGTTCGGATCGACGGCAACGACGTCGAAGCCGTTGTCCTTGCCACTCGGCAGGCCGTTGAACATGCCCGCGCTGGCCACGGACCAGTAGTCATCGAAGCCATGACGTACCGTCGCGGCCCACACTCGACATCCGATGATCCCGGACGTTACCGCACCCTCGACGATGAGCGGTCCGATGGCGGCGAGGATCCGGTGACCAGGCTTCGTACGCGCCTGCTCGACGCCGGAATCATCGACGACGCGTTCATTGCCGAATCTCTTGAGGCAGCCAAAGCCGAAGAAGAGAGCATCCGAAACGGCGTTGTGGCACTAGAGCCCCGACCAGGCAACGAAATGTTCGACTTCGTCTTCCAGGAACCCACTCAAGCACTCAAGGAACAGGCCGCAGCCTGGCGAGAGGAATCAGAACATGTCTGAGCACACTACAGCCAGCGACCTCGAAGCAGCCCGGGACAACACCGTAGAAACGGATGCCCAGCAGCAATCTCGCGAGAACGTTTCCCCTGCGGAAACCGCCACGACCACCACCATGTCCATGCAGGCCGCGCTCAACCTTGCGCTCTCAGAAACACTGGAGGACAACCCCAAAACGGTGATCTTCGGTGAAGATGTCGGCAAACTCGGTGGCGTTTTCCGGATCACTGATGGACTGCAGACCAAGTTCGGTCCGGACCGGGTATTTGACACTCCCCTGGCGGAGTCCGGCATTCTCGGGATGTCCGTAGGCTTAGCTATGGCTGGCTTCCATCCCATCCCTGAGGTTCAGTTTGACGGCTTTGCCTACCCGGCCATCAATCAGATTGTCTGCCAGATCGGCCGCATGAACTACCGCAGCCGCGGAACAATGCCTATGCCGATCACTCTCCGTGTTCCCAGCTTCGGTGGTATCCGCGCACCGGAACACCACGGGGAATCGCTGGAAGCACTCTTTGCGCACGTACCGGGTCTGAAAGTTGTGTCGCCGTCGAGCCCGCATGAGGCCTATCATCTCCTCAAGCATTCAGCCACGCGTCCGGACCCCGTGATTTTCATGGAGCCGAAATCCCGCTACTGGCAAAAGGGCGAAGTCGACCTCAAGAATGCTGGCAGCGTCGAAGGCTCGAAGGTTGTCCGGTCAGGCAAGCACCTCACGCTCGTCGCGTGGGGCGCCATGGTGGCCCGCTGTCTCCAGGTTGCCGAGCTTGCCGCCGAGGATGGCATTGAGATCGAAGTGCTGGACCTGCGCTGGTTGAAGCCTATTGACGCCGAAGGATTGGCAGCTTCCGTTTCGAAGACTCGCCGCGCCGTCGTCGTTCATGAAGCGCCCCGTACCTCGGGTCTGGGCGCAGAGGTAGCTGCCCTGATCAGCGAACAGTGTTTTGGTACCCTCAAGGCACCCGTCGAACGAGTTACCGGTTTCGATGTTCCCTATCCTTCCGGTGACCTCGAAGACGAGTACATTCCCAATATCGACCGCATCCTGTTCGGGATCCAAAGAGTACTGGAGTATCGTCGTGGCTGAAATTTCTTTTCCGCTTCCGGATCTTGGCGAAGGCCTGATCGAAGCAACCATCCTCGAATGGATCGTCTCCGTCGGAGACCAGGTGGAGCGAAATCAGCCGCTGGTCGAGGTAGAAACAACCAAATCCGCAGTCGAGCTGCCCTCGCCGCAGTCTGGCAAGGTCTTGCGTATCCATGGTGAAGCCGGAGAAAAGATCAATGTCGGCGAACCGCTGATCGTTTTTGAGGTCCCCGATGACACCGCCGGTATTGTCGGAACGGTGCCCGAGGAAAAAGCTCCCAAACGTCGGGTTCGTTTGAGCGCTGCGCTGGACGACGAGGACTAGGCCCTGTGGCAACGAGCATCTCTTCTTCGCCCGGCATCGGGCTAGCGACGGAGGTCTACGAACCAGAGGAGGAAGCCGGGCTACGGCCGCTACTGCTCCTTCACGGTTTTGCGTCCTCTTCGAAGCTGAATTGGGTGGACTCCGGCTGGGTCGGGGCGCTCACGGCCGCTGACCGACGTGTCATCACTGTGGATCTGCCCGGCCACGGGGCGTCCCCCGTGCCGGCAGCCGCAGAGAACTATGCGCCCTCTGCCATTCTTGGGGGCGTTCAGCAGGTTCTACTGTCCATGGGCGTCACGGCGCTCGATGTGGCAGACAGTTCGTCCGGCGTCGACGTCATCGGTTACTCACTTGGTTCACGGCTGGCGTGGGAACTGGGCGGCGCACGCCCGGACCTTGTCCATCGGATCGTCCTCGGAGGACCGGGCAGCGGCGACCCGCTCTCAGTGTTCGACCTACCGGCGGCGCGTGCGTGGCTGGACAGTGAGACCCCCATTGGGGATCCGCTGACGGCCGAGTTGTTGCGAATGGCCCAGCTGGTGCCCTCCAACAATGTCGACGCACTGATGCTCCTCATTGAGGAGATCAAACGTCAGCCGTTTGTCCCTGAGAAGAGCATTCCGGCCATGCCGTTGCTGTTGGTTGCTGGTGACCGCGACGAGCTGGCCGCAACCATGCCCGAACTGGCAAAGCTCAGTGGGAATGCCGAGACTCTTTGGTTGCCTGCTCGCACGCATGCAAATGCGGTGTCATCACGAGCCTTCAAAAAAGCGGCGGTCGAGTTCCTGGCTGGTTGAGCTTGCCTTTCGGGTAGCTCAACCAGCGCAGGAAACCCTCCCGCCGCTGTCGTCGTAGTCGGGAGTTCAGGACACCCTGAGAGCGTCCAGAGGCGCCGATGACTCCTTCAGGTCCAGGTACTCTTCCGCGCCATGGGCAAGTTTCCTGAGCAGTGAGACCGTCAGAACGTATTCATCCTCGGAGAGTCCGGCACAGAGGCTAGCCCGTTCTCGATCAATACCTTCTTCTTCCTGCCGATTGATGTTGCGTCCCATCTCTGTCAGCGCAAGTTTTCCGTCACGAAAATCAACGAGTCCACGAACAATCATTTCCCCGACCGCGGTCTCCCACTCGACGACATCAAGACGCCAGAATTCGCGGAGCTTTCCCTCGACCTGAGAGTGCTCCAGCGGCCCCTCCTGATCTAGGACTGAGAGCACCAGCCCCTGATCATCAGTGATTCCGAGCCTGTCCTGGTTTTCTCTGCAGGCCTTCTGGAAACTGGCTATAACTCGTGAAGCCCAGTACCCGACTCTATCTGTCTCTATCATTACTCTCCCCGGCTGTGTTGGTCTTTTGGCCGCTCGGGCCTCCTGTGCGGAAAACCTGTCCGCTACCGTCCCGATGCCGTGGTTCCCGCTACTGGCGGGTAACTGTGATCAATGTTACCGGCTAAACGTGCATTTGAAGCCTGCGTGGCGTGGTAAATTACTCAAGATTCGCTGAAGTTCTTGATTTAGGCTTGACGCTACGTGTCGCCCTGCTGTCGAGATTGTTACTTAATGGTCACGATCACCGCTATTCGTGCCTTTCTGGGTTAGAGAACAGTCACTCATCCCGTAGTCTTCTATGAGCAGCCAGTAATCAGCAGGCTTTGTTATCTGGCACCAGTAGCAGGAGGATCGCACGTGGGGATGCTTTTGGGGACTCGCTACCGAACCGCTGAACTCGTCGGCACGGGCGGAGCGTCATCCGTATACCGGGCTCTGGATCAAAACCTTGGCCGCGATGTAGCCATAAAACTGTTCCGCCCCGCCACGAGCGACGACGATGGCTACCGCCGCCAACACACGGAGATGTCCATTCTCTCCTCCCTCAATCACCCGTGTCTGGTCACACTGCACGACGCCGGCCTGGAGGAAAGTCCCGATGGCGAAATCTCCAACTACCTGGTCATGGAACTAGTCGAAGGCAAAGACCTTCGGCGCTCGCTGCAGGAACGATCGCTGACGTCGGCTCAGGTTGCCCAGATGGGCGCTGACCTCGCGGATGCGCTGGCATATATTCACGAGAACGGTGTCATCCACCGGGATGTCAAACCGGCAAATATCCTGCTCTCGCACAGTACGGACCAAGACACAAAGATCTATCCGAAGCTCACGGACTTTGGCATTGCCCGCATGGTGGATGCAGCAACGGCGACGGCTCACGGCGCCGCGATCGGCACAGCCAACTACTTGAGTCCAGAGCAGGCTCAGGGCACCGGCGTCGAACCGCGCACCGACGTCTACTCCCTTGGGCTGGTACTTCTTGAATGCCTGACCGGTGAAAAAGCGTTTCCGGGACCGGTCGTTGAATCCGCTGTCGCAAGGTTGCTGCGGGATCCCGAGGTCCCTGAGAGTCTGGGTTCTCCATGGCGGGACCTCTTGACCCGAATGACTGACCGCGATCCGGAGTCTCGGCCCCCTGCCCATGAAGTGGCGGTAGTCCTGCGCAACATGACCGGCGGCTACGTGCAATCTCTGCCCATCCCCCAGACCGATTCCGAGGATGCGATCAACGGCGGGCTCATGACCGGTGGAATCACTACCGGAAACGTGCGTATCCCCGCACCACCTTCCCACGCGCCGACTATCGGCAACTGAGGCACGCGGGTTGTCCTAGGCATTGTCGCTACCCCTTGACGGGAACCCTGACACGGACCACACTAGATCGTATACGATTTTGTACTCGATAATGTGAGGAGCCCCCGTGGGCGAGGCAGTGACAGAGATGACGCAGGATCAACTGGGACGGGCTGGCAAGGTGATTGCCGTGCACCTCAACTATCCGAGCAGGGCGGCCCAACGCGGTCGCACTCCTTCGATCCCCTCCTACTTTCTCAAAACAGGCACCTCACTAAGTCTCAGCGGTGGGACTGTCGAAAGGCCGCACGGTTGCGAACTCCTGGGCTACGAGGGTGAAGTGGCGCTCATCATCGGCAAGAGCGCCCGCCGGGTCAGCCCAGAAGAAGCCTGGCAGCATGTTGAGTACGTCACCGCCAGCAATGACCTCGGCGTCTACGACCTGCGCTACGCGGACAAAGGATCCAATCTACGATCCAAAGGCGGCGACGGATACACCCCCGTTGGGCCGGGACTCATCCCAGCAGCCGACGTCGACCCCCGGGGTCTGCGCGTCCGCACCTGGGTCAACGGAGAACTTAAACAGGACGACACAACAGAAACCCTGCTGTTTCCATTCGGACAGCTTGTCGCTGATCTTTCGCAGCTTCTGACGCTAGAGCCCGGGGACATCATCCTCACGGGAACTCCAGCTGGCGCGTCGGTAGCGGTGCCCGGCGACGTCATAGAGGTGGAGGTCGATTCCCTCTCCAAAGACTTGACCAGCGGACGTCTCACCACCACAGCTACTGAGGGAACAACCCCGCTGGCGGCGTACGGCGCCCAGCCCCAAAGTGACGAAACGCAGCGCGCCGAGGCGTGGGGAACCCCTACCCCACGTGCCGTCTCTGCGCTGACGCCCGAGGTCAAGGCAAAGCTGATGTCCGTGGGGAACGCAACGCTGAGCTCGCAGCTACGCAAACGCGGCCTGAATAACGTCAGCATGGACGGGCTCATGTCCACACGCCCTGAGGCGAGGGTAGTGGGCACTGCACGAACTCTGCGTTACGTCCCGAACCGTGAAGATCTTTTCAAAACCCACGGTGGAGGATTCAACGCTCAGAAACAGGTCATCGATTCGCTCACTAGTGGCGAGATTCTGGTCATGGAAGCTCGTGGCGATAAAACCTGTGGCACCGTGGGCGATATTCTGGCCCTCCGTGCTCAGGTCAACGGCGCCGCGGCGATCATTACCGACGGCGGCGTCCGCGATGTGAGAGCCGTGTCCGAGCTCGACATGCCCACCTACTTTGCCAACGCCCATCCTGCTGTCCTGGGCCGCAAGCACATCCCGTGGGACATCGACGCGACCATCGGTTGCGGAGGCACAACCGTCCAGCCAGGCGACATCATCGTCGCCGACGCCGACGGCGTGCTGGTGATCCCGCCCGCCCTCGTCGCTGAACTCGCAGACGACGCCGTTCAGCAGGAACTCGAGGAAACGTTCATCGCGGAAATGGTCGCCGAGGGACACAGCGTGGACGGACTCTACCCGATGAATGCCGACTGGAAGTCACAATTCACCCAGTGGGCAACAGCACGGTGAGCACCGCTGTGCCAGTGGCCAGTAAATCCGAGCTCGCCTACTCCAGTATTCTGGAGCGGATCCTGGACGGTACCTACGGCGCCGGCTATCGGCTCGTGCTCGGTAGAATTGCTGCCGACCTCAACATCAGTGTGGTTCCCGTCCGGGAAGCGATCCGTCGCCTAGAAGCGGAAAAACTGGTGACGTTCGAACGCAACGTTGGAGCAACGGTCGCCGGCATAGACCCCACAGAATACCTGCACACCATGCAGACCCTGAGCATCGTTGAGGGCGCGGCGACCGCCCTCTCATCGCCAATGCTGACCGCAGCAGAGCTGAACACAGCGGAACTGATCAACGCGGAAATGCGGCACTGTCTGGAAAATTTTGACCCAGTCAGCTTCACCACACTGAACCGGCAGTTCCACACCATCTTGTACTCGCGCTGCCCCAATCCGCACATTCTGGACCTTGTGCATCGAGGCTGGGGAAGATTGCATGCGCTGCGGTCCTCAACTTTCGCCTACGTTCCCGGGCGCGCTAAAGAATCAGTCAATGAGCACTCGCATCTACTGGTACTCATTCGGCAGGGGGCCAACTCCAGCACGGTAGAACACACCGCCCGCAAACACCGAGAAGCAACCCTCAGCGCCTACCTCAACCACACCCTGACCAGCTCACCCCCCGAGAAAGGACAACCATGAAGTTTCGTTCCGACCCCCGTTCCCTGAGCGGCGCCCTTGCCGCCCTGTTCACACCCTTCACCGCAGAAGGCGAGGTGGACAACGCGAGCCTACGCAACATGATTAACTGGCAGATCGCCAACGGTTCCACCGGAATTACGTTGGGCGGCTCAACCGGTGAACCGAGTTCCCTCAGCGTCGCCGAGCGTATCGAGTCGATCAAGGTCGCTGCCGCCGAGATCGACGACCGCGTCCCATTCATGCCCGGTACAGGCACAGCAAAAATGTCTGAAACGCTTGAGCTGACTCAGGCGGCCATCGACGCCGGCGCTGACGCCTCGATGATCATCACGCCCTACTACTCGAAGCCCACTCAGGAAGCCCTGTACCGCTGGTACGCCGAAGTGGCTCAGACGTTCCCTGACATGCCGTTCGTCATCTACAACGTTCCGTCCAGGACCGCCGTCGACATGGCACCAGAGACAGTGGCCAGATTGTTCCACGACTTTGAGAACATTGTGGGAATCAAGGAAACCACGAAAGACTTCGAGCATTTCTCCCGCGTCATCCACGCCTGCGGACGTGACCTGCTGGTGTGGTCCGGCATCGAGATCCTCTGTCTGCCCCTGATGGCACTTGGCGGCGTCGGCTTCATCTCCGCGCTGGCGAACCTCTCTCCCCGCGCCATCTCAGACATGTACCACGCCTGGGAAGACGGCGACCTTGAAAAGGCCCGCGATATTCACTACGGCCTGCATCCGCTCGCAGACCTCCTGTTTGTTGAGACCAATCCAGCACCGTCGAAGTGGGTCATGGCACGCCGCGGACTGATCGCTTCAGACCACGTGCGCTCGCCCCTGATCACGCCGACCGACGCAGGTATCACCAAGATTGAGGAGCTGCTGGCACAGGGCGAAGACTTCCTCACCCCCATCACCGGATTCGAGATCGGAGCACAGGCATGAGCATTCCCGAGAACCTCCCCACCCACCTGCAGCACTACATCGGCGGCGAGTTTGTGGAGTCCATTGGCGGCGAAACGTTCGACGTCTTGGAACCCACCCACAACCGGAACTATTGCACCGCAGCGGCAGGTCAGTCCGCTGACATTGACGCAGCCGTTGTTGCCGCAACGGAGGCCTTCCGCACCGGACCATGGCCGCGAATGAAGCCCCGCGAGCGCGCAACGGTGTTGAACCGGATCGCCGACGCCGTGGTCGCGCAGAAGGACCGCCTCGCGGAGATGGAGACCTTCGACACAGGACTTCCCATCACCCAGGCAAAGGGCCAAGCCGAACGCGCCGCGGAAAACTTCCGCTTCTTCGCGGACCTCATCGTTGCCCAGAGCGACGACACGTACAAGGTTCCGGGTTCACAATTGAACTACGTGAACCGCAAGCCGATCGGCGTCGCCGGTCTCATCACCCCGTGGAACACGCCGTTCATGCTGGAGTCCTGGAAACTGGCACCGGCGTTGGCCTCAGGTTGTACCGTCGTGCTCAAACCTGCGGAGTTCACCCCGCTGTCCGCCAGTCTCTGGGCCCAGATCTTCGAAGATGCTGGTCTGCCCAAGGGTGTCTTCAACCTGGTCAACGGCATGGGCGAACAAGCAGGCGACGCCCTGGTCAAGCATCCGGGCGTCCCGCTGATCTCCTTCACTGGCGAATCAAGCACCGGCCAAACCATCTTCCGCAACTGCGCGGAAGGCCTCAAGGGAATGTCGATGGAGCTGGGCGGCAAATCCCCGGCCGTCATCTTTGAGGACGCGGATCTGGACGCAGCTATCGATTCCACTCTATTCGGAGTATTTTCACTCAACGGCGAGCGCTGCACCGCAGGATCCAGAATTCTGGTTCAACGCGGTATCTATGAAGAATTCTGCAACCGCTACGCTGCTCGTGCGAAGACGATCGTGGTGGGAGATCCTCAGGACCCGAAGACTCAGGTGGGTGCACTGGTGCACCCCGAGCACTTCGACAAGGTGGCTTCCTATGTGGAGATCGGCAAGCAGGAGGGACGGCTGCTGGCTGGTGGCGGACGCCCTGAGGGACTTTCAGAGGGTAACTATATTGCGCCCACGGTCTTTGCAGACGTCGCTCCGGACGCCAGGATCTTCCAGGAAGAGATCTTCGGTCCCGTTGTGTCCATCACCCCCTTTGACACCTGGGATGAAGCTCTTGAGCTCGCCAACAACACGCGGTATGGACTGGCCGCCTACCTCTGGACGAACAATCTGGCTGGTGCACACAATTTTGCGCAGAACATCGACGCGGGAATGGTGTGGCTGAATAGTCATAACGTCCGCGACCTTCGCACTCCGTTCGGCGGCGTCAAGGCGTCTGGGCTTGGCCATGAAGGCGGCTACCGGTCCATCGACTTCTATACGGACCAGCAGGCAGTACACATCAGCCTGGGCCCGGTACACACTCCCAAATTCGGTTCCGATGACGCCGCGCTGGTTGACGGCTAGCCTTCCCTGAGCAAAGGAAATACCTGAAATGAATACTTCATTGCCCACTCCCCCAGACGTGCTGCGGTGCGCCTACGCGGAACTGATCGTCACAGATCTGGTGAAATCTCGCGAGTTCTATGTGGATGTTCTGGGGTTGGTCGTCACTCATGAGGACGACGACGCCATCTACCTCCGCGCCTTCGAGGAGTACCTGCACCACTCGCTAATATTGCGCAAAGGCCCCGAGGCCGCCATGTCGGTCATGGCGTACCGCGTTCGTTCTGAGTCCGAACTGGACGTTGCCGAGGAGTACTACCGTGCTCTTGGCGTTCGGGTAGAACGTGTAGCCGCCGGTCACACCCGCGGTATCGGTCAAGCCGTCCGAATCGAGGATCCGTTGGGCTTCCCCGTCGAGTTCTTCTACGAAGCCAAGCATGTGGAGCGGTTCACCCGGCGCTACGATGTCCACGGCGCAGGCGCAATTTCCCGTCTAGATCACTTCAACGTAGTCACTCCAGATGTTGGCGCAGCACGTCAGTATTACGAAGGACTGGGGTTCAAGGTCTCCGAGGATATCCGCGGAGGCGATGACGACAACAACACTGTTTACGCCGCCTGGATGTACCGTAAGCCAACGGTGCATGACGTAGCACTCACCGGTGGAGACGGACCACGGATGCATCATATTGCGTTCGCTACCCATGAACGGACGCAGATTCTGCACCTGTGTGATCATCTGGGCGCGCTGCGGCAGTCCGACAAGATTGAGCGTGGCCCCGGACGCCACGGGGTTTCGAACGCGTTCTACCTCTATCTGCTGGATCCGGATGGCCACAGGATCGAGATCTACACGCACGACTACTACACGGGGGATCCGGATAATCCGACTCTGACGTGGGACGTGCACGACAATCAGCGCCGCGATTGGTGGGGCAGCCCTGTGGTCCCCAGCTGGTACTCCGAGGCATCTAGCGTCCTGGATCTCGATGGCAACGTGCGCGAGCTGGTCCACCGTGAGGAGTCTCGAGAAGCTGACGTCACCATAGGAGCGGACGGATTCTCTTACACTCGTGAACCCGGTGAGGAAAAGGGTTTCAAGGTGGGTACGCAGGTCTAACAGTCCTGGCAGTGCAAGAAGACGAAAAAGCCGAAACACCGGAGGCTGGGGAAACTCGGGTGTTTCGGCTTTTCGTTTGCCGTGGGCCGTAGCCCAGGCGGTGTGGTGAGCTTGTCTCGGTAAGCTCTACCAATGGAACAATACGGGTGTTATGGCAAAGTCGCCATGGGTACTTCTACCCATCAAATCATTTGCCTGCAGACCATAACGAGTGATATATAACGTGGCCATCAGCATGCTTGGTCCGTTAAAAGAGATAGCCGGAACATCAGAGGCTGGGGAAACTCTGGCGTTCCGGCTATCTATCGTCCCGGACAATGTCCGAGATGGTGGTTGGGGCTTGTCGGTAGCCCCTTCCTCACTGATAACTATAGGTAACTACGCTCCGGTCCGCGATGGGGAGAACTACCCATGCGATGAGGTTGCGCCCACCGCGGATCAGGAGTAACTTCTATTATTTTGTTTTAATCAGTAGTTTCCCCAGCGGTGGCTTTCCTGTCCCGCGCTTCCAATGAGCCGATCCGCAGGTCCGCTCCCCGGGTTTCCTTGGCGAGAATGACACCCACGGAGGAGATCACGCAAAGGACCATAATGTAGATCCCCACTGAGCCAGACCAGCCCGTGGTGACGAGCAGCCACTGAGCGATCGTTGCAGCAAAGGCTCCACCGAAAATAGCCCCGAGGGCGTAGCCAATGGAAATGCCGGAGTAGCGAATGTTCGCGGGGAACATTTCGGCGTACATGGCAGACATCGGACCATAGGAGAAGCCGAGCCCAATCGTCAGAACAAACAGACCCACGCCGTAGAGGACGATATTCCCGGTGTCGACCAGCATGAACATGGGGATCATCCACACGAACATGATGGCGTACCCGAGCAGGAAGGTCTTGACGCGACCAATGTGATCGGAAATCCAGCCACCCAGGAGTGTGAAGATCAGCCATCCGAAAGACGCGAGGGTTGTAGCAAGCAGTACCTCCGGCAGGGGAAGCTCCAGCGTCTTGGTTGCGTAGGAGATGAAGAACGCGATCACCAGATAGCCGGCCGCATTGTTACCGATAAAGATCATGCAGGAATAGAGCACCTCGCGCCAGTGATGACGAAAGAGGCTTCGCAGTGGCGTGTTACTTTCGGCCTTTCGTTGAGAGAGCTCCTTGAATACCGGGCTCTCCTCAACCGTACGGCGGATCAGGTAACCCACCAGAATCAGCACAATGGAGAGCAGGAACGGCAAGCGCCAGCCCCATTCCTGGAAGTCTTCCTCAGACATGCCTACCCGCAAGGAGAATAGCAGGCCGGTTGCCAGGATCATTCCAATCGGAACACCGATCTGCGGAAAAGCGCCAAAGAGTCCACGCTTCTTCAGTGGTGCATGCTCGACGGCCATCAGGGCGGCCCCGCCCCACTCGCCACCGGCGGAGAAGCCCTGAATAACCCGCAGGAGAACCAGCAGGATAGGAGCCCAGATGCCAATGCTGGCGTACGTCGGTAGAAGGCCGATCAGTGCGGTTGCTACCCCCATGGTGATGAGGGTGAACACCAACATCGGCTTGCGACCAATCCGATCCCCCAAGCGACCAGCAACGATCGCTCCAAGGGGCCGGAAGAAGAAGCTAATCCCAATCAGGGCGAAGGACAGTATCTGGGCCAGGCCCGGACTCTCCTCGTTGAGCGGTGTGAGAAATAGCGGCGCGAGCAGCGTTGCCGTTAGCTGCGCGAATATGAAGAAGTCATACCACTCAATGGTGGTGCCAACCAAGGTACCTGCGAGTACTTTGCGCTCTTCCTTCCGCTGGCGCGCTGCCGGCATTGGAACCGCATGGGACGGTGCAGTCATTCGAACTCCAGAATCATGTGAACGGTTACTGACCGACAGTTCGGTCAGTATTTATTAACGTGATTGAAATCATACCTTCCCAATACCAGAACGCGTTCTTGATCGCGTAGAAAGTGTAACTTTTACGCAACAATTCTCGCGGTGCACCCTTAGGTCTGATGTTCGCTATTTGAACAGCACGTTCTCATATCGAGTACTGTGACGATCAGAACCCAATCCCACGACCAGGAGAGCAGATGAATTCCACAGCCACTGTAAGAGCAAAACCCCTGCACAGTCAGACTCTGTCGCGTGGAATCCGGGCCCTAGAAATTCTTGCCGAAGCAGACGCCCCCATGTCGATAGCCGAACTCTCGGAAGCTCTCGGTGTCCATCGATCCATTGCCTACCGCATACTGCGCACGCTGGAGGACCACTCGCTCGTGGTGAGGGACGACGCCGGAAGGGTTCAGGCCGGCGTCGGTCTGGCCGCTCTGGCACGGGGTGTGTCCCGTGATCTTCAAAGCGCCGCGTTGCCTGAACTCACCCGCTTAGCGGAGTCTATGGAAACGACAGCTTTCATTGCTGTATGGGATCAACACGGCTGCGTCACACTCCTGACAGTGGAGCCAAGACACCCGGCCGCCACACTGATACAACGCCCTGGAACACGGCATCCTTTCAGCTCCGGAGCTCCTGGCATCGCCATTCAGTCAGGTCTGTCTGACGAGGAATGGCAGCGTCTCTCTCCAGGGGAGCCCTACCGGCAAGAAGCTATCGAAGCCCGCGAACGTGGCTACGCACTCAGCCATGATGAGGTGATTCCGGGTGTTTCCTCGATCGCCGCCCCGATCAGAATTCCTGGACAGCTGCCCGCATCCATCGCCGTCGTCTACCTGAACCAACGAGACGACGTCAGCGAACTGGGTGCAGCCCTGTCCAAAGCTGCAATGGCGATCGAGACGCAGCTGCTGTAGCTCAGGCTTTACGCTGACGCAGGACCACAAACATGATGCTGCTCAGCACCAGCAGTCCCACTGCCGCCCCAACGGATACAGTAAAGCCTGCCGTGTAACCCGATCTCTCCGAGATGCTTCCAGATAGAGAAGCACCCAGCGCTGTGCCTGCAACGATGCCGCTTGCCAACATGGTCATGACAGTGCCCATCAGTTTTCTTGGTGCAACCACTGAACCAATACTGAAAATCGTCACCATGGTAGGGCCCACCGGGATACCCAGAATAAACAGAACAACCAACATCGGGACAAGATCGTTGGCCAGCAACAGCATCGTCGACGACGCAGCCATGGTTGCAGATGCCGCTATCCAACGGAACTGGTACGAAATACTGCGACGCCAGAACGCCACAGACAGGGCCGCAGCAGCGGAGCTCAGACCCATGACGGCATACAGCAAACCAGCCGTCGTCGCCGCACCAAAAGTCCCGCCGAAAGCAAAAAGCGTAGTTTGCGTGGCACCAAAGAACGTACCCATAGACACCATGCCCAGAACCGGTATTGCCACAAGAAACCAGTTGGTCTTCACAGCCGACGCATCACGTGTTCGTGCTGCCGCACCCAACTTTCGCAATGGCACAACGCTGTTAACCGTGGAATGAATAGCGAAAGCCGGGACCATGGTGAGCGTGATGACCGCAGCGAGTGCCAAGGGTAACCACGGCGTGATCAGGCTCGCCAGAAGTCCTACCACCGCCGGCCCAAGCACAAAAGTTAGTTCGTCCGCAGTGCTCTCGTAAGACAACGCTGTGTCCAGATCGCGTGCTGGGTCCACCACACCGTCTTTGCCACCGGAAGTCATGGCCATCCAGCGAACCCTTGCCAGCGGACCGACCTGTGGGCAGGTTCCACCCATGAGGAACGCGGCCGACAGGAAAATCCACGCCTCCGGCCAACTGTAATCCGAGACCAAGTAGCTGCTGGCTACAAGCCAGACGATGAACAGCGTATTAATAAACGCGGACAGCAGTAGAACGGGGCGCTGGCCGAAATTATCGGCCAAGTATCCGAGAACGGGAGCCCCGAGGGCGGAGCCAATTCCCACGGCCCCAGCGGCAAAACCACCGACAGCGTAGGAGCCGCTGACCGCAGTCAGTAAGGTGCCGGCTCCGATGGTGAGCATGGCAAGCGGAACACGGGCCACGAAGCCGATGGGCAGGAAAGATTTACCGGCAAGCTCCGGCAGGCGGGAAAACAGGTTCATGATCTCTCAGGTACGTCTAATCGCGCATCGTCCCCCCTCCCGATGCGCACTACCCGGTGACTTGCCTAGTCTACCGCCTTACCGGCTAGGTCGGAGGAGCAAACACCCGTTTCAGGTAGTTGCAACTGCACTAGATCCGCTGCTGCGCGGTCTCCGGACAAGTACGCTGCGATCGAGCGGACTTGCTCGTACCCAGTGGCCATGAGGAAAGTCGGTGCTCTGCCGTAGCTTTTCATGCCCACCACGTAGAAGTTCGGCTCGGGATGCGCCAGTACGCGCTCCCCGTGTGCAGTGACCGAGCCGCAACTGTGAAATTCAGGGTCGATGAGCGGACCCAGCGCGCGTGGGGCTTCCACCGTCTGATCCAGATCGACGCGAAGCTCGGACAGTGGTTCCAAATCGGGGCGGAAGCCCGTGGCGGGAACCACCAGATCCACCATGAGGATGCGCCCGTCAGCAAAGTTAACCCTCAGCTGCTCCCCCACGACCAGAGACGAAACGGATACATGCCTAAGGACAGTAATGTCGCCGTCCTCGACAAAGCGCCGCAAGCTGGAGCCCAATTGCCCGCGGGCGGGTAACTCGTCTGCTGTTTCGCCGCCGTACATTCTGGCAGGGCTGGCGGCACCCCGAAGCCCCCATAAGATCCTGGTACTCGGGTGCCGTTGACGCAGCTTGCCAAGACTGATCAAGGTGTTGGCAGCCGAATGGCCAGCTCCCAACACCAAGACGACTTTGCCGGCAAAGACGCTCTGGTCTGCGCTCAAGGGATCAGGTAGCGGTGATGTGATGAAACCTGCGGCTCTAGCTTCGGTTTCGCCGATGGCCTCGATACCCGAACGTCCCACCGGATTGGGTGTGTTCCAGGTGCCCGACGCGTCAATGACGGCACGGGCCAGGAGGTCTTCGGTTCCCGTCGGTGTTTCGACACGCACCAGGAAGAGAGAATCCACACGGCCCTGCGAGCGAGCCCGGTCTACGCCCTTTCCGTGTCGTTGAACCCTGGTGACCTTCTTGACACGGTGGCCATAGCTCACGATGGGCGCTAATGACGGGTGGGCGGCGAGAGGCTCCAAGTACTTCTTGACTAAGTCCGTCCCGCTGGGGAGACAGGCTTCTAGAGGCGTTTCCCAACCACCTGCGTAACTGTCTGTGGGTGTTTCCAGGAGACGGCGCGCCGCTGGATCGATGTTGTAGCGCCACGGGGAAAATAGTCTGATGTGGCCCCACTGTTGAATGCTCGAGCCAGCAGCGAGCCCTGCTTCAAGCACGCGAACTTCTTGATGGCGTTCGATGAGGTGTGTGGCTGCGGCCAACCCGATGGGGCCCGCACCGACGACGATCACGGGGTATGCGTGGTTCATGTTCTTCTCCTTGTGGTGAACTGAGGTGCTGCTATCGGTCATCAAGCTCACCGCATCCGCGGGGGCGAAGTGGTAAAGAACTTGCGAGACCACAGACCGACATAGACCAGCGCGAAGTAGATTAAGAGAGGTAGGGCAATGCGCGCAACGTCCAATGGTTTGGCAATGATCGTGTCGCCTTGCAGAGCAAAGAGCGTCACGATGGTGAACAGCAGCCCGTAGAGAGCCCAAGGGCTCAGTTTCGGGAGAAAATTGTTGTCGTACCAGTGACGGCCCTTGGCTTTCTCGCCAAGAACACGAGTGAAAAAGCCTGCAACCAGCGGGATTCCCAAAAACACCAGGACGGAGAGCATGATGGCCCCTACCGAAAATTCTGCGCTGGTCGTTGGTAGTCCAAGCCACCCCGGCAGCACCTGCAGGTAGAACCAGCCCAGAGCGCCGAAAGCGCATACTTGGAAAACAGAATTGACCGCGACCAGGACTGCCGCAGCTTCGCGATCGCCGCAGGCCAGATCATTCCAGATCAAGACCATGGCGATGCATCGGGCAAGCCCAACGATGATCAGCCCTGTTCGGTACTCTGGCAGGTCGGCCAGGAACAGCCACGCCAGGATAAACATAAATGTCGGCGCCATCAGCCAGTTGATCACCAGGGACGCAATCATCAACTTTTTATCACCGATGACCCGACGGGTTTCGTTGTAGCGAACCTTCGCTAGTACCGGGTACATCATCACCAGCAGACCCAGAGCGATGGGCAAGGACACCCCGGCTACTTGGAGGGAATCCAAGACCTGGCCCAGTCCTGGAATGAGCCGTCCCAGCCCGAGTCCGAAGGCCATTGCAGCCACGATCCAGATGGCAAGGTAGCGGTCAAGAGTGGATAGCTTGGCCGTTAGGTGCCCCGCTTCAGCAGTCGTAGCGCTGGTTGTCACAGGAAATTTTCCAACCTCTAGACATCGACGAGTCTCGATGTCTAGAGGTTGATGTGATATATCGATGATTGTCAATCTCCCGCTGTGGAGTCATACGAAAGAGAGCGAAGCCGAATGCTCCCAAAAGCGGTTGCAGCAGCAACCAACACAGATGCTTCCGTGGACGCCCCAAACGCAAGGGAAGCGTCGTGCTGCATTTCAGCTAAGGTACACGGCTCCTTGCTTGATACAGAGGCTGAGAACCTCGCCCATAGATTCAAGGCTCTGGCCGATCCCAACCGCTTGTGCATCCTCTCTATCGTCTCTTGCAGCCCAGAAGCAGAGACATGCGTCTGCGACCTGTCGGAACCGCTGGGTCTGGGACAACCCACGGTGTCGCATCATCTAAAAATTTTGGTGGAGGCAGGCCTGCTCAACCGCGAAAAGCGCGGGGTGTGGGCCTACTACTCATTGGTCCCGGGGGCGCTGGCTTCTCTGGGGGCCAATTTGGCTCCGAGACCATGATCTTGTGCTCCGGTCACCAACGGGCGTGCCGTCTCAGACGCTGAGCTGCTGAAAGCGGACGCGGGATCCTGTACGCCCCTTGACGACCTCCAATTGAGCCGGGATGCGCTGCTTCATCTCCGCGACGTGACTTACCAGCCCAACAATGCGTCCACCATCACGCAGACCCTCCAAAGCGTCCATAACCTGCTCTAAAGACTGTTCATCCAGGCTCCCAAACCCTTCGTCCACGAACAGCGTTTCCATTTCCACTCCCCCACTTTCTTGCTGGACGACGTCTGCCAGGCCTAGCGCTAGAGCCAGCGAAGCCATAAACGACTCGCCGCCCGAGAGCGTGGAGGTATCACGGCTGACACCTGTCCACTCATCTGTGACGTGCAACGAAAGACCAGATTTTCGATTGCCCGATCTGGCATCGCTGTGCACAAGCGCGTATCTGCCATCCGTCATAGCCGCTAGACGTTCCGTGGCTGCAATCGCAACCTGTTCCAGCCGTGCAGCGAGAACATACGTCCCCAACGTCATTCTGTACGTGTTGTCCCCACCGCCACGTGCTGTGTCCGCCAACTCACCCAGCAGTTCACAATGCTGGCGAAGAGGTGCTGCATCGCATTCCAGCTCCTCGTACTCGGCTACGTGCCCCGAGACCTGTTTTACCGCCTCTGCAAGGATCCCTGCCTGCACTCGTGACTGTGTATGGAGCTCCTCTGCACGCTGGGCCTCTTCGCGCAGCTCCGCGAGGCCAGCCTGGTCCGGAATCGGGACCGCCTGCTCTTCGTCAGCGTGAGCGGCCTGAACGAGAGTTGAGTCCCTCAGCGCCTGTATCTCGATCTGCTCTCGCAGATGGGCTGCTTCTTGGTCTTCGAATGCCCGTGCGGTGGATGAATCCAGACGTGCACTCTGAGCATCATCCACTGAGGCGAAGCCTGCGTGGTCCAGTTCGGACAACAGGTGGGTCTCCGCAACCGTTGCTGCCTCCCGGCCGGCTCGGGCCAGCCCGGCAGCATCCCTGACCTCATCGAGCTGATCACGGTACTCGGCAACTGCGCGCTTTCGTTCTTCTAGAGTGCTATGCTCGGCCCGCAATTCAAGCAATCGGCCTTCGAGGTTGTTGATGTCTTGCGTCAGGTGTCCAAGACGCTGCTTGGACACGCCCAGAGTGTCCTTCAAAACGCTACAAAGCTCTTCATCCTCGCGAATCTGCTGATCCACCTCCAACACACGGATCTGCACGTCCGCGAGCTCAAGTGCAGCGGCTCGCGCAATCTGAAGTGCTTCCTGCGCGGAAACGACGTCGCGTGCGACAGTTTCAGAAGACTGGTCTCCCCCACGTGCAACCAGACCAGACAATTCTTCCCTGACCAGCGACAGTTCAGCAGCGACGGACTCCAGCTCGGATTCCGCAGTGTCCTGGGCCTCTCGGGCAAGGTCTTCGTCCTCTTTTGACACCAGAGAGCCATCCTGGACGACCGCCGGGGCTGGGTGGACCTCACTTCCACAGACTGGACAGGGCTGATCATCTCGTAGACGGCTCGCCAGCTCTGCAGAGGCCTGCTCCAACCGCGTGCGCATAAGGTCAAGACAGAGCGCCTTCTTATCCAGCGCTGTCTCCTTGGCCCGCATATGACGACTTCGGATGTCTTCAGCAAGGGCGACGCTGGCCACATACGCGGCAACGGATTCCTGCTGCCCGGAAGCGCCTTCCAGCGTCTTTTGCGCTGCCTCCAGATTGTTGGCAGCAGGGACCAGTTCAGCTGACTTTTCTTCCAGATCTTTCTTCGTTTCGCGCCTCTGGTCCAGTGCTGTCACCAGCTCCGCATGCCGGCGTCCATCCTTCTGAATTGACTCCTCCAGCAATCGACGCTCCCGAACGAATACGTGGAGCCGCTGCTCGTCGGGAAGGCCTGCCTCAATGGCTCCGAGTGTCTGTCCCGCGGTCCTGGACTCCGAGGTGAGCCCGTCCTCGAGAAGACTGTGACCGTTGTGTGACCCCGCGATCCATAGCGAATGCTGGCTCAAACGGTCGCGCCGAGATTCCGCGTCCTGCTCTCTGTCCGCCGCAACCTCAAGCGCCTCCTCTGCTCTATGCAAAGACGACGCCAAAGCCTCCGCTTTTCGGTGCAGATTTAGGGATCTCGCAGTATCCGCCGCCTGATCCTGTGAGCCATTCCAGGCCTTACGCCGCTCGCGGTACTCCTTCAGAGCCTCCCGTCGCTCAGATCGAGACTGCGCTTCTGATGCAGCGCTTCGAGCGGACTCCATCTGGACCCGACGTTTTTGTGCGCTAGCGGACTTGGCGGCAGCAACCGACTCCAGCTGCTCCAACATGGCGGCCACTGATAGCGATGCTGCGTCCTCAACAGACGCGTTCTCAGTGCCAGTCACCACAGGACCGTCTGCCTTCTGGGCCTCGACCCAAGATCCGACATGAGCGCTCCATGCTTCCAAAGCTCTCTGACGGATACGTTCGAGCTGAGACTGGCGATCCTCCCACACCGACCGTGCACGGGCGGCTTCCTCAGTGAGCTGCTGTTCTATTCTTTCGAATCGATCAGTGTTGAAGAGTTGCTGCAACAGATCACGACGGGACCGAGCGTCAGATCTCAGGAAAGCCGCGAAGTCTCCTTGCGGCAACATAACCACCCTTGTGAACTGTTCGCGGTTCATGCCCAAGATGGCCGTGATCTCGGCCGCCGCCTCGTCATTGCGAGCTGATTTCTCCACCCAGCCGCCATTGACCCATTCGCTAAGGAGAGTATGCGCCTGCTCAGTGGTAGTACCACCTCCGCGCTTCGATGGTCGCGACCACTGCGGGCTGCGCACCACGTTAAAACGGCGACCACGAGCCGAGAACTCACAGACGACTTCCGGTGGAGTTCCTGCATCTGCGTGGTCACTCCTCAAGCGGCGCCCCTCTTGGCGTGCACCCGGAACAGAACCATAGAACGCGTAACAGATAGCGTCCAGAATGCTGGTCTTACCTGCGCCGGTGGGACCGTTAAGCAAGAAGAGGCCGTGTGCTCCCAGAGCGTCAAAATCGATGACTTCTCTGCCCGCAAAAGGGCCGAAAGCCTGAATCCACAGTGAGTGAATCCTCATGCCCCGAGCTCCGAAGATCGAACG
The DNA here is from genome assembly GCA_038199985.1 of Actinomycetales bacterium. Classification (GTDB taxonomy): domain Bacteria; phylum Actinomycetota; class Actinomycetes; order Actinomycetales; family Micrococcaceae; genus Arthrobacter_J. The sequence goes on along the minus strand of JBBPYK010000131.1, from coordinate 826 downwards.
GTCTCGAGAACGCGAGTCAACGTGTCGGTCTCTTCCGTTGAGGCCTCCCGACTCCGGACATGTTCCAAGAATCCACAGCAGACATCGAGATCATTTTTTGCCTCAGCCAGCTTCTGGCTGTACGTGGTTTGCTGGGCAGGCGCGTCACCATCCGGCGCGAACGCTAGGACAAGGGTGTCGGGGAACCTTGTCCGCACGGTCTCCATAGCCTTGGCAGGACGCTGTCGGTCTGTCAGCGTCACCTGGCAATACGCGTTCTCGTGCGGGGCGTAGTCAGGGTTGGAGAGAATCTCCTCCACCGTTCCTCTCAATACAGCCAGCGGTTTCAACGCGGACCAAGACACGGGCTCCACTGACGTCACACCGGAGTGATCCACCTCGATCAGGTACCCGCCCTTGACCTGCCGTGCTTCGGAAAATGAATAAGACAATGGCGAACCCGAGTATCGAACCGAATCGCTGAGCCGTTGCTGCCCATGCAGGTGGCCCAACGCCGAGTAACTGAAGTCATCAAACAGGTCCAGTGGTACGGCCCCGACTCCCCCCACACTCAGATCTCGCTCGCTCTCAGAGGTGATGCCTCCGCTGGCGAACGTATGTGCCATAACCATGGAATGGATGTTTGTATCGGGACTTTCCTGCCGCCGTGTTGCAAGATCCTGACGCACCCTACCAAGAGCCTTCCGCGTCACTGCGGCGTGGTGAGGTTCGGCATCAAGTTCCTGCGCGCACAGCCGCGGCTCCAGATATGGGACCCCGTAGACCGCAACCTCAAACGCAGCTTCTCGGAATACAATTGGCCGGTCAAGCTCGGACACGGCGGTTC
>JBBPYK010000130.1:0-11649 GCA_038199985.1 Actinomycetales bacterium | reverse complement strand
TCACGCAAACCGGGGATGGCGAAGTCAAGCAGTCCCCGGCCTGCGGGTTGGACGAGCCCAGCGTCGATGAGCCGGGCTCGGTAGTTGCCGATGGTATTTTTTGCGTCTCCGAGGCGCCTGCCGATATCGGCCGTGTTCGATGGTCCGTCATCTTCAGACATTGCCTTTAAGAACTCGATATCCTTGGGCGATGCCGTGGCCAATGCCGCAGCTAGGACTACGCGAGTGTTTTTCCGGTGTGCGGCAGCTAAAGCCAGATCAACGCCTGCTGCTGTCAGCGGGGCTTCTGTGGACTCCGCTATCTGCCACAAGTGGTATCCCACCAGTTGTATGAGGAATGGGTAGCCTCCGGTGGATTCGGCTGCTTTCCGAAGGAGTTTCGACGAAATTGGGTGTTCTAGGCTTGCAAACGTTTCTAGGTAAGAGTCTTCAACCTCGCGGATTGCCGCGGCGTGCAAGTCGATTCGGTCGGCTCTGCGGAGGAATGTTGCGACGCCCTCATTGAGCAGATCGGAGACGGCGGCGGGCAGGCCTGCAAACAAGAGAGCAATTGGCAGTCCTTGGCGGATAAAGTGCTGAACGAAGGCGGCCAGATGTGCAAGCTCATCACGGTTGGCGCCGTGAATCTCGTCTAGGGTGATAACCAACCCGGTGCGCTTCTCATCCAGCAATTGCAACAGTTGTTCTCCGAGTTGCCTCCATCCCAATTGCTGCGCCGGAGGCAACTGAGCAGTGATCGAGAAGCCTGCGGCTCCGATGCCCGTAATTCGACGGCCTTTCGGCCCTTCGCCCAGCTCTTCAGCCGCTGAACGCATGGCTTCACCTATCCGACCCAAGAAACCTGTCGTTGCAGTCTCCGAGACCACCAGCCATCCTTGGACACGCGCGATATCTTCAGCCTCGCCGAGCATGACGGTCTTGCCGATACCGCGGGCTCCGGTGAAAATAGTGAGCAAGCCAGGGGCCCCGGATCGGATTTGCAGACCGTAGGAGAACTCGTCCAGCAGTCCGGTTCGACCGATGAGCTGTGGTGGCTCGGCACCTGCCGTGGGACGGAAAGGATTCTGAGTTATTTGCTGACTGGTCACGACTTCTCCTGTGAATAGTTGTGTACTCAGTGTACTCTTGTGTACCTGGTGAATGCGGGTGTACTGATCGGTGCTATCGGTGAGTTTGTTGATCGCGAAGGTGATTTTTGGTCTTTCCCTGGCGGCAATGCACCATCAATACATTTGCGCCGGAATGGAGATGTGGGTGCCCGCTGACGGTCATCGAATGATCGTCCACGTGTTGGCCATCTATGGGCACTTTCCCATGGCCGCAAACAGAGAAGCTCACGCGTCAAACCCCTAACCTGGATACCGCCTTTCGCGGGAACATGCAGAAGTTTGAAGAGCGGTTGCGAGAGAATCTTGCCGCTGGTTGGGGACACTTCGCCGGTGCGGTTGTGCCAGGAATTCCCCGCACGCCAAAGAGCGTGCCGGCCGCCTACGTTATGCAGCCTTTCGGCGCGAAGCTGCAGTACCGAAACAAGTCCTTCACGACCGTGGAGCTCGAAGTCGGCTTCGAAGAACTTGAGACAACCGGAGATCCCCAGAGACAGCCCTCTCCACGGAATTGATTGACACCTTCGCCGCACTCGGGCTCCCGCGACCTAATCCGGTGTCTGTCCTGCCGCTTCACCACCACGTCGCACAGAAGTTGCATGCATGTACCAAACGGGGCAGCCAGCGGGCCCACGATCTGGTCGACTTGCAACTGATGGCAGGTCTAGTCGATGACATCTTGGTGGCCGAGGCGGTGGAACGGCTCTTCCGGTTCCGGCGCCAACACGACTGGCCAGCCCTGGCAGTCTCCACCAAGGAGTGGCAAACCCTGCACGCCGATGCGGACATTGGCTTGGAATCAGTAGTGTTTCCCGCTGTCGGCGACGCTGTCCAATGGCTGAACGGTGAATACATTCCGCGGATCGGGGCAGTGGGAGAAAGTTCCTAACGCTGCAAAAGAGATACGAAGCAGCCCCGGAAACCGTGGCGTTCCGGGGCTTCGGCGTCCGGCACCAAATAAGCGGCCAAAACATCCAACGGCGGGCACGGAACGTTCCGCAGATGGTTCCCCTTCGAGGAACCACTTAAGAACTCGTTATCTCGTCTCGGCACTCGTCGTCAGGGGCTTCATGGCTGCTTCCACGCGCTCTGGAATCATCGTGACGCGAGGCGTGAGATCTTCCCCAGGAAAGGTGTCGTCCATGCAAGCGCTCCAGAACTGGACGTGCTTTTCATCAAGCCAGTGTTCTGATTGCTCAACACCGGAACCATCTTCGTCCTGGACGTTGTACCAATACAAATAACCTATTCCACCGATCGTCTCCGAAAAGATCGTCTCAACGTCCATCTGCTCGGGCTCAAGTGTCTCTCGAACTGCGGCAGCATTCGAGTTCAGAAATTGCATCCACTCATCGACGCTACTTTGCGCGTTCTCGCGGACTCGGAAACGGGTTAATTCAATCTTCATTCGTCCATAGTGCTCGATTCGTGTCGAGGAACTCAAAATGATTCCCAGTCAGGGTTCCACTTGCGGGCGGTCTTAGCTGATCTGTCATGCTTGGTTAATGGATTGGCCAAAAGTTGAACCCGTCATGTCGGTGCGCTTGCATCTGGAACCGCTCTCGGTGGAGCACTCGCTGGGAATGGTCGAAGTCTTAGCGGACGCCTCAATGTATGAATACACGGGCGGCGAAGCACCCTCTTTTGAGCAGTTACAACGTCGATACGCGGCGCAGTCAGTCGAGCACTCCGAAGACGGGTTGCAAGGGTGGTTCAACTGGATCGTGAAACCGAAAAACAGCGACGCTCCAATCGGATTTGTTCAGGCCACCGTCGAGCAGAGCGGACCGAAAGTCGTTGCCAACATCGCTTGGGTTATCTCACCAATCCATCAAGGCCAAGGGATGGCGTCCGAAGCCACCAAGGCAATGAACAGCTGGTTACGATCCAAAGGCGTGAACAGCTTCGTGGCGTACCTGCATCCCTCACATTTCGCGTCCATGGGCGTCGCGCGAAATCAGGGCCTACATCCGACACCCATGCTGGAAGACGGCGAGATCCGCTGGGAATCATAGCAAGCGCTAGGCGCCGTTCAGCGTTCGCCCTACGGGCGCTCACCGGTGAGTGCTAGCGGTGTGAGCGTGCGGACCCGCGGGTTCGCATCAGGTCGCTGTGGAGTCCTGTCCGTTGATGATGTCGCCTGCGTTCTGGATGGCCCAGGCGGCGAGAGGAACGAGCAGCGCACTCAGCTCACGGCCGCGGTCGGTCAGGCTGTAGTCCACGCGCGGCGGGATGGTGTCCTGGGCGTGTCGGTTGACGAGACCGTCTCGCTCGAGGGTCTTCAGGGTCTGGGCCAGCATCTTCTCGCTGATGCCCTCGGCACGTCGGCGCAGCGCACTCCAGCGCTGCTCCCCCTCGGACAGGGCGATGAGCAGGAGAAGGCCCCACTTGCTGGTGACATGTTCCAGCACTGTCCGACTGGGGCAGCCCGCCAGGAAGACACTGTCGGTGGAGATCGCTGGGAGGGCCGCGGCGGAGGTGCTAACTGTCATATATGTACCTTACCTCAAAGTGCGTACTAACTCTCGGGAAGAAGGTCTTGGGTGGAGTTGTTGTGACAGGTGACCACGTTAAAAATCTTGAAAGGAAACACCATGACTATCGTCATCACGGGCGCGACCGGCAAGCTTGGCCGCCACGTTCTTCAGGCGCTGCTGGAGCGCAACGTCCCCGCGGAACAGATCGTCGCCGCAGGCCGCTCCATCGAGAAGCTCGAGGACTTGGCCGCCCAAGGCGGGCGGGTCACGGCCATGGATTACGACGACCCGGCCTCCGTGGCCGCGGCCCTCACCGGTGCCAGCAAGGTTCTCCTGATCGCCAGCTCCGAGGTGGGCAAGGACCGCCCGGGGCAGCACCGCACTGTCATCGAGGCCGCAAAGGCTGCAGGAGTTGAGCTGCTCGCCTACACGAGTAACGCCAACGCAGAGACCAATGCGACAATTCTCGGGCAGGACCACAAGAGCACCGAAGCAATCCTCGCGGACGCGGGAGTTCCCTACGCACTACTGCGTAACGGCTACTACTTCGAGAACTGGACTGACCAGATCCAGGGAACCCTCGCACAGGGCGCTCTCGTCGGCAGTGGCGGCAACGGCCAAGTCAACGCCGCCACCCGCCGTGACCTTGCAGAAGCCGCCGTGGCCGTCCTGCTCGGCAAGGACCAGGCAGGCAAGGTCTATGAGCTTGGTGGCGACGTCGCGTTCACGCTGACCGACTTCGCCGCGGAGATCACAGCCGTCACCGGCACCACCGTCGTCTACAAGGACCTACCCGCGGCGGAGTACGTGGGCCTGCTCAGTTCGTTCGGCATCCCGGAGGCCTTCGCCGGGATCCTCGCGGACTCGGATCAGGGACTCGCCCGCGGAGACCTCCTGGTCCAGGGCAATGACCTCAGCACCCTCATCGGACGACCGACCACCACCCCGGCTGACGCTGTGCGCTCGGCTCTCGCCGCCGCGTAGCGAGTGCGCCACGGTGGCCGAAATCGCCGGGACGGAATATCGCACAGCGCGAACCGAAACGTGGCGCGAGAAAACGGGGTCTCCCGAGGAACCACATCCCCTGTGAGACCCCGACCTTCCAAAGTGGGACGCTTCGAGGCTGAAACCCACCCGCGTACACGGGGCACTGTCTCGGACAGGCGTTACAAGAGTCGAATTTTTGGTGAACCTTCAACGTATCTGACCGTGGGATCCATGGTGCTCGCTGGTGCGCCGAGGGGATCGCTTTATGGGCATCTGGGTGCCATTTAGCGCTGAAAAAAGACCGCCACTTATCGCCGCGACTCACAATCGCACTTAACTTTCGGATTTTTGTTGCCCGGGTGTCGCGGTGAGGGTTGGTCTATGGTCAGCGATACGGCGTGAAACTACCTCGACACCATTTCGGATTTATGAGCAGTAGTGTCAAGCCTTGCTATCGTTCCAAAGACGCCGAATCAATGCCTGGCTCTAACGAACCGTGGGAACCGAATTGTCCCGGTCAGGCGACGGACCCGATGCATCATTGGGGAGTCGATCAATTTTCCGAAGGCCTCGAAAAATGCTAAGAACAACAAGAACTATTCCGGCCAAAATGATCACCCCACCCAACAACGCGAGCAAAGTGTAAAGATCCTCGTAACTACGGTATTCCTGCCGAGCCACACGCCCTCCAATTGGCCCATACAGAACCATGCCAATTGGAATCATGATCACGCCAATCAGGAATGCCGGCGCATTACGGGTACTTCTCATGTCGTCCCACCCCAAAGTCTATGAAATCAACAGAATACAGTCCCGGTACCGAACAGCGTTCCCCAGGTACACACCATGAGCACAGGGACCTCAGCAGTGTCGTCCCAGTCAAAATGAACCGTGAGCCGACCGTCGGACGAACGGGACGCCTACTGAGGATTCCGAGAGGGACTGGCTTTCTCGGCCCCAGAATGCCGGTTAAAGTGACGTCCCCCGTGGTTAGCTTGACCCTTAGCCGCGAGAGGAGCCTGATGAAAACGGACACTGAAGTACTGGCATCCGACATGATGCGATTTGCGTCCCTGCTAAGACACCTAAATCAGTCGGTAATAGCGATCAAATGCGAATTCCTTGCTAGAGCGCTTCAGAACGAACCATCGGAAGAGGCCGTGGAGGAGGTTAGACTGTGGCTCCGCGCGTCAATGAAGGGCGGCGGTGGAAGCCTCAGTGACCTCTACGTACAAAAAGCCGGAGCGGTCGAGGAAGTCCTCAACGCCGAATACGAAGAGCTTCTCCAGAAGTTCACGGATTTCGTCAATGCTGAGCCGGAATCGAATGAGAGCGCGGCTGCTGCCATGTTCGCCAACGGAAGCACTTACTTCCGTCTGATTGAAAATCCTGTACGCAAGGGATGGTTCTCCTTCAAAGGAACCTTCACTTACGAAGTAGCGACTGCGCCGGGAGTCACGCGCTTGGTGACATTGGATCAACTTGGTGATGCTGTCGGCTATGGGCCGCAAAGCTTCCGGAAGGACTGGCAGGAGTGCAAGCTGGTTGCAGACCGTCTTTTTAGGGAGGGGCGCAGGGACGATTGGGTTCAGTACTCCAGCTCCTATGTCTTTCCGGACGAGACACTCCGAGAGCATTGGTAGGGCCATGTTCGCCAAAGGCGGCTGCTCCCTGCGGCACCTCACAGTGAGGAAGCGCAAAGGACTGTTCGTCCGTGGAGTCACCAATTCCCATCCAAATAGTGCTTCCAGACAGACGAAGGACCGGGCCTGGATCTTAATGGCGCATAGCCTCGGTTGGTAGCGGACGTCTGCGTTGTTGGTAGCGGAGTTCTGACGACCGGGTAGCGCCGGGGTTGTGGTGGCTGCCCGGCCGTCAGCTGGATTGGCGGTTTTGCGCCGTGTGTTATTCCCAGAAGCCGTCGGTTTGGCGTGTTTCCTGGCTGCGTTGGCGCCGCATGTCGACCTCGCCGAGTTTGATGGTTCGGGCGTTGTTGGCGAGCCGGTTGACGATGGAGTCAGCCGCGACCCGGTCCGGCAGTGCTTGGGCCCAGTAGTCAGGCCCAGTTTGGCTGGCGATCATGGTCGGGAGCCGGTGTTCCCGGTCGGCCAGAATCGCGAAGAGGTCGCTGGCCGCGTTCGGATCGATGCCCACGGTAAGGAAATCGTCAATTATTAACAGGTCCGCGTTCGCGAGCTTGGTGAGCAGGTCCTGGTGGGCGATCCCGTCGCTGCGGGCGATGACGAGCCTGCGGGCGAGGTCATCCATGCGCATGTAGAGCACGTCGTGTTCGCGTTCGCAGTCGGCAATGCCGATGGCGCAGATCAGATAGGTTTTCCCTCCGCCGGTGGGTGAGGTGATCAGCAGATTGGTTGGCTCGGTTTTCCAATCATGGGCGGCATAGCGTTTCATCCTGTTGGGGTTGATGCCGCGGCCCTCTCGGTAGTCAATTTCCGCGATGGAGGCGGTCGGGATCGGGAAACCGGCCTGACGGATGAGCTTCTCGATCCGGTTCGCCCGGCGCATATCCAAGGCGTCGTCAACGGCGGTGAGGAAGAGCTGCTCCGGGGTCAGCTGGTCGTTGCTCTCATCGTTGATGAGTTCTTCAAAGCGGGTGGCCACGTGGGTGATGCGCAGGGCCCTGAACTTCTCGTGATCAATACTGGTAAACATGGTCGTTACTGCCCTTCCCGGTAGTAGTCGGCACCGCGGACGTAGACGTCCGGGAGTTCGGCGGTCGCGGCATTGCTGCCCCGCAGGTTCGAGGCGGCCGGCTTTACCGGGGCAGGTTTCTGACTGTCGCTTTCAATACCGGCCATCAACCGTTTCAGGGTCGAGTATGAGGGGTAGCCGCGCATATTCACCAGGTCCTGGCAGGCCGCTTCGAGTTTCTGCTTGTTCTTCTTCCCCAAGGTCTCGAGGATATTCTGGCAGTCCAAGTAGCCCTGGGCCTCGATCACACGCCGGTCCAGGACCTGCTCGATGACCAGGACAGTGGCGGGGCCAAAGGTGCGGGCACGGTCGATGAACCAGTCCCGGGACCAAAGACCGGAAACGCCACGATGCTGGTGCGGCACATGGGATGGATCCGTTGAATACTGCCCCTTCCGGCCCATCTTGCGCGGGTGCTCGGCAACGACTTGCTGCCCGTCGAACACCGTCACCCGTGTCCCGGTCAGTCGCATCCTCAGCAACCTCCCCGCCAAGGCATAGGGCACGGAGTAGTGCTGGTAATCGGCCGTGACATGGTAGTTCCGGCCGACCTTGAGCTCCTTCCATTCGACCTGCTCAAACACGTTCTCCGGCAGCGGTGAGAGTACTTGGGATTCTTCTTCGGTGAAGCGTTCGAACCGGGTCGTGCCGTCCGCGCGGCGGATATCGTGGTTGATTTCCCACACCCGCTCAGCGATGGCCTCGTTCAGCTCGGCCAACGTCATCCAGACGTCCTCGGCCAGGTACCCGATGACCCGCTTGTTCACGGTATTCACCGCAGATTCCACGGCGGCCTTGTCTCGTGGCGCCCTCACGCGGGCCGGCACGATCGCCGTGCCGTAATGATCAGCCATTTGCCGATACCTGTCGTTGACGAACCGTGCCGCATCGCCCTTGGTCTTCCTATGCGTGGCAGTTAGTGTGTTGTCGGGGACGACAATCTGCACGACGCCCTGATCGAACGCGAACGCACCGACGTGGGCGTTGACCCAGGCCTCCGAGCGCATGTCCGTGAATGCCTGACAGAACACGTATCCGGAGAAAGGCAGCACGGCGACAAACAAATACGCCTTCACGCTCTTGCCGGCCACGGCGTCAGTGATCGGGATGGTGTCCCCGGCCCAGTCAACGAACATGGCCATGCCCGGCTCATGGTGGAGCGTGGCCACCAAATCGTTTTGCACCGCGTACCCTCCAAAGAGGTGGCAGTACTGGGCATAGCCGTACTTCCTCAACACGGAACGGGCCCCAACATAGGTCCGCCACGCCTGCAGCAAGGTGAAATGCGGGTTCGCTTTCATCGACTTCACGACCTGGGCGAAATCCGGCAGGTCGTACCCGGCGGAGACCTTGCTGCGCCCGTCCGGGAACAACCCTGAAAGCTCTGCATCCGACATCTGCGCCAGGGCCTGCGCGTTCAAACCTCGGTCATCGAGGGTCTTCCGTGCCGCCGACACATCACGGTGCGAACACCCCACCGCGTCAACGACCTGTCGATAACTCCGGCCCTGCAACAGCAGTCCCATAATCGCCCGGTAATCCGCCATAATCCTTGCCTCCTTGCAAAGAAACGGCGGCGCACAGCGCGCCGCCGTAAATGACAGAAAACCACGAACACCCAACCAGCGCTACCAAGAACCCAGAATCACGCTACCAACTGCACAGACGCGCGCTACCTCCCGAGGCTATGCGCCACTTAATTCCTTTCTTAGCCTCTGGATGAATGGGACTGTCCCGCGGAGGGTTCGGCTGAGGACGGACTCATTCGGGCGGTGATAGACCGCGGCTTGAGTCAGTGCGGGCCCCGCGGTCTATGTCAGAACGGAAATGAGCACGAGACCGCCGACAAGACTGTTTAGGCATACATGCATGATTACAGGAGCCCGAAGGGTCTTGTGAAACTCTCTCAGGAAGGCAAGTGCAAAGCCGAGCGTCAGCATGTAGGGAAGGAGGATCGGCACGCCGTGGAAAGCTGCAAAAGTTGACGCGCTGAGAAGAGCCGCCAGGAAACAACCGAATCGGCGCCTGAGGCCACCGTGAATAACGCCACGGAAAATCGCTTCCTCCCACAAGGGAGTGAGCAGGCTGGCGCCAATGAACACCGCGAGAGCGACCAGAGGACCTGCACTTGTTGTCAGCGAGTCAACACCTCCGCCCTCGGCTACCGGAGGGGTACCAGTAACCGCGAAGGTAAGTCCTTGCGCCGTTAGGAGCGCGACGAAGACGACAGGAATCTGCCACAACAGGTGGAGGATGTGCAACGTTGGTCGGGTAAACCCCAGCGCCCGCCATCCAGTACCTGCACGACGCAGGCCCCAATGGATCACGACCAGCAGCAGAGCCGCGTGCACGGGAAATGTCACCCCAAGCAGTGCAAGACCCATTTCCCTAGCTCCAAGTACAAGAATAATGACAAGCACCGCTATCCCGAGTGTCAGCACTGTGACCACAACAGCAGAAACGAGAATGACCAAGCTCTGGCGTAAGTTAAGCGGCGAATGAACATTCGTGGATCTGGATGCGGGCAAAGTATCTACAAGGGGTGGACTAATCGTCATACGACCATCCTTACGCATCAAACGGTAAGTACGCGCCCATCTCTCCATGAGTGAGTGCCCGCTGCATCCGTCCCACTAAGGGTTCAGCATTCGAGACGCCGATGGATCATTGGGCGGCGCGCTTCTGTCTTCGCCCAATAGGTTTGACGCCGACGATGGCTGAACTCTCCTTCAAACTCGATTGGCTGTCCAATGCGCGGCAGTCCAGCTGGCACTATGGAAGCTATGACATCCCCGACAAAACGCACGGCCCGGGCCTGGTTCCGGAACTCCTTGTCAATGCCATCGAGGAAAGCTTGGACTTTTGGTGCCGATTGTGCGGCTTCGAGGTTTCCTATGACCGTCCAGAGGAAGGCTTTGCCTAGATCACACGCGGTAACGCACATGTGATGCTGGAGCAGTCCGGCATCGGCCGAAACTGGACACCGGCTGCATTGGAACCGCCACTTGGCCGAGGCATCAATTTCCAAATTTCTGTGTCGTCAATCGAGCCGATAGTTGCGGCCCTTCAAGCCGCAAACTGGCCCCTCTTCATGGCCCCAGAAACAAAATGGTACCGAATAGGAAAAACTGAGACCGGAGTCGCGCAGGTTCTCGTGCAGGACCCCGATGGGTATCTCCTCCGATTCCAATCCTCTGTCGGGCAAAGAGTTTCAAAGCCTGAACTGTAAGACCCTCGAATGCCCGGTAGAGGTCCCTGCTACGGGCGTGGCTCGAGTGCGGCTCAAGCCGACCTGTCATGATATTCGAATGAGTTGGCCAAAGATTGAAACCATCAAATCGAAGCGTCTGCACCTGGAACCGCTCTCGGTTGACCATGCCCCAGAGATGCTCGAGGTCCTGGCGGATGCTTCTCTCTACGAATACACCGGAGGCGAGGCGCCCTCGCTCGAACAGTTACAGCGCCGATACGCGGCGCAGACAGTCAGACACTCCGAGAATCAATTACAGGGGTGGTTCAACTGGGTTGTGAGACCAATTAATGGCGGTGTGCCGATGGGGTTCGTTCAAGCAACTCTAGAACGGAAAGCGTCCGAGATGGTCGCAAGCATTGCTTGGGTAATTTCACCCATCCACCAGGGCCATGGAGTAGCATCCGAAGCCACCAAGGCTATGGCCCTTTGGTGAGGTGTGTCAAGGATTTGGGACAGTTGGTTAGTTTCTTTTTGTTTAGGCAGCAGCTGGTTGCGGCTGGTTTTGGGTGTTGAAGTTTGCCATGGCTGTGGCTGGCGGTAGGCCGTCGTTGTTGGTGTGTGGTCTCCACCGGTTGTAGAAGGCCTCAATGTAGCGCATGGTGGCCCGTCTAGCATCTTGGCGGGTATCAAAGCTGTAGTGGTGGTAGAACTCGTTTTTCAGGGACGAGAACGCCGATTCAGCCACGGCGTTGTCCCAGCAAACACCGGCTGATCCCATGGATTGGCGGACGTTATTGCCAGCGCACCATTCCCCCATTTCGCGGGAAGTGTACTGCGCCCCATGGTCTGAGTGAAAAATTGCGTTGGTTTGCAAATAACCCCTGTCTCTAGCCATTTCCAAAGCACTGACACATAGGGAAGCGCGCATGTGATCGGCCATAGCCCAGCCGACGATCATGCGGGTGCACAGGTCGATAACGGTGGCCAGATACAGCCACCCTTCACCCGTACGCAGGTACGTAATATCGCCCACTAGCCGGGTGCCAGGGGTTGCGGCGGTGAAGTCACGGCCGATGAGATCCTTGAACACTTTGTCCGGATCGCAAGGGACGGTAGTGCGCTTGAAAGCGCGCATCCGCTTGGCCTGCCACCCGTTCTCAGCCATGATCGTGGC
>JBBPYK010000129.1:0-8990 GCA_038199985.1 Actinomycetales bacterium | reverse complement strand
GTCGTTTGAAAGCACCGACTCTTCGACGGTGCCCCAGATGAGCCGGTCGAACTGCTTGGTTCCGGACCGGTGCCTCTTGATTCGCTGGCGAATATCCGCGGCCTGACCGATGTAGGCCTGTCGGTAACCGTCCAGGACCATCACGTACACACCCTCGTCTTCGTCATAGGACCTCAAGTCGGTGACCGGCCGCAGGCGCTTGTGCTTCTGCAGCATCTCTGTCAGCGCCACTTCGAAGGGCTCCTCAGGTATCTGTGCGAAAAACGCCATGTTGAGGTCGAAATTCTCAAGCGCCATTTCCCGCTGCCGACGACAGAACTCGTCCGTATGGACCGTCATCTCGGCGTCCTCGTAGTGCGGGGCAAGGCGAACACGCAACCCGTCCGTGAGCAGGTAGTCGGGGATCCGGGTCGATGACTTCTTGTTGACGATTGCGTACATCTCGCGGGTCAACCTGTGCCCGTACTTTCCGGGCCGGACCAGTTCGCCGAAGTGTTCAACACCAGGCTCAGCCACGTGTAACTCCTCGCTGCGTCTTTCCATCTTGGCCAGGCGCTCCGCGATCCGGCTCCCGTCACGCCTAGTCTACGGGCACCTGGCCAGCCAGCGTCTCAGCACCATGACCTCCGCACCATTCTGGCCGAGCTTCCGATGGACGATGGCCGCCTGCTCTGTGTACCAGGGTGCCGGCTCCCGTCCCCCTGAATCTTGTTCCGCTGCCTCTATGGCCTTGTAGCAGAGGACGAGAGCTTCCTCGAGCCGGTTCTCACGCTTCAGCTGCTGGATCGGCTCCACGAGCTCAAGGTAATGGACGCCGTCGACCATGCCCCGTTTGAACTGCTCGGCGCGAGCTCCGCCGGCGTCCAGGGCATCCCGAACCATGGAGCTGCGGCCCCGGTGCGCCTCGTTGGCGCGTTCCGCCTGGGTGAGGCCTGGCGGGTTGTTCTCGGTGTGGATCCATTCCGGTGGCCCGTCACCAAGCCACACGTAGGCTTTCGCCCGCAGCTTCCCTTCACGCAGGACATGCAACTGGTAGATGGCCGGTGCGCTCACGCCTGGTGAGAGCCGCGTGGCCCTGGCTGCCGGCGACGGCAGATATCCGATCTTCTCACCCTCGACGAGCACAGTGACCGCCTGCGGGTCGGCGGGATTGTCCGGTTCCCGCTGGAGCTGGGCCGGCCCTTCGAAGTATCCGCGGGCGCCGAGGTCGTTGCGGTCAGCCAGTGCGGTCACGGCTTCTTTCATGAACGTGGTCGTGCCCGCCACCTCCAGGCAGTTCCCCTTCCCGACCGACATGTTGAACCGGACGGCGGCGGGGCTTCAGAGGGGCGAACGGGCCCAGCATGGCCCCCTGCAGACGTCTTTGTCCCGAAAACCTGTTTGATCCAGCCGCTAATTCCCACGGTGTCCCCCTGAAACCTGACGGACCGTGTATCGGCCGCGACGCTGACTCTACCAATCGCTCGTCGCCGGCGAGTGGGCCGCCCCTAAACGGCCACATCCTACATGACGACAACAGACGGATGCCGTTGCGCGGCTACGTGTGTGACCCGTTGGGAATCACTTTGGCGCGCCTGTCCTAGGTCTAGAGTGAACGCATGATGTTTAGCGCCATGTTCTTTCGCACTGAGCCGTGCCGGTGGCTGCCACGGGAGGGGCACCGTGGTTGAGGACGAGGGCTATGTCGACGTCGAGGCTGTCGTTCGTATGCCCAGGGGCGAGCGTTTGGCGGACTCCAAGAAGACCGAGGGATGGAGTCGCGGCTACACTGCCAAGTCCACGGACAAGGGGCCAGAGCACGTCGAAATCCGCCTCAAGACCGATAGCGAGAGTGCGAAGAGCGACAGGACGCCTGCCGAGCCGCAGGTCATCTTCATCCACGAAAACATCGAGCCGCCGCCTCAGAAGACTCCTGAGCAGGAGGAATTCGAGGAAATGCTCGGACTCCTGATCATGCTCGGCTTCGTCAAAGCTACAGAGTGGGCGCAGCCGCGCCTACGGCGCCTCTGGAACGAGCACGTTATCCCCTTCTTCAACGTGAAGCGGGGCCAGTGGCAGGAACTTAGGGCGCGGCGCAAGGCCGGCAAGCAAGTCGCATCCGATGTGCCTTCGACTGTCGCTCAGGATATGCCCGTCGATAAGACAAACGAGGTCAGCGAAGCCTACGAAGCCTACGAAGCCTACGAAGCCAACATGACCAGCGCCGAAGCACGACAGCACTTCGCCGAAGCACTCATCGCCCTGCACTTCGCCAACGAGAAGATGCGGCTCTTGGCCAACGCTCGCATGGAAGATGGTGGTTTGCCGCCTAAGCTGGCCAGTGCAGTTCAGGCGCTCACGCCCACGCAAGTAGAAAACGCGCTCGACTCGCTCCTGGCATCGAAGCCCACTCTTCTCGATGACCTTGGGAAGCTCCTCCAGGTGAGTCGCAACGAAGGTCAACTTCAGCTAGGAAGTGACAAGATGAAAGCGGCTCTTCGCCTCGCTGACGGTCAGCAGCAGTAGCACGGCGCTAATTTTCGGAGCGATACTCCCCAGCATCAGAACGTTCGGCCACTGACAGGCTTTCGAGTCGACGGTCGTCGTCACTTACGACGATTGATATCAGAGTTACGTTCTGACCAGTCGGGATGCCCCCTCCCAACGGGGTCTGCCAGCTTGCCCCTATGCCTAAGGCCGGTTGGTTGATGGATAGTCTTCATCGCTTCGCCATTGGTCGTAGCGAACGATAACTAGAGGCCTCCGTGGATTTTCAACCAACCAATGACCAAAACGCGCCCGAGCGTGCTCGACATAGGTGTAGCCGATGTCCCACCAATGTGAGTCGAAGGTCCCCATCTCCGAGTCTTCAATCCGAGGATCCGCCGCTATCGATGCCGGCGGCCCGAAGCAGTTGGCCAGTGGATGTCGATTCATCAGTCGCAGGTGATTTACACCCATCTGAAGCAGCTTCTCCCACCGTCGACACGTTCGTTCGAAATCGAGCATGACTCTACTGATCTCCGCCTTGGGCGGAAGCGTTACGTCGGCGTGTTCCATGACAGCGAGGACTCCCTCCAAGGCTTCCCTGACATACTCCACCGCACGCTGTTGAGCGTCTTCAGCGACACGGCGGCGTTGAAGTAATTTGCCGCGCACTAGGGCAACCGCGGACAGCGCCAACGCCATGGCCGCGATAGAGGTCTGCATATCCATAGGCCAGACCCTATTCCATGAGACCAGTCGACCCGGCTCCTTTGCGTCTGCGAAGCCGATTTTGCAGTCGTGGCACCATGCAGGGCTATTGGCGGGCCGAGCCCGTCAGACTTTCGGGCGGGTGACTCGGTCGCCTCAGAATTTCATGCACTGTTACCGACAGACACGGTGGCACATGAGTTCAACCGCCAAGAACATATGTTCTTAACGGCCATCGCAAAAGGTCTCAGGAGGTCAGAAACTATACCTCAAATCTAAATTCCATCACGTTCCGTAGTCAAATAACCCCTCTGACAGCGGTGGAAATATGGCTCTCCTGACGTGAATGTGGCTGTGGTTATTTCTGGTATGGGATTTTGATCTCGTCGGGGCCGCAGGTGAGCATTATCAGGCCAAGGGCGGCTTCGGGTGTGTGGAATCCGTAGGAGCGGCGGGTCATGGTACGGATCTTGTTGTTCAGTCCTTCGTGGCGGCCGTTGGAGAGTTTCCTGGTGACGGCGGCGTAGATCCCTTCGGTGTGGGAGCGGATCGTGACGGCGGCCCTGGCGAACTCGCGGATGTTGGATTTGGCGGCGAGGTCGCACCAGGTGGTGATCATCTCCATGACGTCGTCGGGGTTGAGGTCGCCGGCGAAGACTTCCCGGAGGGATTCCTTGAGCTGGTAGGCGTCCCAGAGCAGCCCTCCGGTGCGTTCGAGCCCGGCCAGGGTGACTTGTTGCTTTTCGGTGAGGTTCTGCGGGTTTTTCAGCAGCACCCAGCGGGTTCCCTTGAACTTCTTCGCGATGTCCTGATCGAGCAGTTCACGGGTGCGTTGCCAGATGGAACGGCGGAAGGATTCCAGCGCGTTCGTGGCTAGCTGGATGACGTGGAACGGGTCGTAGCAGATGATCGCGTTCGGAGCGTTGGTCTTCACGGACTTGGCAAAAGCGGGTCCCATGTCCATGCTGACGGCCTCTATCGCCGCCGTGTTCACCGGTCCGATCTCGGCGAAGAATCCATCTAGTGTCGCCGCGTTCTTCCCCGGTGCACCCCAGAGGATCTTCGACGTGGCGTGGTCGGAGACGAGTGTGAGGTAGCGGTGGTGTTTGCGCCAGGAAATCTCATCCACCCCGATATTGACCAGGGGCTCGAAGCGGCTCTCGTCGAGCTGTTCGGCCACGACGCGTTCACAGATTGCCCCGACGGTCCGCCACGCTATCCGGGCGAACTGGGACACAGTGGTCTTGTCCGCCCGGATGACCAGCCAGGCGATCATGTCCTCGAAGTCCATGCTGAACCGGGAACCGGGCCGGGCGAACGGCACGCCCTGCACCACGACGCCGTGGGTGGGGCAGACCAGGCGCCGGCGGAGCATGGTGAGCACCAGGACCCTGCCAGAGAAATCCAGATGCCACCACGTGGATTCCGCCCAGCGGGTGTCATATGCGGCCATAAATAAGGTTTGGGACTCACGGTCAAACCCCACCCTGCCTGCCACACCGAGGTGCGACAGACAGGCATTGACCGGCGGGCTCGAGGTGCCGGAAGGAGCTGACCGGATCAGATCCGCACAGTCGCCCGCGTCTCTCGGACATGGCCAGCTACGTCGGTCCAGGTCACCACGCAGTTGACCGCGTCAGGCGATCCCATGGCCAACAGTAGCGGGAACCGCGCCTCCTGTCCGGGCGGGATGGTCCCGAGCGAGCCCTCCTCGCGATGCGCTTGGAAGAAGGCGTCCTCCGGCAGGTTATCGAACACGAAGTCAACTTCGGACGCCGGGCCACGGGAGGTGTTGTGAAGCACCAGCGACCAGTTGCGCTGAGTCCTGACGCGACCCTTACTGTCAGTCTTCACGCTCTCCCGCACCTCGACTCGTGGCCACACGCCCTCGGAGGGGTCCGAACCCTCCCGCTCCTCATTTTTCGAGGACTCGACGGACTGCTGAAACTGCGCTGTCGCTCGGCTGAGGAAGTTGTTGAGGT
Source organism: Actinomycetales bacterium (assembly GCA_038199985.1). Taxonomy (GTDB): domain Bacteria; phylum Actinomycetota; class Actinomycetes; order Actinomycetales; family Micrococcaceae; genus Arthrobacter_J. The sequence continues at coordinate 3,834 of JBBPYK010000129.1, read as the reverse complement.
GCCCGACTAGGTCTCCCCCGTGCGCGTATTCGAAGACGAGTGCGGTTTTGCGCAACTCCTCCAAATAGGCATTAAGTCGCTGCCTTTCGTCCAGCGCCGGACCGCTAAGAGGCGCGCGTGGAGCGGAGTTCACCAGTACGGCCACCGACTTCTCGGCCTCAACGAGAGCCTTGATCTCCTCGGCCGTCCCCGATTCGGCCTCGCCCGTCGGAGTCCCTAAGCGATCGTAGAAGAGGGCGACGGCCAAATCAGCCTCCTCTACGATCTGGTGGTTGAGGATGGCCTGAGGTCGTTCGCCGAACTCGGCGACAGCGTGCTCGGTCCAAGAGACAGGTAAGACGGTGAGGCCGACGACGCGGCCGAGATTGAGGTTCCACTGGCTAATCGTCTTGCGGATTACGGCCATGTCCTCTGTAGGAACGTCCCCCGGGGCGGAAATGAGCAGGTGGAGCGCAAGTGTGGGATAGGCCATCGGTCAGGATCCTTCTTGTAGTCACAGCGGGGCATGTACCTTCGAGCACCATATGGCCATCGATTCTCCTACAAGAAATGCCGCCCTCATGCGTTTTCACGGAGGGCGGCATTTCTATCGATTCAGGCGAATAATCTATATATTAAATCTAAATTCCACCACGTTTCGTTACCGAGCAACCTCTCGAAGTAAGATCCATCGACGCTCATCAGCCCAGCGTTGAACCAGAGTCTCCAGAGACCCGATGCACACCGCGTTCCACCGGGCTCACGATGCTGGGAGGCCGGATCTACTGGAACACTTCAAGGGCGAGGCCCTGATCTTAAAGCGGGAACAGATGATCGGATTTGAGCTGCTGACCGCCCTTCCTATCCGTAATTCTACGAACCGGGCGGAATAGCAGCACGCCCCGTTCGGGAAGCCATCCACGTGGTGTGTTCCCGGCTGATCGCTTCCTCAGCGTCGGCAGCAACGAGTTGCCAATCGTCCTCTTCCACGGCCGCCAGCCTGGAGGACTGAATGCCCAATTCCTTCGTCGCAACCGAGTACGCAGACGCAAGCGGGGAGAACTGCTTGACGGCCACCCACGCGGTACAGGCTGCAATGAGGGCCGCTAGTAGACCGGCGAAGTCCACTGACCAACCACCGAAAACACTACCTGCTGCAAGCACAACCGCAATGACTTCGGCCACGATGAGGATGGCCCTCCAAGCAGTGGCGTGGCGGCGATTCGCCCGAGCCTTCCTCGCATACCACGCTTGTTGATCCCGAGTCCGAGATTCGATGTAGGCCGCCCGCCGTTCCTCAAAAGGTCCCGCTCGAAGAGCGTCCATTTGCTCGGTTAGAACCGGCTGCCCTTCATCGAACACAATTCGCTCGGCTACCTTATCCGCGATCGCCGACATTCGTTCACGGAACATTCTGGCGGCCTCGGTTCGTGACATGTTCACTGGAAACGGATCAGCCCCTACTGCGTAGCGCCACGTGAGCGTCCTCGCAGACTCCGCTACTGCACGCCCCTCATACCAGAGGCGCTCAGGCTGCGTCACCCACGACACCAGTTCGCTGACGAGCGCTATCAGGAACCCGACGAGAACAATTCCGGACGCGACGTCCACGCGCCCGACGCTCCAAGACAGCGCACCCCCGAAAGCGGCCAGCACTCCCCCGCCGACCTTTAGCCAAGTAAGACGCAACGTCCATGTCTGTCCACGTCGGGAATCCTCGTCCGCGTTTTTCCAGACCCCAGGCAAGTCTGCATCTGTGAAAGCCACCGTTTACCCTTCAGGCGTTTCGCATGCGCAGCGGCCGGATGTTACTTCGCAGGTCCGACTTCACCGTACGAGCCGAGTAGGCGATCTCGATGTTGTTAGACAACCCTTCGGTAGTGGTGGGGTACTTCCACCAGCGGGCGTACCCGTCTTCTCCGGTCACGTTGTCATCAACACGTGCAGGCAGTTGATTTCCGACGTAGCTGGCGGCAGACGGCAGCGTAATTGCCAACAACCCACTGGCTGAAGCGGTCGCGTTATTGCGCAGCGAAGGGCCGATCTCCCAGTCAACGAACTTGCTTCCCCAGTTTTCCTTGCCTACCAGGACAATGGTAACGGTCGTGTCGCGGAGGTATTTTTCCCGTATCATCGAAGTGATGAATTCGCCGTTGCCGCCGTCTATAGTGTCTACCGACAGGCTCGCACCCATGCCTCGTGCGATGAGTAAATCGCCGTCGTGGTCGAAGGTCTGGACGAACTGCTCGGCTTGTGCCTCATCAACGTGGTGATACGAATTGAAGCACTTCCGGCGGCTCTTGCTGGCCAACGCTGACATCCGCTCCTCCTTATTGGCCGCGACCATCGCGAGACCGTACATAAACCGTACATGGATCGGCGGACATATAGCACCCAGAGTCCGTCTCTTGAATGAGAACCTCGGGAGTGACTGGCTCCGGGCATCAAACAACACGACCTCAGCCTAATTGTAAGGTCTACAATGTGGCCAACTGGCCTGGCCTGAGAGCCTGCCGGATAGATTCCCTGTGAAGAGCAACCAGTTTCACTCGTAGTAGATTCCCCGGGGATCAGTAGCCATTCAGGTTGCTCGATTGCATTGATGGCTGGATGGCTGACAGGTACAGAAGAATCGACACGGTATCGATTCCACCGCCATCGAAGAACAGGATTCGTAGTCCTTTGTTCTACTAGTTCAGGTGAATACATGATCAATGCTGAATATCGGCAACGCTAGAACGGAATTTCGGATACTTTGCCAGTTGGACTAACTATCAAAGTTCGCTCAGGCATGGAGAACCAAATTTCAAGTGATTCCTTCTCGGCCACCTCTCGTCCGGTTTCTATCAATTTAAGGGTGTCTGACTCCGGCAATGTCTCGGTCAAAACTACCTGGAACTTATCCTCGTCAATAGAGATTGATTTTATATCTCCGCCCATCTTGCGAATCCGGGACTCCAAATATCGTTTCGCTGCCCCCTTCGACGGTAAACGCCGCCGAGAATCCGAAGAGTCAAGAATTGAAGCCTCCAGTCGATTCAATTTTCTATCAAATTGCCGGACGTGCCCTAAAACATTACCAAGTAGTTCCGCAATATCAGCAGTTGGTTTTACCGGCTCGGATGGCATGGCTGGGGTCGAACTATTCCCCGCCTCTTTAGGGGGCACTTCGATCTCGCTGATAGCTTTATCGAGCGACGGCCACCAGACTGACACCGCTTCTTTCACTTGCTCTCCACTAAGCTGGTTATCCGCAGCTTTATTCACCGACGCCATGAGTAACTCGAACTCTTCAAGTTCGATTTCCGTAAGCTGAAGTTGCGACAGCGGTGCCTGCACTTCATCCTTAGACACATGGAACAACACAGGAGCAACGCGCGATTCGACAGACTTTGTTATCGCCCCCGCTTCGTAATTGAGCCACGGCGACAGTAAATTATCTGGGGCAAGACAAATTATCCCAAAGTCAGTGTCCTGCAGTTCCTTGGTAAGTTCATAGGTCCAGTTAGTACCTTTGTCGATGTCTTTTGCTGAAACAAAGGGCTGGACGCCCTGTATAACTTTGGGAAGCCAATTGCTCAACGCAACAGCAACTTCCCTACTCGAAGCACCTGACCAACTAATGAAAATTTTCATGAAAGTAATCTTTCAATAAGGTGAGTTAATTCACTAGATCTGCTCATTAGTGATTCACGATTGATTAGACGTTAAACCTAAACTCCACCACATCGCCGTCGGACATCACGTATTCCTTGCCTTCAATCCGCACCTTGCCGCGGGATTTCGCCTCAGCCATCGACCCCGCGTCCATCAGGTCATCGAAGGACACCACCTCGGCCTTGATGAAGCCACGCT
>JBBPYK010000128.1:0-13278 GCA_038199985.1 Actinomycetales bacterium | reverse complement strand
CTCGCGGGCGCTTGCCCGTTCGGGCAGTTCCTGCGCTGAGCGGGGTCCCAGAAACAAGTCAATGAGGGTGGTTAGGGCTGTGCTGACGTCGGCCCAGGACTGTGCTGTTTGGACGTGCTTGATGTGGGAGGTCAGGGCCGTGAGGAAGGCGTTGAACTGGGCAAAGTTTTCGCGGTCCCGGGCGGATCGGGTCGGCGTGGCTCTGGGTTGCGTGGGCCCGTCGTCGTTCTCTTCGTCGCTGGGCGGGTTGGAGTGCAGCCGTTCGCAGATGGCGCTGCCCGGCAGCTCGTGGTCACGCCAGACCAGTGTGCCTTCGGCCAGGATGTTGAGAATGGTGCGCTTGTCCGGATCCGCTGTGTCCAGGGCGAGGAGTTGGAGGAGCCCGCGCGCAAACGGCGAATCGGTGAGCGTGCGCCGCGCAGGGCCCACGAACGTGACGCCCGCTTCGGTGAGCCGCTGGACGAGGAGCGCGTTATAGGGCTGGGCTACCGAGTAGAAGACGCCGATGCGGTGACCCGGCGTTCCGGCGTCGAGCTGTTCCACGACCAGGCGGGCGACGGCGCGGGTTTCGTCGTCGGCATCGGATGCGGTGACGACCGTGGTGGCCTCAGTGATGCTTCCGGCGGCGGTGAGGTGCTGCATTCCCGCGGCGTCGAGGCTGCTGCGGAACATCAGTGCGTCGGGCTGGAGCTCGGTGCCGAGCATGAACCCGATTATCGTTCCCAGCCGCTTCTTCACCGCGGGTTCCTGGAGCTTCTCGGCGGCGACGGTGAAGGCTTCGTGCTGGGTGTACCAGTTGGTGTTCAGGGCATCCGCTGCTGCACGGTGGAGGCGGAGGACTTCCTGCGTCAGCTGGGGAAGTGTGTCTGCGGGTTGCTGTGTTCCGGGGTGCTTTTCGTGCGGCTCCGGCTGGACGGAATCGAGCACGACGGCGGTGCGCGCTATGGCCCGGGCGGTGGCCGGTTGGTCTGCAACCGGGGCGAAAATGCCGGGTTGTTCGGTGAGTGCTTTGCTGATCGCGCCGAGTCTGATGGTCGGCGGCAGCGGGGAACGGCCCCGCACTGCTGGGTGCGCTGCGATGAGTTCGGTGGCGAGATCGTGCAGCGTGTAGGCGTGAATGGCGGCGCTTCCCGCCCCGTTGTTCAGTGTCCTGCCGAGGTAGCGCGTGACGTCCAGTCCGGAGACGTGCGATGGGACCATGACGGTCACCGGCGCGAGCGGGTTCTTGGCCTGGGCTTCCGTGACAATGCGGGCCAGTTCTGCCAGTGCATCGCGCGTTGCAGACCAGTGCGGATCGCTCAATCAGTGCCCCCATTGTTGACGTGACCTACAACATAGCAGGCGGGGGTGTCTCTGTGTGTGGCGGCTGGGTGGCGGTCACCCGAGCAAGAAATCACTCTATGAAATGGTCGCTCCCTATGTAGGCCAAGCCAAATCAGGACGTACTCCTCTGTGTATCGAATTTGGACCAATGCGTAGGCTGCTTCGCATCGAGCGGTCCCTTTGGTGCGTTGACCCGACTCTTAAAACTTTGGTCGATGTTCGGAGGTACTGGTCCGATGTTGCGAGATGCTACATAGACCTGTCGGCTTAACGTAACAGGTGATACCGGTGTTAAAAGAGGTCGAGTTGCTTCAGCTCAAAAACGCCAGTCGTCAGGGACAGCTTGGAACTGGTCGTACGCCCAATCCTCCACGGCCTGCAGGATGTTGAATTGCTCCTTGAATCGATCAACGAGGTCCGGAAAATCGACGTTGGTTTGGTGATCGGGAAGGTTCCCCGAATAGCGAAAGTACGTTCCGGGCTCATCCGCTTGGTTCATGAGAACGAGAAGTTGCTCAACCGCGGTAGGAAACGGTTCACTGAACTGCAGCGCCGCGTAATGTCCGAGCAGCTCTTGCAGCAAGGGCTCTAGCTTGTGGCCAATGGCCGTGCTCCGTAGCTTTGTTGCGACTGCCTCAGAACTGAGATCGGGATTGTTGGGTTCGCGATGCTTTCTCCGCATTGCGGCCAGATACTTGGTGAACGACTTCAGTTGAAGCTCGAAAGCTTGCCTGTAAAGCATGAGGAAGGGAAGCAAGATGGTGTCATCTCTTGGTCGTCCCGAAAACGTGGATGCTAGCCGGTTGGCGGACTCAGAGTAGAAAAAGGCTAAGTCCCGGTCGGTCTGATGGGGCCACTGGACGACCAGACGGTTGTACACCACGCTTGGTACAGAGTTGAGCAGATCCCATGTGACGGGCTGAGGCGAATTGTTCATCCGCACAGATTATCAGTCGGCTAATCCAGTTGGGCGGAGGCCTTTTCACCAGCAACCATTTCAGGTAGACGGTACTAAATTGAGGAAACTTCCGCGGGTGGAATACCTCCCGAGTTTTCTTTGTCCGGGAAAGACCGCGACCACCCGGGCTATTGAGGATCTACCCGCAGCGAGCCGGCTGAGACCTAACAGCGGCGTTCCATCTCGCTTGTAACGTTGATGGGCACGTAACTGTAGACAACCGCCAGATAGTTATCAGCACGAACAGGCGGAAGCGACTGAGCTTAGGATGAACCTAGGAAGTCGAGGCGAACGACCCTCAGCCTCACGGTGTCCGACACTCTGATTTGTGCAGGGATCGTATTCGATCACGGACGAGTGGTACTAGCGGAGCCGATGAGTGATGACGAGTTTCGGGCGTTGCGCTAACAACATTTCGAGGCGGCTGTCTGGCCACAGCTCTATGTATGGCCGGTTGCCGTCTTCGTTGTGTTTCTCGGCCAAAGCGACGGCATCACTAGTGAATCGGCCGCTTGTGGCGATGATGAGCAGGTTGATCCGCGGTGGTTCCCACAGCGGAAGGGCAGTGAGTGAGTCATGGATTTCCCTTGGGCTCACCGACCTACTGGTGTAGTGCTTCGCTTGAACAATCACCCGTTCAGTGCGGACGGTGCCAGCTGAGTCGTGGGTGACTCGTTGTAGTGAAAGATCACGGCCACGGTCAGGTGCATTTGTCTGCGTCAACCACTCCACGTTCTGGTATCCCTCGAGGTCGCGGAGGATGTCAAAGAGGAGTCGTTCAAAGTCTTCAGGCGTGAGGACAGGCCAGGAGAGGGCAGTCGTCGCTTGTCCTGTTAGATCAGCTTGACCAATGCGCCCGAGATCGATGTCGGGGACGGGGATTGGATCGGACTCACCCACTTTCGCGGCGTCAATATCAGCGAGCACCGAGGGCCAGTCATAGTAGGCGATATCATGCCAGTCACCAATCTGGCCGAAGTTGAGGTGCCGACGCATCTCGCTCCAGCGCCCGGTTCTCTCGACGGTTTGGCCAAGTAGTCGCTCTGTCTCAGCAAGGTGCTCCTGAATCTCATCGTTTCGGGGTGTGTCTACCCGTTGTCGGTTCGGAGAGTGCGCTTCAAGCCACTCTTCAGGCGCCGGGAGACCTTCTACGACTGCTGCCACTGCCGCTGTAATCCGCTCAGTCAGCTCGGTCAGACGCGCAGCGATTACCCTCCGTCTAGCGCGGTCCAGTAAGTGGCGGTACTTCGCAAGGTCTTCCCCTGGCTGTACGGACTCAGCGATGGCATGGCGGGGAAAGACTCCCGCTTCCTTGGCATCGATCATGACTTGGCGGAACTCTTCCACGTCTGGGAGCCCTGTAGTGATCTTCCACCCCTCGATTGGGAGCAGCCCTGGAAGTAGGTCCTCCCAGTTGAGTGCGAGATTGGTGTATTCGTGCGCGGAGCCAGTCCGAGCCTCATAGGAGAAGTGGTGCTGTGCTCGTTCCCAAACTTTTTCCAGCTTGTCGAGGTTCACGGCCACTTTGTCGAAGGTGGCAAGAGCGCTGTCGAGATCCATTGGGTCAGTTTAAGGGTCCGGGGCTCGTAGCCTCTTATCCGAAGGCGTTGCACGGAGAACACCCATACGCCACAGGACGGGAAGCCTCCGGGCAGGCTTCCCGTCCTGTGGTCGACGCATTAGAACGTTATCGGCGTTTCGGGTGCGTAGGGCAATTTAGCGTGGTTGATCCTGTGCCGCTTGTTCTGACCCGCGGCGTTGCCGCCGCTCTGCTAACTATCAGAAACGAAAAATAGACTTTGAAGCGAGTCGTGTTGATCGAGAGTCCTCGGCTCACCGGGCCGGTGTCCTAGTGTGAACCCTCAGAGGCGCAGAATGTGCCGTATGTGCGGGCGCTTCGTCTGCAGCACTTCATGGGACTGCCCACGTTTTGGTTGACTCGTGTGGTTGATAGTTTTTAGGCGGCTAGCGCCATGTTGTTGATTGTCTCAAACTCGATCGGCGTTAGTTTACCGAGGGCTTTCTGCCGTCGCCGGCGGTGGTAGGTTCGTTCGATCCAGGTGATGATGGCCAGCCGTAGTTCCTGCCGGGTTTCCCATCGTTTTCGGTTCAGCACGTTCTTCTGCAGCAGTGAGAAGAAAGATTCCATGGCTGCGTTGTCGCCGCACGCGCCGACTCTGCCTATCGAGCCTTTCAGCCCGTTGGCGTGCAGTGCAGAGACGAACTTGCGGGAGCGGAACTGGCTACCCCGATCGGAGTGCACGACGGTCTCTGAAGGGCTCCTGAGCGCCACGGCATGAGCTAGGGCGGCTACGGCCAGGGAAGCCTTCATTCGCCCGTCGATGGAATAGCCCACGATGCGGTTCGAATGCAGATCTTTGATGGCGCAGAGGTAGGGCTTGCCTTCGCCGGTGGGGTGCTCCGTGATGTCCGTGACCCACTTCGTATTCTGTGCCACGGCGCTGAAATCCCGTTGCAGCAGGTCATCGTGGACCGGCGGGCCAGCCTGCCGTCCTCCAATCCGTTTACGGTGGATGACCGAGAGGATCCCGTTGGTCGAGCACAGCCGCCAGATCCGCCGCTCACTGGCAGCCGGAGCACCGGCGGCGTTGAGCTCATCTGCAATGAACCGGTACCCGAAGGCCGGGTCATCGGTGTGAACATCGATCGCGGCGTTGATCAGGTGCGCTTCCTCCCAGTCCCGGGCTGAGATGGGATCGGCTTTCCATTTGTAGAAGGCCTGTTTGGAGAAGTTCAATACCCGGCAGGTCACCGCGACGGGGACACCGTCAGCGGTAAGGTCAAGGACCAGCGGGAACATCATTTTGGGTTGACGTCCCTGGACAAATACGCGACTGCCCGCCGCATGACTTCCGTTTCCTGTTCGAGAAGCTTGATGCGCTTTTTCGCTTCCCGCAGCTCAGCCGATTCTTCCTTCGCCGCCCGGGTTTTAGGGTCGTCTTCCTCATCGGCTTTCTTCAACCAACGGTGCAGGGCCGCCGGGGAAACCCCGAAGTCCTTAGCGATCGTGGTCAGTGGCACTTCGCCCTTGCGGGCAACCGCGATCACGTCGCGGCGGAACTCTTCAGGAAAGGCTTTAGGCATGATGAACATCCTTCCACCCGCGAGGCTAACCCTCACAGGTCAGGAGTCAACCAAACCTTCAGCAGTCCCTCTTCGATACGTGAGCTTGAACCACACTTCGCTTCGCTCAGCAAAAGCTTTTTCTGCTGACCAGGGAGTGTGTGCGCCTGCTCCACAGCGTCTACCGGCTGCGCTGGCCTTAGTTGCTCAAAACTTTTAGCGTGCGCTTCGCTTACTTCCTGGAAAAGCTTTTGATCCCACGTCCCTACGGGTAGACCCTGCTCCGTCAGCCGCAGCGAGATAAGCTCGCCAGCAGGAAAAGGCAATGGGAAGAGCAGGGAGTCAGTGCTCACTCTGCTTGGAAGCCCGACGTCGTGGACATTCGCGTGCTCCACTCCCAGCGCATCTCGCTGCGAGGACGCCGAGATCGCTCGCGCCATCTCCATCGATCCGCTGGTCGAACTGATCAGGGAGGGAGATGCTCACGCCTGGTGGCACGACGACGAGACGACTAAGGCCCGCCGACGCTTCGTGGTGAAGGTACTGGAAACTAGCAACACCCACAAAATTGTCCCAGATGCCGCATCAGCACCTTCGACGCTGCGGCCGAGTCCGGCGGCGTCGAATAGGAGGGCCCGACCGAGTAGCTGGCGCTACCTTGATCCCTCGAACGGGTCCACGACGGCGTGGACCCCGTGTTCCGGGCATGAGAACGCCATCCTGAGCCCCTGGTCCTCACCAGCGTCGAACGGCTCCGGAGGGCAATCCTGGCCACAGTCTGCGCACGTGCGGTAACCGGTCCCTTCGTCCCAGACGTTGATCTTGATGTGGTCGGGGATCTCGACCTCGTCGAATTCGTCGCTCATGACTCGGCTTCAACCAATTCAGCCGCTTTCCGTTCCGTCAGCACGCCATGCACGGTCCCCACGGAAACACCTAGTCCGTTTGTGATTTCGCGGATCGACTCGTCCCTATCCCGGCGAGCCAAGATCGCTGCGGAAGGGCGGACTTCGCAGGCAAAGTCGTCTCCGTGAATGATCACCGGTTTGCCATGCAACAGTTGGTTGGAACCTAGAACGACCACGAAGGCGATTTCCCGACTCGCTGATCAACGCACAGCTTGTGGACGTCTGAGTAAGAATCGATCGGAACTTAATGAGCATCTTTGAACTTTTACTGCCCCCTCTATGCGTACTTGCTGGTGTCGCGCTTGGTCCCATTATCACCGCCCGGCAAGAACGCAAACGCTGGCATCGACAAAGACAGTATGAGGCGGCTCGCGCTGTCACTAGTGCCGCACGAGCGGTCTTGTGGAGGTCCGACGAAGTTGGTTCAGATCGAAACGGCGGCGATATGGGAGCGCAGAAAGAAGCCGTCCGACAAGCGATGTTCATCTTGCGGGAAAGCCTTGCAGACGTTGAACTTCTGTTCGGCGGAGGAGTCCGCAACTCCGCGATGGATCTTGAGAACCAGTTTGGGAATAACCTAGCGCCGTACGTCTTCAACTTATCGACGAAGGCCGGCGATCAAGCGGAAGAAGTTGTCGAGGCACGACGCATGATGACCGCATTTCAGGACGCGGCTCTTGCGGCGCTTCGGTAAGGAATCAGTCCTAGAGGTTGGCGAGAGGCAATCTTCGCGAGCTGCAAGTAGCCGCTGCGCAAGCGGCAGCAGTCGATCGTAGTCCAGTCGCCGCGCGCGGAAAGCACCACTGTTGGCGAGCACGTGCTCCGGCGCGGTCAGGAGTGCGCATGTCGTTGCTTGAGAGGCGGCATATGCGAGGAAGGCAACCTCATCCGTCGCGCCCCGCTTGATCAAGGCCTGCAGTTGTACGCAGGCAACGTGCACTGCGTACTGGTCGTTGCGAGCAACACACACCGCCAGCTCCTCAATGCTTGCGGAGCCTAGAAGGCCGGCCCGCAAAAGTTCGACTAGCAACATCGGTTTGATACTCGTGATACCTAGCGATTTGTTCTGAAGGCGCCTAATGGGTAAGTGGCGGGCAAGTAGAAACGCATTGGTCCAGAACGCGCCTCCACGGGCCCCGTGGTAAAACTGGGACTCTTGCAATACGAGGGTGACGACAAGGGAACGGCTCAGAGAGTGGCGGTCCGCCTCCTGCGTAAGCCAGGACAAAAGCGGCAATACTCCGTCACCGCGAGCTAGGAGTCGAACGGTGCGGGCCACGACCGTCTTCCGCCTGTGCTCGGTGATGCTGCGGCGCAGCGCCAGTGGATCCCATGGGGCTAGTCTCAAGTCTCTTTCGCTGCGGTGTAGGGGGACAGGGTGACTTCTGTGACGATTTCTCGTTTGAAGACCTCATCAACAGTTCCGTCCCGGTGAGCGAAAACTGGATAACCATGTCCGAGGTCGTCAGGGTGTGGTTTCGCCTGCCAAGAACACTTTAGAGCCGACGAGGTATCGTTCTTCGTTCCTATTCCGCCAATGAGGGCATTGAGTTGGACTGCTAGCGCAGAGACAACCAGATCCTCGTCCGGAGCCATGATTGCCCAACCCTTCGGGTGTTTCAATGCGCCATCAGGACTCCCACCTTTAGCATTAGGGGCGCCAACGAGCATAATCTTAGCTAAACCGTTCTCGTCAATTGTGTCCCATGAGTACGGGGGATGCGATTCCTTATGGTCGAGAATGGCCCTGAATGCTCGAGCTTTCTCGAGTATGGGATAAGCCTCTTCCATAAATAGGCCTCTGGGCTTCCACCACTTAAGGAACTTACCTATGGAATGCGTTGGGGCTTCGCCAAAGATATTTGTGTGCCGGCGAATTAGAGAGAGCATCGCAGAGGCGGCGGAGTAGTAGGTGTTAAAGAAATCGTGCGTAGAGGTCAACAGTGCCTCCTGTTGACGCTCCGTCGGGTATACCTCGGGGTAGTACCGGCTCACTCGCCCGAAGACTCCTCGAGCTGCTTGAATGTCATCTCTCTTTCGGAGAAGGCTATGAAGAGACTCCTCCAGTGCGAGCATGGCGTACTTCTGGCCTTCACTCGACTCCCAGTGTGTGAACTCATGGGCCCAAATATCGACGTAGATGGGGCCTACACGGAAATGAAATGGAATCTTCGGGGCGTCGTTCCGGCCGGCGACTACCATCGGCCAGTTCCTTCGAGCTGGTGTGCCTTCATGAGGAATACTGTATCGTCGGCCGACGTCTGTCGCAGCTTTCCGGCAAACTCCTCTACCCACTCAGCCAAGCTAATGCCAGCAATGGTTCCTCTGACCAGGAACACTGCATCTGAATTTCTCGAGAGCTCCAAGTAACCGATGGCGCTGTCCGTAAGCCGGTCCTCCACTGAGGTGCCTACGCCCCGTCCTGAGCGGACTACCTTCACCTACTCGCATCCTATCGGACTCGGTCCCATTGGACCTGCCCGAGCTGCTGCCCGGTGCACTCGCTGTAGGCGGGACATCCGAACGGACCGCCTGTCCGTTCTGGTGCGTCTTAGAAACCTACTGTTTTTCAAGACAGAGTTTTCCGCGTCGTACTTCATCTTCTTCGTCGCGGAGCTGCGCCAATTCTGTTTGTCTTGGAAAGTCGTCTCACGGCATTGCGTGTCTCAGCGGTGTTGCTGAGGGTTTATAAGGCAATCTTGCCCTATGGCATATCTGGGATACACGCGAATCAGCACGACAGCTCAGGATGATCAGCTCCAACGTAACGCGCTGCTTGCTGCAGGAATAGCGGAGAAGGAGATTTTCTCCGACGTGACCTCAGGTTCCAGTCATGCCAAACAGAGGCCGGGCATGATGGAGCTGCTGAAATACGCCAGGGACGGCGACACGGTGGTGGTGTGGCGGATCGACCGCCTCGGCCGGTCGTTGCTCGATGTGCTGGCCACAGTGCACGACATGCGCGAACAAGGTATCAGCATCCGTTCGATCTCCGATGGAATCGATCCATCCACCACATCCGGGCGGTTGATGTTGAACATGCTCGCGACCCTGGCCGAGTACGAACGCGAGCTCATCGTTGAGCGCGTTAATGCTGGCATCGCCGCGTCCCGAGCCTCCGGCACCGTCTTTGGAAGACCGGTCAGCGATCCAACGATCACCGCCGAGAAACTGGCAATCGTGGCCCAGTCCCGGCGCGAAGGTAAAACCGCAGCCCAGGCCGCCAAGCTCGTTGGCTGGAGCAGAGCTACCCTGTACCGGAATCAACAGGCACTTAAAACGGCTGCCGACTAAGCTAGCTGGGGCACCCATGAGACACGACCAAAGTGTCTACATAACGCGCCCGTCTCAACCCACGGACAGGATCTGACTGCCTGGCGCAATGCTCCGACGGCCCTCGGTGTGCCGGCAGATCTGACCTACGTTGACCACGAACTGACCGGCACCACACGTGAACGGCCGGGCTCGGGAAAGCCCTCGCGGCATGCAGGGCCGGCGACACCTTTGTCGTCCCCAAGCTCGACCGGCTTGCCAGGTCCCTGCCCGACGCCCGCGATATTCTTGAAGACCTCACCAAGCGCAACATCAAGCTCAGCATCGGCGGGAACGTTCATGACCCCGCCGAACCCCGTCGGTCGGCTCCTCTTCAACGTCCTGGCCATGGTCGCCGAATTCGAATCCGACCTCATCCGCGCCAAAATCCGCGAAGGCATGCAGGTCGCCAAGTCCAAGAGGCGGCTCCGCGGCAAGCAACCCAAACTCAGCAAACTCGAGGAAACGCACCTCGTCTCCCTACATAAGGCAGGAAACCACACCATCGCCGAAATCGCCGAGCTGTTCAAGGTGGCTAGGAACACGGTGTACCGTATCGTCCAACGCGCCGCCAAGGACTGATCCGGTGGCGACAATCGATAGACTGCAGGCAGAGTACGCGACAAAGGGGACCAAGTGGAAAAAGCAACGTTCGACCCGAAAATAAGCCGTGACGAAAACTTCGAACTCATTCTCAAAAATGCGGACGCTGCAGACCCACAGTTGGCGAAGGTTTTTAGATCAATCATGCCGCTCCTTATGACCCCGAGTTCCGACGCCGAGAGAAAAGCGGCACGAGCCATGTTCCACGATCTGGGCAAGGCAGACCTAGACAAGATCCTTTCAAAGGACGCCGAGTGACGGGTCGATACTTTCTCACAAAATTACAAATTGAAGGATTCAGAGGTATCAACAATGAAGGTGCACCTTTAGAGCTTAAGTTCAAGAGTGACTCCGTCAACTCCCTTTTCGCCGCCAACGGCAGCGGAAAGAGTTCCATTTTCGAGGCGCTTAGCTACGCGATCCGCGGAACGATTCCCAAATTGGACGCGCTGCCTGCCCAGGACAAGCCTCACAGTTACATAAACAACAGATTCCATTCCAAACAGACTGCAACGATCAAACTTTCCTTCGAGGAGGATATCCAAGGGAGCACCGAGGTAGAAATCACGGTCGTCCGTGACGAAAACGGAAATCGAAAGGTAAACAGTTCCAACGGGTTGGCTGACCCTGAAGCATTTCTACAAACCCTCGACAAAGATTTTGCTTTGGTAGACTACCAAACCTTCTCGCGCTTCATGGTCGACTCACCCTTGAACAGAGGACGGTCGTTCTCGTCCCTAGTGGGGCTGGCAAAATACTCAAATCTAAGACAGATGCTGCAAGCTGCCAGCGACACACGATCGTTCAACGCAGAATTCGGCACGAAAGAACTCTCCGCCTCACTGGAGACCCTGGAAAAATCGGTAGCCCTAGAGTTGACATCGATCTCTGGTCCATTTGAAGCGCTCGTTGGCAGCATGCCGCCAACGAGTTTCCGCCTAACGGAAATTGCCCAACAGGCTGTGGGTGCTCTCTCGAAAATAGAACTCATACGCCCGCACGTGGATTCGCACAGCCTCCACGATATTTCCTTCGACGGAATCAAGGACATCCTCGTAGAAGCTGAAGGTGGTCAGCTTCGAAGCGAACTATCTGAACTGAATCGTTGGCTAACCGCTATCAAGGAAATCGATGCGCCTAACACAGGTGAGGTTAGCGGGGAGCTCAAACGTCTGCAAGACCTGGTAGAAGATCGCGACAGGATGGCCAAAACCACCCTCGGATTGCTCCATAGACGACTCTTCAGTGACGCTCAGGATCTCTTAGATTCTCCCGAGTGGGAACATGATCAGACCTGTCCGCTTTGTAATAGCGAGCTGGACTCAAGCCTTGCCGCGGCCGTGAAGGATCAATTAGCGCAGCTGAAACACGTCATAGCCAAAGACGCTGAGATAAAGAACCTCTATGAAAATTCTAGAACCTCGGCTCGTATCCGAGCACTCGAATCGCTTTACTTAATTCCGCGTGTAGCAGAGCGCCAACTAGACGCATCCGTTCGATCTGCGTGCCGCGATGGGTCTTTTTCTATCCACCTGATCGAAAGAATCGCTCCGCACCTAGAATTTCTGGAGAAAGAATTAACCAACACCGTTACAACGAAAACCGCGCGACGTACTGAACTCGAGTCAAAGCTCCCGCCTTCCATGGTGCAGCTTATGGCCCAGGTCGACAACGGACGACAGATCCAGAAGTCCCTGAAAAATATCGCATCGAGTCGCGAACGGATAAGGTCACTGCAAGCTAGATCCGACCTATACGCGCGGTGGCGAAGTTTTTTGGGAGAAGTCAACGATACTTTCGCTTCAGCTGAAAGTGACATGGCAACTTTCACGCTCCAGTCAGTTGAGGCAGAACATAAGCGGCTGTTCGATTCAATAATGCGGGCTGGAAATATAATCCCCAAACTAACTCGCGGGACCAGCAGACAAGACCTGCACATAAACCTCGAAGACTTCCACGGCCTCTCCGGCGTATCTGCGCAAGCATTACTTTCAGAAAGCTACTCGAACGCCCTTGCAATTTCGATCTTCCTCGCGGCGGCTGCCCAAGACAATGGTTCCGCTCGATTCATCGTTCTAGACGACATTACGTCCAGTTTTGATTCAGGCCACCAATGGCAACTGATGGAGCAAATCCGCACTACGCTCCAGTACGTTGGTAGCCAGAATGGCATACAGTTCATCATCCTCAGCCATGATGGATTGTTGGAAAAGTACTTCGATACATTAGGTAATAACAGCAACTGGCATCACCAAAAGCTGCAGGGATGGCCACCGACAGGTGCAGTCAGTCCTACGAGTCAAAGCGCAGACCGTTTGCGGGCCAGCATCCTGTCATTCCTTCACGCGGGCCAGACCGACGTGGCCGAACCTCTGATTAGGCAATATCTGGAGTTCAAGCTTCTCCGCTTGATAACTAAGCTCCGCATACCGGTTCCTATTGATTTCGTAATTAAGGATACGCAAAAAATGGTTGCCAACGCCTTAGAAGCGATACTTGCGGCGATTGATCTGCATAGGAAGGCTGGGAATCTTGTACTCGATGCAACCCAAGTCGACGACTTTGAAAAAATACGAGTACCGGCTATTATCGGAAATTTCACGAGTCATTATGCAACTGGATCGACGACTAGCTTTACTCCTCTTCTCTTGATCGGGGTCATGAGTGACATCGACGCTCTGGACGAATGCTTCAAGTTTGACCATTCGTCGAATGGTCAGGTCCAGAGAAGTTGGTGCAAGTCACTAACGAAACAATCATGAGTCAGCGTCTTCCGCAGTTTCCAAGGCCAAGCCAACGCCGATAACAGCACTTCGGTCAACCTGTCAGATTTGGCTCTATGACTGGGGCCGGCGGAGGCGTCAGAATCCAGCAAACCAACCTCAGCCTGACGAGAATTCAAGCTGTCTCCTGACGTCCGGCTGGCCTGTACCCTAAGCTGACGCAGATGCACAGCCCTTCAAAGTGGGCTAGATCAGCTTGGTGTCAACTGGTGGAAGCAACATTGTCGTTGAGTAGTTTGGTGAAGACTTCTCGTGGTGTGAGGTAACCCAGCGTGGCGCGTGGCCGGTCGTTGAGTTCATCGGCGAT
>JBBPYK010000127.1:0-15940 GCA_038199985.1 Actinomycetales bacterium | reverse complement strand
TTCCACCCTTAACAACTCCGAGGCCGCCCTCAGCTAGTCGCTGACCGATGAGATAACCATAGGTTTCTTCGTCGTTGACGATGGACAGGACCGCTGCGGCAAGGACACCCCTAAGCCACTCAGATGGCCACTGTGAAATCTCCATAACTAGATCATGACACCATCTAGTTAGTGATGCAATCTACTGAGCAAGTGCTCCAGTTACCGCACCACGTTTTTTGGAGTATCCTCGCGCCACATACCGACGGAGCGGCAGTAGTTATTTGCGGGATTTCACCTATCGCGTCCCGGAAGGGGCGTCCCGTAAGACCAACCCCTACCGAAAACACCCCGCTGGTTGGCATGTCCCAATTGACCATCGGCGACGCGAGATGCTCCCCCGTCGACCAAGCGATCGGATGTTGGCGCACCCCACTTCGAAAGCTCCCGGAAGCCACCCTCTAAACCTAGTTCTCGTTCAGATAGCCGGTACACCGAGCCCGCCGCGGGAGGAAGCACGAACTGGCCGACGCAAAGTGTTCGCACAACAGAGCACAAGTGGCCGTATGACTTCACGCGCACCCCTTGACAACTTCTAGCGTTCACTCCATATTCCATAGTAAAAACGACAAGAGGAGCGAACCATGACCGAAACTATTTCGACGTCAGTGGCCTTCGACTACGGGCAGGACTACATCGCCAAAGGCCGGCTATGACCACCCCGGCGGCGAGTGAACAGGACGCCCTTGCGCAACGCGTACGAGACACCTTGGCCCACCACCGAGACGTCCGCGCGGTACGCATGTTCGGCGGTCTGTCATTCATGGTGAACGACAGGATGGCGGTCGCAGCAGGCGGCGACGGCGACCTCCTCGTGCGCGTCCAGCCCGCCGACTACGAGAATTTCCTCCAGCGCGGAGCCATGCCAGCCGTCATGGGTAAGGACCGGCCGATGGGTCGCTCCTGGATGTCCGTTCCGCGCCAGAGAATTGAGGAAAATGCGGAACTTACATTCTGGGTGAAGGTCGGCGTCGACTCCGGGAATGTGTAATGGTCGCTTGTAAACTACTGGAATATCGGGCGCTAAGGTTGTGCTGATTTGTGAGTTGGCCCCGGTGGCAGCGTGGCGCGCTTGCCCTGAGTCGACTCTGGTGTGTCGCTTCAGAAGGTTCGTTCCAGGTGCACCACCGCGGGCGCGGGATGCATAAGAAAGTCGCGGTGCCTGAAGTTGTACGCGTAGGCGCCAGCTTACCGACGAAGGTCACCTCTGTCCCGGTTTCGGCCAGCCGCGACCGGGGCCGCCCCCACCCGTGGCGGGGCACGACGGCGAGGGGCTGGTTATGGTCAGGGATATGTATGCCTCAGCCAAGGGCGCAAGGAGCCGCGCGTACTCGTCCCAGTCGAACACCCGGCCCAAATCCGCGTAGTCCACGCCCATGACGTTGCCCCAATTGATCTCCCTCACCTCCAGGCCATGGCGTGCGGCAAGGATCTGCAGCGGCATGCCGTCCTGGCCGAGTCGGCCACGACGTTCTGTAGGTGTGGTTCGAGGACGACGCCGGAGAGCTCGTATACAGAGTCTTTGCGCATGCAATTGTTGATGCGGATGTGCAGGCCAGTCTGGCCGAGGTTCTGGATCGTACCGTCGGCCACTGCCGTGGACAGGACCGGGCCAAGTTCCTTGTCGGCACTCAGCAACCCTTGCGTGTCTCCGGCGAGTGCTGCCGCTCCTGATGATGACTATATTGCGAAGACAGCAGCCACAGGATGTTGTGGTTTCCGAATGACGCTGCCGCCTCCGGTTGTGTCTACGGCAGGCGGGGATCCACGCCGTAGTGGTTGGCAAGGTCGGTCACGACAGCGTGGGCTCCCTGGATACTGACAGACGAGAGGAACGTCGCATCATCGACCGGCAGGACGTCTCCCTCAAGACGCTCCCACAAAGGATTCGATTCGAACTTCTCCTGTTGGGCGCGGGCAGCGTCGCCTTCGGGGCCTTCGGGGGTGAAAGCGCTGACCATAATCAGTCCGGCATCGCCTTTCAAAATTTGCTCAGCGGAGAGCGCAACGAAAATCGATTCCGTAGTATCCGGTGCGTCTTCAGGACGCGGGATGCCCATATCAGTCATGATTTCTCCGATGAAGGAATCGGAAGAGTAAAGGCGCGCAGTATCTTCACCGGCGAAGCGAATCAGCGAGTAGGTGGCATCGGGCTTGGTGGCCAAAATTTCCTCTCCGACCGCCTTAGCCCGTTGCTCATAGGCAGTGACCAATTCCTCGGCCTTTTCCTTTTTGTCCAGGGCTTCGCCTAGGAAGACGATGTTTTCCTTCCACGTGGGGCCGGTGCTCTCGGAGAAAATCGTGGGTGCGATTTTCGACAGCTGTGGGTAGAGGGCTTCATGGCGGACTTTCGCCGAAACAATCAGATCGGGTTCCAGTTCCAGAATCTGTTCTAGGTTAGGTTCTGCGAGGGTGCCCACATTCACGGAATCTTTGGTTGCTTCATCAACCTCCCCGAGGTACGGGGCGAAAGGATCCTCCGGGTCCTGACGGTACTGAACGTATCCGACCAGGTCCGCCTCAAGCAGCAACGCGGCATCAATGTAGCTCGAGTCCAATGCGACAACCCGCTGCGGCCGTTCCTCTATGGTGGTGGAACCCATGCTGTGTTCCATCGTCAGCGGATAGGTCCCAGCCTCAGCGGAGGCTGAAGGGGCAAAGGTTTCATCGCTGGTGGCTGCGGGAGCGCCGCACGCAGCGGTGCCCAGCAGTGCGGCGCTTGCCGCGACTGCCCAGAGTGGCTTGAGGATATGAATTTTCACGAGAACTGCTTTCAATGGGTCCAGGCGCGTCAGTGCGCACAATAGGTTAGGTATGCCTTACCTATCGTGTACTGTAGCAGAAGTCATGAAATACAACATAAGCGTCTGACGTATTTAGCAAAGGGGGTATCGATGAAGGTCATGGGCTCTGGTTCTGTCCTCGCCGCGGATGTAGCCCCGCCACCGGAAAGGAAACCCGGGGAAGGTCGTACACAACAAGCCGTGCGCCTACCCCCGGCAACATCCCTGCTTTTCGCCTTGCTGGTCCTGCTGGCGACAGTGGTTCTAAGTCTTTGCATTGGTGGTCAGCCGTCCTCGGTGGCGGAGGCGTGGCACGCTGTTTTTGGGCCAACGGGTACGACCATGGATGTCACAATTCGCGAGCTGCGCTGGCCGCGCACGCTCATGGCCGCCGTCGCCGGTGTCTGCCTGGGGCTGGCTGGGACTCTCGTTCAGGGACACACTCGCAACCCCATCGCCGACCCGGGGTTGTTGGGCATCAATCAGGGTGCTGGCCTCGCCATCGTGGCAACCATTGCGGTTGCCGGTCAGGTTTCGCCTCTGGCACAGGCGATGTTGGCTTTCGCCGGAGCGCTGCTGGCCAGTATTACGGTGTTTCTGATCGGCTCCTCGGCCCGGCATGGAGCCACTCCGGTCACCCTCGTGCTGGCCGGTGCCGCGGTGACGGCACTGTGCTCGGGAGTGGTGTCCGGGATCGTGCTGCTTAACGACGCGGCGCTGGATACCCTGCGTTTTTGGCAGGTCGGCTCCCTGGCTGGACGCAGTGAAGCATTGCCGGTCATCTGGCCGTTCATTATCGCCGGTCTCATTCTGGCTGTTCTCAACACCGGGGCACTGAACGCGTTGGCCCTCGGCGAGGACACGGCTACGTCGTTGGGAATTTCCGTGCTTACTGCCCGCGCTACGGGCATCGCGGCGATTACCTTGCTGGCCGGTTCCGCTGTCACGATGGCCGGACCGATTGCTTTCGCGGGGTTGCTGGTCCCGCATCTTGCGCGGGCACTGGTCGGTGCTGACTACCGTTGGCTGATCATGGTCTCCCCCGTGGCAGGGGCCGCTTTGCTGTTGCTCGCTGACACCGCTGGCCGAGTCATTGCCCGGCCTGGAGAGCTTTCCGTGGGCGTGGTACTTGCCGTCATTGGTGCACCGTTCTTCGTCTACCTTGCACGGAGCCGCAGGCTGGTGACGTTATGACCACCGATTCTGCGCTCCGTCAGGAACAGCCGTTTCGTTCCATCCGCGTCTTGCGTGCCGGGTCGGTCTCCCTACGGGTGGACCCGCGCGCACTGGCAGTGACAGGAGTGCTAATGCTGGCCGTGGCCGGTTTCAGCGCCCTCCATATTGCCTTTGGTGGAACTGCCATCGCTTATCTGGAAGTATTGCGCGCCCTGCTAGGAGATACCACCGATTCCCGGACCTATCTGGCGGTCACCGAGTTCAGGGCCCCCAGGACAGTGGCCGCGGTCATCGTCGGCACCTGCCTGGGCGCGGCCGGAGCCATGACCCAAACCGTGGCACGCAATCCGCTCGCCAGCCCGGATGTACTCGGGGTGACCTCTGGTGCGTCATTGGGGGCTGTGGCGGTGCTGGTCATCGGCGGCGGTGGCTACGCAGGCCTGAGCGGTGCGGCCGCAACGGTAGGAATGCCTGCCGCGGCGTTCGCCGCGGGACTCATCAGCGGTACAGCGGTTTACCTGCTCGCGTACCGGAACGGCATCGACAGCTTCCGCCTGGTCCTGGTGGGCCTGGGAATCTCTGGCTTCGCCGCCAGTATCACCACCTGGATCCTCACCTTGGGCGACGTCACCAGCGCCGCCCAGGCTTTGACCTGGATCATGGGCTCACTCAACGGCAAAGACTGGTCCTTGGTACAGCCCATGGCAGTCATGGCCGTCGCCCTTCTCGCCGCCGCTGTCCTGTGCGGTAAATGGCTGCTGTTGACCAGCCTAGGCGAAGACACCGCCATCGGGCTCGGGGCCCGCGTCGGCGTCGTGCGACTCGTTGCGCTAAGCATCGCTGTGCTGCTGGCCTCCACCGCTACCGTCGTCGCGGGCCCCTTGGCATTTGTTGCCTTAGCCAGCCCCCAGATTGCCCGACTTCTGGCCGGATCCGTCGTACCTCCCATCGTTGTTTCCGCCCTAACCGGAGCCGTCTTTGTACTGGTAGCAGACATCGTTTCAGCCAACGCCCTAAACACCCCGCTGCCTGCCGGCGTGGCCACTGCCATCATCGGCGCACCATTCTTGATTTATCTGGTCCTCAAATCCCAGCGGAGACTCACATGAAACCCCCGACCACTGCGATCCCCGTGACGCACACCGATACCCGCCGTCCAGTGGAGGCCCGGTTGAGGGCAGAAAGCCTTAGCCTTGGCTATGATGGGGCGGATATTATCCAGAACCTTTCCCTGGCCATACCCGATGGGAAGATCACCTCCATCATCGGACCGAACGGGTGCGGCAAGTCCACGCTGCTACGCGGCCTTGGCCGGCTACTCACTCCTCGGGCAGGGCGGGTGATACTCGACGGATTACCGTTGACCACCCAATCCACCCGCCACATCGCAACCCAGATCAGCGTCCTGCCGCAGGCACCTACGGCGCCGTCCGGGCTCACCGTCGCTGATCTGGTCTCCAGGGGTCGGCACCCACGGCAAAAGTGGTACCAACAGTTCTCCGTCCCGGACCACCTTGCCATCACGGACGCCCTACAAGCCACCAACACTTTAGACCTCGCCGACACCCCGCTTGATGACCTCTCCGGCGGCCAGCAGCAACGCGCGTGGATCTCCATGACACTGGCCCAGGAAACTGACATAATCCTGCTCGATGAGCCCACCACCTACCTCGACCTGGCCCATCAGGTGGACGTCTTGGAACTGGTGCAACGACTCAACCACATACACCGCCGCACCGTCGTTATGGTCCTTCACGACATTTCCCTCGCCGCCCGATATTCAGACCACATCGTTGCCATGAATGACGGCGCCATCGTGGCAGCAGGAACCCCACACGACGTCGTCACGGTCCAACGGCTCAAGGAAATCTTCGGTCTGAATGCTCATGTCGTGACCGAACCAACCCAAGGACGGCCCCACGTCATCCCCCTCGGAACGTCAGAGATGACGACCCCGGTGTTGGAAACAGAAATGGCAGGGTACTGACCGGCAACCCGGCACCGAAGGACCCTCCTAACGACGGTTCCGGACATTCCAAACCCGACCGAGCCCAGCCAGCTCAGTCCGCAGTTTCCACTTCCAAGGAACTGCGACGACGTCCATATCCGCAACTTGAACGAGAGCAGAGGACTATAGACATTCCATGCCCAGTTCGCGTCGCATCATGGCTTGGTTCTTCTACATAAGAGCCCAATTGGGACCCGCATTACTTTTCACCATTGGCTTCTGGCCGATCTTCGCCTGCCTAGCCTGGCTGCTAGCCCTTGGAAAAAGAGCCGGGTCAAGGCGACCGCATCTAAACCAATTTCGAGCCTCCACTGAGGGGCAGCCAGATCATCTGTTCGGCACCAGCGTCTGGCGAGAGTGACGACAACCGGCGTCGACTCCGGGAATGTGTAGACCACTGACGCCCAGATGGTCACACTTGCCTTAGCCGAATCGTCAAATAGATACGAGATTCAGCTAGCAGGGCTATACGACTAACGAGAAGGAACAAATACGATGAAAACCATGACATGCCGTCAGCTAGGAGGCCCGTGTGATGCCGAGTTCCACGCAGAAACCGCCGATCAAGTCATCAAGAGCCAAGACAGCCATCTCAAGCAGGCGGTTAAAGATGGTGACGCCGCGCATGAGCAAGCGCGCTTGGACATGAAAGGCCGCTGGAAACACCCGAAGCAATCGATGGCATGGTACACGAACACGAAAAAGACGTTCGCGGAACTACCCGAAGACTAAGTTGGTCCATCTCTGACTTAGATGAAGCCGAAGACGTTGTCCAGAACGCTTGGCTGCGGATGGATGCAGCCAAAACCGAAATTTACAACCTTCCTGGTTGGTTGACGACGGCGACCACGCGGCTGTGCTTGGACCGCCTGCGGGCACGGATTCCCTTGCCCGAATCCGACGTCGAGGTGGGTGCGATGACGCCTGATCCGGCTGAGGACCTAGCTCTCGCCGAAACGGTGGGTGTAGCCCTTCACGTCTTGCTGGACCGGCTGAGCCCTACCGAACGGGTCGCGTTCGTTCTGCACGACAGCTTCGGATTCGACTTCGCTACGATCGCGGAGATCCTGGGGCGGACGCCCGTGGCTACTCGTATATGTTGAAGGTCGGCCGGGAGCCGCACGGTTCCTTCGCGGCGAGCCGAAAGTTCTCTTCGACTTCACCATCGACGAGGGAGCGCGTCCGGAAACTCCCGCGTCAGCCTAGCGCTCTCCAACACGCCCTGACTCCAACACCTCCGAGATGACGGTCTGGACTTCGGCATTCAGATCCCTCAGCACGAAATCGACGTCGTTCGTGGCGTAGGACGTCGCGCCTTGCCAGTCGGATTTCACCACCGATTCATTCGCACACCAAAAGGTGTTCCCGAGCCGGCCATCCACTTCCGAGATCACTTTTAGAGCCTCCCGATTGCCCCACGGCGTCTCGACGTCCTCTATCCCCTGTCGGACAAAGACAGCGGGGGAAATCGACAACGGGCTACCCTCGTCGAACTGTTTAAACTTTCGCTGAGGCTCATTGGTCGCTAGAAACTCCTTCAGCACCAGATGGGCTGCGTAGCTCGGGACCGGCTTTGCCGTCGAATCGCGGAGCAGGGGCTCGGCTGAGGCCTTGACTTCGACGTCGGAGCCCTCGAGATGATCGACGTACTTGTACTCGCTCCAGTCGAACACATCGAGTCCGAATCGGGTCTGTTGGAACGCGTGAATAATTGGACCACCATCAATTTCGAAGACGATAGTTGTCTGGAGGAGATTCGCAGAGAACTGCCTGATGAGTGCGCCTGCCTTCTTCCCGCCGTCGTAGAAGGCCTCAATTTCGGTAGTGGTCCTCATGTTAAGGAGTCCTGGATCAGTGAGCATATGGCCCCAGGGTCTGTCAGCATGGGGCGATGTCCCTGGAGAAATCCACGATCCGAGGCCAGCGCAACCGCGACGGTGATCTCCCCGTCAGGTGCATCGTCCAGAGCCGCCTGGGCATAGGCGCTCACGGTTCCAGCCCCGGAAGCTGGGCCATGGAGCCCGGCACCTGAGATCAGAAGCAGAGAAGTCGTCATGTGAGTGAACACTACAGAGAACCATCGAACTTAATCTCGCCTTAATTCACACAGATGAACGACGAGCTGTGGCGATTCGCCAGGACCGTGCTGCCAGTAGAAAGCTGATGACGCACAGCACGAAGGGGACGATTATCCATGCCCAGCCGCCGGCCCACCAGATGCCGAAGGTGTCAGCGGTGGAATACGCAGTGACATCGACGAAGAAGAATGTGGCGTACGCTTCTCCCGACGCCCCCGAATCGACGACGGCGAGCATACCGAACACGAATGACAAGAACGCGGTCCAGTAGACGAGCAGTGTTAGCCCCGCAGCGACAATGCCTATCGACCAGAGGGGCCGACGGGATCCCTGTTCAGAATACTGATGGGCGAGCACACGCGGGGGCCCAAGGTCCTCGATGGCGGTAGCCGTACCCCGAGGGTCGCTCGTCAGCGCTTCGCGCAGCTCCCGAGCAGTTGCTCGGCGTACTTTCCCAGTCACAGCTCCTTCGAGGTGCCACTCGAGGCGGGTGAGAAATGTTTCGATGCGCAGTCTGTCGAGGAAGGAACGCTTCGGCGATTCTGCCGATTGCAAGATGTTGTCAGTCATTGCTGAAGCTCTCTTTCTCGATAACGTCCTGCACAGCCGCGGACACAACGCGCCACTGATCTTTGGCAGATGTTTTTGCCGCTTGACCGGCCCTTGTGAGCGCGAAGTATTTCCTGGGTGGACCATTGTTGGATGCGATCTTCCGTGTGGCAACGAGCCCATCGCGCTCGAGGCGACTCAGTACCGGGTATATCAGGCCAGTAGTTACTTCGAGGCCCAAATCAGTCAGTCGCTCGATGAGTTGGTAGCCGTACGATTCTTCTTCTGCGATGAGTGTGAGTGTCAGTAGCGGCAAGGCCGCGCGAACTAGCTGCGCGTCCTGCTGCGCCTGAACCCTAGACATAGTATTACTAGAACATTAATAGTGAACATTGGCAACGCTTGGGTGCCGCATTCCGTCTGTCTGAAGTCATTCATCCTAGGTGGCCCGAGAAAAGCGTGAATGACGCTATTGCATCACCGTGCGGGCTTATATGCCTCAACCGTTCCGCTGAGTATCCCGAGACGGCCTCGCGTCACCAAGGCAACCGCCACAGCGGCCAGTAAGATGCCGAGCCCCCACCAGTTTGTAGTCTCGACCAGGGAACCAGGAAAAGCGATGACCAATACCCCCAACGAGCCGTTCACAGACGCATGAGCCACAACCGCAGCAAGAGTGCTGCGACTGCCATTGCGAATCCATGCCATGACTACCGAAAGTCCCATGACAACCAGCACGTAAAGGAGCACCTGTAAAAGATTGCTTCGAGGCGTGTCCCAGATTTGGGTCAGAAACAATGGTGCATGCCACGCGGCCCAGACGACGCCGATCAGGAGTGCTGCGACCAGCGGTGAACACTTCTTTTGAAGTCTCGGCTGAGCAAATCCGCGCCAGCCAATTTCCTCCAGGCCTCCGCCCAAAAACACGATGCCAAGGAGTTGAACCGGGTAGATCATCAGAACGCTGGCCAGGCCCTCGGTTGTGAATGAACCCAGCGTGCCTGGCAACAGCACGACCCCGACGAGCAACAGTGCCGGGACCCCAATGAGGGCTATGCCCCACCACCTGAGTCCAAGCCGCAAGTTGGTTACTTCCGCCCAAAAGCGTTGAACGCCTGCGCGTCCGTCCGTGGCACGAATGACGATAAGAGCGGCAGCGGCCGGGCCGAGAATTCCAAGCGGATTCACCAGAGCCACTATCTGAATGGACCCTGGTATCGGAAGCAACCCCAGACCATCCTGTCCCAGCCACCACGGGCTCCACGCGATCCATGAGAGCGCGAACGCGATGACGAAGAAGCTTTTGATGGGATGTCGAGCGATGAGACCAAATCTATTCACGGTCTGGCGGGTGGCATCTGCCGAAGAAGGCCTCATGAGTTGCATGCTATCCCAGATGTTATCCTGCCCAATGGGGGCTCTGGATGAGGCCAATGAGATTCCCGAACGGATCGACAAGCGATGCCGACCACCAACCTTCTCCCCTCTCCGTGACGGGATCGAATTCGTCCGCACGGAGCTCGATCATCCGTTTGGTGGCGGTATACATATTGTCGACGTGGATGGACACGAGCGCACCGCCCGGCTTTGACAAGACGGGACGATAGGCGCTGTGCATGAGGGCGAGTTCACTTTGCTGAGGAGACTTGCGCTATGCGGCAGATCGACTGATTCATGCATTACTGGTTCTGCAGTCCCGACCGCAAGTGACGGCTGCCGAATTGGCGAGCGCTTTGGAAGTGTCGGTCCCAACGGCGCGTCGCGATCTGGCGGCGCTTTGCATGGCGGGGGTCCCGGTGTATCCGGTGCGGGGGCGCAGTGGCGGATGGCGGTTGCTTGCGGGTGCGCGGACGGATAGCGGAATCCACCGTGACCGGAGCCCCTTGGGGACGTCCCGACGACGGCAAGGCACCGGGCGACGTCGCCGTCCTCCAGCGCGCGATTGTCACTGAGCGACAGGTCCAGTTCCACTACCGTGACCGCGACGCCCGCGAGTTGGTTCCTCTGATTGTCGCAAGCAAAGGCGACTCCTGGTAAGTGGTTGCTGCACCGGTCCTTGCCGGTAAGGACATCGCGGACCAGAACAGGATGCGCATGTACCGGGTAGACCGCTTGCGTGTCGTGACGCTCACCCAACATGCCGGGCTCGCGTTCGACGGGTTCGACCCGAGCACTACCTGGCAGGCATTGGTCCACGACATCGAGGGCCTACGAAGTAATGTTCACGCCGAGCTCATTGTCGACGAGTCCACGACTCACCCCATCCTGAGCGCCTTCGGCATCCAGGCCACTATGGTCAGCCGAGAGGCCGATGGCAGATCGCGGAAACCTACGGCGAATGACGTTCACCGACCCATCGTTCCAGGGCAGGAGGAAGGCCCCACCCGCATACTCAATCCCTCGAAAACTCTACAAACGCAGACGCCTGCGCAGCTTGGGTTCGGAGGGCCTGTGGGTTGAGGTCGGAGCACCACGGAGGATATAGGCGGAAGCCACGCTTCCCCGAGTCCCTTTCGGATCGCGTGATGCCGAGGTCCCGCAGGTGTTCAGTAGTGAACCAAAAAGCGCCGCGGCGTTGAACATCCACCACAAAGACTGCGAGTCCTGCTGTGTAATCTTCTTTTGGGAATGGTTCAGTAGTGCCGGACTCGGACCGCTGCCATACGGCAACGAAAGCTCCTGGTTTGGTGGGTGTGACACGCGCGGTTCGCAACCGCCAACGAGCATCGCCCAAAATCGTTACACCGGACTCGTAGTCACTGTTCTGCTCTTCTGGTTCTACAGAGGTGGAGCCTTTCGGCAGACCAAGAACATGCTCCGTGTACCACTCAAAGGCCGAAAAGTGCATCCCCCTAGGCTACCGCCGGAGGTCCTACCCGTGGCCACCTCGAAACTCGGCTCTAGGGTTCGGCGACGGCACCTTGCATCCGTTGCAGGAAAGTGATCACAGCATCGGATTCGGCCTCAGTCAGCGACTGGGCAGCCTCCATCATTCGTGAGTGCATTCCATTGAGGGTGGAGCGGACCTCCGAGTCGGCGTTCTCCGTGGGTTGGATCAGCAGTGCCCGACGATCAGTAGGGTGTGGTTCGCGACGTGCATGGCCACTTTTGACCAGCCGGTCGATCAGGATAGTTGTTGATGCTGAGGAAATGCTGAGCTTGGCCGCTAACTCTTTCGGGCTTAGGTCATGGCCGTCCTGTCGTGCTTGCAAAAGAAAACGCACGGCGGCGAGGTCCGTTTTTCCCATGCCCATCATGGTTCCTGCGTGTGCTCGCATAGCAAGTTCGGCCGTCCGATACTCTCGCATCGCGCTGAGTACCGCCACCCCCCTTTGTCTCCGAGGGTCGCCGTACCAGTACCCGTGGACTGGCTGATTTGCCTCTGAACCCATGTATAGATGATAGAACAAACATAGTTAGTTTATCTAGCTTGTTTTTTCTCGTTGGATTCCATACGATCTTCTTGGCCAAGCAGTGTGCCGCAAAGAGAATCTTTT
This sequence comes from Actinomycetales bacterium, assembly GCA_038199985.1. GTDB lineage: Bacteria > Actinomycetota > Actinomycetes > Actinomycetales > Micrococcaceae > Arthrobacter_J. Next base: position 3,810 of record JBBPYK010000127.1, on the reverse strand, counting down.
AAGTTGGAGTTGGCCAATGAACCACAAACTGCGTGTACTCATCCGGTTGGATATCGATCGAACGTCGGCCACCCTGTCCGTGACCGGATGCCTGACGGAAAGTTCGGCCCCAGCGCTCTTTCCGCTGATCCGCCGCGCCGGGGCAATGATAAAGGGCCCGAAAATCATCGTGGAGCTCGATCAGGCCAAACACGTCGATCAAGCCGGTATAGATCTGTTGAAAAAATTCGCTGCAGATCCGACCCTCTCGAGGTGTGCGCACGCTATCAACATCTCAGTTCCGGCTGCACTCCCGCTCTGTCCTGCCCTGCAGTCAATCCCGACAGAAAGGGTAGCGGTATGAACACCGTTCGCCCCCTACTCAGAGTGGTCCCCGACGGCATAGATCAACTGTTCCCCGCTGATCTCTCCCACGTTCCACGTCGCCGTCTGATTGCTCTGAGTAGCAAGCTATACGCGGAACTCGACACTGAGGCCCCGGCTCCAGGAGCTAGAGATCGTTACTACGCGCTAGCCGCGGAAATTGAATCCCGCACCAGCCCTTACATCCAGAGAGGCACCAATGCCCCAAGTTCATAATAATTTTGAAAGTTCACGATTCGATATTTACTCCGCCGGGGACGTGGCGGCAAGTGTCCACTATCGGATGAACGGCGCTGAGATCTCCTTTATTTACACTGAGGTAAACCGCACCCTGCAAACGCCTCTACTGGTTCAAGCTTTGATCCGTGGTTGCCTAGATTATGCGCACCACCGGCGCCTCGCCGTATTGCCGTTTTGTCCCACCATTTGGGAATACATCAGGCACCACAGCCAATACGCTTCATTGGTTCCCCTGTCGCAACGAAAGCGTTTTGGGTTGCCATTAAGTTCGCATCCACCGCGCCGGACACTCCGGACCGCTGCGCTGGCCCAATAGTGCACGACCACGACAGGTGGGCCCTTGTCCGCTCTACTTTTTCTCCGCTGCCGAACACGTCGTGGCTCGAGATCAGGGTTTCTCCGCGAATAACCCCCTGCTCGGGGTGCTCTCGGCAGCTTAGGGGTGACCTCGCGCCAAAAGGAACGGGAGGCACGCAGGGCGAACCTGCTAAAGGGCCGCGTCCACGATGCGGTTGTTCCGATCGAAACGCCGGTTCTTCAACACGGGCAGGAACTCTCGGACCTCGTCGATGCGCTTCCGGGTGACGTCCGCCGTCGCAGTGCCCTCTTCTTCGTCGTTGAGGAACGCCTGCGGCAGGCCCATGGGGTCCAGAACCGCTGAGTGACCGATGGTGTGTGCGCTGGAGGTGCCAGCTGCTGCAATCCACACAGTGTTCTCAATGGCGCGAGCCTTGAGCAGTGTCTCCCAATGATCGACCTTGTGCTCGCCCTTGAACCAGGCAGCGGGAACGCAGATAACGTCCGCGTTGAGGTCCGCGAGTTCGCGTGCGAGCTCGGGGAATCGAAGGTCGTAGCACGTCATGACGCCAACGTTGAGTCCGCCGATCGGAACCACCAGGGGAACGCCGTCGCCAGCTTTGATACGGGTTGACTCTTGGTAGCTGAACGCATCGTAGAGGTGCAGTTTGCGGTAGGTACCCACGATCTTGCCCGTTGCGTCCACGATGACGAGGGTGTTGTACGGCCGGTCTTCGCCGCTGCCCTCGTACCCGCCGGCTACCACGCTGATGTTCATTTCGGCCGCGAGGAATGAGAGCTGCTGAACAAAACCCGACCATGCTGCGTCGACAGCCACGGCTAGAGGCCCCTCAACTTGGCCAATACTGAACATCGACTCCTCGGGGAACACGATCAGTTCCGCGCCGGACTCGGCTGCTTCCTCTGCCAGACGGCGCATGGTGGCAACGTTCTCCGCCACGTCTCCCGTAGGTCTGAATTGTCCGACGCTGACTTTCACGACTGCTCTCCTTTAACCCTTCGTCCTTCCCCCCAGCGTACCCACAAACGGCTACAGAAAGGCCAGCACTAGCTGGTGATGAGGTCGTTGATGACGATGGTCTGTTCGCGGTCTGGGCCCACGCCAATTGCCGAAATTCGGGTACCGGACAGCTGCTCGAGAGCCTCGACGTACTTCTGCGCGTTGACCGGCAGATCTGCGAGGCTGCGCGCACCGGAGATATCCTCTGTCCAGCCCTCGAAGTACTCGAAGATCGGTGTTGCGTGGTGGAAGTCGGTCTGGGTCATGGGCATTTCGTCGTGGCGCTGCCCATCCACGTCGTAGGCAACGCAGACGGGGATGCTCTTCACCCCGGTGAGGACGTCGAGCTTCGTGACGAAGTAGTCGGTGAACCCGTTGACGCGGGATGCGTGGCGAGCCAGCACGGCGTCGTACCAACCACAGCGCCGCGGCCGCCCGGTATTGACACCGAATTCGCCACCGGTTTTCTGAAGGTAGATCCCCATATCGTCGAAGAGCTCAGTGGGGAACGGGCCTGCGCCGACACGGGTGGTGTAAGCCTTGATGATGCCCACGCAGCGAGTGATGCGAGTGGGCCCAATACCGGACCCCACGCTGGCGCCACCTGCGGTCGGGTTGGAGGACGTGACGAACGGATACGTGCCGTGATCGACGTCGAGGAACGTTGCCTGACCGCCCTCCATGAGGACAACTTTGCCTTCATCGAGCGCAGTATTGAGTACATAGGTGGAGTCGATGACGAGTGGGCGGAGTCGATCTGCAAAGTCGAGGAAGTACTCGACGACTTCCTCGACGAGGACGTCACGCCGGTTGTATACCTTGACCAGCAGCTCGTTCTTCTGCCGGAGGGACCCTTCAACCTTCTGCCGGAGGATCGATTCATCAAAGACGTCCTGGACACGGATTCCCAAGCGTGCAACTTTGTCCATGTAGGCGGGACCAATACCGCGGCCGGTGGTGCCGATGGCCCGCTTACCCAGGAACCTTTCGGTGACCTTGTCCAGAATCTGGTGGTAGGGCGCCACGAGGTGGGCGTTTGCGGAGATGCGGAGTTTGGAGGTGTCCGCTCCGCGCGCCTCGAGTCCTTCAATCTCCTCGAATAGCGCTTCCAGATTGACCACGCATCCGTTGCCGATGATGGGTACAGCGTTGGGACTCAGAATTCCGGCAGGAAGGAGCTTCAGCTCATATTTCTCACCGCCGACGACGACGGTGTGGCCCGCGTTATTTCCTCCGTTGGGCTTGACGACGTAGTCGACCCGGCCTCCGAGAAGGTCCGTCGCCTTGCCTTTGCCTTCATCGCCCCATTGGGCTCCGACGATCACGATTGCTGGCATGGGACCCTCCCCCATTCTCCGCGGCGCAGCGCCGTTGGCAGCAGGTTCATTGCCGCAAACGACCGGGCCGAACATGAAAATGCCCCGCATCCTTCCACGGACCAAAAATTGGCACTTGCAAGAGTAGCGGGGCTCTTACCCGCCAAGTTTAGCCGATTTCCGTTTCAATGGCCTTCTTCAGCAGTGCCAACTGTTGACGTTCGGCGTTGGCAATACGTTCGAGGATTCCCTCGGCCCGGGATTCGCTGTCTCCAGTGACGGCGACGTCGGCAACCAGAAGGATCCGTGTGGCGTTGCCTGTTCCGGTGAAGCTGTACCGGTAGTCAGCGCTGACGTCTCCGGAAATTGTCGTGAGGGTGAGCTTTTGAAACGGTACGACGTCGTGCAATATTGCCGTGGCACCCTCACCATGCGGGTGGTGTTCGGAGTTGAACGTGAGGATGGTTCCGTCAGTGGTCTCGCCGTTGGCGCTGACGTTGGAGACCCCTGGCAGCCATTGCGGGGCTCTGGTCCAGTCTGTAAAGCGCGCCCACACGTCGGTGCGCGCGGCGT
>JBBPYK010000126.1:0-11972 GCA_038199985.1 Actinomycetales bacterium | reverse complement strand
GCGATCTTGACCGCGTTCTCCACCCCGCCCTTGGACGCAGGATCCGCTGGCATACAGGTGTGAATGGCCGTGGAGTAATGCCTGGCGAACGCCACGATCTGCGGGTTGCGGACCGGGACCCCGGCGACATGCTCGATCGTGACCGTCTTCTCATTATCGGTCAGCACATAGGTCGGAATCCCGCCAATCAGCCGGAACGACCGGTCCAGGGCAGCGAAAACGCTCGGCATGGTCTTATCCCGTAAAGCAACCACGATACGGAATCGGGAAAACGCCAGCCAGGCCACGAACAATACTGTCTTCGCCCCGTCGACGGCAGGGCCCTCTCCATAATCCCACTGCAGCCACAGGCCTGGCTCGACCGTCCAGGGACGGTGCACGCGGATATTCTGGGCCCGGTACTTCGACTTCAACCCGGATAGCACGTACCGGGTCGTGCGGATGGAGCCTTGGTAGCCGATAGCGACGAGTTTTTCATGCACGACGTCGCCGCGGATCTTACCCCGGGACTGCTCAACCCAGGACTTCATTGATGGCAGGAACGGATCGGTAATACGACCGCGCCGGCGGGCCACCGGTGCTTGGGCGCCCTCATCACGGGCCAACACATAACTACGGACCGTGTTATGCGAGACCCCACACACCGCAGCGGCATCCCGGAACGACTTGGTCAGATCATAAGCAGCTAAAATTTCCATGAACTCTCCTGGAGACTTCATAACAAGCCCCTTCCTTCCCATCAAGGGTGAAATGAAACGATTGGCATCGTCATTCCACCGGGAAGGGAGGTGCTTTCCCCGTAGCGACACGAGGTACGGATATGGGAATCCCAGCACACCTGACCGGCGCGGACCGCCGGCGGCTGTTCAAAACTACTTGCAGCCACAGGTCAAAATCATTGCCGCGAACGGTCAATCCAAATTGCCGTCTCTGGTCAGTTTAGAGTTGCCGCTGACATGTGTGGACCCTCGGAGCGCTTATCGTGATCCGTCTACTGCTCAGCATCCGACACTTGCGATCAAGAGCCGCCGCTCCGGTGATGGACTCAGCCTCGGTGCAGTCACGACTTTTCGGATTCTCACCGGGGACCTCGAGAATCGCAGATCTAGGTGCACCTACATACGCAACCTCCAAGATCGAAGAGGACCCTCGACACAAGTCAGGCGGAGAGCCCCTCTAGGTTCGACATCCAGTCCGGTGAAGGATCCGCTTGCGGGCGGCCGGTACCTTCTCCTAGTCCGACTCGGTGTCTCGAAACCTAAGTGCCTCACAACCCATGGGTTGCAACACGAAATTCACTGTTCCGTGTACAGCCCCGATCTCGACCGAAACTGCTCTGGCGGGTTACCCACAGGTGGACGGCTTTGAGCTCTGTCCTTCGGGCTCCACCCGCCCACAGGTGGATGACCCACCAACAGGCGAAGCCCATACCCTCGGTGCTGTTGCACCTGTATCCAGTGCCACAGCGTAAAGGAGGCTGTGCATGCCCACCGTTCACTCGAGGTGAGCTATTCAGTGTCCGTGACTCAGGTGGGTGTGTGCAGGCGGGCACTGGTTCCTGCTGTCCAGGTGTGTGCGGGAAAAGCAGCGGAGCGTGGGGGAGCTTTTGCCGTGCACATGTGGGCAGGAGGCCGAGCAGCCGGCCGCTCGAAAACTGGTCTTCCTAGTTTCATTTTCACTACTCGCCTGCACAACGCACCGCGTGTTCTCGGGGTTGTGCAGGCTAGTGTTGAGCAGTGGTTTATCCGTACTCCTCTGCACAAAGGGCGTTTTTGATTACTACTTCTCGGCACGAAAAGGGGAGGCCGGGGGCTGCCCACGGTTGGGTGGACACTTTTACATGTTTCAGCGAAACGGCGATAACGGACTGTTACATCAACCCGGCGGGACTGCTGTTCCGTGCCTGCGGGGTGCACCTATTGTTCTTCCCGATGGTTATGCACAGACTGTCGATTCCCTTAGGTATGGCATTCTGGAACGGCCCCACTTGGAGGGCTTTTAGCTGCTTGATATCGCCCTCGGCCGAAGAAAGGCGGCTCTATACCCGGCATTGGGTGTGAAAGCCGATTGTGCTGTGAGCCCTATCCCCTGGCCCGGGTAAGGTCAGCCAACGATGAGGTTCAGGATGATCAGCAACGGTATGGAGCCAGCCCAGACCGCGGTCGTTATGCCCGACCAGCCCTTGAGTGCATCCACTCCCTCCAGTCCGGTGAACCGAGTCACGACCCAGAAGTACGAGTCGTTAAAGTAGCTGAACACCATGGACCCCGCTGTGCATGCGAGTACGGCGACGAGCGGGACAAGACCCAAAGTTGCGACCAACGGTGCTGAGACTGACGCAGCGGTGATCATCGCCACCGTTCCGGAGCCCTGTGCTATCCGCACCACAGTGGCAATGACGAATGGCACCAGGAAGGCCGGTAGCGCGGTGGCTGCGACCGCCTCAGCGAGTGCGTCGCCGACGCCGGAATCGCGCAGAACCTGGCCAAAGGCACCACCGGCGCCAGTGATCAACAGGATCAGCCCGGCGGAGGCGGCCGCCTCGGACAGCCAACCGTGCACCTTGTTACGAGGTGTCCACCGGGGCAGCAGGACGTAGACCGCCAGAATCGTCCCGATGACCAGCGCGACGACTGGGTTGCCCAAAAAGGCGAAGGGGACGACCCAGTCGCTGGCCACGTAGTCATCACCACTCAACGTGCCCTGCTGATCCTTGTCGATGGCGCCGGTTACGGTGTTGAGCACGATCAACAGCAACGGCACGACGAGCGGCAGAGAGCCTAGGAACGCACTGACCTTGTGGGGCTTGGCACCCACGGGCGGCTCACCGAGGTTGGCGACGGGATCGTAAGTCTCGATCTCAGACACGTTCTGCTCTTCATCGCCATGTTCCAGGGTCGCAGTGGCGGTGCCGCCCGCTCGGCGAGTCCGCGCTTCGCCGAAGACCGCCATGCGCACCTCGGGGACGACTCGGTCCTCCAGCAGCGGGCCGACCCACTTGGCGTAGACAACCACGACCGGCAGCAAAAGGACGGTGAAAGCCAAACCTGTAACGATTACCAGTCCCAAGTCAGCACCAAGGATTCCGGTGGCAGCCAGTGGTCCGGGGGTCGGTGGCACGAGATGGTGGGTTAACGTCATCCCAGCGCCTAGGGACAAGGCCAACGCCACGTAGCCACCACGCTTCACCCGGGCGATAGAACGGGCCAGGGGGTTCATGATGACGTAACCAGAGTCGCAGAAGACTGGAATGGATACCAAGGAGCCGACACTTGCCATGGCCCATTCTTCGCGGCCCTTACCGAATACCTTGAGGAAAGTTCGGGCCACTGCGGCGGCACCGCCGGAGACCTCGAGGATCTTGCCAATCGCGACCCCCAAGCCTATGACGATACCAATGCTGCCCAAGGTGTTGCCGAAGCCAGTGGCGATGGAATCGACAATGCCGGTCAGATCTTGTCCGGCGACCACGCCAGTGAGTATTGCCGCAATCAGCAGGGCGACGAATGCGTCGAGCCGGGTTCGGAGCACAATCACGATGATCGCCGCTATCCCCAGAGCTAGAGCAAGTAACGGTTGGATTTCCATGGACTTCCTTTGTTTGAAGCAAACTGGGCAAGATGCAAAGTCGCGTCAGTTTGGCAGGGAGAGAATAAGTACCACAAGCATAGTGATCAATTTTTTAGCTGTTAAGACTACATTTCAAATATAAGTGCCTGCTTATTTGTGACTCAATCCGTGGCGAACGAAAAAACTAACTCGCCGCGGTGCTCGCCGCTGACCACACTTTGTGAAGTGTCGACTCGTTACGAAGACTGACATCACCTCTGCCAGCCCGGTTTATAGGGTCGAGACCCAACCTACTTCCTGTTGAGCTCGCTGATCTCCGCTCCGGTTAGAGGCCTGGTATCCCTACCCTCAAGTAGCAATTCGAGTTGCGCTGATACCTCCAATTCTTCTGCGGTGTTCACCGCATCCACAAGAGTTGACGCTGAAATTAAACTGCCGTGGTTGCTCAGAATCACTGCTCGTGACTCCCTTGCCGCTTCGAGGATGGCCGGCTCCATCTCAGCAGAGCCCGGACGGTAATATGGCACTATCGGAATACTCACGCCCAGGCGCATCACAAAGTAGGGGGTGAGTGGTCTAATGAAGGGCCCATTCGTTTTCGCGAGGCAGCTCAAAGCCGTCACGTACGTCGAGTGGAGATGCACGACAGCACCGGTCTCCGGTCTTGCCTCGTACATCGCCCGGTGCATGACGACTTCCTTCGAGGGAGGGTCGCCTCCTACCAGGTTCCAATCATTGTCAAGCAACGGAAGCCGAGAGGCGTCGAGTCTCCCCAAAGATGAATCGGTCGGAGTCATGAGGTAGCCACCTGAAACCCGGACGCTGATATTGCCTGCGCTTCCCACGGAGAATCCTCTAGCGAAGAGGCTCGCTGCCAAAGAAACAACTTCATTTCTAATCTCGGTGTGTTTCAACTGATTCCTCAAATCTCGTGGAATGTATGCCCGCGTGACCGACGGTTGCAACTGTTTTGTTCACCAGGTTGATTCTCTAAGATCTGTTTCTCAAGCAACATATTCGTCTCGGTATTGCCGGACGACATCGTCAAAATCAACGTCTTGAACAAAGCCCAGTCCTAGCAGACGCTCTACGTCGAAATCTCCCGGCCACGAACACACGATGTCCATGACTCGCTCATCCAAGTTGAGGGTCACCAGATCCCGTGCTTCTCGACCACCCACGCTGGCAAGACTTTCGAGCATCTGCTCCACTGTCACCGTGATCCCCGGGACATTTAGCGTACGCCAGGAACCAAGAAGCTCCGCGTCGACCTCAAACGCTTGAACGAGATTCGCGACAGCTGCGTCGGGCGACGAGAGCCACATGCGAGTGTCAAGAGGCACCGGACAGTCTGACGTGATTCCGTTCAGCGGCTCACGGATGACTCCACTCGCAAACGAGGAAGCCGCGGAGTTCGGCTTTCCCGGACGGACCGAGATAGTTGGGAGCCTGCAGACCCGGCCGTCAACGAACTTCTTTCGTGAGTATTCGTTGACGAGCAGTTCCCCAATTGCCTTCACGGCCCCATAGGTTGATTCAGGCTGTGTGGCGAGCGTCTCGGGAACGACCAGGGGCATCTGTCCGCCGAACACTGCCAAGGAACTGGTGAAGACGATTCGAGGCTTCACACCGGTTGCACGTGCGGTATCGAGGATGGCTTGCGTAGCGCCGACGTTTATCTTCATCGCTAAATCAAAATTGTCCTCCGAACCGCCGCTGAGCACAGCAGCTAGGTGGAAGATGCCGACTGTTTCAGTGGTGATGACGGATTCGAGCAGACTCGGATCAGCAATGTTCCCCACTACTGATCGCACTCTTGGATCAGTGACGGGACATTCGCTGAGATCCAGTGAAATAATCTGCTCGAAGTCGATAAGGGCTTCACCGCGGGCCTTGCGCTCCAGCAGCAGTTGGATGACTCGGCTGCCGAGAAAGCCGCCTCCGCCAGTAACAACGATGTTCATTGGTGGTCCTTTCGTGAGTTCGCTTCTTCTGGGGTAGTCGGTTCAGCGAGCAGGAGTGGCACCCCAAGTTGTTTGATCCGTTGCCTGGCGGACGGCGCTAATCCCGTGTCTGAGATGATCCCATTGAGTTCCTCGAACGGGATCGCCCTGTGGGTGGCGACTTTGCCGTACTTGGTGCTGTCACTGACCAAGATCGTGCGGGAAGAGTTCTCCGTGACCACCTGCTTGACAAGGAGTTTCTCCTCAGATGTCACGGATGTTCCGCGTAGGTCGAACGACGAGGTCGAGATGAAGGCGATGTCGATGTTGAAACTCGCGATTGCCGCCGCCGCCATCTGGCCCTCGGTAGAGAGGTTCTCCCGGTCCATTCGGCCGCCAGTCAGATACAACTCGTTTTCGGACACCCCGGACAAGAACGTTGCAATCGCGACGTCGTTGGTGATGATCTTCAGCCCGTCATACTCTGTGAGTCGTCGGGCAATTGCCAATGTTGTGGTTCCCGCATCGAGAAAAACCACATCCCCAACGGAAACCTGTTGCGCTGCAACTTCGGCTATCGCAGCTTTTTCAGCACACTGCAGACCTTCTTTCACAATGTGCGAGTCATCTAGGGCCAACCGTGCAGGAAGACTGACCCCTCCTACCACGGACACAACGCGGCCAAGCGCCTCCAGACGGTGAATGTCGCGCCGCACGGTCATTTGAGACACCCCCAGTGCTTCAACTAGGGCCGCGATGCTGATCGTGCCTCGGTTCTTGAGGAGACGCAAGATCGCGCGTTGACGCTCTAGGGGAATCACCGGGGTGCCTCATAGTCCTGGAGCCACACGAGCCCTTCACGCGTGTCACCGGCAGGGTGATATTCGCAACCAACCCAACCGTCATAGCCAGTATCATCGAGCGCTGCCAGGACATAGGGATAGGACAGTTCATCCTTGTCCGGCTCGTGGCGCTCAGGGACGGAGGCAATCTGCACGTGCCCGATCCGAGAGAGGGTATTTTGAATCAGATTGGTAACATCGCCGTCGGTAATCTGCGCGTGGTAAAGGTCCAGCTGAAGGTGGACGTTGTCCCGATCAATCCGATCCAGCATGTGCACCGCTTGGGCGACGCTACCAAGGAAGTAGCCGGGCATATCCCGCCTGTTGATCGGCTCCAGGAGAATCGACACTCCAACCTCAGCAGCACGCTCGGCGGCAAAGCGGATGTTGGCAATATAGGTCTCGTTCGTGTTCTGGTCCTCAGGGGCATTCCCCGCCATGACGTGGAGCCGGCGACATTCCAGGGCTTCGACATACTCAAGCGCCAGATCGACGCTGGTCCGAAACTCCCTTTCACGGTTCGGTAGGGCTGCCAAGCCTCGCTCCCCGGCATCCCAATCTCCCGGGGGGAGATTGAACAGTGCCTGGGTGAGGTCCGTTGAGCGGAGTAGATCCTTGAGCTCGTTCTTCGAGTACTCGTACGGAAACAGGTACTCAACAGCCCGAAAACCCTCCTGCGCTGCTGCTTCAAATCTCTCCAGGAACGGCAGCTCGGTGAAGAGCATTGACAGGTTGGCTGCGAATTTGGGCATCATTGACCTCTCTACAACTTCGTTGTTCTACTGCTGGGCCAGTGTGAAGAAATCCTCTCCACCGAAGTTGCCGGATTTAAGTGCAAGATCGACCGTCCCATCGAGGGAGCGAACCCATGGAACCCCGGGGGCAATCTGGGGGCCAATACGGAACCCGTCCACGCCCAAAGCCGTCGCTACAGAACCCGATGTTTCCCCTCCGGCTACGATGAAGCGAGTCGTCCCCGCATCACGAAGAGCACGGGCAAGCGTCGCAAAGAGGCGCTCGATCGCTTCCCCGGCCACACCGGCGCCAAACGCCTCTTGCGTATGCCGGACCTGCTCCGGTTTTGCTGTGGCATATACGAGGGGGGCTGGCCCGTCTACGGGTTGCGAAAGCACCCACTCGATGACCTGGGCAGCGTAGCCGGTGGGATCTTTCAAGACCCGTTCTACTGAGAGCGCAAGCGACGGGGCATACTCCTTATACTCATCAACCTGCAGGTTGGTCATAACCGAACTTGAACCCGAAAGAGCCACGGCCCGTCCCCCGAGAGGCGTCCAGAGCGCTGCATCTCCCAGACCGTGCCCGTCACTTAAAGCGCGGGCTATCGCCCCTCCCAAACCCGAGCCACCGGTCACGAGGGTAAAGTCGGCAACTGCTTCCCCAAGGCTATGGAGGTGCTCGTCGGAGAGCGCGTCCAAGACGGCGTAGCGCATGCCCGAACTCCGCAGGTCTGCCAGCGCCTCCCGAACTGCACTCGACCCCTGGTCAATGACGTTCGCCGGAACGTTCCCTGCCTTCCCCTCGGCTTGCCCCTCCATCAGTCGCATCAGGTTGGCATCGCGCATTGGGGTAACAGGATGGTCGCCCATTCCGGACTCTTGTAACGGAACATCCCCGACAAACAGATAGCCCTTATATGTGGTCCTACCGTTCACGGGCAGAGCCGGACAAACCACTGTGAAGTCCTCACCGAGCTCAGCAAGCAGCGCATCAGTGACAGGACCAATGTTCCCAGCAGGAGTGCTATCGAAGGTTGAGCAGTATTTGAAGAAGAAACGGTTGGCTCCCCCTCGTTTGAGGAACCGTATTGCATCCAAGCTCTGTTGAACTGCCTCGTTGACCGGGTTTGATCTGCTCTTAAGACTAATGACCACCGCGTCCACATCATCGGGAACATCTGTCAGCTCCCGGGTGCCGTTCAACTGGATCGTTCGAAATCCATTCGCGACCAAGAAACCGGCGATGTCGGTAGCCCCGGTAAAATCGTCAGCAATGACCCCTAGTTGCACGCTCATGTGCTCTCCTCATCAGTCTGCTGCCGTTGGCGATACCCGAGACCATCGATTCACAAATAGTATCAGATCGTAACAAATGTGTTCTGCGCGGAGACTGCGTCTGAGTTGAACCAACGGCGGGACCCTGTCCGAACAAGATTAGTGACCAAAAGACCTGTGCGGAATCCCCCTGCAGCCCGGTGAACAGAAGGGCCGCAGGGGTGTGCTGCACGCTCTGGTGACAATTGCGGTTAGGTCGCCAGGGTGGCGGTTAGGCCCACTCGACCCAGGTCACGATAGTAATACGCAATTGTTGGCGAGTATCCGAGCGGCGGCGATCCAGGACGTTCTTTTGCAACAGGGCGACTGGCAGGACCATCAAAGCAGGCTGACTTGTAAGCAGGACTCCTGATCTCCATTACTGCCTAACAAGTGAGCGTAACCAATCGCACCGGCGTCACCGGCGAGAGCGTCCACCATCATCGTCGATCCGGCTTTAGTGAAGAGCCGAGATATTCAGCACCTTGTTGCTAACCACCTTGCCTGCGGTCTCCCTGTTACCAACACGCGCGGATTAGCATTCGGAGCGGGCGGTGAGAACCTTTATGACTGCAGAGTCATCAGCGGCGCCCAGACCGGCTGCCTGGGCCAGCAGGTACAGCTGCTCAGCAGCGGAGGCGAGCGGTGTTGGCAGAGCAGTTTCCTTCGCGGCTTTCGTCACGATCCCCATATCCTTGACGAAGATGTCTAGACGGCTGAGGACCTCGACGCTGACGTCATCGTAGGCTTGCAGCATGCGCGGGCCGCGGTTTCCCAGCATGAAAGATCCGGCAGCTCCGGCCTGCAGCGCTTCGAGGGTCTTCTGCTGATCAAGTCCCAAGGATTGGGCCAGGGCGAGTGCTTCGGCCGCAGCCGCGATATGTACACCGCAGAGCAATTGGTTGACGACCTTGAGCGACTGACCATCACCAGGCTTATCTCCAACTATGCTCACGGTCGAGGCTAGCAGGTCCAGGACCGGCGCGGCTTTCTCCCGAGCCTCTTCCGCAGCGCCGACGACAATCAGCAGGTCTCCTTCGCCCGCGCGGACCGGGCCACCGGAAAGGGGAGCATCCACCAGGTGGACCTGCTTCCCGGCCAATCGGTCGGCTACCGTGGCTACGGCGGCCACGCCCACGGTGCTGGTCACGATAACGACGGTGCCCGGAGCAAGCTCTTCTGCCACCCCGTTATCCCCGAATAAGATGTCGTCGAGCTGCTCACCGCTGCGCACCGAGAGAACGACTGCGTCAGCGGCGCTCACGGCGGCCGCTCCGGAGGGGAAGGTGGCTATTCCGGCTTCGGTAGCTAGATCCAGCCGCGTCTGGACAACGTCGAAACCGTGCACCTTGAGACCGCTGGCCAGGCGTGTGGCCATCGGAAGGCCCATCGCGCCCAGCCCGAGGACAGCTACTGTGTATGTTGAATTATCCGGCATCGTAATCCTTAGCTATTGTAGAAGCGGTTTTACGGACGTCAGCGATCAATTTTATGAATCAATCCCGCGAAACGATTCTTTTTGAATGTCTCCCGGCCCGTATCCGCGGCTGAGGAATCCGTTATAGCGGCCCTGGAGTAACGGGGCTTTTCGACTTTTGGTGTGGTGCTGGGTGTTCGGCATGGCCGGAGGCCTGCCGCGGACAACAATATCCTCAACCGATAGTTTGCATGGTTCCGGTAGTCGCGGCCGGCTCGTTTCATGTTTTTCGCCGTCAGGTTCGCGGCCTCGCTGCGGGCGTTCGTGAGCCTGTGGATCCTTTCTGGCCCACTGGGGTTTTGTCGTTTTTCGAAGTCACCTGCACGGGTATCCGCGGAAGTACAGGGGTTGTGCAGGCGGGCGTGAACAGTTGGGTGTTCGAACCCGCCTGCACAATAGGCATTCTGTGTTGAAGTCGTCTGCACTACCGTCAACTATGGCTCCGGGGATCCTGCACCGTTGGTGACGGGCATGGTTGTAGATGAACCGCCCGTCATTGAGCGTGGCCTGCTGGCTATGTCCGATGCGGCATGGGGAAATGCGCTAAGACGAACAGCCGCCATCACCCCTGTGGCCGCTGTGGATCTCATCGGCCAGGTCACGGCCGATGATGCAGCCGCACTGCTGGGTGTATCCCGCCGGAAGGTCTACGTGCTGATCGACCGATAACGAAGGATGCCGTCCGACGGTGAGCTGAAATGTAAGCCGGCGGCTTTTGTGGGGCGGCCGCCTCAGGCCCACACGGCAGGTGGAGTCACGTCAGCCTTCAACATGCGCGTACTGCACCCCGCATCTGGGGCTGAGTGCAGACGACCTCGGACATTCCGAGCTGTCATTTTCACTACACGCCTGCACAACGCGCCGCATGTTCTCGGGGTTATGCGTGTAGTGACCACTGATTTATCCGTACTCCTCTGCACGAATGTCGTTTTTGCTTACTACTCCTCTGCACGAAACGGAGGTAGCGGGATGGTAGCGGACTCTGTCCCCCGGAGCATTCCCCTTACTGCGACACGGGACGGCTGTGCAGACGAGCACTGAAATTTGTGCAAACGACTTCTGAAAATGACAGTTGTCATTTTCCAGAACCTCCCTAACTGGTGTCACAAAGCAAGTACGAAACATGTATTCTCGTACCATGAGGGTGAAACGATTTCTGTCCCTCACGGATCAGGGGAGGGGCAGATGAGTCGACCGGAACGCTTGGAGGGCGTGGAGGAGCCCCTGCTACTGCCGGATGGTGTTTCGTTGGGGTACGCCCGCGTGTCCACCGTGGATCAGAACCTTGAAGGGCAGCGCCAGCTACTGGTCGAGGCGGGCTGTTACGACGTTTACGCCGATCACGGAGGATCGGGTGCGACGATGGTTCGCCCGGAACTGGAGGCGTGCCTGCGATCCTTACAGCCTGGCAACACCCTTGTGGTGACGAAGCTTGACCGGCTTGGCCGGACCGTGCGGGGTTTGGTGGAGCTGTTGGAGTCGTTGCATAAGCGTGGGGTGATGTTTCGGTCCCTCACTGAGGGCATCGACACGAGGACCCCGTCGGGTCAGTTGATGTTCAACACCATCGTGAGCGTTGCCGAGATGGAGCGGGAGTTGATCCGGGAGCGGACCAAGGCCGGCCTTGCGGTGGCCGCGGGTAAGGGAGGCCGTCCGCCGAGGTTGCAGGTACACGACGTGGTGGAGGCTCGCAGGCTTCGGGACAAAGAAGGCCGGTCGCTGGAGTGGATCGCGAAGAACTTCACGGTCAGCCGATCGACAGTAATTCGTGCTTTACGCACCGACGGGCTCGCGGGGACTGGGTACGGTGGGAACAGAATTTCTACCGGCACTGAGGGGTCTTCCAATGGCGCGATCACGCAAGCGCAACCAGATTGATGGTCAGGTAAGTCTCGACGTATTTCTTTTCGCAGCACCAGAGGAGGTTCGTGATGAACAAGAAGGCAAATTCGCTCAGGACACGTGGAAGATGACCGCGCCGACGCAGTACGCCCTGATCCCGGATCCGGACCAGTGGTTCGAGAGGTTGGGGGAGGAAGCGATGCGCCAGGTGGGGGAGCTGCAGTACAAGCTGGCGGGACCGGACTCG
>JBBPYK010000125.1:0-2504 GCA_038199985.1 Actinomycetales bacterium | reverse complement strand
GGTGCTGCATAGGCGACTGTCGGTGCGAATGCCAGCACGCCAGCCACGGCGAGCACTCCTGCGCGCCGCACCCCCCGGCGCTTGTGTTCGTTTGTCAACTGATCTCCTTGGTTGGACCCCAGCCGCCACAGGGGTACCCAAACTTCTCCGCCAAGGGACCCCGCTGCTGGTGACGTGCATCACATGAACGGTAGAAGTACCCACGATACCTGTTGAGACGACGACGGCTAGCCCTACCGACACGTTTCTTTCGGCTGGACGCCGTTGCACCCCCAGCGCGCGCCTCCTCAGTCGTCGGTCGTATTGCTCAGGACCTCACCGCTCGCGGCGTCAATCTGAACGGAATGTTTGATCCCTTCACTGGCAAGCACATCGGCCTCCCAGACTGTTGCGCCATTTTCGCTGTCGAGGTCCAATTCAGTGATGCGGCCATCCGGAACCGCTTCGAGGATTTTATCCGCAGCCTCCTCGTAACGGAGTTCTGCGGAAGTGATGCGGTCCAGCTGCTTCGATTTGTCAGCGATGTCCTCATTCTTGGTGACCGGCCCGGTGACAACTTCCGTTCCGTCTGCGGAGAGCTCGAGTTCCTGCTCCGTACCGTCCGCTGTCACTACCTGCACCTCCCACGCAGAACCGTTGCGTTCACTTTCAATGGAAGTCAGGGTGCCGTCGGGGACCGCTGCCAGCGCCGTTCTGCCCGCCTGTACCAGGGAGTCAGCATCTGCGCTGCCTGCATCGCTGCCTGGCTGAGAGCCGCTGGGAGAGGGTGAGCCACTTGCTGATGTCGCAGCGATTCCGGAGGGAGACGGCGAACTGCTTTCGCTCTCGGATGCGGACTCGCTCGGTGATACGGAAGTAGTTGAAGTGGGCACACTGGAGTCAGGAGAGCTGGTGCTGCCCCCGGCATCGCATCCGGCCAGCGCCAGGAGGACGAGGGCCCCGGAAGTAAGCACCGAGGTAACGCGTAGTCGGGGGGAACCGGATGTGACGTTGAGCATGGAAGCCTCCAGGGTTGGAATCCCTCGCTTCAGGGCGGTCCTTCAGCTCTTGCAAGTCTTCCCCCGTCCGGGACGTTTGGCAACGCCAAGCGGAAATCGCTAGTGCCAGCGAGTGGTCATCAAAAAGCCCACCATCGCGATGCCGAAGCCCACCATAATGTTCCAGGACCCGAGCGTCGGAACAGGGAATCTGCCCTCGAAGGCGTAGTACGCGATGATCCAGAGTAGTCCGATGACCATGAGCGAGAACATGATGATCTTGTACCAGAGCGGGCTCGGCATATCCTTCGCCTTGGCCGCCGATCCGGGTGCAGCGGACCGTCGCGAGGTCGGCTTCTTGCGGGACTTCGACTCAGGCACTGGTCCTCCTTGGGGCGGCGTACAGGTTGTGGCCGCCGTGGCTTGATCATGACGTTGAACTCAGGCGCAGCGATGACAACCGGGTATCCTAGAAGCAGAATCTTTGGCATCGGTGCGGTGCTGACAGCTAATTCTAGCGAAGAATGCACCGCATCGGGACGGCGTGGCCAGGGTCCCGGCCAAAGACCCTTCCTCTACCTTGATTCAACCCGAATATTTTCACGATTGGCAGTGCCTGAACCATGAACAACACCACTCGCATCCTGGTTGTCGATAATTACGACAGCTTTGTCTATACCCTGGTGGGCTATCTTCAGGAGCTGGGAGCGCAGACCACGGTCATCAGGAACGACGACGTCAGCCTCGCGGAGGCAGTGGAACTGGCGAGCACCCGTGACGGCGTTCTTATTTCCCCCGGCCCGGGTGCTCCGGCCGACGCGGGTATCTGCATAGGTCTGATCCAGTGGTGTGGGGACAACGATAAGGCCATGTTAGGGGTCTGCCTGGGACATCAAGCGCTTGCCGAGGCCTACGGTGGAACCGTCAGTCACGCCGCTGAACTGATGCATGGGAAAACTTCAAGGATTGAACACACTGGTACCAGTGTGTTCTCAGGACTACCGTCTCCGCTGACCGTCACCCGCTACCACTCCCTCGCCGCCGTGAGCCACACTATTCCCGACATCCTGGAGGTCACCTCCACCACCACCAGTGGAGTGATTATGGGTCTGGCCCACCGTAGCGCACCGCTGATCGGCGTACAGTTCCATCCAGAATCCGTGCTGACAGAGGGCGGTTACCAGATGCTGGGCAACTGGCTCGAATCCCTGGGCATGACTGGAGCCGCTGAGCGAGCATCCACGCTTAGCCCGCTCATCACCAGTTAGGGTTTTTCCTTCCCGGGTTTCTCCGGCTTCCCGGGTTTCTCCGGCTTCCCGGGCTTATCCGGTTTACCGGGCTTGTCCGGCGTCTCGGGTTCCTCAGAATCCTCAGCTGGCGCAGGTGTCGGATCCGCGCTTTGGCTTGGTTCCGCGCTTTGGCTTGGTTCCGCGCTCTGGCTCGGTTCCGTTGTGGGCGTGGCGTACGGCGTGGGCTCCTGAGTCGGCTTCGCCAGCGCCTTGGCAACGGTGAGTTCTACCACCGTCC
>JBBPYK010000124.1:0-3122 GCA_038199985.1 Actinomycetales bacterium | reverse complement strand
TGGACGGCATTGACCAGGTACTGAACCGCTCCGTCAGCATCCTTCTGGCATCGCCGGCAAACGCTAGCCAGATAACGGCGAGTGCCCGTGAACTCGCTACCGGAGAACGCGCGGGCAGCATGCAGGTCCTGGACCTTGGAATCAGCGACGACTACACCTATCTCGTCACCAATCGCGCGCCCGCCGCCGATCTACTTGATCTGGTCATCGAACAAAATCAGCCCTATATAGAACCGTTTTTTACGGACACCCTGGGTTCTGAGATTTTCGGTCAGGCGAGGTCCACCGAACCCACAGTCCACGGGGACGGCAGCCAGAAAGAGGGCGGGAAGCAGCCACGTAAGGTTCGCTTTTCCGGCCGGTCACGCTCCAGAAACGAATCCGACAATGATGGCGGCGCGGCGCGCAGCGGTACCGCCATCGCTGGGGCCGAAACCAGTGCACCCCCACCGCCGCGTACTTCTGCCGCGAAGAGCGAATCGACGCCGCAGCCCCTTTCCCCCGAGGGCTCGCCAGGGGACTCCACACCAAAGGATGAACCCAGGGTCTCCATCTGGAAGACCGAGGACTACAGGGCCGCCAAAGAGCCCCCCCGAAAGGCCAAGCGCGAGCCGGAGCCCAGACGTTCGGAATCGCACTTTCCAGCTGGTGCGGTAATCGGAGCGGCGGCGGAACCGGAAACGGCCATTGCGGGAAGCGGAGGCACCGAACCCGCTGCCGGCGTCGTCGGTGCCCGTGCGTCCGGGGACGAGGAAGTTCACAACGACGGTGCCGATACACCTCCACCGCCCGATGCGTCGCGAGCTGGCCGCAGGGTGCGGCGCGGGCTCATTGGAGTCCTCTTCGCCGTGCTTTTGATCGTCGCCGTGGTGCTGTCCGTCTCCCAACTCGGCGCGCTTTTTGACAATGATCCCGTCGCTGATCCGCAGGCAACAACTTCATCCTCGCCCACGCCTTCGCCTACACCCTCACCTACTCAAACGACCAAACAGGCTGAACCAGTACCGCCGGAAGCCACCAGTGTCCTCCGATTGGTTCCCGACAACCCACAACTCAATTCCGGTTCGGACGGTGAACTGAGCAAGGTTATTGACAATAATCCTTCTTCCTACTGGCAGAGTTTCGTCTTCGCCAACAACACCTTTGGCGGCTTGGCTCAGAACATGGCCCTCGTGGTGGAACTCAAAGAGCCGTCCACCATCAACCAAGTGGAAATCGCCCAACTCAATGGTTTCGGGGGCAACTTCACGGTTCTCGTCAATGACGCACCGTCACTGGATGGCGCTGAGCCGGTGGGCCAGGGCAGTTTCACCGAATCGACTGTGACCGTATCCAGCTCCAGCGATACAGCCGGGAAGGCCCAGTACGT
Organism: Actinomycetales bacterium; assembly: GCA_038199985.1. Lineage (GTDB taxonomy): Bacteria > Actinomycetota > Actinomycetes > Actinomycetales > Micrococcaceae > Arthrobacter_J. The sequence continues at coordinate 1,753 of JBBPYK010000124.1, read as the reverse complement.
CATCGTCAACTTTACTCAGCTTCCCCGACTGTCCGGGATCCAAGCGCAGTATCCTTGGGGGCTGCGCATCGCCGAGATCACCGTTTCGTAAGCCGGCACCGGCGTGCGGCGGCGAGAGGTGGAATAAGCCATCCTGGTCCAGGGTTATGACCAGCAGGCTCAGTACGGCGCTAGATAGGCAATCAAAGCACTACCAGAGAAAGGCTTTCTCAAACGTGAGCAACGCAACCACCAACTCAAAGGGCAGTGCGAATAACGTCCGCGACGTCATCATTGTGGGCTCAGGACCGGCGGGTTATACGGCCGCAGTCTATGCCGCCAGGGCCAACCTCAGGCCTCTCTTGATAGCTAGTTCTGTGACCGCAGGGGGTGAGTTGATGAACACCACTGATGTGGAGAACTATCCCGGATTCCCGGAGGGCATAATGGGGCCAGACCTGATGGACCACTTCGAAAAGCAGGCCGCCCGCTTCGGCACGGAAATCATCTTCGAGGACGTTACGGCGTTGGATCTAACCGGGGAGATCAAAACCATTACTACCGGGGCGGGCGATGCGTTTCACGCGAAAGCGGTTATTGTTTCGACCGGCTCCGCTTATCGTGAGCTCGGACTCGACGATGAGAAGCGTCTGTCAGGTCACGGTGTCAGCTGGTGTGCGACGTGCGATGGATTTTTCTTTAAGGACCAGGACATTGCTGTCATTGGCGGTGGCGACTCGGCCATGGAAGAAGCGCTGTTCCTGACCAAGTTTGCCCGGTCAGTGACAGTGGTTCACCGCCGTGACAGCCTGCGCGCCTCCAAAATCATGCAGGAGCGCGCTTATGCGCACGCGAAGATCTCCTTTGTCTGGAACTCCGAAGTGTCGGGTATCAGCGGGACAGACAAAGTTTCCGGGTTGACGTTGCGGAATCTCGTTGATGGTTCTGAATCTATGCTTTCCGTCACCGGCGTCTTCGTCGCGATCGGGAACGATCCGCGCGTCGGGTTGGTCAGCGACCAACTGGAGCTTACGTCAGAGGGCACTATTGCCGTCAGGGGCCGTACATCCATCACGTCGCTTCCTGGCGTATTCGCCGCTGGGGACGTTATCGACCCAACGTACCGGCAAGCAATCACCGCCTCCGGATCGGGTTGTGTAGCAGCCATCGACGTTGAGCACTATCTCGCCGATCGTGCAGACCACATGGAATCATCGGCAGCTGTTCCGACGCCTCCGGCGGAAGCAGTCTCCGAAACTGTCAGCCGGTAATCAAACATTTAGAGGAGAAATACAGATGAGTAATACCAGGGAAGTTACGGACGTATCGTTTGATGCTGAGGTCCTGAAGTCCCAGAAGCCGGTCATCGTGGACTTCTGGGCGGAATGGTGCGGCCCCTGCCGAAAGCTCAGCCCGATCCTCGATGAGATCGCCAGCGAGCACGCGGACAAGGTGGATGTGGTGAAGTTGAACGTCGATGACAATCCCGCTACAGCTGCTCAATATGGCATTACGTCCATTCCAGCCGTGTACGTCTTCCGGGGGGGCGATGTAGCAGCAAAGTCAATTGGCGCTAAGCCCAAGCAGGTCCTAGAGGCCGAATTTGCTGAGTTCTTAACGTAGCCAGCAGATTGTAAGGCCGGTCAATGCAATGCGTTGGCCGGCCTTTTTTTGTGCGCTGGTGTTCGTGTGTGTGTACGGCTGCCGGATGACGTGAGCTTACTGCCAAATTTGGTCTCTTCGTCCCGACGAGTCCTAGTGTTTCACGTGAAAC
>JBBPYK010000123.1:0-18376 GCA_038199985.1 Actinomycetales bacterium | reverse complement strand
TTCCCACCCCTTCAATCCGAAACATTTCTTTCAGTTAATTATATCGTAAAACGGGTATGATTAACAGCCCGAAGTCATTGGAAAACCCCGGAAAATCAAGGAACCGCCGAACCAGTCACCCTGCTATATCCGGAGTCCTGACCCCGGCACCGACCTCATACTCAAATACACCATCAAAACAAAAACGCCGCTCCGATCAATTAAATCGTGATGTCAGGAGCCCTGGGTATTGGGCGAGACATTTACCGAATTTCAGCTCTCATTTATTTCAGGTGTAGTGATTTTCGGCGGATTGTTCATAGTTAACTGGTTCGGCCTCAAGGAAGGTGCCATTCTGGGATACATCCTGGCGGCTATATCTTTGATACCGCTGGTGATCCTGGCTGTTGCGCCTTTTGCTACCGGACACGTTGAGCTTTCCAATATCACCGGCAGCTGGTGGCCAACTGACTGGACCTGGGATCTGCACCATGTCCTGATTCTCTTTGGCATCTTTGCGATCGCACAGTGGAGTGCCTGTGGCTGGGAAACGGCAGCCATTTACGGTCCTGAATACAAAAATCCTTCCAAGGATATCCCCAAAGCGCTGTACTCCTGCGGCATTATTTGCTTCTTCGCATACATACTGGTGCAAGCGGCTGTGATTGGCGTGCTGGGCGTTGATGGTGTGCTGGCCGAACCCATATCGCCCCTTATTCCTGTCGCTGAGACTGTCTTCGGCCAGGCCGGTTCCATGATCGCCATCATCATGTTGGTTGCCGCCATGGTGCTGATCATTCAAACGGCTTACCTGGGTTCCTCCCGCGCAATGCATTCCATGGCAACGGAAGGCAACCTTCCCAAAGTTTTCGGCAAAACGAATCGCCAGGGAACTCCGTTTGTTGCCATGCTGGTCACCGCAGCGTTTAACCTGATCCTGATTTCCACGGGATCCCTCACGGCGATTCTTGCCGCTGCGGCAATTGGTTACACCTGCGCCAACGGCATCAGCCTGTTCGCCTATGTCAAAGCTAAAAAGCACCCCTCCTTTGCGAATTTGGAACGCCCTTTTAAAGCACCCAAAGGCTGGAAGAATGTTGCCATAATCTTTGGCCTGTTCAACCTGCCTTTGTGCGTGATAGGTGTGGTCTACCTGAACAGCCTGGAGGTCGGCTGGACTCCAACTTTGCTCGGCTTCATCGTCTTGGCGCTCTACCTCCCCATTTGGTTGTATTCCCAGCACGAATCGAGGCTCGCAAAAAACAAAGCAGCAGCCACTGCCCGCTCTTCAGACCACGAAGTCCAAAATCTGGAAAGAGTTTCGCAATAGTAAGCGGTGTGAGGACTTCAATCGGTCGGCTGGCGTGGTCGCCAACCCTGCAGAGGCCCTCTGATCACGCATAGCCTCGGACGTTAGCGGTGGTTTATGATTTGGGCCCAATTTAGTGCACCGGTCAGTGGAGGGCTGGCTCCGTTCAGGGCGTAGCGCACCATGTGGTTTTTGTGACTGCCGTGGATGAGGATCCCCCTGTTGGGCGTGGGGCTTCTCACCGCGGCTTGACCTCGATCACTTACTCGCGTTTTTGTCCGAACCATTCCCAGTTTTTTCGTCAGCCCGCCGCACTATCAGGAGGAAATAGATGTCCACACCAACACTGGAGAAGGGCACCCAGGAAAGCCCCGCAGGATCACGCAAAGAGCAGCACAGCCGTACGAACCTTCCCGCTTGGTCGCAGCTGGAACAGCATGCCACCACGATGCGTGAGGCGACCCTGCGCGAACTCTTCGACGCAGACCCTGACCGCGCCGCCACTTTTGCGCTCGAGGATCTTGGGATGTACGCCGACTTCGCCAAGAACCGCATCACCGCCGAAACGCTGTCACTACTGACGGAGCTCGCTGACCAGTGCGGCCTGCGCGAAAAGATGGCAGCCATGTTCAGTGGGGAGAAGATCAACATCTCCGAGGACCGCGCTGTGCTGCACACCGCGCTGCGTGCGCCTCGGGAGACCACTATCACCGTTGACGGCGGCAACGTGGTGCCCGAAGTGCACGCGGTGCTGGAGAAGATGGCCGGCTTCGCTACCGCTGTCCGCGGCCGGGAGTGGAGGGGCCACACTGGCGAGCCGATCCGTAATGTCATCAACATCGGCATTGGCGGCTCTGACCTGGGGCCGCGGATGGCCTACCAGGCGTTGCTCCCGTTCACCGACCGCAACCTGCATCTGGAGTTCGTCTCCAACATTGACGGCGCAGACTTTATCGAGGTGACCCAGGGACTGGACCCGGCCGAGACACTGTTCATTGTCAGTTCCAAGAGCTGGCGCACGCTGGAGACGCTGACCAATGCCGCCACCGCGCGCGAATGGGTGCTTGCAGCGTTCGACGGCGACGCCTCCTCCATCGCCAGCCATTTCGTCGCCGTGTCCACCAACACCGAAGGAGTCACCGAGTTCGGCATCGACCCGGCGAACATGTTCGGTTTCTGGGACTGGGTGGGCGGACGGTACTCGCTCGATTCCGCCGTCGGGCTCTCCCTGATGGTGGCCATCGGTCCGGAGAACTTCATCGAGATGCTCGGTGGCTTCCACGACGTCGACGAGCACTTCCGCACAGCGCCGCTGGAACGCAACATCCCGGCCCTGATGGGGTTGATCTCCGTCTGGTACAACAATTTCCTGGGTGCCGAATCCCAAGCTGTACTCCCCTACAGCCACTACCTGGCCCATTTGCCGGCCTACCTGCAGCAGCTGGAGATGGAAAGCAACGGCAAGCACGTCACAGTCTCCGGGACACAGGTGGACTACCAGAGCGGCCAGATCATCTGGGGTCAGCCCGGCACCAACGGCCAGCACGCGTTCTACCAACTCCTCCACCAAGGAACAAAACTCGTCCCCTGCGACTTCATCGCCGTCGTCGAGCCGTTCAGTGACCTAGCGCATCAGCACGACCTGCTCAACGCCAACGTCTTCGCCCAAACCGAAGGACTGGCCTTCGGCCGGACAGAGCAGGAACTACGCGACGCCGGCTCGCCCGAGGAACAAATCCCGCACCGTGTCTGCAAGGGAAACCAGCCCACCACCACGTTGCTGCTGGACCGACTCGACCCCCGCAGCTTGGGGACCCTGATAGCCCTGTACGAGCACAAGGTCTTTACCGAAGGCGTGATCTGGGATGTGGATTCCTTCGACCAATGGGGTGTGGAACTGGGCAAGCTGCTCGCCGACACCATCGCCGAAGAACTCACCGCGGACAGTGTCCCGTCCATGGACCACGACAGCTCCACCACCGCACTCATCCGCCGCTACCGCAACGGCCGGGGCCGCAAGTGACATGCTAACAATGGGCCCCGGCTCCATTGAGTCCTTCATCGACCAGCTGGCCGCAGCAAATCCAGGAACTATCCCAGATTTCTCTTGAGGGTAAGGACGTCATCGACTTTCAGGTTTGAGCCGTTTTAGCTGTTCTTCAGGTTTGGCCGCCGTTGTTGGGCCGCTGGTCGCTTGCTGTGCATCGTTTTCCACGTCTGCCGGGGTTGTCGTCTTTCTGGTTGTTGGGGCCTTCCTGGGTTCTCAGGCTGTCATCATTGGTAACTGTTTTCGGTGCTGCTGTGAGAGTTCCATGGCGGCTTCCAGGAGTGTGGTGATCGTGCCAGCCTCGGGTGCTGTTTCAGGAATCAACAGCCATGATTTCCTTGCTCGGGTGATGAGTTTCCCTGCAGTGACGAATATCCAAGTCGGTTCCGTGCCAGCGCCTTGAATTCGTCAAGAACGCTCTCACCCGGTTCCTATTCGGATCCAACAACGTTGCTCGCGCACCAGGATGCAGCGGTTCGGGACGCAGGTACAGGTTCGCACCCATCAGGTAGTCGGTGAGCGAGGAGAAAGCCAGTCGCGTTGACGACCCAGACATCCGTGCGCTCTTCCTTGGCCTGGTTCAGTGCCGTCTGCCGGGACGTCTTCTCATTGATCCATGCGACCATCCACGCCTTCATCACCGGCACCGGATGGAAGACGCTGAACTGCACACCTCGACCGGCCAGCTAATACAGGAATTTATGGGATGCGCCAGCCCTGTCGGTACGCACCAAGACTTCCGCCCTGTTCAGCTGCCCGTCTTGATCGTAGAAATCGTCCGGGAGTTGTTCGATCCCGGCGGTGAAGACCTTGATGTGGTCCTCCGCGCGGTTGGCCCCAGTATTGTCAGGGCGCTGCAACGTCGCCAGGACCTCGCCGCTTTGCGTCGCCGGCACCGTTGTCGAGGCTGGCAATGGAAGCAACAAAGCCGTACCGATCCTTCAAGTCGCCGGTGTTCAGTTCTTGTTCACTCCCTGGTTTCTGCACTTACACCTATACAAAGGTTCCATGGGACCGAGGGGAGAGCAATCCTCCGTTCAATCTGATGGAATCCGGAGAGCGTTCCGCCGACCAGGCTGGCCGTGTTGGTGGCGATAACGACTTCGTTCTGGTCCACGATGCATGTGTTTGACGGCAGGGACCGGAGAAACGGATCGAATCCAGCTTGGAGGCCTCTGACGAGGATGTCAACGGCAGCAACGCCAGCCATCCTGTCGTTGCTCATGACTCGCTTGAAGAAGGTGACGAGGTACTCGTTGGCACCGAAGGCGTCTACGTAAGCGTGGCTGGCGTGAATCTTTTCATCAGCGTCATTCCCGGGCCACCACGGTGCTGTGGAATAGTCATAGAACTCCAGGTCAAGTTCCATCCGCTGCGGTGTTTCCGTGTCTGAGGTGATGTAGTACCAAATGAAGCCCAGGTCACCGAAGAAGGACGGATCGGCCGCGAACCCCGTCCCATACACAGCCGGCATGGCCCCGGTTAGATTCCGGCGGGCCGCGTCGTCGACGCTAGTCAACTCGTCCAGCTTTCCGGTTTTCGCGCGGTCAAGGTCGGATTGAACGGCTTCTTCGACGGTCTTGATCGATGCGGCCACGTTGCCTTCGAGGTTCACAGCAAACAATTCGACGGCGGCAATCGCGCGATCGATGTTGTCGGTCCCAAGCGGCGACTCTGGTGGCGGAGGTTCCATGGACATCCGCAGGTCGATAAGGCGGTTCATGTCCCGGCGCACATGGTCTTCGGCGAGGGCTCGTGCTCGAATGGTGTCACCGGATCGGATGGCGTCCACGATCAAAGTGTGGGCTTGCCCCGCCGTGCACCGGTGATCAGAATTACTGGTCCATACCAATGCCCCGACTTCAGCCTGCATGTTCATCTCCTGGCGGGTGAAAAGGGCGGAGCCCGATGTGGCCGCAAGCTCTATGTGGAACCGGCTGTCCGCTCGAGTCATTTCGGCGGGAGTGGGTGCCGTCTCAATCCCAGCCGCCATCGATGCTAGGCGCCCGAGGGAGATCTGCTGCGACCGTCCAGCCGCCGCCGTGGCAGCTGATCCTGCCAGGAAGGCGCGATACTCCCGGATGTCGAGCAGGTTTTCAAGGGAGTAGGCGGCAAGGGCGTCCAGCTGAGCCTTGGCAACGTCTTCGATGTTCGCCCGCACGAAGCTGCCGCCGCCTTTGCCACGCCGTGTTTCGAGAAGTCCCAGATAGCGGAGCTGGGCGAGGGCGGCACGCAGCGTCAAGGTAGATACACGCATCCTTGCCGCCAGATCGCTTTCGCTGGGGAGCTGGGCTCCGTCTTCGAGTACCCCCAGCTCAATCGCATGACGAAGCCTGCGACCGATCTCCTCGCCGCGGTCCAAAGACTCCAAGGGTGCAAACGCGAGTTGCTCTTTCCAGCCAGTCATGGATGCCGCTCCTGAATCTGTGTAATTAATACATTAAGAAATTAACCTTTAATCATAAATTTCTATTGACATGTAACATTAAAGGTCTAATGTCAAGTGTACCAAAAGGGAGCGGGCACTGTGTCCGGGACCGTTCGAAGCATCATGTAAGGAGTCGATAGTCATGATAAATAGCATCCCTCACTCTGGCCGGATTATCGGCCGCATCTGGACGCCGGAGCAGCTCCACGCCCTGGCTTCAGCGGACAGGAAAGCCCAGCGGCATGTCGAATACGGTAGTGCACGGCGCGCGCTGGTTAGCTGCGCGCATTTGGTTGACACCACCCACATCAGGGCGAAGGTCGTGGAGGGCATGGGCGGCATCGCGGGAACCTACTACGTGGTTGCCGCCCTGGTCTTGGCGGAGCTGGCCATGACCTGCCCGCAGCAACTGACGGACACCCAGTACAATCTACTGCTCTCTCCTCTCGATGCCGCGGAACAGGTAATTGCTGCGGATGCTCTTCTCTCGATGGCCGCCTGAGAACAGCGAAGCCGGTGCTGCCGGTCATCAGTGTCGTCTCGCAGTAAAAGGAACTCGTCGGCCTGCTCACCAAGTGTGGGATGATCTGGCGGTCCGCCGGGAATCCCGCGCGCACCAGCATCCCAGACTTGCTCAACACAAGCTGGGCAAAGCCAGCCCCTACGGTATATATGACGTCGCCGCGAACGCCGGGGAAACAATCTGTCGCCGGTTCGCCCAGGCCGGCGGGGGCTGCCCCGGCGACGAGCTGTTGCTGGCCTGCGCCGACGGCGGCAGTTCCAAAAGTGAAACACCCGACCCCGGCTCCGCCCTACTACAGTTGATGTCGTCGTCATCACCCTCAACGAGGTGTCACGTGAGGCATTCGCGAAAACGTGGGAGTGACTAGCTGCTGGAGAACAAGCGAAGTACCCATGAAACATGGTCGCCAGTCTCATGGCCCACTCACCGCGCATAGTGGAAGAGCATGTAGGGCAGGTTCTTGCCGCTGCTGAAGGTTTCGACATGTGGGGAGGTTGATGGCAGAAAAATCCTGAATCTGAAGAAGCAGTTGGTCAAATTGCAGGACAGCCCCCCAGAAAGGTTCAAGTCTCAACTACGGCCATGCGGTGATCAATGAGTCGATTGGGGTTGCAGACCCGACACCACGCGGCCCATGACGGGACCAAGAAACGCCTCACCTTCTTGATCTGCCAGCGCAGGATACCTGGCACTCGGGTTCACGGACGTTCCAGTCCCCCATTGACCCTCGCCACCGTTTCGCACTGCGGAGCCGGGACCAAACTGCGGCACCTGTCAGCGCCTGGGCACCGGATTACCCATCACGCCAGCACCATTGGGATCGCCGCCGACCCCGGGTAGCGCCGGGGTCAAGTCGAATTGTGTGGTGTATCGCAGTTGCCGGGTGATCCATGGTCTGGCTGGGTGCCCAGTGCTGCGCAGGAGGAGACCAGTCGGACGAGTTGACGCGGTGGAATACCCTTGCAGGAGAATAGGCATTCTTGTCCAGACGAGACGCCCGAAAGGACCATCGACACCCGGGGCCTGAAAAGAAGATCGGGCCCTGGGTGTCTGCCACAACCACCAGAGGTAAAGCATGTTGCTACCCATCTCAAACTCTTCCAAGTCCTACGCTTGGGGATCTCACACAGCCATAGCTGCACTTCAGCAACGCCCGGCATCAGCCGAGCCTGAAGCAGAACTTTGGCTGGGAACCCATCCCGGCGGCCCGAGTACCATTGAGGGCACCGTCACGCGCCGGTCGACGTTGGACGCTGTCACTACACTTCCCTTCCTCCTTAAACTTCTGGCTGCAGCCTCCCCCCTCTCGCTTCAGGTCCACCCCACGTTGAGGCAGGCTTCGGCGGGCTACAGGGATGAGGAACTGGCAGGAATCCCGGCAGGTTCGCCTGCCCGGAACTTCAAGGACGCCATGCATAAGCCCGAAATGGTGGTGGCGCTGAGTCACCGATTTATTGCCTTGTGCGGGTTTCGGCCCATTGAGGAGTCGGCGACATCGCTGCATACTGTAGTGCGGCGCGGTTCAAGCTTGGAGGGCTTGCTGCAGCGGGTTGAAGGAAATGCGGACCTTGCAGATGCGGTTGCGTGGCTGCTGGGCACTGATCCTGAAGCAGCAGAGGCTGTCAAGGAGCTGGAATCCAGTGCGAAGAACCGGGTCGGAGACGACTGGCAGACCGTCCGTGAGCTGGGTTCCACATATCCCGGGGATCCAGGAATCGCGGTTGCTTTTCTGATGAATCGTGTCAGCCTGGAGCGAGGGCAAGCCCTGTTTCTTGCGGCGGGAGAGATTCACTCTTATCTAAACGGGTTCGGAGTTGAAATCATGGCCGCTTCGGACAACGTGCTGCGGGCCGGTCTGACCCCCAAACATGTCGATGTGCAGGCGGTGCTCGATACGGGGTCCTTCGCGCCGTCCGCAATCCCCTATGTGGTTCCACAGGCCGAAGCGATCGGATTCGAAGTCTTCCGGCCCCCTGTGGAGGAGTTTGCTTTGGCCAGGGTATCAGCGGCAGTCGAACCTGTGGTCGCGGTGTTTGGACGCGAAGCGATCGTACTCTGTACGCGCGGATCTGCAGTAGTCAACGGACACACTGTCGCTCAGGGCCATGCAGCCTACCTCTCGGCCGACGAATCACCGGTCACCCTGACCGGTGATGCCGAGGTTTACATCGCCTCAGGATCCGATCTGGCCGCTTGTCCTTGCTAGCCGCTCCTGTACAGCCCAGTATTCCTGGCGGTGTCCGCAGGGCCAATCTCGGGGCCTTGGGCAGGTCTTCCCCGTAGCGTCCCAGCGCGCTGGAAAGTTGTTGCCCAAGTCGCCGTTGCTCCGGTGTTCGGGGGCCACGGTGGCGAGATGATGCTGGTGCTTGTCGATAAGATGAATCCCATGAGCGATTCCAGTGATCTTGCCTTTTCTGAGGACTACGGCAACTTCCTCGAATCGCTCAAGGAACGGGTGCGATCAGCGCAGATGCAGGCTCTGAGAACCGTCAATACCCAGCTGGTCAGCTTGTACTGGTCCATCGGCCAGGAAATACTCATTCGGCAAGACCAGAATGGATGGGGCAGCGGCGTCATAAACCGGCTGGCTCAGGATCTCCGCACGGAATTCCCTGACATGAAGGGTTTGTCCCGCTCCAATTTGTTCTACATGCGGGAACTCGCTGCCGAATGGCCGGAACCAATTGTCCAACAGGCTGTTGGACAATTGCCGTGGGGCCACATCACCGTTCTTTTGGACAAGAAACTGGACCACCAAGCGCGCGATTGGTATGCAGCGGCATCCGTCGAACACGGCTGGTCACGCAACGTGCTCATGAACATGATCATGACCAAAACCCTCGAGCGCTCCGGCGCCGCCCCCTCAAACTTTGCCCAGCAGCTTGTTCACCCAGACTCCGAGCTGGCTCAGCAGATCGCCAAAGACCCCTACAATTTTGAATTCCTCGGCCTCACAGGGGAAGTCGCCGAACGCGATCTGGAACAACGTCTCATGGACCGCATGGTCGAAACCCTGCGCGAACTCGGCCCAGGGTTCGCCTTCGTCGGCAGGCAGGTGCACTTCGACGTCGGCGGCGACGACTTCTCGACCTGCTCTTCTTCCACGTCGAGCAGCTGCGCTATGTCGTGATTGAACTCAAAACCGGCAAGTTCACGCCGGACCATCGGACAACTGCAGTTCCACATCGCCCTGGTCGAGGACAGACGTCGGCGCAAAGGACACGCTCCTACCGTGGGGATCCTCGTCTGCGGCAGCCGCAACGCCCACACCGTCCGCTACGCACTAAACCAGACCGGCTCCCCCATGGCCATATCCACCTACAGCTACGAGACACTCCCGGCCCCCGAACAAGCTGCCCTGCCCAGCGAGAATGACCTGACTGCGGCACTAGATTGGGTCCACGTCCCAGCACCTAAAAACTGATGTGCGGGAACCACGATCAGAGCTGCGATGCCAGCTCAGTATTGTGTTGTTCAGCATTTCACCAGACTTATCGAACGCCGCCGTTCCTGACATCGGATATTCGACGAATTCACCCCTTTCGGGGTGCCCAGGCAAAGTTCGTGCCCCGGCCAAAGAATCCTTGCCCACTGCGTAGATTCTCAACAACCGAGCATGCGGAACTCCAGGATGGCGTAAACCGAGCGAAGCATTAACAGACCGGATACGTTCGGTCAACGAACCAAATGTTACGCCGACCGGTTGAATACGCCAGTACTCTTCCCCGACGGGGTATGTTGTAAAAAAGGAGATTTGAGTGAGCCAGAAACTGCGTTGGGGTGTCTTGGGCACCGCCCGCATCGTCCGCAAGACAATTCCGGCGTTGCAGGAAACGAAAAACGGTGAGGTCGTAGGTATCGCTTCCCGCACCGAGGAAAAGGCAAGGGAGTATGCCGTCAAACACGGCATCCCACAGGCGTTTGGCTCTTATGAGGCACTGCTCGCTTCCCCGGACATCGACGCTGTCTACATTGCGCTGCCGAATGCACTGCACCTCGAGTGGATTCTAAAATCTTTGGCGGCAAGCAAGCACGTCCTCTGTGAAAAACCTTTGGCGATGAGCGCCGCCGAGTGCGAGGAGATTGCACGCAAGGCCGACGAGACCGGACTCAAAGTATTAGAAGGCTTCATGTACCGTTTTCATCCGCGGTTCGAGAAGCTGCAAGAACTGCTCACAGCCCATGCGGTGGGCGTTTTGACATTTATCCATGTTGGTCACTCCTTCGAGACGGGCGGGGACGACAACATACGCTGGTCTACTGGGCTCGGCGGCGGCGCACTTTTCGATGCGGGGTGCTACTGCGTCAACGTGGCCCGGATGGTCACGGCGCAGGAGCCGGCTCGGGTCGCCGCCTTTGGCAATTACCGCGACGCCAACGACGGAGGACAAATTGACACCAGCATGGCTGGCATGCTGCGTTTTCCCGGCAGCGCAACCGCCCTTTTTGATACCGGGGTGAACCTAGAGCGACGCAACTTTTTAGAACTCACGGGCACCGAGGGTCGGCTCTACCTCGACAATCCTTTTGGGCTTTTGGAGGAGGATTCAGTCTTGGAGGAGCATCACTTCGGACAGGAGACCATCCATCACGAGGTCAAGGGTGAAAACCACTTCGTACGGATGGGCGAACACTTCGCCGACAGTATCCTCAATGACACGCCGCTGCGCTACGATCTCACGGACGCGGCAAACAATGCGCGGGTGTTGGAAGCTCTCAGCAGGGAAGCACGAAAACAAGAGGACACCTCTGAACCACGAGCATGACCTGACGTTGGCACAGGACTTGGCTGAAGATTTACCCACACGCGCCGGAGGCTGAGACCACAAAGCCAGACTTTAGCCTTCCCGAAGACTGCCACGGTTACGTGGGTCCCGTTGCCCGGGTGAGCAAAGACTTTGTCAATTCCTCCTTGTCGAACCGATCTCGCAAATAGTTCCAGCCGGGGAGTCCGTACGTGGCAGAAACAACGACGGGTTTGCAGCTCCTGCGGACAGCAACAGCTTCGGCAGCCACCGGCACACTTCAGGCGCCGGCTTCGCTCGGGTGTTGGGCGACGTCGGCGTTCAGTGCCGTTGCAGTCGCAGCTCTTGCCGGGGGTCTGCTCCTTTTGTGAGCTGGATTTGTGCAGAGAACTTCGGAAAATGAAAATCAGTGTGATTCCGTTGGGGCACTCCAACGTCGCGGCTCACGGCATCTTCAGGAACACCGGGGCCGTAAAGGAAGTTGCTTCGAGCTGCTCAGTGTTCGACACGCAGCTTGCCGAATACCCAGCCCCTACTTTCCGGCCGGAGCCGAGTAAGCCCTTGCAGAAGGACCCACATACCGCGGCATGATTATCGATGGCAACTCAGCACCAGGTCCGCAAAGCCACGGACCACCCGGTCATGACAGCCGTTCGTAGGGTTGTCATGGAGCTGAAGTGCTGGTGTCGTGTTGGCCCCAGCCCGTACCATTGGGCATGCCGATCGTGTTCTGACGCAGAAGCGCACCGTGCTGGCCCGATTTCTCTTGGAAGTCCGGTGCTGGTTCAGGTCAAGCTCTGGTGGTGGCGGTTCTCGGTGATGCGAGCCTTCACTGTCAGTTTGTGGCTTTGCACCAAGGTTTTGAATCCCTCCGGCATCATGACCGCCAATGCGCAATTATTGCTGGGGATGATCATGATCCTCCGAGGGATCCTTCCTGATGTCCGGATGGGATCTGGAGGTCCTTATCCGGCCGTGACGAACACGATCTCCGGCACAGTGTCCGGTGTCACGTCCGGGTGAGCTGCCCACCAGGCGGCACAGGCAGCGCGCCAGCTGTTAAGGTCGTCTTCAGAGCCGTTGACGCTCACCGTCGGTCCCACCACCCGTGCCACTGCTGCGCCACAGGAGTAAGCCCCGTCATCGGCTGTGACCGCCGGGTACTCCTCGTAGAGTTCACCCAGGGAACGGATCAAGTAGTTGGGACGCTCCTCCAAGCGCGCACTCAGGGCCGTTTGGACCGAGTCCACGCCTGTGAGGACGAGGACGGTGGCCATGCCTGCACGGTTTCCGCCAAGGATGTCGGTGTCCAGGCGGTCGCCGACGACGAGGGCGCGCGCGACGCCGGAGTGGCGTGCCGCCATCTCGAAGAGGGCCGCTTCTGGTTTTCCTGCGACCAGGGGCGTCTTACCGGTGGCCGCCGCCACTGCGGCCACCAGCGACCCGTTACCGGGAGCGAACCCTCGCTCCTGCGGAAGGGTCATGTCCGTGTTCGTCGCTACCCAGGCAGCACCCGCCGTCACCGCATAGGCAGCCTCTGCCAGATCCTTCCAGCCAAGGGCAGGGGAAAACCCCTGGATGACAGCGTCTGGCCGATCGTCCGAGGTGGGCACGACGACGAATCCTTGCGCCCTGACGGAGTCTGCGAGGAACTGACTGCCGACGACGAGCACCGACGCGCCTGCGACAACCTTGCCAGCCAGCAGCTCTACACCGGCCAGCGCGGATCCGAAAACCTGCCCAGCGGTGGCAGGTGCTCCCAATTCCCGGAGATGGGTGGCGACTTCCTCGGGTGAACGCGACGCGTTGTTTGTCACGTAGGCCAGGCTCTTGCCCTCTTCTGCGAGCTGATCGAGTGCGGCGATGGCGTGCTCGATCACCTGCGGCCCGGTATATACGACGCCATCGAGGTCCGCGAGCACTCCGTCAAAGCCGTCAATTAGTCGATTAATCATCGCTGTCTTTCCTTCGTTGGTCTTGCTGGTCGGCTTGCGCTCTCGTGGGGAGCTCACAATGGGTTCAAAAGTGCCGTCTTTATACAGCTGGGCTGCAAGCAGCCTTCGACAAGCGTGGTTAGTGCGTGTCTACGGCACTGACCTCGGTCTTGTCGCCGCTCCACTGCGTGTGGAACGTGCCTTCTTCGTCAACACGGTTGTACGTGTGGGCGCCGAAGAGGTCGCGCAGGCCCTGGGTCAGTGCCGCGGGCAGGCGCTTGCGGCGCAGACCGTCGTAGTACGCGAGCGAGGAGGAGAACACCGGTACCGGGATGCCCAACTGCACGGCGGTGGCGACAACACGGCGCCAGGCCGGGAGAACCTCGGCGATTTCCGCGGCGAATGACGGGGCGAACAGCAGGTTGGCCGGCTTGTCCTCCGCGGCGTAAGCCTTCGTGATGTCCTTGAGCAACTCGGCCCGGATGATGCAGCCGCCGCGCCACAGCGAGGCGATCTCATCCAGCTTCAGGTCCCAGTTGTATTCCTTGGCGGCGGAGGTCAGCATGTCGATGCCCTGCGCGTAGCTGATGAGCTTGGAGGCGTAGAGCGCCTGGCGGACATCCTCCACGAAGCCGGCGCCTAGTTCAACGGCAACTTCACAGGCGGCCAGAACTTCCTGGCCGATGGCACGCTGGCCGCGCTGGCTGGAGAGGCCGCGGGCGAACACCGACTCGGCGATGGCGGAGGTGGGTGAGCCCAGATCCAGAGCGGACTGGACCGTCCACCGGCCCGTGCCCTTCTGGCCGGCGGAGTCAACAATGACGTCGACCAGTGGCTTGCCGGTCCTGGCGTCAACGTGCCCGAGCACCTCTGCGGTGATTTCTATCAGGAAGGAAGCCAGCTGGCCCTCGTTCCACGTGCCGAAGATCTCAGCCTGCTCGGCCGGTTCGATCCCGGCTGCACTGCGCAGGAGGTCGTAGGCCTCACCAATGACCTGCATGTCAGCGTATTCAATGCCGTTGTGGACCATCTTCACAAAGTGGCCGGCACCGTCGGTCCCAATCCATGCGCAGCAGGGCTCGCCGTCGACCTTGGCTGAAATCTTTTCAAGGAGCGGGCCAAGGGCGTCATAGGACTCCTTGGAACCGCCGGGCATGATGGACGGGCCCAGCAGGGCACCCTCTTCACCACCGGAAACACCAACGCCCACGAAGTGCAGGTTTTTCATCGCCAGCGCAGCTTCACGGCGGCGGGTGTCCTGGAAATTGGAGTTCCCGCCATCGATAATGATGTCCCCGGCCTCCATCAGCGGGACAAGCGCATCGATGACCGAGTCCACAGGAGCACCAGCCTTGACCATCATCAGTACGCGGCGCGGCTTCTCCAAGGACTCAACGAGCTCTACGAGCGTTTCCGTGCGAACAAAGTTGCCTTCGTCGCCGTGGGCTTCCAGCAAGGCGTCGGTCTTTTCCACCGAGCGGTTGTGCAACGCCACCGTGAACCCATTCCGGGCAAGGTTGCGGGCAAGGTTCGCGCCCATAACGGCCAGCCCTGTCACGCCAATTTGTGCAGAGCCATTGTGTGCAGACATACTCATTCCTTCAGGTAGGTCATGTGGTTTGTTCCTGCATAACCGGGGGCAGGTGGGTTGCTGCCTCTCGGAAATGTTCGGCATGGCTGCACGGACGGTACATCTGTGCAGCTTCCGGCAAAATTAGAGCGCGATGGCGGCTGGCCGTACCTGATGGGTGCGGCCACAGCGGAGGCCGTCGCCGCCTAGCGTCCCAGGCCAGGACGGGTGGGTTGCTGTCCGTCCGTGCGGTCATTGTCACTGGACGGTTCTGCGGCACCTGGTTGGTGCAGTAAGGCCGCAACCTCGCAGGACGGCTGACCGAGAGCAGTTGCGCGCTTCGCGGTGATGCGGATTCCCGGTCGTTGTCCGAAGCTCAGGCCCCCTGAAGCATGGGACGTCCGGTGCGGCCTGCCCCGGTAGCTACCGGGCTTGGTAGATCTCGCGCCGTTGCCCAACCGTAGCCACAAGCACCACGAGTACATCGTCGCGGCTCTCATAAACAACAGTGGGCGAGCTGCCAAGCATCAGATTGCTCCACGGTGGGATCTCTGGAGAATCCGGTATCCATTGTGCGTGCGTTCGGGCTGTGCAAACCTTCTCAAAACCACCGCCTGCCGGCCACGGGGTGTACCCCCGGGGCCGGCAGGCAGCGTTCTCGCGGTCAGCGCGTGAAAATTACTAGGAACTTTCGGATCCGTTCCTGAATCTCCCAAGTTCCTTTCCATCCAAGGGGGAAGACGGCAGCATCTCCGGCAGACACAGTGATGGGCTCCTGACCATCCTCCGTGACCACCATGCGGCCTTCAAGGACGTAAATGGCTTCACCGCGTTCTAAATATTCCCACCGCGAGAGCCCTGGCTCCGCCTCCCAGACACCGGAGAGGATGCGGGAGTCGTCGCTGGTGAAGGGAATGGATATCCTCGTGGGGATCTCCTTGCCTATCACCTCAGCCAGAGGGGGACCCAGCGGGGATGCATCTAGATCCCCTTCGAAAAGCCCAGTGGGGTTGAAAGTTATGCTCATTTGGTCTTACCTTTCTGCTTCTACCCTCCAGTAATTTTTCCGGCGGGTAGGTGGCGGTGACCGCGGCTCTAAACAAGCAGCGATTGAATCTTCAACCGTCAGTGGGAAGGATTCCGTTACAGCGGCAAATGCACGTCATCTTCTTCCCAGGATGGGTCTTTCATCCATCGTCCTGTCATTTGGGGGTGGAGGAAACGCTCATTCAGGATGGTTTAAACTACCCTTTCGATTGGGCTGAAGGGCGGACCGCCGAAGCCCTCTAGCAAGCAGCCATGACCCGACAGGGAAACTGGGGGTGGGTTCATGATCGCTGCCACCATAAGCTGGCTGGCTCAATATCGGACCGCCGGAGTCATTTGTGCAACCCTCGCCATGCTCGCCAGTTGACACAATCCCGGCCGCTTCGACTTTTATAAACGGAAGACACAGCGCAGAGGTGTAAACGACATGAGGACGATCCGAAGTGCAGTGGGTGGCTGTCAAGGTTTCTGCGGCGTCAATTGGCTGATATTGGAGCTGGCTGGTGTGGGGGCTCATTCTGGATAGTTTGGAGCGGGTCGGGTTGCTTTGGCGAGGGTGCGCTCACCTTCCACGCACAGCGTGCTGGGTGATCTGTTTAACTGTTGGCGCCAACCACTGTTCCGCTGTGGCATGTCAGCGGTGGGGCGGAGGCAAGGCCGTTTCCAAGGCGGCAAGCACTGACATCGCTTCCTGAACGACATCCGTCACGGGGAAGGACTGACGGTTAACGCCAGCCATTTCCTCCATGACACGGACCACTTGGCAGCTGTACCCGAACTCGTTGTCGTACCAGACGTAAAGGATCAGGTTCTTGTCCGTGGAAACGGTGGCGAGGCCGTCAACGATGCCGGTGCGGCGGGAACCGACAAAGTCGGTGGATACCACCTCGGGTGAGTCCATGTAATCGATCTGCTTGCGCAGGTTCGAGTGCAGCGACATCTCACGCAGGTAGTTGTTCACCTGATCCTTAGTGGTTCCGTTTTCGAGGCTGAGATTCAAGATGGCCAAGGACACATCCGGGGTCGGGACCCTGATGGAGCTGCCCGTGAGCTTGCCCAGCAGTTCAGGCAGCGCCTTGGCCACTGCCTGGGCAGCACCGGTTTCGGTAATCACCATGTTCAGCGCGGCGGAGCGGCCGCGCCGGTCACCCTTGTGGAAGTTGTCGATCAGGTTCTGGTCATTGGTGAAGGAGTGGACAGTTTCCACGTGCCCGTGGATTATGCCGAATCTGTCATTGATGGCCTTCAGAACTGGAGCGACGGCGTTCGTAGTGCAGGACGCCGCAGACACGATTCTGTCCGTGTCCACGATGGTGCTGTGGTTGATTCCGTGAACAATGTTCTTCAGTTCGTCTTTGCCCGGAGCTGTGAGCAGCACCCGTGCAACACCCTTGCTCTGAAGGTGCTGGGATAGTCCATCAGCGTCACGCCAGCGGCCGGTGTTGTCCACCACCAGGGCATCGTGGATGCCGTAGGCAGTGTAGTCAATGGTGCCAGGGTTGTCCGAGTAGATGACTTGGATCTGGACCCCGTTGGCCGTAATGATGTCGGCTTCCTCGTTGATCCGGATGGTGCCCTCGAAAGGCCCATGAACCGAGTCACGGCGCAGCAGGCTGGCACGTTTGGATAGGTCTTTGTCGGACCCGCGGCGGACCACAATGGCGCGCAGGCGCAGGCCATGGCCACTACCGGACTTTTCGATGAGAAGGCGGGCCAGCAGCCGGCCAATTCGGCCGAACCCGTAGAGCACGACATCGGTGCTGGCACGTTCGTCGCTGCCGCGCTTGCCCACGATCTCGGCGAGTTCGACACGAAGGAATTCCTCTAGGGTGGCACCATTGGCCTCTTCCTTGAACTTCTGATTCAGGCGCCCGATGTCGATCGTGGCCGGCCCGAGCTTGAGCTGGGTCAAAGTGTTTAGCAGCGGGGCGGTCTCCTCCGGAAGCAATTCGTTTTTGCTAATCCGGCGCGCGAAGCGGTGCGCCTTGAGAATTTTCATAGTGGACATACTGGTCAAATTCCGACCATGAATGCTGGTGACCACGTTGTTTTCGCGGTACAGGCGACCAATCACCGGGACCATGCCCTCTACGAGGGCTTCCCGGCCCATCCACGTCTCAAGATACGACTCTGAGCTTTGTATCATCGGTTTGCCTTTCCAAAAGGGTTGGATCAGTTTGAGCTTTAGCTCCTGTAATGCCCCAGGGCACCAGCCGCGAATATCCTGTTGCTTCGCCCCGGCAGCCTGGACACAGCCACCAGCTGCTTCTCGCCGGAGTCCGCGTCCCCACCCCATATCCCCCGGGGCAAAGCGCGCCTTGCTGGCGAAAGCTTCCTCGGCTACTTCCGAGGAGGGTCGTTCCTAGGCGTCAAGTTCACTTCGCCTCTTCCAAAGGCGGGCCTGATATCCAGCATCCTAGAATTAGCAGGTAGGGGAAACGCTAGTTCAGGATGGTTTAAACTACCCGGCTGGGTAGGTCGGGGCGTGGGCCGTCCCTTACATTAACTGGGTAAATGAGCAGCCACGTGCTCATCCAAAGAATCTTGGTTCTCCTGACGTAAATGTGGGCGTCGTTATTTCTGGTATGGGAGATTAACTGTGACTGGTCCGCAGGCGAGCATGATCAGGGCCAGTGTGGCCTCGGGTGAATGAAATCCGTAGGAGCGGCGGGTCATGGTTCTGATCTTGTTGTTCAGGCCTTCGTGCTTGCCGTTGCTCAGCCCGCGGGTGACCGCCTGGTAGATGCCGTCCATGTGTCCGCGCAGCGTCGCCCCGGCCTTCGTGAATGGTGCC
>JBBPYK010000122.1:0-15665 GCA_038199985.1 Actinomycetales bacterium | reverse complement strand
CCCCAGCGCGCTCCGATCTCGCCGACTAAAACGTTGTCGTAAAGTGGGTCGACCAGATCCCTGCGACAGTGCTCCATGCGACGCTCGCGGATCCACCCGGCCACCGTCAGCGCCGACTCCGAAAAAATCTTGTGCAAGGTGCGAGTAGCGATGTGGTGGGTTCTCGCTATGGCGTCCGGCCCAAGTGTCGGGTCTGCAAGGTTCGCCTCGATGTGATGCTGAATCCGGGAAAGCATGCGTGCATGGTTGTCGCTGTTTTGGTCCGGCCGCGAGTAGATTTCGTCAGCCAGCATAGTGGAGAGCAAATCGACAATGTTCAAGGCCAGCCGGTGCCCAATCGGGCTCCTGAGTTCCGGTAACTGTGTAGCGATGCTAGCCACGAATGGTGCAACGGATTCGGCTAGGCGGTTGCCCTTGCCCATGCGAACCGCGGTGAGTTCCGAAACGTCGTCAACTGGAAGACCGAGTAGATGCTGCGGGAACATCAAGACCAGGGTCTCGAAGCTGTCATCGAAGGTCAGCGTGTAGGGACGTTGAGTGTCGTAGATAGCCACGTCGCCGGGTTGCAGCACCGCTTCGCGGCCGTCCTGCAGAAGCAGAGCGTGCCCCGAGAGTTGCAAGCTCAACTTGTAGTGGCCCACCCCGCCTCGAGCAATGAGTTCGGGGGAACGGGAGACCGTTTGGGGGCCAGCTTCCAACCGCATGATGCCGACATCATGCAATTGGCGCCCACTGAGTCGTCCGCTGAAAGGTCCTGACCGCACAGGCGTCGCTTCCAACGGCACGAAAGTATTCGAAATCAACTTTTTCCAAGCGGAGAACGAATCAACCTGTTGAACGTGATACATCGCAACCCTTCCCAGACGTGCACAAGTGCAGCCGACGCCCCAGTCTAACCACCGAGCCTGAAAACGGAAGGCCATCACCTGCAATGGTCGCGGAGCTCTTCGACGTCGGCCCATAGGCTATCGCTTTGGAAATTTCCTGACTGCGTAGTGGCGATGGTGGGAGTCCAGTTCGATATCGAAGCCTGACACTTCCTCTTCGGCGGCGTCTTCAAGCGCATCATGCCGATGAAGCACAGGCGATTCCAGATCGCCATGGTCTGCCGGTCCAAGACAGGCGCGAGTCACATCCGTGAATCCCATGAAGCGTTCCAGCGCAGAGCGCCTACGTGCTGAACGGGTTGCCATTGGAACCACCTTCAATCCCGCTTTACTGCGTACTCCAAGTCTAATCCCGGAGCACGAAAAAGGACCGGGCAACCGGAAACTGGTTGCTTGCGGCCCAACAAGAAAGTGGCCGGCGCATATGCACCGGCCACTTTCTTATATTCAGCTAGTCAGCTGTCCTGCCACGAACTAGATTCCCGACGTCGGCGTGATGGATTCACGCGGTCCCGTGGGTAGCTTGTCCACTGGGTTCAACTCCGGAAGCTCAAGTGCCGGCAGGCCCGATGACGTGCCGGTGACAACAACCGACACGAACGTTTCCTGCTCGGAACCTTCGTAGGTGACTCTGCCAACGTAGGAACCCGCTTCCAAGCCCTTCCACGTCAGGGTTAGCTCACCCTTTTGGCCGTTGGACAGTTTCAGCGGATCCGGAGTGACCGTCGCGTTTCCTTCATCAGCGCCCAGGATTGCAGCGTCGAGGCTTGCCGCCGTCTTGGCGCCATTGGGGCTTGCGTAAAGGTTCGCGACGAGCGTGTACTTGCCCGGAATCGGATTCTCAATGGTCACCGATTCGCTGGCGGACGCTGTAGCAACCTGCTGCAGCTCACCGTTGGGGTTGATGATGAGTAGGTCGAAGTCAGCCGCGTCATCGCTGGACAGCAGCGAGAACTTGGCCAACGGTGATCCCTCAGGAACCGTTACCTCCTTGAGGTGATTGGAGTCGTTGGTCTCGAAAGCTACCGAACCCGGCACGAGTGCAATGTCGGTCGAATCAGCCTTGGAGAGCCCTTCCAATGCGACGTCGATGGGGTTGTTGGTGCCGGATGTCACCGGAATCTTCCCACTACCATCGGCTCCACCGGAGAACGCTGCATCGTCCGGAGCGACAATGCCCTGAGGGCGAACGGCAACCGGTGAGGTCACCGTCTTACCCGAGCCCTGCCATGCCAACGAACCCATGGCGAACTTCCCGAGGGCTGCATTGTTATTCTCGAACGTCACCTTGAAGGTGCGCTTCTCACCGGCAGTGGTGAAGTTGAGAACGGACGGCTTCACAGTGACATTCACGCCCGGCACGTTTGCTGTTGCCCGGTACAAGCCCGGAGTCAGCGCGGTGACCGTTCGCGTCACGGTGATCTTGCCAGCCAGGTTTCCCAGCGCGAACGAGGGAACGTTCATATCTCGCGGAGCGGTTTTGCCGAGGTTGGGAATCCCCAGGTCCATCCCCGTGCCCTGGATGTACTTCAGGTAGTCGTCGACTCCAGCGTCATAGACCAGTCCGGGTGCCATGACATCGGCCGGCTTGATTTCACCGGCACCGGTAGCGAACACGTCGCCGTCCTTTGTACCATCCGCGGTGATCAGGTCACCGGCGGTAGTCATCATGGCTGACTTGACGACTGCGGGCGACCACAATGGCTGCGAGCCGAGGATGAGTGCACCCAGGCCGGCAACATGCGGCGATGCCATTGAGGTTCCCGACATGAAGCCGAAGTCCTCTCCCCCGGAGCCGATAGGCGAAACGCCCGCGAGCACGGCAACGCCTGGAGCTGAGATGTCCGGCTTCAGCAGATCAGATTCCACGGCCTGCAGTGGGCCACGGGATGAGAACCCGGCGACCTGCGGGACGGGAGGCAGCGGTTCGCCAGTGGTGTCCTTGGGAACCAGACTCACCGTGATGCCGGGGTTCGCAGCAACCTTTTCCTTGAGTGCCACGCTCTGCGGGGCGTTGACATGAACCGTAGGAATCGCATGCTGATCAGTATCCATGGAGGAGTCTGTGAGGTTGACGAGGATCATGCCGACGCCGCCGGCACGCTCAACTTCAACGCTCTTATCGGTACGCGCCACAACGCCGCGGTCACAAACAATGACCTTGCCCGCGACCTTTTCTGGGTCCAGCGTGTTTGTCTGGCAGAGAGAACCGTCCTGGCCCTCAGCATCCACATCCGCTGCCAGTGCAACAGGAGTCTGCGGAATCGAAGCGCCCATGATGCTCGCGCCACGGAACTTGGTGCCGTCGGAGAATTCAGCCGTTCCCTGCAGGGCGTGGCTGAACGTGCTCGCAGCTACCGTGGTCACCCACGGTGAGCCGTGATTGACTGTTCCGGCTGTTGGACCAGAGTTTCCACCCGATGCGGCAACAAAGATGCCAGCTGAGGTAGCGGACAGGAAGGCCAATGCAACCGGGTCCGTGGTGGTGGTGGTACTTCCAGAGATGGAGTAGTTCAGTACATCCACGCCGTCCAGGATCGCCTTGTTGACCGCAGCGATAGTTGCCGAGGAATAGCAGCCGCCCGTGTTCGGGTCAGTGTCTTCCCAGCAGGTTTTGTAGATGGACAGTTTGGCTTCCGGAGCAACTCCGGACGACTTCCCAAAACTGCGGTCCCCAATGATCTGCTCGACGCCCGCGTTGCCGGCTGAGGTGCTAGCAGTATGCGTTCCGTGGCTGGCCACATCTACCGGTGATAGACGCTCCTGAGGTGCCCGGTTCTCTTCGGGGACATACTGGATAAAGGTGTCCGCAAAGTACTGTGCTGAGAGAACCTTCGAGTTACACGCACTGCCGTCGAAATCCTCGCCAACCTGGCATTCGCCCACGAACGTCTCGCCGTCGGCTTTGAGCATGGCGATGTTGCCGTCCGCGTCACGGTACGGTTGCCCGACCTTCGGCTGCTGGTTGCCCTTGAGTGGCTTGACCTTCTTGCCCTTGAAGAAGGCATTGTCCGGTGAGTATCCGGTGTCAATGATGCCGACGACAACGCCCTTTCCGGCGTTCTTGCGTCCGTCGAACTCCTTCTTCCACGTGCCCTGACCGCCCGTGAGCCCCAGGTAGTCGATGCTCGAATAGGTGGGTGCATTCTCAGTATCCGGAGCCACCATCAGAACCTTGGGGTCCTTGGCGAGCTCCACGGCCTTCTCGCTGGACAACTCCGCGCTGAACCCATTCACTGCCGCCGTGAAGGAGCTCTCGATCGTGACATCTTTGGTCGTCGCGACCTTCTTCTGCTCTTTGGCCAGGTGCTTCTGGTACTTCTGAACGTTTGGCGCCTTCGCGTCCAGCTTCTTCCCCTTGGCAGGCTTGGTAGCCGCGATTCCAGCTACACCGCCGTCGTAGGTCGCAACTGGCTCCGCCTTCAACACCACGATGTAGCGACCGTCAGGATAGTCCTTCGGATTGATGTGCGGCGCCTTCTGCTGGGTAACTGCACTGTTACCCGCCGGCGCACCCACCGCTGCGGGTGCTGCCGTTACTGAACCAAACAACAGCGGAATTCCCGCTGCGAGGACAACGGCTTTACGCATGCCGCTCCCCCGTTTGGTGTTCTTTTCCGGATCTTTCACGAAAGAACCAACCTTTCCTCAACGTTTCGGGCCGCAGCCTCGACCAGGACTATCCGTCAGCGTGAACGCTTCAAAACACAACTTTGTGCTGTGCGTCACCTTGGCTAGGACTACGGTAATAGGCCGGACCGACATTCCAGAGGCAGTACTGCTGAAACTGAATGTTTGCTCCAAATAGGCCCAAAAACGACGTCGACTCTTGCCAAACGGAGGACCTCAAGCTTTAATCGCGATCGTGTGAAGTCTTCGTGAACGATAATGGACACATGGCAGTCAGCGACCCTCCCCCGGTCATCCTCACGGAGGAACAGTGGACCACCGCAGCCAACGAACACCGCGAGCGTGTCCGCGCCTTCACGGAGCCCTATCTGGAACGTCGATCCGCGGGGAAGAAACATCCCGTCGAAGACTTTCTCTTCACGTACTACAACGAAAAACCGGGGAAACTCCTGCGCTGGCATCCTGGCGCGGGCGTCGTTCTGACCGGCAGCGCCGCCGTCGAACGTATCAACTGGAAGCACTACCGCGCGCTAACGGAGACGGAACAACATGAGCTGAAGCTCGACGGCGACGCCGTCACAGTGGATCGCACGGCGTTCTTGCGGGACCGTGGTTCAACCACGGGCTACGTTCAGACTTTGCTCGGCCGGACCGCCGCGCGTCCGGGACACTTCGGCTGTTTCGGGCTCCATGAATGGGCCATGACATACAAATCTGGGGAAAATGGCATCCGGCACGACTACCTGAACCTCAGGCTCGGCGCCGACGGAACCGACCGAGTGGTGGAGGAAAGCCGGATCAAATGCACCCACTTTGACGCATTCAGGTTCTACACACCCCAAGCTGTTGAACTGAACGAACTCCAGCCAACTCGTCAAAGTCAGCCAGCCATGGAACAACCGGGCTGTCTCCACGCCAACATGGACCTGTACAAATGGGCCTACAAACTTACGCCGTGGCTACCGAGCGAACTGGTCATGGACTGCTTTGAACTATCGTGGCGCATCAGAGAGATGGACATGCAGGCCTCCCCTTACGACCTCGCGGAATGGGGCTACCAGCCAATTCGCATCGAAGAGCCCGCAGGAAAAGCGCACTACGTTAGCGCACAGAGGGCGTTTGCGGAAGAGTCAGCGGCTCTTCGCAGCCTGATCCTACAGAATCTGTCCCCCGCGGAACTGTGAGCGCGGTCGCTCGTTAGGTTGGATACAGGCAAACAAGGAGGTTTCCATGGAATTCATTTCGCGGACAGTGGTCCGGACAGTACTCGCAGCGGGGATCATGACATTCGCATTGGCGGCATGCGGAACATCCGGCGGCGGAACACCAGTTTCAGAACCCTCAGAATCCCCAAGCAACGTCGCTAGCAGTGGCGCCCCAGCTCCGGCCACGGGAGGACCCGCTACGGCCACGGCTTCGCCAACCCCCTCAAGCTCGGCCATCCCCGATGGCACAGTAGATCTCACTGTCTCCATCAAATCGACCGCCGAGGCCCAGTCAGAAGACTACGTTTTGTCCTGCAGCGACAACGCCGTCGACCCCGCCACCACGCTCTTCAACGGCCAAGGAGCCTGCGCCAGGGTTCTGGAGCTAGGAACCGAATTCTTCCAAGCAAAACCAGACCCCAACAAGATGTGCACCCAACAGTACGGCGGCCCGCAGACTGCCAAAGTCTCTGGCACCATCAATGATCAGCAAGTCTCGGCAACGTTCTCGCTGACCGACGGCTGCGAAATTTCGCGCTGGGCTGCCATGGAACCAGTCCTCGGTGCCGGTGGAGCGTCCTGAGCCGGACAGAGAATCACGGACCGCGTATTTCCCGGATAGGATGTAAGGGCAAGCTCGCGGAGCGCTGACACCTGATTTTCAGCGTGAGACGGCACCTCCCCGGGCTCCCGCATTTAATCGGTCGAGAATCACTTCAGTTACAGGAGTTGCCCTAAATGCCCCGGATCGTCGTCGACGTCATGCCCAAACCCGAAATCCTCGATCCCCAGGGAAAAGCCATCGCCGGAGCGCTGCCTCGTCTGGGCCTCAACGGCTTCGTTGAGGTCCGTCAGGGCAAGCGCTTTGAGCTGACCATCGAAGGTGAAGCTACCGAAGAGGCCCTGGATAAAGCACGAACCGCTGCAACTACCCTTCTATCCAACCCGGTCATCGAAGATGTCACTCGAGTGGAGTGGATCGTTGACGCCGCGGCAGGTGATGTCGAGTGAACGCGGAAACACCTCTGATCGGTAGCTACGCCGCAGACGCGACAGGAGAAGACCTCACGGACGCGCGCGTCGGTATTGTCACTTTCCCAGGATCGCTCGATGACCGGGATGCCGCCCGCGCCGTCCGGCTCTCCGGCGGAACCGCAGTTCCCCTCTGGCACGCCGACTCGAAGCTTTATGACGTCGACGCCGTCATCATCCCCGGCGGATTCTCCTACGGCGACTATCTCCGGGCAGGAGCAATCTCCCGTTTCTCGCCCTTGATGGATAAGATCATCGACGCAGCGAACTCTGACGCGAGAATGCCTGTCCTTGGCATCTGCAACGGCTTCCAGGTCCTCACCGAAGCACACCTACTGCCCGGCTCCATGATCAAGAACGATCATCTTCAGTTCGTCTGCCGCGACCAACGGCTGCGCGTGGAAAACAACACCACAGCGTGGACGTCCAGCCTCGAAGTCGGCGACGAACTCGTTGTCCCCCTCAAAAACCAGGAGGGCCAATACGTCGCCGATGAGAAAACCCTCGACGAGCTCGAAGGAGAGGGTCGCGTTGTGTTCCGCTACGTAGACCATAATCCCAACGGATCGCGCAGAGACATCGCCGGAATCAGCAATTCCGCTGGCAACGTCGTCGGCCTCATGCCGCACCCTGAGCACGCCGTCGAAGCCGGATTCGGCCCAGACACATCAGCGAACGGCCCCGTGGAGCTACGCGGCGGACTCGACGGACTGGCCATATTTACCTCTGTACTGAAGACGATAGTGGGGTCCAAGGCGTGAGCTCGGAAGCAACCGGACAGCAGTTCAATATCGACACCGTGGACCACGCGGCAGGGACACCGGAAACGGAACTGCCCTGGGCCGAGCTGGGGTTGAAAGACAACGAATTTGCCCGGATCAGGGAAATTCTTGGTCGTCGGCCCACGGCCGCGGAACTGGCCATGTATTCGGTCATGTGGTCCGAACACTGCTCCTACAAGTCCTCCAAGGTTCATCTTGGCCAGTTCGGCGACAAAGTCACTGAAAAGATGAAAGAACACCTCCTCGTCGGCATTGGCGAGAATGCCGGAGTCGTGGACATAGGCGACGGTTGGGCCGTGACTTTCAAAGTCGAATCCCACAACCACCCCTCCATGGTCGAGCCGTACCAAGGTGCCGCCACCGGCGTCGGCGGCATTGTCCGCGACATCATCTCCATGGGCGCCCGCCCTGTCGCCATCATGGACCCGCTGCGCTTCGGCGCGATCGACCACCCGGACACCGCACGCGTAGTTCACGGCGTGGTGGCGGGTATCGGTGGTTACGGCAACTCTCTGGGCCTACCAAACATCGGCGGCGAAGTGGTCTTCGATTCCGTTTACCAGGGCAACCCGCTGGTCAACGCGTTGGCTGTCGGCGTGCTCCGTCACGAGGACATCCGCTTGGCCAACGCGTCGGGTGCCGGAAACAAGGTAGTGCTCTTCGGTGCGCGCACTGGCGGAGACGGTATCGGCGGAGCGTCGGTACTGGCTTCGGAGAGCTTCGACGACACCAAACCCTCCAAGCGGCCAGCCGTTCAGGTGGGCGATCCATTCGCTGAGAAGGTACTCATCGAGTGCTGTCTGGAACTCTTCAAGGCCTCCGTGGTGGAAGGTATCCAGGACCTCGGCGCGGCCGGCATATCCTGCGCCACTTCGGAACTCGCCTCCAACGGCGACGGCGGTATGCACGTTGAACTGACTAACGTTCTCCTGCGTGACCCTTCGCTCACACCGGGTGAGATCCTCATGTCTGAATCACAGGAACGCATGATGGCGGTCGTCACACCGGAGAACATGGCCTCGTTCGAAGCCATCATGGACAAATGGGACGTCGAATATTCTTGGCTTGGCGAAGTGACCGACACCGGGCGCCTCATCATTGAGTGGGCGGGCGAAACCATTGTCGACGTCGACCCACGGACCGTTGCCCACGACGGCCCTGTTTACGAGCGGCCCTACCACCGTCCGGAATGGTTGGACGCCCTTCAACTCCAAACGTTCGACGGCGATCGCCCCGCTACCAGCGACGAGCTGCGGGCTGCTGTCCTAGAGCTCATGGCCTCACCCAACATGTGCTCCAAGGACTGGATCACCCGCCAGTACGACCACTACGTGCAGGGCAACACGGCTATGGCCATGCCCGACGACGCCGGAGTGGTGCGCGTTGACGAAGAAACCGGGCTCGGCATAGCCATTTCCACGGACTGTAACGCCCGCTACTCCTACCTGAACCCCTATGAGGGTGCACGGGCTGCCCTCGCCGAAGCCTATCGAAACGTGGCAACGTCCGGTGCCAAACCCCTCGCGGTGACTGACTGCCTCAATTTTGGTTCACCGGAGGACCCCGAGATCATGTGGCAGTTCGCCGAGACAGTTCGCGGTCTGGCCGATGCCTGTCAGGAACTCGGGGTGCCGGTCACGGGGGGCAACGTGTCCCTCTACAACCAGACCGGCGGGATCGGTATTCACCCCACGCCGGTTGTCGGTGTCCTCGGCGTGTTCGACGACGTCACCCGGCGCACGCCGTCGGGCTGGCGAGAAGACGGTCAGGCCATTTACCTGCTGGGAACCACCCGCGAGGAACTGGACGGCTCAGAGTGGGCCAACCTGCGCGGGCACCTCGGGGGACAACCTCCCATCGTGGATTTGGACGCGGAGCAGACCCTTGCTGCGATCCTCATCAATTCCTCACGCGACGGCATGATCGACTCCGCCCACGACCTCTCGGAGGGTGGCCTTGCTGCCGCCCTGTCCGAGTCCGCTCTGCGGTTCGGGGTCGGCGCTCGAATCGGTATTGACGAGTTGTGTGAGCGAGACGGCGTTGATGCTTTCACTGCACTCTTCAGCGAATCGCAGGCTCGGGCGGTTGTGGGCGTCCCTCGTTCGGAAGAGGTGCGGTTCAAGGACATGTGCACCGCCCGGCGCTTCCCGTTCACTCGGATAGGAGTTGTGGACACGGCGAACGACGCCCTGGATGTTCAAGGTCACTTCTCACTGCCTCTGAACGAGCTGCGCGAAGCCCACGAGGGGACACTGCCCAAGTACTTCGGCTAGCCACACCATCGACTCTGCAGTAGATGCTCTTCTCGCCCTTCGAGAAACTCATCTACTGCAGAGTCGATTGGGGCCGGGGTGAAGCTGCTAACCGTCCAGCTCGAGGATGGCGGCACCGTGGCCTTCGCCGGTTACCTTGTCCGGTCGGATAACATCCACGAGCGTCACGCTACGTTCGCCGTCCAAGGGCGCGGACTCGCCGATCTGGAGATCCACCACCTGCGTTTTTTGATCTCTCAAGGCCAAGCGGACCGTCGGCACTCCACCGGGCTCACCAACCCGAATAGCTCCGATCAAGACGTTCCCGGCCCGCAGCTGCGAACCCTGCTTCAACTCAACGGTTTCACTCATTGACGCCATCCCTACTTGTCGACCGAGCTGATGTTCGCAACGTTCTCTCGGTACTCCTGCTCGGTCAACCAGATGTCGCCGACTTTGAGCTCGCCGTCAGAGGCTGTACCGCCGTCGGGCCCCCAGGGGTTGCGCAGATGAATCATGCGTTCGCCGTCCCGCTCCGCGATCTCCTCCACAATGTAGGCGTGGTTGCCGACGATCTGCTTCTCATCAACAGTGTCCGTCCAGAAGTCGTACCAACCACCGTCTTCGCTCTGTTCAGTGGCAGCGACAACTGGCCCGTTCGCCATCCGGTCCTCGATATCGTCGAAATTCAGCTCGCCTTCAGTGCGTGTGTTCTGACCTGTGATGGCCTCGATCGCCCTGGCGGGATCATCGCCATCGATGTCAGCATATGACCCGCCGAAGTACTCCGCCGCGGCCTTCTCATAGACCGTGGCGTAGTTGGCAACTCCGTTATCTCCGCGGGCAAACTCCTCGACGCGGGTGGCCTCAACCGTGATATCCACCGGTTCGCCATCTTTATAGAACTGCACCGTGTAGGTGCCGTCTTCATTCCGGGTGATGTGTTCAGCGAGAAAGTCTGAGTCTTGGGACGCAACGGCGCCCAAACCGGCCAGGAACCAGCAGTCGCCAAGCTGTCCCTGATAGATGTCTGATGACTCCATATCCTCTGGATCTTCTGAGATGTCATCAAAGGGCTTGTGGTCAAAGTCGGTATCCGGGTTGCCCGGCAGGTCCTTGCCGCCACTGACACTGATTGCACCGCTCGACGCCGTGCTCGCCCGCTCCTGCTCATCTGACTGGCGTAGCAGCAATTGGGCGTTCTCTCTGAGAAGAGCACGAGCTTTGAGTAGCTTAGGGGCGTGGGTGGACTTCCAACTGGCGCGCAGGGAGCTAGCATCGCCACCGGCCCAGGGCACGTCTTGGACGACACTCTGCAGAGTGAGGGTAACCGACCGCAGCTGCTCGGCCCCATCACCCATAGCCTTAGCCAGTCTTCGAAGCTGATCCGGGTTAGCCCCGAGCATTTCACCCATGGTGCGCTCCCCTCTTATTCTTGACGATTGCTCAACCCTACGGCGGCCCAAGAACTGACGCGATGGGGAGCGCTGCCCATAATGCCGCAGCGGATCCTCGGTAAGCTGTAGTCGGTATCAATCAAGCTGGGAGTAACTGGATGAAGCGTTTACCCGCTGTGCTGGCCATCGCCGCACTGGCTTTAACCGGCTGCCAATCGGGCTCTCCCGAACCCACCATGGATCCCAAGCCACTACTGTCGCCGGTCGAGAGCATCGACCACTACAGCGCTGTTCTCGATGCCGTTGAGGGCTCACTCGAGAAAGCCTACCCAGACGCCACCATCGGCGTTTCCGACAAGGACACCTTTCTTTCGCCGCAGAACGACGGTGAATGCTCGCTGG
This sequence comes from Actinomycetales bacterium, assembly GCA_038199985.1. Classification (GTDB taxonomy): domain Bacteria; phylum Actinomycetota; class Actinomycetes; order Actinomycetales; family Micrococcaceae; genus Arthrobacter_J. The sequence continues at coordinate 4,078 of JBBPYK010000122.1, read as the reverse complement.
TCTTGCCGCAACGAACCGTTGATCTCAGTCTTTTCATGAGCACCATGGATACCTCGATGGAGGCCCTTCAGGCTGCGCTGAATGAGCACGGATTCGGGGAACTGACCGACGTCGAACAGAACGGGCCTATAAGGTCCACGCATACCGAAGATGCCAGGGGTGCAACGTTCAGAGCCAGTCAACGTAACTCCTCAGATTTCTCCATCCGAGTCGCCGTCCACTCCGAGACATGCGGACCAGCTGATCTTCCTGCCCCGTAAGTGAACCGCGTCGACAATCAAGCTGGGAGTAACTGGATGAAGCGTTTACCCGCTGTGCTGGCTATCGTCGCTTTGGCCGTGACAGGCTGCCAGCCGGGCGCTACGGAGCCGGAGCCTCTACTCGCGCCAGCTGAAAGCATCAACCACTACGGTGCTGCGCTCGACGACGTCGAGGACTCGCTCGCCGATGCCTACCCGGACGCCCCAATCGGTAGCGCTGAGGAACGCCCCACGCTCGCGCTGCAGGACAACGGCGAATGCCTACTGTTTCTGCCCTCGAGAACCATTGATGTCAATCTTTTCCTAGACAACAAGAAAACCTCGAAGAAGGCTATCCAAGCTGCGCTGAACGAGCACGCATTCGAGGACCTGACCGACGTCGAACAGACCGGCCCTGTCCGTTCCTCGCAGGCCGAAGATGCGAGGGGCGCGGAGTTCAGAGCCAATGACCGCAACTCCTCTGATTTCTCCATCCGTGTCCCCGTCCGCTCCGAAACGTGTGGCCCAGATGATCTTCCATCCTCGTAACTCCCTCGCAGGAATCTGCGAGTATGACGCCGACACGTTGCCGTACCGCGATAATAGTCGTTATGACCATCATGGAGCCGGCGGCAGCGGCCAACGAACTTTCCGGTGCAAAGATCATCCTAAGGCGACTGTCGACGTCGGACCTGGCCTCGCTGACTACTAACCAGCGGCAGGAAGATTGGGCACACGATTTCCCCCAGCCCGGCGACATCGATGCTGCAAGCGTCGTCCGCATGGACATGGAGTTCCCGCGCTACGGCACCTACCTGGTGGTGGAATGTGAGACTGGGCAAGTTGTGGGAACTGCTGGGTTTCAAGGGCCGGTGATGGACGGTGAACTGGAGGTCGGCTACGGAATTGTTCCATCCGTCCGCCGGCGAGGCTACGCCACAGAATGCCTCGAGCTCCTGGTTCGTTTCACCGGTGCCGAACCCGACGTCGAGTTCCTCACCGCCCACACCGAGGAACCCAATATTGCCTCCCAGAACGTATTACTCAACAGCGGTTTCATGCCAGTGGAGACCGATGGACCATCGCTGACCTTTCGTCGCAGTCTCGCGGCGGCGTCAGGCTATATTGGAAGCCGATCATAAGGAGACCGGTGGGCAAGAAGACCAGACAGGCCAAGCAGGCAGCAGATACAGCAGGTGATGCCGCGGAAACCGCGGTTGGTTCCAAAAGCTTCGAAGTCGCAGCACGGGTGGGCTTTGTCGCCACGGGACTGCTGCATGCGCTCATCGGCATGATCGCCATCCAGCTTGCCCTGGGGAAAGCTGGCGAAGCCAGCCAGAACGGCGCGCTGAAGCAACTCACGAGTACTCCTGGTGGCATTTTTCTCATATGGGCCGGGTTCCTCGGCTGTGCTGCGTTGGCACTGTTCCTGATTGCGCAGATCATTTTCGATTGGAAGGGTCTGGAAACAAAGAAGAGACGCAAGAACCAGCTTATTTCTGGTGGAAAGGCTGCGGTCTTCGCGGCCCTGTCCGTCACTTTCAGCGTCTACGCATTTGGTGGCAGCGGAGACAGCGACCAAAAAGCGCGCTCTGTCAGTTCTATCTTGATGTCCAGCACAGCGGGGTCCCTCCTGTTGGGCGCTATTGGCATCGGCGTCATCATCGCTGGCGGATATCACCTCTTTAGCGGTATTGCCAAGCGATTCGAGCAGAATCTTGAACGACTCCCTTCAGGGTCAGCGGGCAAGGGAATCATCTGGTTGGGCCGCGTGGGGTACTCCGCGAAAGGGGCCGCGTTGGCGATTCTGGGCTTACTGATCGTCGTTGCCACCATCAAGCAGAACCCCGAACAGTCTTCGGGGCTGGACGGTGCCCTCAAATCTTTGCGCGATCAGCCGTTTGGCCCGTGGCTCCTAGCAATAGTGGGAGTCGGTCTCATCTCTTACGGAGTGTTTTCCGCAGTCCGTTCCCGTTACCAGAAGATGTAGAGTCCTCTCCAGTTAGGCCGCCGTCTGGGTTTCAGTCCTGTGCCAGACGGCGCGCTGCTGCGAGATATCGGCGCGTGATGAACCACTGCGTCACCATGGCCACCGGCGCTCCAGCCCGGTAGAACCAGTTGGAGTGGCTGCTGTACGCACGAATTTCCACAAACACCAGACCGTCCGCTGTGAGCTCGGCAATGAAAGCCTCCTCACCTCGTTCGGGATGTCCACGTAACGTCCCGTAGGCGAATCCCGCCTGTTGCGGGGACTCTTTGTTGTCGTCCGGTTCCTCAACCCAGACAACGCGACAGGGTGCATCAAGATGCAGTGGCCCCATGCCTATTCTGGATACCACCCGGGTTCCGACGACGGCGCGCTCGGTCTCGGCGTCTACCTTCAGTCCGGCTCCGCGCTGGAGACCCCAGGTGAGGAGGCCGTCGGCCAGCTTTCGGTAAGCGTCCAAGCCCTCACCCACAACGATCCTGTGGTGAGTACGACGGTATCCTTCTGGCCAGCGGCAGTCGTGGGTCAACCCTTGCTCCGTGTAGGTGAACCCGCTCATTCCTGGGCCAGCCGTTTCCATCCCAGTATTTCGCGGTCTCTTCGGGGCAAAGATGCCACCACCAGGTCGTAGGAGTCCTCGATCATGTCCGCGATGGTCCCTTCCGGTAGCGTGCCGCAACAGTCAACGCCGTTCCAATGCTTCTTGTTCAGATGGTAGGCGCCGGTGACCTCAGGGTGGGCTGCCCGCAGTTGCGCTGCGAGGTCGGGTTCGCATTTGAGACTGACGGATAGAGCGCTCTCGTCCAAGGATGACAAGGCGAACATCTTGGCCTTACCATCCGAGGCCCGGACCTTGAACACCGCGGTTTCCGGGCCAAAGGGAAAGTCCTCGAACGCACCGGCGAGCGCGAGGCATTGTGCTCTCAGCTGCTGCGCGTCCATCCGCTTTAGAGGCCTAAACGCGGGGCTTCGATGGCCGGACAGGCGTCCATGACGACGTCGAGCCCTGCGGCAGCAGCCCGGGCCGCAGCGTCCTCGTCGATGACATCGAGCTGCAGCCAGACAGCACCTGCGCCTACGGCTATCGCCTCATCCACTACGGCGCCCACTCGTTGAGAATTTACGAAGCAGTCGACGACGTGTATCCTCCCCGGGATGTCCGCAAGACGCTCATAACCGGTCTGGCCGTGAACGTCGTCGCCCTTGGGGTTGACCGGGATGATCTCCATCTCGAGCCCGTCCATGAGGAACTTGGATACGCCGACGGCCGGTCGCCGTGGGTTTCCGGAGAGTCCGACGACGGCCCATCGGCCGGGCGTGGTCAAGAGCCTTCGGATAACATCGGGGTCATTACTGTGTGCCATGGCTTCAGCCTACGCGGACGCGGGAAGTGGGTAGATAAGTTCAAGGTAGGACGTGCTCAGAGAGCGGAGACATCACGCAACAGAACGAGGCCTGGTCTACCGTTGGGCGTTGTCGGGCGTCGGGTCCGCAGTGCCGAGTCTCGAAGAGCTCCAAAAGTGACAGAGGGTACGGTTGGATCCTAGGTCGGATCGTGGAACTACTTTGGAGGACGACCGATGTTCAAGAAGACGGCACTATTGGCCATCGCGTACGGTCCGTGTTTTATAGAGGGGGCCTGGTGCCGGTAATTTGGGCAGTCGCCTTCTTTGTCATCACTTTGGTTGCCGCTGTGACGCACAAGCGCGGCTCGGCATGGGGTTTGGGGTCCTACCTCTTGGTGTTGGTCGGCTGGGCAGTTGTGGCCGTTCTGCTGTCTAGTCGCGAAGTGTTTTCTTCAGCGATGCTCGGCTCTCTGCTTGGACTACCGGTATTGCTCGGAATCCTAGTG
>JBBPYK010000121.1:0-19386 GCA_038199985.1 Actinomycetales bacterium | reverse complement strand
GTATGGCCCGCCCGAATCCCCACCGCAATATCTGCCCGATCAGCAAACGTCAACAACTTCCGCGCCACCAGCAACTCCCTCTACGCAACGATGTTTGTTGCTACGACGCTATGACACCAAGGGACTTAGTATCGCGTTCGGGTTTCTCTACGGCTCTTCTGGGTAAGGCGACCTGGCCAGTCGGTCGAGCTTGGTCACGACAAGGGTGTTCCCGGCCCGAACCTCTAGATTCCACGCTCGTTGGGCACAAGAAGGCCCCCAACCGTTGTGGTTGGGGCCCTTCTTAGCTTGTCCTAAAACTTCTTACATGAGCATGAGCTCGGGCTTGTCTTTTCCGTCGCAGTTCACGGTCTGCATCTTGCATCCTCGACCCTGCTCGTCTTAAACGACTTTGAGGATCGCGATCGCACCCGTGAACGCTCCAAAAACGATTACAGGGACGACCATGTGACGCAAATGAAGAACGGTCCCGTTACACCGGTCCCCCCAAGTCACGTCCTGACCGCCAGAGTGACAAAAGTGATGGTTCCTGCGGCGGCAAGCAGTAGGACGCAGAATGCCAGTCCCAGCTGCTCCAGTCCCTTCACCCGACTTTCGGGAACCTCCCGGCCTCCGGTAAGGTGCCTAATGATCTGTGCCTGCCGGCGGGCAATAGCTTTCCTAAAAACGAGCCAAACCGCTCCCACAACAGCGAAAACTACCGCTTCGCTCATGCTCTACCTCTCCGCACTATCGTTAGGGACTGCCCACGGTTTGGTTGACTCGTGGGGGTGATAGTTTCTTAGGCGGCTAGCGCCATGTTGTTGATTGTCTCAAACTCGATCGGGGTTAGTTTACCGAGTGCTTTCTGCCGTCGCCGGCGGTGGTAGGTCCGTTCGATCCAGGTGATGATCGCCAACCGTAGTTCGTGGCGTGTTTCCCATCGTTTCCGGTTCAGCACGTTCTTTTGCAGCAACGAGAAGAACGATTCCATTGCCGCATTATCCCCGCATGCGCCGACTCTTCCCATCGAGCCTTTCAAGCCGTTGACGTGCAGGGCTGAAACGAACTTTCGGGACCGAAATTGACTGCCTCGGTCTGAGTGCACCACGGTCCCGGAAGGGCTTCGCAGAGCCACAGCGTGGGCCAGTGCCGCCACTGCCAGGGAAGCTTTCATCCGTCCGTCGATGGCGTAGCCCACGATCCGGTTCGAGTGCAGGTCTTTGATGGCGCAGAGGTAGAGCTTGCCCTCACCGGTGGGGTGCTCGGTGATGTCCGTGACCCATCTCGTGTCCGTCGCTTCGGCGGTGAAGTCCCGCTTCAGCAGGTCATCGTGGACCGGCGGGCCAGCCTTGCCTCCTCCGACCCGTTTACGGTGAATGACCGAGAGGATGCCATTGGTCAAGCACAGCCGCCAGATCCGCCGCTCACTGGCCACAGGGGCCTTGCCGGCGTTGAGTTCATCAGCGATGAACCGGTATCCGAACGCCGGGTCGTCGTCGTGGATGTCGAGGGCGGCGTTGATCAGGTGCGCCTCTTCCCAGTCCCGGGCCGGGACAGGGTTTGCCTTCCATTTGTAGAAGGCTTGTTTGGAGAAGTTCAGTACCCGGCAGGTCACCGTGACGGGGACACCGTCAGCGGCCAGTTCGCGGACCAGCGGGTAGATCATTTTGGGTTGACGTCCCTGGAAAGGTAAGCGACGGCCCGGCGCATCACTTCGGCTTCCTGCTCGAGCAACTTGATGCGCTTCCTGGCGTCGCGCAGTTCGACGGATTCTTCCTTCGCCGCTTTGGCTTTGGGGTCGTCTTCCTCGTCGGCTTTCTTCAGCCAGCGGTGCAGGGCGGCCGGGGAGACACCGAAGTCCTTCGCGAGCGTGGTCAGGGGTGCTTCGCCCTTGCGGGCAACCGCAATCACGTCACGGCGGAACTCTTCGGGAAAGGCTTTAGGCATGATGAACATCCTTCCACCCGCGAGGCTAATCCTCACAGGTCAGGAGTCAACCAAACCTTCAGCAGTCCCGAGCGATTCGTCCAAGCAACGACGCATCGAGCATTCCCCTGCTGACTTGCGGGTCGTGAGCACCGTGGATGAGGGCTTTGACGATCTGCGACACTATCCTTCAGGTTTTGCCTCATCGGAATTGACGCTCGTGGCTAATGGTGACCACGCAGAATCAATCTGGACGGGGGAGAAGGACCTCGGGTCCGTCCTCACCCGGGTCCAGGGCATTGCACCGGAGCCTGACCCCCCGATCTGGACACCTAGGATCGGGGTCTTTGGATCAGGCTTGGATTCGAGTGATCCGATAATCGGCGCTTTCGGGGCTTGCTCGGTAGTGGGGGATGCCTCGACTGTATGCCATTCGATTTCTACACTTAGAAATGTCCCTGCCGGTGTGGCAATTTCGGTTCGGACGTACCAAGGAGAGATTCAGCAGCCGCTCGTTGACGGAGTGCCCCGATTGGTTCACATTGAAGACGACTGGCCCGAAGCCATTCGAAGGATTAGGGACAACGTCAGAAGTGAACTGTTTGTATCTGCGTTCGGTGCCGCAGTTTGCAACGGCCAATTCACAAAAGCTCAAGTCATTTCCAACTCGTAGCGCCAATGGACCCGGCACCTGTTAGTGATCTGACCATGCCAAGGCGAAAGTCAAGGCAGCCAAGACAACGATCAAAAACATCTAACGGATTGCTCGAGGGTTCTGCAACCCGACCAACTGGCCGGGACGTCGACGCAATGGTTGGTCACACCTGGCTGTGGAACCCCTTTATCTGCACGATAGTTGCGGCAGGGCCAGAGGGGGCGCGCGCTCGGCCTTGATATTCTCACCCTGTGCCTGCCACCCATACCCTCATCATTGCTGCGGTCTGCATTTTCGACGACGTCGGGCGGCTGCTGACCGTCCGTAAAAAGAACACGTCCATGTTCATGCTCCCCGGAGGCAAAGCCGAGCCCGGCGAAACTATGGCGCAAACCGCGGCCCGAGAGCTTCAGGAGGAAGTTGGCATCGTCGTCGAACCTGCAGACCTGGTCCCGCTGAGCCGGTGGCTTGGTGCCGCGGCCAATGAGTCCGACACGGATATCGATGTCGAACTATTCACTGCCAACACAACCCAGAGCCCGGTCAAAGCCGCTGAAATTGATGAACTAGCGTGGATGGACCCCTCTGAGGTTGGGTCGCGCACCGATGTTGCGCCACTCCTGACCGAACATGTGATCCCCAATATCTTGCACTAGGGGGCCATATTCCGACTCCTGAGAAGAATGCAAAGTAATCTTCGATAAACCCTTGCCAAAGCTACTGGTCAGTAACATAGAGTGTCTTGCGTCACACTCAGTGCACTTGACGAGGAGTATCGATGAAGAATCCATGTTCACAATTGGCAATAGCTCTTTCGATAACCGCCGCGCTCGCCGTGGGCACCGGGCTTCCTGCCCAAGCTGCACAAAACGATCCCGTGCCGGGAATGCAAGCAGAACCCGCAGTCCCGCCGTTCTACCAAACACCTGACACACTGCCGGCGACCAACGGGGCGCTGATCCGCAACGAACCGTCCGTCTTCTATTTAGACCCGCTGAAGGCGTTAAAAGCATCGGCGACTGTTGAACGCATTATGTATCGAAGCACCAACTCCCAAGGGGAGCCGATGGCTGTCACGGGAACGGTGCTTGTTCCCAAGACTGCTTGGAAAGGCAAAGGCCAAAGACCGATGGTCTCCTACGGTGTTGGAACCCAGGGGATCGGCGACCAGTGCGCTCCATCGCGGCAGCTTGCGGCCGGTCAGGAGTATGAGGGAATCTTCATCAAGGGGCTCCTCAGCCGTGGATATGCCGTCGCCATCACCGACTATGAAGGTCTCGGAACCGAAGGTGTGCACACCTATGCAAACCGAGCTTCACAAGGCCACGCTGTTCTCGATGTGGCCCGGGCGGCACAGCAGTTGGGCATGCAAGGACTTCCGGCCAACGGCCCTATCGCCATCGCAGGCTACTCGCAGGGCGGCGGTGCCTCGGCATCCGCGGCTGAACTCGCGCCATCCTACGCACCGGAACTCGACCTGCGCGGTGCTTACGTAGGCGCACCGCCGTCGGACTTGGAGGCCGTGGGTAAAAATTTGGACGGCGGCCTCTACACAGGATTTCTGCTCTACGCCCTGAACGGCGTTGCCTCCGGGTATGACCTGGATTTGAACTCTTACCTCAATGAAGAGGGCCAGGCAACGCTCGGGAAGAACCAGCGCAGCTGCACGATCGCAGGCATCGCCGACTACGCGTTCCTCGACACGGCCACGCTCACCACGTCAGGAAAGAAACTGAGCACTGTCGCTCAGGAAGAACCCATCAAGTCTATTCTTCAAGAGCAGTTGCTCGCCAATGGGCGCAAACCAGCAGTCCCGGTTCTGCTTTCCCAAAGCCTGCTCGATGATGTCATCCCCTATGTACAAGCACGGGACGTAGCAAAACGGTGGTGCGCCCAGGGCTCAACCGTGGCGATGGAAACTACGGCCGGACCCACGCACATTGGCGGATACGTGGCTGCCATCCCTCGCGCTTTCATCTTCCTTCAAGCACGTTTTGACGGACGTTCCCCGGTATCCAGCTGCTGGCGCCTCTAACGACTGACAGCTACTGAAGATCGCGCTCTATCGGCATGGTGTCATGCCCGATCGGCTGGAATAACGGCATGGGTTCATTCACGACTAACGGCGTGGGTTCGTCTACGATCAGCGGCATTGCGTCATACACGATCGGTCGAATCTGACTGCTCTCTGGTCCCAGCTCGCCTGGAACCAGAGGAGCGGTCAGGTTGAGATTGTCTGCTACCGGAAAGCCTCCAAGCTGGGCGGTCAGGTTGAGATTGTCCGCTACTGGTAAGCCCCCGATCGGGGAGGTCAGGAGGAGATTGTCCGCGACGGGGCGACCACCGAGCTCGGTGGTCAGGAGGAGGTTATCCACTACTGGAAAGCCCCCGATTGTCGAGCTGCTGAATACTGCTCCGCCGTCTGAGGGTGATCCGGCTGGGGCTGCTCCGCCGCCCGACGGCGAGCCACCGGAACCGGAGCTACCGGAGCCTGTTCCACCCGGCGTCGAGCTGCCAGAGCCCGACCCGCCGCTGACAGTGGAGGCAGCGCTGACGCTTTCCTGATCATCGGCGGAACGCCGGAGATGCTTACTCACGGATGACATGGACTCCGCGGCACCATGAAGTTTCGGTGCAATGTCCGTGTTCCACAGAGTCCGAAACTTCACGGCATCCGGACCGTGCCACTGGCACTCCTCCAGCTTGCGGCTGATGATGCGCTGAAGCTGAATGAGCTCTGTAGAACCCCGGGTGGTTGACTTAGCCAACGTCTTGAGCTGATCGGGATTCGATCCGTACATGCCTGATGCGGCCACCGTGTAGTTCCTTCCCCATATAGATGGTCTAAGAACAAATTACGGGTGTTCGCTCGGACCCGCAATGGGCCGCACTCCCCATATGTTCCTGCTCACAGTGATCCACCTATTGCCTGCCAGCCCTGTTAGCTAGGATGGGCGGTAGTCAAGCAGGTCCTGCCGACCTGACCATTTTCAGCACGAGGAGTCAGCATGCCCATTGCAACCCCTGAAATCTACGGCGAGATGATCGACAGGGCCAAGGAGGACGGCTTTGCCTATCCGGCCGTGAACGTCACGTCATCCCAGACTCTCTGCGCTGCCCTGCAGGGCTTTGCCGACGCTGAATCGGATGGCATCGTGCAGGTTTCAACCGGTGGCGGTGCATACTGGTCTGGCGCAGGCCTGAAGGACATGGTCGTCGGTTCGCTGGCGTTCGCGGCCTATGCAAAGGAAGTCGCGAAGGCTTACGACGTAAACATTGCTCTCCACACGGATCACTGTCCCCAGGACAAGCTGGCGGGTTTTGTGCTTCCGTTGCTGGAGGCTTCCGAAGCAGCTGTGAAGCGCGGCGAGGATCCTATCTTCAATTCGCACATGTGGGATGGCTCGGCCGAAACGGTGGAGGAGAACCTACGGATCGCAGAGGACCTGCTGGCCCGCACTCATGCCGCGAAGATGATCCTCGAAGTGGAGATCGGCACCGTTGGCGGAGAAGAGGACGGCGTTGACAACGAGATCAACGACAAGCTTTACACCACGGTCGAAGACGGCATGAAGACCATAGAGGCGCTCGGTGCGGGGGAGAAGGGTCGGTACATCACGGCGCTCACCTTCGGTAACGTGCACGGCGTTTACAAGCCGGGCAACGTGAAGCTGCGCCCTGAGATTCTCAAGCAGATCCAGGATGAGGTGGGCGCAAAGATCGGCAAGGACAAGCCGTTCGACCTCGTTTTCCACGGCGGCTCCGGTTCCAGCAATCAGGAAATCACCGACGCCGTTTCCTACGGTGTGATCAAAATGAACATTGACACGGACACGCAGTATGCGTTCACACGCCCGATTGCCGGTCACATGCTCCACAACTACGACGGCGTTCTCAAGGTCGACGGCGACGTCGGCAACAAAAAGCTCTATGACCCGCGGGTATGGGGCGCCGCAGCAGAGAAGAACATGGCCGCTCGCATCGTCGAGGCAGCACAATCACTTGGCTCCGCCGGAAAGAAGCTCTGAAGTATGACCGAAAATTTTCGTAAGAACCTGATGGAACCTGACGCCACCTATCTCCCCGAGGAGCCGGACGTTCTCAGCAGGCTTGAGGCCGGGGACGAAGCCGTTGATCTGGCCGCGAAGTTTCCTGCGTCGTCGCTGGTATGGGGCATCCTCGCGGAGGAAGCCTATGTGGAGGGGCGTGTGGTGGAGTCCTACGCATTCGCGCGCACCGGCTACCACCGCGGGTTGGATTCCCTCCGCGGCAGTGGCTGGCGTGGAGCTGGACCAGTGCCGTATTCACACGAACCGAACCGCGGCTTTCTGCGGTCGCTCTTTTCGCTGGGTCGTGCCGCGGCCAGCATCGGAGAGCTGGACGAAGCGGAGCGAGTGACCAAATTTCTCCGCGAATCAGATCCTGAAGCAGTAGCGCAGCTGGACAAATAAAGACCTGATCCGTCGAAGGCGTGCACTTGCGGCTAAGTGCACGCCTTCGACGACGGTCGTGTAGACATCACGTCTTCTCATGCAACAGGTCAAGGGAACGACGTAACCGGATGATGCCTTCCTCGATCCGTTCGGGCGTGGTGGAGGCGAAGCAGAGCCTCAGGGCGTCGTCGAACCTTCCACCGGGGGAGAGGGCGGGCCCGGGGATGAACGCGACGCCCTCGGCGAGCGCCGTTTCGAACAAGGCGGTGGTGGAGGTCTGGGCATCTTCACCGCGAAGGGTCAGCCAGAGAAAAAAGCCACCTTCTGGGTCAGTGGTGGAGACGCGTCCGCCTAGGTGTCGCTGGATGCTCTCCAGCATCGCTTCTTTGCGGGTGCGGTACTCGTTGCGCAGCCCAGCGAGGTGTTCATCGAGCCCACCGCGGCGGATGAATTCGGCAACGATGTGCTGGTTGGGGACGTTGGTGCATGTGTCCATGGCCTGCTTGGCATTGATAACCAATTGGCGGACCGACGGATCAACGTCTACCCAGCCCACCCGCAGGCCGGGCGCCAGTATTTTCGAGAATGTGCGCACGGAGAACAGCAGCGGATCATTGGGGCTGAGGCTCTGGAACCCGGGGATGTCCTCGCCAGTGAAGCGGAGCAGCCCGTAGGGATCGTCGTCGATGATGACGGCGTTCCAGTCATGCGCGAGTTGCAGTAGTGCCTTCCGGCGTGCCAACGAGAGCGTGGTTCCGGAGGGGTTCTGGAAGTTCGGGATGGTGTAAATGGCCTTCGGCGTTCGGCCGGTGGCAGCAACCAGCTCTGGCAGGGCCTCCACGATCAACCCGTTCTCATCGATCGGCGCTTCCAGAAGCTCCGCACCATAACTCAGGGCGGTAGCGCTACCGTTCGTATAGGTGGGGCTCTCGACGATGACCAGATCGCCTGGGTCAACATAGATTTTGCAGGCCAGATCCAAGCCCTGCATGCCACCGGAGGTGATGACTATCCGTTCCTCGCTCGTGGCCTCGGGTGTTTGCGCCAGGTAGTCGAGCAGTGCGTGGACGAGCACCGGCTCGCCCTCGGTGGCCCCATACGTAAAGGAGTCCGGTGTGTAGATCTGTGCGGCAATTTCACGGAACAGTTCGGTGGGAACCACTTCCGCAGCGGGCGCGCCCATGGCGAACCGGACGACGTCGTGCGTCTGCGCCGCCAGCAGCGACGTGCTCGAATCGATGACAGAACCGACCAGCTGATCGGCACGGGCCGCAAAAGGTGCGGTGGGTCTCATACTTATGGTCCTTTCTGAAGCAGCTCGCGGGGGAACGCGGCGAACGTTTCCACGCCGCTACCGCTCACCCGGAACGGTTCCGAGAGTTCGAAGCCGTAGTTATCCATCCACATGCCAGCCATCAGGTGAAACGTCATGTTCTCCGCCAGCACGGTGTCGTCCTCCGACCGGATGCTGGCGGTCCTTTCGCCCCAGTCGGGGGGATAGCCGATACCAATCGAGTAGCCAAGGCGCGAGGGCTTCTCCAGACCGTATTTGGCGAGCGTCCAGTTCCACGTGGACGCGAGCTCGCGCACGGGAACGCCGGGACGGATGATGTCCAGAACCGAATTGACGCCGTCGGCCACGGCGTCGGCCAGGCGAGCCAGATCGTCCGACGGCGCACCGATGCTGAAGGTTCGCGCCAGCGGTACGTGATACCGCCGGTAGGCTCCGGCAAGTTCGACGACGACGGCCTGACCCTGGGTGAAACGCGATTCGTTCCACGTCAGGTGAGGCGTATCTGCCTCCACACCGGTGGGAAGCAGCGGCACAATTGCAGGGTAATCGCCGCCGATCTCCGGCGTCCCCGAAATCTGCGCGTGCGAAATAGCGGCAGCGACGTCGCACTGACGCTCGCCAGCTTCAATGCTCTCCTGAGCCACCTTCATGGCCCCATTGCAGACGACGGCGGCCTTACGCATCAACTGAATTTCCGCCGGAGATTTCACGAGACGAACCCAATTGACGAGCTCAAAGCAGTCCACGAGTGTCCACTCCGGGATGGCATTCACCAGCGCCCGGTACCCCTTGGGCGAGAAGAAGTGCGAGTCCATTTCCAACCCAACGCAACCGTGCGAGGCGGCGGCAATGAGGTAGCGCTGGCGGAGAGCATAGGCAACGTGATCGAACGGGTGCAGGTGAGGACGATGGACATAGCGCTCGGGATACCCCTCGATGGAGTCGGGAGGGAGCCACGAAGTACGGAACGCCCCCTGCGCGTCCATCTCGCGTGTGAAGAGGATCATGTCCCCCTCCGCAGGAACAAAAAGTACCTGTGGCGTGTAGAACGACCAGGCGTTGTAGGCGCAGAGATAGTAGATGTTGGCGGGGTCCGTGACCAACAGGGCTGAAAGCCCCTGATCGCGCATTCGCCCTCGAACATCTGCAAGCCGTTGCGCGTACTCCTGCGCCGTAAACAACAAGGCCGCACCGCCTTTCGATCGGTGGAGTGCCCACAATCTACGGCACGGCCCAGCTGGTTACAAGGGTGCTGCTACAGCTGCGTCTCGTTCCGCGATGTAGCCCAATCCTCCGGACCATTGGAACCCGCCGCATACTCCTCGAGCGGAACCTTGTTCTCCGCCCAGGCATTGACCACCGGTTCAACAATCCGCCAGCATTCCACCGCAGTGTCGGCACGAACAAAGAACATGGAATTGTCCGTCAGGACGGCCTGGAGCACCTCGCCGTACGGCAACAACGCGGTCTCACTGAGCTCAGCCGACAGCGCTGCGCGTTCCAGATTGAAGATGTCTCCGGGACCGTTGACGTCAAGTTCCAGCTGAAGCTTCGCCGGACCCAAACCAATTCTGATCCGTGTCGGCGCATCGGTACCGGTGAACCCTGTCGGCATATGGGGGAGCGGCTTGAACGTCACGATGGCTTCCATCTGATTCTGGGCCAAAGACTTTCCGGAACGGAGAATGATCGGGACGCCAGCCCACCGGGCGTTGTTGATGTGGACTTCAAGCTCCGCCAACGTCTCCGTATTATTGTCCGGATCCACACCCGGCTCATCGACGTAGTTGGGGACCTCCCGATCGCCAATAGTCCCCGCCGTGTAGCGTGCCCTGCGCGTGGTCTTCGCATAGTCAGGACCAACTTCTGCCGCCCTGATCAGCTCGGCCACCCGGTCACGGACATCGCGCTCGCCGAGTGTTGCAGGCTGGTCCATGGTGATGAACGCCATGATTTGCAATAGGTGGCTCTGCATCATGTCGCGCATGGCCCCGGTGGTGTCATAGAAGCCAGCACGGCCCTCGAGCGTCAGATCCTCATCGAAGTAAATCTCCACCTTGTCCACATGACGGTTGTTCCAGACAGGCTCCAACAGGTGATTGGCGAAGCGAAGGCCCAGAATATTCAGGACGGTTCCCGTACCGCGGAAGTGATCGACCCGGTAAATATGATTCTCCGGCAATAGCTTCTCAAGGGTCGCGGTGAGTTTCAGGGCAGACGCTTGGTCAGCACCGAACGGCTTTTCCATGACAAAGCGGGTGTTCTCAGGAACATCATCTGGCTCCAGCAAGTTGCAAGCCTTCTCCGTGATGGACGGCGGCAGAGCAAAGTAGACGGCCGCCGGTTGTTCCACCGCTTTGAGAACTTTCGCCAGTTCTTCCCTGGAAGTGACATCCACTTGGTGGTACTCACTGTTCTCAGCTAATCGTTCCAGAACCTGTTGATCATCTTCATCGCTGAAGGACTCTTTGAGCTGATCACGCCACTTGTCCTGCGGCCAGTCACCGTAGCCCGCACCGACCAGATTGATCTCCTGAGCACCTCCCTGAGCCACCAGACTTGCCAGCCCGGGCAATAGGAGCCGGGCCGTCAAATCGCCGGACGCTCCGAGGATGAGCAACGTCTTGATGGCGGGGCTGTCCGTGCCGGTGGAGGAAGCTGAGGTGTCCATGAATTCATGCTCCTGACGAAAAGAAAGCCAATGGCCTGACTTTTCCCATGCTAGACCGGCCGTTGTGGGGGAGGCCAGTGCATTATCGAGGATCAGTGGAATCTATTCGTCGGGCGGGTCCGTGATAATCCGCTCCGCGATGCGGTGGTATATCAGCAGTGTGGCTGAAAGCTAACCACCGCGTTGCGGTCAGATGGAGTGCGAGCCTAGGGTAAAAGAAATGACAGCACGCTGATGGATTTGGGAGAGGTTGCAGTGGAAGAGCAGAAATCAGGAAAAGGCGACGAGGGAAAAGAGCCTTACGCCTCGCTCGATCGGAAGCACACCATCCGAGTAGTCCTGATCTCGCTCGGAGCCGCGCTTGGCGGTTTCATCTTCGGGTTCGACAGTTCCGTCATCAACGGAGCCATTGAAGCAATCACGGATCAGTTCGGCCTGAGCCCGTTCATCACCGGGTTCGTGGTTGCCATCTCCTTGATCGGTGCAGCCGTCGGCGCCTGGTTCGGTGGTCCTTTGGCCAACAAATGGGGTCGTACCAAGGTGATGCTGATCGTCGGCATCCTCTTCTTTATCGGCTCGATCGGATCCGCTTTTGCCTTCTCTGCCTGGGATCTGGCCATCTGGCGCGTTGTCGGCGGTCTGAGTATCGGTGCTGCTTCCGCCATCGTGCCGTCCTACATTTCAGAAATTTCGCCAGCAAAACTGCGTGGTCGGCTGACATCCCTCCAACAAATGGCCATCGTCCTCGGTATTTTCATTGCCCTCCTGTCAGACGACGCATTCGCGGGTGCGGCCGGCAGCGCCGAAACTGAGTTCTGGTTTGGTCTCGAAGCCTGGCGCTGGATGCTCCTGACCGGGGTGGTCCCCGCCATCGTTTATGGTGTGCTTGCGCTGAAACTACCCGAATCGCCGCGCATGCTGATGTCCAACGGAGAATCGGACAAAGCCACTGAAGTTCTTGCCCACGTGCATGGCCGAAGCGATGAAGAGACTGAAGCTCTCGTTAGCACGATCCGCAAATCGCTTCGGAGCGACTCCAAGCCCTCTTTTCAGGACCTCAAGGGCGGAACGCTCGGACTGGTCCCCATTGTCTGGGTAGGTATTCTGCTTGCTGCGTTCCAACAGCTTGTGGGTATCAACGTCATCTTCTATTACTCGAACTCCCTGTGGCGTTCCGTTGGATTCAGCCCCGAATTTGCGTCCAACGCTTCCGTGATCACGGCCATCACCAACGTCGTGGTAACCGTCGTCGCCATCTTCCTCATCGACAAAGTGGGGCGTCGGCCACTGTTGCTGGTCGGCTCCTCAGGCATGACCATCAGCCTGGTCCTCATGGCCGTCAGTTTCCTCAACTCCTCCATCGTGGACGGCGAGCCACAACTGCCGGAGCCGTGGGGCACCGTCGCTCTGATTGCAGCGAACGCGTTCGTCGTGTTCTTCGCCGTCTCCTGGGGCCCAGTGATGTGGACGCTGCTTGGCGAGATGTTCCCCAACCAGATCCGCGGTTTGGCCGTAGGCATCTCGACTGCTGTGAACTGGACAGCAAACTTCATTGTGACAGTCACCTTCCCTGCCCTCAGCGAAATGTCGCTTCCCTTCACATACTCCATGTACGCGTTCTTCGCCCTGGCGTCACTGGTATTCGTCTACTTCAAGGTCCCGGAAACCAAGGGCATACCACTTGAACAGATGTCCGACCGCTACAAGCGCGAACGGCGGAAGGCCGGCAAGAAGGCCGTTGGCGTCTAAGCGAACGGATTGATGCCCCAGGTCGCTGAATGGGTGTCGCCGGGGTTCAGGATGATGAGGCCCTTGCCGTTGTTGTAGGCGTCCGGTGCGCAGGTCATCGGCTCCGCCGCAAGGCCGGTTCGTCGTCGTTCTTCCTGGGGCAGCGTGTCTCCGGTGAAGATTTCCAAGTAGGGGTAAGCCTCATCGACCCAGAGTTCCACGGCCGAACCGCCGGGGAGGGACAACCGCACGCGGGCCAGGCCGTCGTCGTCGCGCTCCAAATCTGTGTACGCGATGTCGATCTGACGGTCTCCGATTTCTTGTTCATCGCGGAGGTCGTAGCGAGTCCCATCCACAGACTCTTCGCCGGTGGGGATGCCGACGTCGTCCACCGGCAGGTAGACAGAGCCGGGAACCCGAACGTGCGCGGTGTCGATGGTTTCGGTTCCTACACTGAGGTAGGGGTGCGCGCCGGCGCCGTAGGGGCAAGCGTTGGCGCCAACATTAGTTGCCGTCGTGCGGACGGCGAGGCCTGATTCGTCAAGCGTGTAATCGAGTTGGCACTCCAGAACCGCTGGCCAGCCCGGCTTCGAATGAAGCACGTAGCGGAAACTGGCGGCATCCTCGCTGTGCCCTACGAGTTCCCAGTTGGACCAGCGAGTGAGCCCATGAATGGCGCCGCCAACAGCGGGTTCGGTCAGGTCAAGTTGTTGGGTGCGCTGAGCCCAGCTGTAGCGGCCGTCCTTTACCCGGTTTGGCCAGGGGATGAGCGACTGTCCACGGCCGCCGCTGCACTTCTCGGACTCGTCATACCCGTCCAGAACCGGACGGTCGCCAACCGTGTATGTGCGGATGGCCCCGCCCACTTCTGTGAGCATAACCACCTGATCGCCGTGGCTGATTCGATACTGTGTGCCCGATGGCGGAATCACGATTTTCCTCCGTTGCGACGTTTGCCCTGCGGTACTGGCTCTCAGCGAAGCCTATCGCCGCAACGGGAACAGTTTCTAGATCAACCCCTGAGCCAACATGGCGTCGGCCACCTTCACGAATCCGTTGATGTTCGCCCCAGCAATGTAGTTGCCGGGCATTCCGTACTCCTCCGCCGTTTCCGCACAGTTTTTGTGGATGTTGATCATGATTTCGGTCAGCCGCTGCTCGGTGTAATCGAAAGTCCACGCGTCTCGGCTGGCGTTTTGCTGCATTTCAAGAGCCGACGTCGCCACGCCGCCGGCGTTCGCTGCTTTACCTGGGCCAAAGAGCACTCCGGCGTCCTGGAAGATGGCCGTCGCGTCATGGGTGCAGGGCATATTCGCGCCCTCGGCGACAGCGAGCAGGCCGTTTTTGGTGAGCCGCGCTGCTGCGTCTTCGTCCAGCTCGTTCTGCGTGGCGCAGGGCAGTGCGACGGTGCCCTCAACGTCCCAAACCGATCCGTCAGCCACGAACTTTACCGAAGATCCGCGCCGCTCAGCGTAGTCCGCGATTCGTCCTCGTTCCTCTTCCTTGATGAGCCTGAGAAGGTCGACGTCGATCCCTGCCTCATCCACGATATAGCCGCTGGAGTCCGACGCCGTCACCACTTTGGCTCCGAATCCCTGGGCCTTTGCGATGGCGTTGATGGCCACATTTCCGGACCCGGAGACGAGCACGCGTTGGCCTTCCAAGTCTTTACCCTTGGTCTTCAGCATTTCCCGAGCGAAGAGCACCGCACCGTAGCCCGTTGCTTCCGGGCGAACGAGGGAGCCGCCCCAACCGATACCCTTTCCGGTCAAGACACCGGATTCGAAGCGATTGGTGATGCGCTTGTACTGCCCAAACAGGAACCCAATCTCACGGCCACCCACGCCGATGTCGCCGGCGGGCACGTCTGTGTATTCACCAATGTGCCGGTACAGCTCTGTCATGAACGACTGGCAGAACCGCATGACCTCGGCGTCGGACCGACCATGGGGGTCGAAGTCCGAGCCTCCTTTGCCGCCACCGATCGGCATTCCAGTGAGAGCATTCTTGAAGATCTGTTCGAAGCCAAGGAACTTAACGATGCCAAGGTAAACGGATGGATGGAAACGCAGGCCACCCTTGTACGGGCCGAGGGCCGAGTTGAATTCCACCCGGAAGCCGCGGTTGATCTGGACGTTGCCGCCATCATCCATCCAGGGCACGCGGAAAATGATCTGTCGTTCCGGCTCGCAGATTCGCTGCAGGATTGCGGCGTCAGCATACTGCGGGTGCTTGCGCGTTACAGGGTCAAGGGATTCGAAGACCTCGTTGACGGCCTGATGGAACTCGGTTTCGCCTGGATTCCGTTGAAAAACTTCATCTCGCACTGAGAGCAAATGGTCGTCCACAGGTGATTCCCTTCCTAGCTGTCCGCGGGCCTTTCCCAAGACTGACCGCTTGATGGGGAACACTAATTGCTCCGGCCCCTCAAGCGGAAGTCTGCGCGCAACACTTCGGAATATTGACGTAACGCCCGGTATCGGTTTCTGGTTGCTGGCGTGGTCGGCTACGGGATGTTGAAGACCTCGTCATTGCTCGTCTGAATCGGGGTCGAGTAGCTCCGCCAGATGCAGTGTGTGCCGCGTCGCATCGAGTTGTTGAACCTGCATCTGGCAACTGAACCCATCCACAAGAACTGGGGTGTCCTGGCGTGTAGCGGCCAAAGCGGGCACCAGGGCTTGGTCAGCGACAGCCATGCTGACGTCATAGTGTTCAGCCTCGAAACCGAAATTTCCGGCAACGCCGCAGCATCCGGTGGCTTCGCGGATGCTTTCGACGCCGACTGCCGTCAGCGCCCGCTTCTGCACAGCGGCACCGAACGTTGAGTACTCATGGCAGTGCGTCTGCACGGTGACGGCCGACGGCGGATTCCCTCCGGGCCATTGCGGTGTCCAGCCAGCGGCGCTCAGCTCGGAGATGGCCGTGGCAAAGCTGCGGATGCGGGCAGCTACCCGTGCCGCCGCGGGCGTGTGGATGAGCTCAGGCAGATCCTTGCGGAAGGCCGCCGCGCAACTGGGCTCTATGACGATAATCGGACGGTCCGTGCCGTCGTCGAGCGTTTCCGCAGCCTTGGCCAGGACTTTCTTCGCGATTCCAAGTTGCCCAGTCGAAATCCAGGTCAATCCGCAGCAAACATCTGCCGAGCACTCAACCCGGTGCCCAGCTCCGGCCAGAACGCGTTGTGCTGCGCCGGCGACGTGCGGACGAAACCCTTTGGTGAACGTATCCACCAGCAGCACGACGCCGGCCGCTGGGGAAACGCTTGAATCCGCGGCGGCCACCGACGTCGTGCTCAGACCCTTGCGCCAGGCGTTGGCCGGTGCGAACCGGGGCAGGCTGCGCCGAGTAGTGAGCCCTGCTGCCCTCGCGGCGATCTGACCCAACGGTCCGCCGAGGACAGCGTTGACCAGCGGAGTCACGTGCCCGATGACCGCGAGCCAACGTGGTAGCCAGCCGAGCGAGTAGTGGGATAGGGGTCGGAGCCGATGGCGGTAGTAGTGGTCAAAGAACTCGGACTTGTACGTGGCCATGTCCACGCCGACAGGGCAATCTGTTGAGCAGGCTTTGCAGGACAAACAGAGGTCAAGAACGTCGCGGACGTCGCGGGATTTCCAGCCCTGTGCAACGGTCCGCGAACCGCTGACCATGTCCTGAAGCACTCGTGCGCGGCCGCGGGTGGAGTCGCGTTCGTCGCCGGTGGCGCGGTAGCTGGGGCACATGACCCCGCCGGTTTCGTTCCGGCATTTGCCTATACCCACGCAGCCTTGGACGGCGTCCACGAACGGGTCAAGTTCCAGGTTGCTGCTTCCGGTTGGCCGGATGTCAAAGGATGTTCGCCACTCGCGGTCTGGGACGCCCTGGAGCGCTAAATTGTCCGTGACTTTCTGTGGTGCCGTGATCGAACCTGGATTGAGTAACGCGGTTGGATCCCAGATATTTTTGAAGGCAGAAAATGCGTTCATTACCGATGGGGAATACATCAGCGGCAGGAGTGCGGAACGGGATCGACCGTCGCCGTGCTCACCGGAAAGTGAGCCACCGTGGCGGACCACGAGCGCAGCGGCCTCATGGACAAACGCTGACATGATTGCCCGGCCGTCGTCGGTGCGCAGATCAAAGGTGACGCGGACGTGCATGCAGCCCGCACCGAAGTGGCCGTAGAGGATACCGGTGAGCTGGTGGGTATTCAGCAGCTTCAGGAAGTCAGCGAGGTAGTCTGCCAGGTTCTCCGGTGCGACGGCGGAGTCCTCCCATCCTGGCCAGGACTGTTCGCCGCTGGGAAGCCGAGCAGACAGGCCTGCACCGTCCTCGCGGACGCGCCACAGTGATGCGCGTTCAGCCGCGTCCGGGACAGGCCTGCCCTCGAGTAGTCGACCGTTGTGCGCCAGCCGCTCAAGCAACTCACGGGATTTGGCAATCACTTCCTCGGCAGTGTCGCCGTCAAGCTCTACATACAGCCACGCTTTGCCCTCTGGTAGATCGGCCACGGAGTCCGTTCCACGCCGAACACGCATAGTGTCCACAATGGCCTCGTCAATGCCTTCGATCGCAGCAGGGTGGAACTCCAAGATCGTCATGACATCGCGGGCAGCATCCACGACATTCGAATACCCCAACGTCAGCAGCAGCGTGGACCTAGGGACGGGGACGAGTCTGACGGTGACGGCGACGACGACGGCGCACGTCCCCTCACTGCCCACCAGTGAACGAGCCACGTTGAAGCCGTTTTCAGGCAACAGATGGGAGAGGTGGTAGCCAGAGACCTGCCGCGGGATCCGGCCCAGTTCCAGTCGAAAATCACTCAGGTAGGAACTCGCAAGGCCCAGCAGCTCAACTTCCAACCGGGAGGCTTCCCGAGCGGCGCCATCGTCGTTCGGATCAGTGGCGCGCAGCCCCGAGTCTGTGGCTGTGAGTCGATGGCCACTGGCGGTCACGACATCGAGGGCAATCACATGATCCGAGGTCCGGCCGTACCGCACGGAATGGTTACCGCACGCATCGTTTCCGACCGCACCGCCCAACGCGGCCCGCGACTTACTGGACGGATCCGGGGCGAACGTGAACCGCCCGTCGGTTGCTTGCTGAACATGTTCCTGAAGAGACCCAATGACACGCCCAGGTTCCACCACTGCCGTCAGCTCGTTCGGATTCACCGAAACAACAGCATTCATGTGACGGGAGAAGTCCATTACGACGCCGATTCCCACCGCGTTGCCCGCCATTGACGTGCCGCCCCCACGGGAGATGACCGGGAGGGAAGCATCCGCGCAGAAACGGACCGTCGCCACGACGTCGTCCACGTTCCGGGGAAAAACGACGGCGGCCGGACGCTGATGATAATTCGATGCGTCGTAGCTGTACTCGGAGAGTCGGCGCGTTCCAGCATCAACTTCTACGCCAAGCGAGCGTAGTGGTTCGAAGCGGTCCGGGCCGGTCATGGTCTCATCGTGAGTGCCTATCTGGAGCGTTGTCAACAACTTGGGGCTGGGGTAGCGTGTCGAGCGTGCCACAGCCCCGCGAACGCCCCGTCGTCGTCATACTCTCTGCCCCGGATCACCAGCATCCCTATAATTTGGATGCTATTCAGGAACTGGCTGACGTCCGCATCACCGATGCAGAAGGTCTTCAGGAGGCATTGTCCGGCGCAGACATCCTCTTGCTCTGGGACTTCTTCTCGCAGGCGCTGGAGTCTGCTTGGGTAGCAGCGGGAAGGCTCTCTTGGGTTCACGCCGCGGCGGCCGGCGTAGATTCCATTCTCTTCCCTGCCTTCAGAGACTCAGACGTCACTCTCACGAATGCGCACGGTATCTTCGACCGGCCCATCGCCGAGTTTGTCCTCGCCTCGATCCTGGCCCATGACAAACAACTCCATCACAGCAAAACTCTGCAGCGCCGCCATGAATGGGACCACCGTGATGTGCAGGGTACGTACGGGCGGAACGTCGTCATTGTAGGAACCGGTGGAATCGGCCGGGAAACCGCCAAGTTGTTGACCGCCGTCGGGCTCAACGTCGAGGGCGTGGGTCGTACCGCGCGCTCAGACCCTGACTTCGGCACCATCCATGCCAGCACCGACCTCGCTCAGGCCGTCGCTAGCGCAGACCACGTAGTGCTCATCGCGCCGCTCACCGAGCAAACCCGTGGCATGGTGAATTCAGACGTTCTCGCTTCGATGAAGACTTCGGCCCACCTGATCAACGTGGGCAGGGGCGCCCTGGTTGATGAACCGGCACTGATTCGCTCACTGCAAGACGGGCAGCTGGCGGCAGCCTCCCTCGATGTGGTCTCCGAAGAACCGCTGCCAGATGACAGCCCGTTATGGGACTTGGAGTCCGTGCATATCTCCGCCCATCTCAGTGGCGACATCCACGGCTGGCGTGACCTGCTAGCCGCGCAGTTCCTGCAAAACCTACGTCAATGGACCGCCGGGGAGTCGATGGATTATGTGGTGGACAAGGCCTCGGGATTCGTCCCAGGGAAATAGGGGTTCCAAACGGACGTTCAACAGAGGATGATGCAGCTATGACCATTGCATTTGAGACCGAAGAGACGGTCAACGCCGCGCGCACCGACGTGTGGGCGCGCTTTACAGACTGGACCAGAGCCCCGCAATGGCTGCCAGGGGTCTCCAACGTCAGCGCCAACGGCGAGACCACTGACGGAACCATCCTCACGTTCAACTCCGAACACCACCCGC
>JBBPYK010000120.1:0-3873 GCA_038199985.1 Actinomycetales bacterium | reverse complement strand
CCGGATGGCTCGCTTCGATGGTGTGAAGCAGGGAATTGCGGTCTGGCTGTGGGCCATCATCGTTGCGGTCCTCCTGGCAATCCTCGCTGCCGTAGCCGGAGACCAGGTCAACGTCATGAGCAATATTGGCGGACTGCCCCAGATCCCCGTGGATGCCAACGCGGCGACCACCAGCGGTTTTATCGCCCTCGCCATCGCGGTGCTCATTCCGCTGCTGGCCGCAATCTTCGGCGGCAAAGCCGGCATGCACTTCCACCGCAAGGTCGACCAAGCTGGAATCGATCACCAGATCGGCCCGAAGTCCTAACGCTGGACACCAGCAGGCCACGCGCGTCTGCTTCAGTAACCCGGGCTTAGCGTACCATTCCCTCGACGCCCCCACATCCTTCAGGAGAGCCAGCATGACAAATGAACCCGACAACGACCCGCAGGACACCACGTCAGACTCCGCTCCGCCGGACCCTCAGGTTCAGAAACCCTCGACCGAGGACTTCGATGCGAAGGCAGACCAAGCAGAGGACTCACTCGAAGAACTCTCGACAGCACCTGCCCTCGAAGAGGACGAAGATAGCGTGGCTGACCCCCACAACAGCTGATACCACGAGCGCCTAGACAACTAAGGCCTTACCACCAGCCCACATTTCTACCCGTGCTGATGCGCGGCACTGTGCGGATGAGCTAGGCGGCTTCCGTCGATGTGCGGAACACTGTAGGCCCCTGGCTCAGTTCCCCGTATCGCAGCGGACAGTGGGTGCCCGGTGAAATGTTTTCGCCCACGGTCGTTGAACGACCGTGTGCGGGTCGCTTACGGCTCGACGTGCTCGGTCTCGATGACTTCCTTGCGCACCTGGCTGCTCACGACTTCGTCCCGCGTCTGTGTATCACGGCTTACCCGGACACGTTCGATGGGGACCACATCCATTTCGACGCGCGGCTTCTCCTCGTACAGGACCACCTCGACGACGTCGCCGTTGAAAGCGGTCTCCACTGCGGCGTACAGCTGCTCGCGCTCGGCATCGGTGTAGGAGTCCTTGCCATCGTCGTAGTAGGTCATACCGTCCTTGACCGGCGCGCGTTCGACGACGAGCTCCTCGCGCCGGATCTGCACCGTCATCGTCACGTCCTCGGTGACCACGCGTTTGACCAGGCGCACGCGCTCTGTCTCCCGGATCTCGGTACCTACCCGGAGCTGTTCCTCCGAGCGGGTCATCGCAGCGTCACCCTCGGGTTGCGACGAGCGGTTGCCGCGTGCAGTGTCTACACCCATGTGTTCTGCGTCATCAGCGTTGTCCGTTGCGGTCATCAGGCCGTAGTAGCGCAGCAGCTGCTGTTCTTCCTCGGGGCTGAGGTGGCCCTCCTGGGACATCTTCGGGGAGTCATACACCTTGGCATGCGTGTAGGGGAGGCGAACACCCTTGTCATTCAGGGTGGCCCCCTGGAGCGGCGCGAAGGATTCGGGACTGCCAACCGCGTGGGTTGCAACGGTGACCCAACTGGGATCGCCGGTAGCGTCGTCTATGAAGAACTGTCCCATGGGGCCAAGCACTGCCCCGTCCTCGCTCAGAACGTTGGCGCCGACGGTCATGGAGTCCTGCATTTGTTCAAGCGTAATCATGATGGCCCTTTCGAAAAGAGAGGTCAGCGGACATAAAAAAGGGTACGACGAAAACTGCACCTTCTCCTAGCTATGTCCCACGATCCTCTCCGTACCCGGAGAAAATCAAGGATTATCTGCAAGGGCCCATGACTTCGCCTGGTATATGGAGCCCTTCCAACTTCTAGAAGTAAAGAGCCACGAGCATTGGTCCCCGTGGCTGGACTAACCGCAGCTCAAAACACCCGTGTCAGTGAGCTGCACCGGTGTATCCCTGGTTTAGTACAGCACAGCCATGGTAGTGATACTGGACAGTGTTGATCGTGGATTTGCTGCTTACGGTTTTTTCGTACGGACCACGACAATGAGCACGATACCGGCGACGATACCCAGCACCGGGATAAGAATGGGCACCCATTGGCGCTGCGGAGAATTTCGGGCCCGTAGCAAGGCAAGTTGGATATTGTCCTTGGCCACTGCCGCGGTGTTTTCGATGCTCCGCTTGGCTTGGTCCCACCGGCGCTTGGACCGTTTTTTGATGTCGAGGCGTTCGCCGAGCTCATCAACTGTGCGGCCCAGTTCGGTTCTGTGTTTGACGATCTCTGCCTCGATCCTATCCACGTCTGCACGGGGGGCCTGAGCGCTTTCAGGAGTGCTCATGGCTGGCCTGCTCCTTGATTTCGGTGACATCTTTTTCGATGCTGGTCATGGCGCGTTCGGGCTTCAGCGTCCCGGCGGCTTTTACTTGTTTCTTTCCCACCAGCGCCATGATGCCAGCGATAACCAACAGCACTACGGTCACCGCAAGTGCCGCCAACCATAAAGGCCATACCAAAGCCAAGGCGATGATGGCGGTGGCGATCGCGGTGGCCAAGCCGAAAAAAGCAAGGAGCTCGGCGGCACCGAACAATCCCGCGACAACCCCGACATGTTTGACCTTGGCACCCACCTCGGCTTGGGCCAGACGCATCTCGTCACGGACCAGGGTGCTGGTTTGTTGGCTGAGCAGGGCGATGAGTTCCCCGGTTGACAGGGCTGCTGGCGGGCGCGGTAGCTAGCCAGCCATGGGTAGGTTTTTGTGGAGAACCGGACGCCGATGTGGACTCGGAGCCGGTGGAACCTGCCTTTTTGAAGATTGAATTCTATGCCTGCCCGGAATCCTTGCCATGTGAATCCTTTTCGGAACCTGTGGAGTTCTGGTCTGTGGAGTCCTTGTCGTTGCTTTTAAAGCCGGGCAAACGCTCCTTGGCTTCCTGGGCGAGTTTGCCGGCCTGTTCAGTGGCGTTATCGACCTGTTCCTGCACGGCCGGCTTGCCCCACATCTCCTGGGCCCAGTTCTTGATCTGTTCGTAGCGTTGATGGCCAGCCTTGGCGCCGACGACATAGCCGGCGGCGAAAATAACGACGGTCTTGATCTTGCCCATAATGTTTTCCTCAATGTGCTGGCGAACGAAAAATTATCCGCAGGTGTTTATGCCGTATATCAATGCCTCTGATCTGCGGCGCCTGCCACAGGTCGAGACTTATGCTGCAACCCTAGTTCTCGGATTGGTGACCATGCAACGTCATGGATACCCTTCACCGGTCCGGACAACGGGGGCAGGGGCTCTTCGTCATTCGGCATGGTTGGTGGGTTCGTTCCGATCCGGCACTGTTGCCGGTGGATCGAGTATCGTAAGCGGAGCCCTCACCGGATAAGAAAGTCAAGGATGCTGGGCGTGGCACACTCCATTACCTCACCATGACTCCACTCAAAACAGTAGGGGCTCTAATGGACCAACAGCATCTTGGGTAGGGACATAAAGGAACGGGTGAATGTGGCCGCTGGTCCTGCATCTAATCGATATTGACCCACGGCATTTGTAAGCATACCGGGGATGCATTTTCCCGTACACCCTTCGACCGAGACTCAATCTATAGTGCTCCTCGAGCATTCCGAAGTCCGCCTCAAGTGCCCGCAACGTGAACCTGCGGGACCTGGCAGCCAGCAGCGTGCAAGCCACGGAAAAATCGAAGAGGCAACTCACTTCCAAGACTAGCTGTTAGTCATATTAGGTGCCGTTATTCATTGAGCGCGGTGATGAGCGCCAGCAAACCGGCGTAGAGGACCAGGCCCACAGCAAACCAGACGAAGCTGGATTGCCGATTACTGGGAATCTCTTCTTTGAAGACGTTCAGCAGGACAGAGCCGCCCAGGAGCGCGGTCAATAGCGCCACGAGCAGCGTGCTGGTGGGGGCGAAGGTTGCCGACAGCGCCCAGCCGGCGAGAAGCGATCCGG
>JBBPYK010000119.1:0-3139 GCA_038199985.1 Actinomycetales bacterium | reverse complement strand
CCGAGGAGGTACGCGTTGATGACGGCCCGGTAGCGTTCCAGCGAGAAGATCAGGGTCACGTTGACACTGATGCCCTCTGCCAGCGTTGCGGTGATGGCTCCAAGCCCCTCCTGCGTGGCAGGAATCTTGATGTAGACGTTGGTGCGCTGCACCTTGGCATGGAGCTTCCTGGCCTCTTCGACGGTGGCTGCCGTATCCGCGGAAAGCCGCGGGTCCACCTCAATTGACACCCGGCCGTCTACGCCGTCGGACTTTTCGGCAGCTTCAGCGAAGATATCGCAGGCCTGCGCTACGTCGTCGGTGGTGATGTTGAAAATGGCCTCATCCACGGAAGCACCGCCGTCCGCGAGGGCCTGCACCTGCGCGGCATAGGACTCGCCGTTCTTCAGCGCAGAGGCGAAGATACTGGGGTTGGTGGTGACACCCACAACATTTTTTTCCTGAATCAGTGACAGGAAACCACCCGAATTGATACGTTCACGAGACAGGTCATCAAGCCAGATGGAAACTCCGGCGTCGGTCAGGTCCTGCGTTGGATTGGACGTCATGATCAAATTCTCCTTGTGCTCGTCGAAATTCTCTACTGAGCTCATGCTGATACTTACTTTTGGTCGCCGGTCTCGGTGGATCGCGTACCCGATGGCATAGCCGGAGTTCCCGTTGAGCCCACTGGTGCGGCGTCAGCCGCTGCCACGGAATCGTGCGCGGCTGCCACCACGGCGTCGGTGGTGATGCCAAATTCGTTGAACAACGTCTGGTAGTCCGCTGAGGCACCGAAGTGCTCCAGTGATACGGACCTGCCAGCATCGCCAACGAGCTCGCGCCAACCGAGTGCAATGCCCGCTTCAACGGAAACCCGGGCACGGATGGCAGCGGGCAGGATTTTCTCCCGGTACGCGGAATCCTGCTTGTTGAACCATTCAAGGCAGGGCATGGAGACAACACGGGCCGCCACGCCCTGCTTGCGAAGCTTTTCCCGTGCCTCAACAGCCAGCTGAAGTTCGGACCCCGTACCGATCAGGACGACGTCGGGCGTAGTGTCGCTGCCGTCTCGCTCAGCCTCGGCCAGGACGTACGCGCCTCTGGCAACGCCTTCTGCGGATCCAAACCGACCGTTGCCCGCTTCGCCGTCGCCCCGCTCGAACGTGGGAATATCCTGGCGAGTCAGTACCAGGCCAGCAGGATTCGCTGTATTTTCCAGGATGGACCGCCAAGCCGCGGAAACTTCGTTGGCGTCCCCGGGCCGGACAACGTCGAGTCCCGGGATGGCGCGCAGCGACGCAAGCTGCTCCACGGGCTGGTGTGTGGGACCGTCCTCGCCAAGACCGATCGAATCATGGGTCCAGATATAAATGGAAGGGACGCCCATGAGCGCACCCAGTCGAATGGCCGGACGCTGGTAGTCGCTGAAGATCAGGAAGGTCGCCGAGAACGCCCGCGTGCTGCTGTGCATGACAATGCCATTGACTATCGCGGCCGCAGCATGTTCGCGGATACCGAAGTGCAGGGTGCGCCCATAAGGACTTCCCTTCCACATGTCCGTTTGTCTGGAGGTCGGAATAAAGGATGAGCCGTCTTCGAAGGCGGTGTTGGTGGAACCGGCCAGATCACAGGAACCGCCCCAGAGCTCAGGGAGCTCTGCGGCAACAGCATTGAGTACCTTGCCGGATGCTTTGCGGGTAGCTACCGCCTTGCCGGCTTCGAAGACCGGGAGGTTCTGCTCCCACCCGAAGGGCAGGGTGCGGGATGCGATCCGGTCTAGGGTGGCTGCGGCGTCGGGGTTGGAATCCGTCCAGGAGTCAAAGGACTTTTTCCACTCCGCGTGCAACTCATGGCCGCGTTCCACGGTTTCGCGTGCGTGGTCCAAAACCTCCTGATCCACCACGAAGGACTTCTCTGGATCAAAACCGAGTTCCTTCTTGACCGCTGCGACTTCATCAGCGCCCAGGGCGGACCCGTGAATGGCGCCCGTGTTCTTCTTGTTCGGTGCGGGCCAACCAATGATGGTGCGCAGGGCGATGATCGATGGCCTGGAGGTCTCCTTCTTGGCCGTCATCAACGCGCTGTACAGCTCCGCAACGTCCTCGACGTATTCGCCGGTCTTTGTCCAGTCCACCCGCTGTACGTGCCAGCCGTACGCTTCGTAGCGACCCAGAACGTCCTCGCTGAAGGCCACATCCGTGTCATCCTCAATGGAGATATGGTTTTGGTCATAGATGACCACGAGGTTCCCGAGTTCCTGGTGCCCGGCCAGCGACGAGGCCTCGGCCGTGACACCTTCCTGCATGTCGCCGTCGGACGCCACTACCCAGATGGTGTGGTCAAACGGACTGGTGCCTGGTGCGGCGTCAGCGTCGAACAAACCACGCTGCCGGCGCTGCGCGAAGGCGAAGCCCACGGATGACGCCAGGCCCTGACCGAGCGGCCCCGTAGTGATTTCAACTCCGGCTGTATGCCGGTACTCGGGGTGGCCCGGAGTCTTGGATCCCCAGGTCCGCAGTGATTGCAGATCCTCGATTTCGAGTCCGTAACCGGAGAGGAAGAGTTGGATGTAGAGGGTCAGCGAGCTGTGGCCGGGAGAGAGCACAAAGCGGTCACGGCCTGTCCATTCGGGCTGCGACGGATCGTGACGAATAACCTTGTGGAACAGCAGGTAGGCCGCAGGCGCAAGGCTCATGGCTGTCCCTGGGTGGCCATTGCCTGCTTTCTCCACTGCGTCCGCCGCCAGTACGCGCACTGTGTCAACAGCACGATCATCCAGTTCGGTCCAGTTCAGTTCTTGCTCGTCCAGTTCTGGCACGGAAACCGAGCCCCTCTCTGTCAGACGACCCACGGGGAGCACCGCCATACTCAGTTCTCCCGGCGCCCAGTAGTGGGTGCTGCGCGGCCGTTAACCATTGAAACGTGGTCCACTTGATTGCGCTGTTGAGGACTACCCATCAACGCTCAAATCCAGCCTATCCCTATTACGCTGGCCATGTTGGCCGAACGGAATGACAGTGCCCGAGGCCTGGACGGGGCACCGAGTTTTCTACATGCTGTAAAAGGGTATGATGAGGGTGGACTTTGACCCCGGTAGAATAGAGTGAGCGTTTCGTGAAAATCCAGCATGCTCCGCTTGAGTCTGCACCCCGGATGG
>JBBPYK010000118.1:0-2485 GCA_038199985.1 Actinomycetales bacterium | reverse complement strand
TCATCCAAGCGGAAGCAGAACGGGCCGCCTCGCCCGGAACCCAAATCCTCATGCGCACGGCCGCCTTCGGGGTTGACTACATTGAAACCCGGATGGAGTCTCTTCTGGCTGGCGGGGCAGTGGCACAGCTGATTGCCGAGGAACATGAAAATGTCGACGGCGTTGTCGTTGCTGCATTCGGTGATCCTGGCCTTCCGGCACTCAAGGAGTTTGTCGGCATTCCGGTGGTCGGGATCACCGAAGCAGCCCTTGTCACAGCGGCGCTGCAGGGCAAGCGATTCTCCATTGTGGCAATCTCCCGGCGCATTACTGCCTGGTACCGGGAGTGCGTTGAACTAAATGGCCTCGGCGGGCGGCTGGCTTCCATCCGGTCCCTGACCGAGCCGCTCAACGGTGTCGGGACGGTGCAGACTGATTTTAAGCTGAAACTGCTAGACCTGGCGCACCAGGTTGTCAGGGAGGACAACGCCGACGTCGTCATTCTGGCAGGAGCACCGCTCGCCGGGCTGGCGCGCGAGATTGGAAACCAGATCCCCGTTCCGGTGGTGGACGGGATCTCTGCGGGAGTAAAACAGGCCGAACTCCTGGTGTCGCTCAATAGCGGCCAGCACCTGTTGAGCAGCTTCGCCCCGCCGCCCCGAAAGCTGAACAAGGGACTTTCAGATGACATCGAACGGACGCTTGCTGCCGGATTCGCTCGAACAGATCCGGAATCTCTTCCCACGACAGGAAACTCTTCGACATGACACTCGACGTCCTCATCACTGACGCCACCATCGTCAATTCAACCCATACTGTCCACGGCCACATCGGAATCACTGACCGACGCATCACGGCAATTTACGACGGCGGAACAAACCCGGAAGAGTTACCGCCTGCCAAGCGGGTGGTGGAGGCGGCAGGGCGAATCGTTATGCCAGGCGGAGTTGACGCTCATTGCCACATTGAACAGGTGACCGGCGCCTATAAATCGCTGGACACCTTCGAGATCGCCACCACCGCAGCACTCTGGGGCGGGACCACCACCGTCATAGACTTCGGTATCCCAGCGAGCAGCACCGAAACGCCGCTCGAGGCAGCAGAAAACAAGATGAGCTTGATGCGCACGGCTCGCTGCGACGTGGCGCTGCACGGCAGCGTCATCTCCTGGGATGAGACGGTACCCAAACAGCTCGAGCAGCTCGCGGAGTATGGGATCCGTTCCGTCAAGATGTATACCACTAATCGTGGTTCGACCATGGCCAATGGAGACACCATCGTCAAGGTCATGAAGGAAATGGTTCGCCTGGATGGGCTGACGTTCATTCATGCCGAGCACGATCCGATTGTTGTTGACTGCACGGAAGAACATGCCCGTCACAAGGGAATAGGGATAGAACACCTACACCGCACTCGTCCCGAACTGGCCGAGACAGCGTCCGTTCGAGAGACTCTCGCCATGGCAGAATACGCCGAAGCTCCGGTGTACTTTGTCCACCAGACAGTGGCGGAGGCAGTGGAATTGGTTCACGACGCACGAGCGCGTGGAATGACTGCCTACTCGGAGACCTGCCCCCACTACCTCACCCTGGATGAAAGCGTTTATAGCGGCGAACTTCCAGAACGCTTCGCCTGCTGCCCGCCCATGCGTACTCGGGAAGCAGTCGAAGAGCTGGTCAAACGCACTCTCGTGGGCGACGTCGATGTTATCGCCTCAGACCATTCGTCCTACGACCTGAACCAGAAGTCATCCCGGCGTGACGATATCCGGTTCATGCCGCACGGGTTACCAGGGGTAGAGACCCGCATGCCTGTTGCGTATACAATCCTGGTCCAGGACCACGGAATGTCTCTTCAGCAATTTGTGCACCTGTTCTCCACTGCACCTGCCCAGATCAACGGGCTGGACAAGAAAGGCATCATTGCGCCGGGCTATGATGCGGATCTGGTGCTTTTCGACCCACAGGAAGTGCGGGTTGTGGACGGCACGGCACTTCATATGGGAACCGATTTTTCCCCCTTCGATTCACTGGAACTGGCGGGATGGCCGTCAACTGTCATCGCCGGTGGCAACGTTGTCCTCAATGAGGGCGTCTTCACAGATCCAGGTCCACGAGGCAAATTCATTCAGCGCCTAGGCGTTCTCGAGATGCGAAACACTACCCAGGGAGCAACCACATGAGACCCACCAGAATCGGCATGATCGTGCCGTCGTCAAACACGTGCCTGGAGCCGCAAACCTACCGGATACTCGGCGAGAGGGACGACGTTACCGTTCACTTCACCCGGATTGAGGTGACGCGTATTGCACTTGATTCCGGCTCCGCCCATCAGTTCGATCACAGCACAATGATTGCAGCCGCTGAGCTCTTGAAAACAGCGGACGTGGACGTTGTTGCCTGGAATGGAACCGCAGGTTCCTGGCTGGGGCCGGACGCGGACAGAGAAATGGTGCAGGGGATAACGAAGGCCACGGGACTGCCTGCCACCACGTCAACGCTGGCAT
>JBBPYK010000117.1:0-2101 GCA_038199985.1 Actinomycetales bacterium | reverse complement strand
GGTAGCGAAGAAGTTGCAGTTCGATCAGGAGCAGTCGGATCTGATCTTCAACTACTTCGTAGACGGCGGCGTCAGGACGGCAGGCGGCGTGATGCACGCAATCACGGCAGCGGCCCGGTCCACCTCGGACCCGGACAAGTCGCACGATATGGAGTCGCTTGCCACAAAGGGTCTCGACCTCGCGGCCGCGCGCTAACCTCCACTAATCCAGCTGTGGGAGGCTCCTGCTTGGGGGCGGAGCCTCCCACGGCTTACAAAGAAGGAACAAACCAATGACTCAAGTAAAGATCCGATGGAGAGAACTGACCATCTACGAAACGGTGGTGGAAGTCCCAGAGGAAGAAGTAGAAGCGTTCATCGAAAACGACAAGCAGGAAATCGAGGATGCACTCACGGATCTCGAAAAGGAAGCCTTCGACCTCGCGTTTGAGTCTGTAGAAGAGCGCGACGTACTGAGCGCGTGGACTGTCTGATGGCACTCGTCAAGGTTGAGTGGCAAGAGACAGTCCGCTATGAGGCTGAGATCGAGATTGACGGTTTCGACCCACGGCAGGCGAAGAAGCAAATCACTGAAGCAATTCTGGACGAAGCGGAAGGCTTCACGCCCAGCAGCTACAGCAACCCGCAACGCATCACACACCGCGTTGTACGACCCGGGGACGCGACACCAGAGATCGCTGTATCCCCTAACACCGGCGAAGAGGATTGGGAGTTCTAATGAAGTCATTTAGGTCAGAGGTAATGGTCCTCAGGGATCTGGCAACCGTTCTGGAACGCAACCAGAGCATCCAGCGCCCAATATTTGAGGCCACCGGGGACAAGGAAAGCCCGAAAGTAGAGATCAAGTTCCACGTCTGGGACCACACGTTCTCGGTCGAAAACCGCAGGCAGCACGTTGAGGCGGAGATTGAAGCCATCATGGACTCATTCCCGGATGCGGAATGGCGAACCAACAATCCGAACGAGAACCACTTCGACAGGACGTACTACCAGATGCTTGCCGAATGGCACGGGGCTGCGGTCTCCATCACCACGTACCGGAAGACGGTGTGCGAGATGGTAGTCGTCAGGGAGGACGTGGAAGAAGTCGAAGAGCCAGACCCGGCAATGCTGGCAGAAGCGATGGAGGGCATCCCGTTGGTCAAGAGAACCGTCAAGACGCCGGTCATGGAGTGGGACTGCAACAAGGCCCTCGCTGAAAAGGTAGACCCGATCCTCAAGGCACGAAAGGAGCAGGCAGATGCATAGCACGGAGCGCATGTCTGACCTGAAAATGTCGGTGTACTGGTCCTCGGTCACTGAGTGCCCGGTCCTGCAGATTGAGACGGGGGTCCTGACCGAGGAAATGCGGGTTGACCTCAACGATGGTGTGCTGTGGCTGGGCGACCCGGAGAAAACGTCAATGGAGGCTGGCCGGCGTGCGGCAGACCGTGAGAACGGCTCACGAGACAAGGAGCCGGACGTCCCCCGCCTCATCGAAATGGCCGAAGCGTTGGCAGAAATCGCCAATGGCCTTGGCTCTCAGGAAGAATGGAGTTCGGATGAGCTTGAATGGATCCCGATGGTGATAGCAAAAGTGTTGCCGCACCCCGGGGACCAGTCGGACCCCGGGGAGTATGTAAAACGGACCCGAGCAGCGCTTAAGGCGGCTACCGGGAAGAGTGGAAAGTAGGAAGTCATGAGTATCAACTTTGTGCAGGTGGATGGCAACATCACCCGGGAGCCGCGGACGGACGTCACGGGGTATCCCAAGTGGTCTGCCACGATCGCTAACCCTGAGGTCCGATGGAACACGGAGACGCAGCAGGAAACGGTCTACACGAACTGGATCTTCCTCACCGCAGCAGGCGCCGTCGCTGAGCAGCTCATCAACGACGGGGTGGGTAAGGGGTCGAAGATCCTTGTCCGGGGGTCCATCGGCACGTACGTCAAGGAAGACGTGAGCGGTGGGAAGGAAACCAAGACTCAGGTCAACGTGCTCGGCTACGACATTCAGCGCCACGCATCTCAGGGCGGCTCCCAGCAGCAGCAGCCGCAGACGGTAGGGCAGTCGGGCAACTCCGGGACTTGGGGCAACCAAGGCGGCGATCCGTCCGGCGGG
>JBBPYK010000116.1:0-17343 GCA_038199985.1 Actinomycetales bacterium | reverse complement strand
TGCGACGACGGCTCAGTGACCATTATTGCTGAGGGCCCGACGGCGTCCCTTGACCGGCTGCGGGACGTGTTGGACTCCGGTTTCGCACCGGGACACGTCGATGGCGTTGACGTCCGTTTTGCTGCGGCAACTGGTAAGTTCACGGACTTCCATGAAGCCTGACGTGATGGAGTTGACCCCTGCGACCCGGCGGAGCGCGTTGTACCGAACGGCAGCATTCGTCACCGAACTGTTTGCACCGGCGGTCCTGGTCACCGTGTTGCTGCTACTGGCCGGGACCCATGCGGACGGGCTCACAGGGCTGGTGCCGTCGCTCGTGGCCATCGTGTTCGTTACGGGGCTGCCGTTCGCAGGCATTTTCGTGTTGACCAGACGCGGCACGGTCACGGATCACCATGTTGGCGAACGCCGCCAACGTGCCCCCATTCTCTTGGCCACCCTGGTCTCGATTGCCGTCGGCATCCTGTTCCTTCGCCTGATGGATGCGCCCCCTCACCTGATGCTGATGATCGCCAGCACCGTTCTGGGCCTCGTTCTGGTGCTCATTGTGAACCTCTTCTGGAAGCTGTCCGTGCACGCCGCGGTCAGCGTTGTTTTCGCTATCGCCGCGTTAGTCCTGTCCGTGCCGTGGGGTCTGGCGGCCGTCGTCGTTCCGTTGGCCGTTGGCTGGTCCCGCGTGGTGCTCGGCGCGCACACCCGAGCTCAAGTGCTCTGCGGGTTCGCCGCTGGCCTGCTCGTCGGGTGCGCGTACGTGGCTGGGTACCAGAGCCTCTAGTCCGACCTGGAACGGCTACGCGGCGTCGTTCTGTGGCGGGCAAACAAGGGGTGAGTCGGCGTGCTGAGGGGGCCACACTACCGCGAAGCGTTCAAAGACGATCTCGTCATTCTCTGACCATTCGCGCCCCTGTGCGGATGAGACACGCGTCCAGTAGTTGCGGTGCTCACGCTGCCAGCTTGCGAGGCTCAAATCGTCTTCCCCTTCGTCGGCGGCGAAGGCTGCATCGGCGCTCCCAAACGAGCCAATCCGGAGTTCCGTACTTCGAATAACGATCCGAGGCACCCCTTGCCCGTCACAGGCGATCCAATGAGATCCGATTCGGGGCACTTGATCTCCCCTTGCAATAAAGTCAGCGACAAGTTCTGCCGTAGCTCGTTTCCTACCACTGAGAACATTCTCGAGAAGTTCGTTCGCCAGGCGCTGAGAGTCACCGAAGCGCTCGACCGTGTATTCAGGTGAGGCTGACACCGCTTCCGGGTGCGCAGCGGCATACATCTCCCACATTCGTTCGCCTGCTCGGAGATCTACCGCAGCAGCAGGATGAGAGTGCATGTCTCAATAATGTCAGGTTTTCAGGGCCCGTTGGCCTGCTGTTCACCGGAAGGATAGCTCCGCGTCGTCTGCCCTTGTCACGGTGGTCGAAACCGCAACCAACCGGAAAGTACCCCGCCGTGAGCGATCTGAAGAAGCGACTCCTGCCCATGCTCGGCCACACCAAAGGCAAACGCAGCGCGGTAACCTGTGCCTTGAAATGTGACAATGCGTGCGCCAAAGCAATCTGCAACACCACAAGCAATGGATACTTCCGCGACATTGCCTCCGGCGAGTACTCCCGGCGAAAGATGCTCGGTGTCGGTGGGATCGGAGCGTTGACCCTCGTCGTCAGCGGCCCCGGCCTGCCAGCGGCCGCCAAGGGCAAGGGTCACGGCAACGGTAACTGGCACGGTGCGCCGCAGAAGAGCAAGCTGCGTTTCAGCGCCATCGCACCGGTGGATGCAAAAGTGGACCGTTTCACGGTGCCCAACGGATACCAGTGGCGGCCCGTGATTCGTTGGGGAGATCCCATCTTCCACAACGTCCCAGACTTTGACCTGAACAATCAGACCCCCGACGCGCAGGCCGGGCAGTTTGGCTACAACAACGACTACACCGATATCGTCGAAATCCCAGGATCGCACGGGCGCCGCGCAGTTCTCTTCGCCAACCACGAGTACACCAACGAAGGGATCATGTTCCCGCCGGACATGTCGGCGGCCACAGCCCGTGCCGTCGGACGCAACGCTCACGGTCTCACCGTCGTCGAACTCCAACGCCGCAACAAGAACAAGCCCTGGGACTACGTCAAGGGGGCGCCGCTGAACCGCCGCCTACTCATGGACAGCACCTACCAGCTCACCGGTCCTGCCGCTGGATCAAGTCTCGTTCAGACCAAAGACGACCCAGCCGGCCGAACCATCCGTGGAACGCTTGGCAACTGCGCCGGCGGAACCACACCCTGGGGAACCATCCTCTCCGGTGAAGAAAACTTCAACGGATACTTTGTCACACCCGGAAAGTCCGACGGCGATCGCAGATACGGGCTCGGCGCCGGTGCGACGCGACGCGGCTGGGAGCTCGATGACCCCAGATACGACACCCGGAACGCAGGCTACGAGAACGAAGCCAACCGCTTTGGTTACATCGTCGAAATCGACCCGTTCGATCCGACCTCGACTCCGCGTAAGCACTCCGCCCTTGGACGCTTCAAACATGAGGGTGCAAACGTGATCATCGCTGAGGACGGCCGTGCCGTGGCCTACTCCGGAGACGACGAGCGGTTCGACTACCTCTATAAGTTTGTCTCCAAGAACAAGTACATCGAAGGCGACCGCGCCCACAATATGACGTTGCTGACCGAAGGATCGCTTTACGTGGCCCGGTTCCAGGGCAACTCGGCGGCGGAAATTGACGGCACGGGGAGCCTCCCCTCTGATGGGGCGTTCGACGGCGTCGGGGAGTGGCTGCCGCTACTGATCAATGGCGCCTCCGCGGTTCCAGGAATGACGGCCGCTGACGTTGCTGTCTATACACGGTTGGCGGCGGACACCGTGGGACCAACCAAAATGGACCGTTGCGAGGACGTGGAGCCCAACACCAAAACGGGCAAGGTCTACGTGGCCTGCACCAACAACACCAAACGCGGCACCGGCTCCAACGCTCCCGCAGATGAGGCCAACCCCCGGACCACCAACAGGTCAGGGCACATCGTCGAAATCACCGAAAGTGGAAGCCAGACATCACCGCGGTTCACCTGGAACCTGCTCCTGGTCTGTGGCGATCCAGCCACCGATGACAGCACGTACTTTGGGGGATACCCCGCTGATCGTGTCAGCCCCATCTCCTGCCCCGACAATCTGGCGTTCGATACTGTGGGCAATCTGTGGATCTCCACTGACGGGCAGCCCGGAACCATCGGCTACAACGACGGTCTATTCCGCGTCACCCTTGAAGGGCGGGACCGCGGCCGCGTGGAACAGTTCCTTTCTGTACCGCGCGACGGCGAAACCTGCGGACCAATCATTCACGACGACGAACGGACGGTCTTCGTATCCGTCCAGCACCCGGGCGAAGACGGAAGCTGGGGCGAACACACCTCGCTGTTCCCCGACTACGTCCGAGGGAAAGTCCGTAGTGGAGATGCCGCCGCGCCCAGGCCATCCGTGATTCAGGTCTACCGCTGCTAATCGTCAGGGAGTTTCTGTCAGGATAGACAGGTGACTGCCAACCTGACCACCATGGAAGCCGCCCGTTCTGCTGTGTCCAGCCTGCTGTCCGGGGGAGTGAGCGACGTCGTCCTCGCCCCCGGATCTCGGAGCGCGCCGCTGGCGTACGCGCTCGCAGAGGCAGAAGTCGACGGCGCGGTGCGGCTGCATGTCCGCATCGACGAACGCGACGCCGCATTCACAGCCCTTGGTCTGGCCCTCGGCTCGGGTCGACCGTCGGCCGTGGTGACGACGTCGGGCACCGCTGTAGGAGAACTGCTTCCCGCTGTCATGGAGGCAAACCACGCGGCTGTCCCCCTCATTGTCGTCTCTGCAGACCGGCCGGAGGAACTCCGCGGATCCGGGGCCAACCAGACCACCACCCAACCTGACCTCTTCGGTGATCACGCACGTTTCGCCGTCGACGTGGCAGCCGGCGAGGACCCCGCCCGAGCCGTCTCTGCTGCGATCAGTGCTGCCACCGGAGCGCTGGAGAACATTCCGGCTGGGCCAGTCCAGCTCAATCTTGCGTTCCGCGATCCACTGATCCCAGACGCCGCCGAACCACGTTCTACAGTGCAGCATCTCGTCGAACCACGGACGCCAGCCAACCCGGTGGAACTCCTGGAAAGCGGGCCTACACTCCTGAACGCTGACAAGGCGGCGCGAACCGTCGTCGTCGCCGGACACGGTGCCGGGGAAGCCGCATCCGTCTTCGCCCATAGGCTGGGCTTGCCGCTCCTCGCGGAACCGAGTTCCAATGCCCGCTTTGGTCCCAACGCCATTGCCAGCTACCGGCTGCTGCTCGAACATATCGGTCCCGCCATCGACCGCGTTGTTCTCTTTGGCCGGCCAACCTTGTCTCGGCCCGTTGCGGCGCTTCTGGCACGGACCGACGTAGAGAAAGCGATCTACCTGCCCGGCCCGGCCTCGTGGTTCGAGCCGGGACGACGCACCGAACTGGTCATCACCAACCTCAGCGACCTCCTGGACTTCGCCGGCCCCGGCCTGCCGCAATGGCTCGAGCGATGGCAAACCGCAGACCAAACCGCCACCGCAGCCATCCGGACCCTGCTGGCAACCGAGCCACTCAACGGACTCAGCGTTGCTGACACTGTGTGGGAGCAGACCAACGGGAATCTGGTACTCGGCTCCTCAAATCCCATCCGCGACGTCGACCTCATGGCGTCCACCGGCTCGCACCCCCTCGATGTCTACGCCAACCGCGGGTTGGCAGGTATCGACGGGATGCTTTCGACGGCGTCGGGTATTGCGCTCGCCGCAGGCATCCCCACACGGTTGCTCGCCGGGGACTTGACGTTCCTACACGACGTCGGTGGTCTCCTGCTGGGGCCAGATGAGCTGGTTCCGGACCTGCAGATCGTGGTTCTGAACGATGGTGGCGGCGGTATCTTCACGACCCTTGAACACGGTGGTCTTGACGATTCGTACGCAGCCACGGTCGAGCGTCTGTTTGGGACGCCTCACACAGCCGATCTGGCGTCAATCTGCCACGGATATGGGGTGCCGCATACTCTGGTCGATTCAGTGGAATCGCTCGACGACGTCCTGGGCCAGCCGATCAGTGGTCGGTCCGTCGTCGAAATCCGCACACGTCGTGATGCGCTCCGCGATGTACACGCGCGCATCCGTTCCGCTGTTGCCGTCTTCGTTGCAGTTCTAGACTGACCGAGGTCTAGAGGACCTTGGAGAGAAACTCGATGGTCCGCTCGTGTTGCGGGTTGTCGAGAACATCCTCGGGCTTGCCCTGCTCAACCACCACACCACCGTCCATGAACACCACGCGGTCACCCACCTCGCGCGCAAAGCCCATTTCGTGCGTCACGACCATCATGGTCATTCCCTCTTGGGCAAGCTTTTTCATCACATCGAGGACGTCACCGACCAACTCTGGATCCAGCGCACTGGTGGGCTCATCGAAGAGCATCATGTCCGGATCCATGGAGAGCGCGCGCGCAATAGCAACTCGCTGCTGCTGGCCACCGGAGAGCTGAGACGGGAAATCTTTCGCCCGATCTGCCAAACCCACCTTTTCCAGATTCTTCATTGCGACCTCAGTGGCCTCCTTCGTGGAGCGCTTCTTGGCTCTGCGCTGTGCCAGAGTGAGGTTTTTCAAGACGGTCAGATGCGGGAACAGGTTGAACTGCTGAAACACCATACCGATGCGTGTACGCACCTTGTCCAGATCTGTTTCCTTGTCCGTGATGTCCACGCCTTCGACCACAATGGTGCCCTTGGTGGGCTCCTCCAGACGGTTGACGCAACGTAGCAGCGTGGACTTGCCGGAGCCGGAAGGGCCAATAACGCACACCACTTCACCCTGGTCCACATGAAAATCGATACCTGTAAGAACTTCGTTGTCACCGAAGCTCTTGTGTAACTGGTTGACCTGAATGGCCGGGATGCGGCTCAATACGGACTGTGCCGTGGTTTTAGCCATCGGGATCACCGGCCTCTCTGGTTGTGTCGTTCAAGCTTGGCCACAAGCTGCGTCAGCGGAAGTGTGATGATCAGGTACATCAGAGCCGCGAGAATCAGCGGTGTCGAGTTGGCGGTCTGGGACTGCAAATCACGGGCGAACGTGGTCAGGTCGCGGTCGCTAAGAACGAAGCCTGCAATGAAGAGCAGGGAAGTATCTTTGATGATAATGACCAGCTCGTTGGTCATGGGCGGTGTAATGATACGAAACGCTTGGGGAAGGACCACGGAAACAAGCGTCCAGCTGGGCCGCATGCCAAGGGAACGAGCTGCCTCAACCTGGCCTTTGGGCACGGCTTGGATTCCGGCCCGAATGGTTTCTGCAATGTAGGCCGCGGAGACGACGACCAGGCCCAAAAGGCCTGCGCCTGTGCTGCCGCCCGGAGGGCTCCAACTAAAAGCAATGGGAACAGCGAAGGCAAATCCAAAGATCACCAGAATGGCTGGTAGGCCACGGAAGATCTCAATATATATTGTTGCAACCCACCGGTAGGGAGCTACTGGGGAGAGTTTCATCAGGGCAAGAACGAGGCCTAATAGGAGACCACCGGTAAAGGCGATGATGGTATACACGACAGTGTTCTTGGCTGCCGTCGTAATTATCTCTGGAAAGGCCTCTTTAGCAACCTCCACATCCAGGAAGTATTTTCGAATAGCTTCCCAGTCAGCGACAAGAATCACGGCGGTGAACGCGACGACGAAGATGAGATAGAGAACGCCGCGGAATAGGCGCTTACGGGTGGACGGTTTCACAAGGGGGTGCCTTCCTTAATGAGGTCAGAAACAAGGTGGTCCGGACAGCCTCGCCGCCCGGACCACCTCAACATCAACTACTTCTTGAAGTACTTGTTGTAGATCTCCTCATAGGTACCCTTGTCCTTCACATCGGCGAGTGACTCGTTGACGGCTTCAGCCAACTTCTCGGAGCCGTCCTTCTTCATCGCGAAACCGTACTGCTCGTCCGTTGGGTACTCCTCAACAATGGTGAACGCGCCATCGTCGGTATGCAGAATGTTGACCGGTAGATCCTGGAGGACTGCGTCAACGCCGCCGGACTGCAGCGCCGGGAATAGCTCTGCATCGCTGGGGTAGGCCTTCACCTCAGTGCTTTCAGGGACGTTCTCGCGTGTGTAGTCCTCGCCTGTCGTTCCCTGCTGAACGCCAACTGTTTTGCCTTCAAGATCCTCAATGGACTTGATATCCGAGTCCTTGGGGACCATGAGTGACTGCTCGGAATCGTAGTAAGGCTCCGAGAATGTCAGGTTCTTTTGGCGGTCTTCGGTGATCGACATAGCACTGGCTCCGAGGTCGCACTGACCAGCGGCCAGGGATGCGCCACTCTGTAGACCGTCAAAGCCCACGTCCTTGATAGACAGTTCCAGATCCATGCCCTTGGCAACTTCGCGGATCAGGTCAATGTCGAATCCGGTGTATTCGCCGTTTTCTTCGAACTCGAATGGTGCGTATGGGATGTCTGAGCAGACGGTGAGGCTTCCTGCCTCGACCAGACCCAGTTCGTTGTCGCCAGCTTCACTGTCATTACCACCGCCGCCACATGCGGTGAGTGTAAGAGTGGCCGCGGCCAAAAGGATCAAGGGGACACGTGCCTTCACAGGAATGCCTTTCTTAGTGCTATCAAGGGTGCTGCACGTAGGTGCGGCAAATAGCTGCCCAT
Organism: Actinomycetales bacterium; assembly: GCA_038199985.1. Lineage (GTDB taxonomy): Bacteria > Actinomycetota > Actinomycetes > Actinomycetales > Micrococcaceae > Arthrobacter_J. The sequence goes on along the minus strand of JBBPYK010000116.1, from coordinate 9,650 downwards.
TTGCCGTTGCCTCGGTGTGGAATGACCTTACCATTCGCAATCCGCCGTTAGTGACTTACGCCACTTCCGACCATGCAGGGGTGGCTACGAGAAGAAGGGTCTAGCGCACTAGTAGGGCAAACCCAGAGCTTCGATCATCGGCCTGAACTTGCTCCACGTCTCAGCTAGTTCTGCGTCAGGCACCGATGCATCCACAATGCCGCAGCCTGCGTACAGCCGGACGTGTGTGGGGTCCTCGATCACTGCACCGCGCAGGGCTATGCCCCATTCGCCGTTCCCCCGGGCATCCATCCAACCCACCGGGCCCGCGTACGGCCCGCGGTCCATATGCTCCAGCTCGCGGATCAGCTCACCGGCAACAGTGGTCGGTGTCCCACAGACAGCGGCCGTGGGATGGAGCGCGCCCACCAGAGTCAACGACGTCGGCAAGCATCCGTCGTCGTCCGGGGCCAGCTCCGCAGTGACATCCGATGCCAAATGCCACACATTGGGAAGCTGCAGCACAAAGGGTTCGCTATGAGACGTCATGGACGCTGTAAAAGGTTCGAGCTGGCGGGTGAGGGAGTCGATGGCGATCTGATGTTCGTGCTGTTGCTTCTGCGACCCGGCCAGAATGCGCTCCGGGTAGGAGGGATCATTGTCCGGAGCATCCGAGCGGTCCAGAGTTCCTGCCAGCACCCGAGCCTGAGCCGAGTTGTTCTCTACCTTGATCAGCATTTCCGGGGTAGAGCCAATAAGTCCGTCTACGGAGTATGTCCAACAGTCTTGGTAGCGAACGGCCAATTCGCGCAAAACTCCCGCCGTATCGATCGGCTCCGTCAGCCGGGCCAGGACATCACGGGCCAGAACCAGTTTGGTGAGCTCTCCGGCGTGGATATGGGCGACGCCGCGGGCAACAGCCGTTTTCCACTGCTCCTCCGTTAACTTGCCGCCCACCAGTTCGTCGCCCGCGGAGCGCTCGCGCGGCTCCGAGGGATCGTCGAGATACCGTGCCAACATGTCTTCCGCGGCAGCGCGGGTCAGCTCGCCGTCGTCCGCTGTTATATACGTGAACCACGACTTGCCGTGGCGTGAACCCACCACGACCTGAGGCACGATCAGCCTCGACTCGAAGGATGACATCTTGGAGAAGGAAAACGAGCCGAAAGACATGAGCCCGGTGCCAGCGACGTCGTCTTCAGTCATCACCTGATTTTCAGACCGCTCGACGACAGCCTGCCACCAGGCTTGTGCGTCTTGAAAGCGAGAAGGCCCCTGAGATGTGAACCGGGCAACCTCGCCGAAGCCGACGAACCCGTCTCCGCGCTGGAACCACGTGTGGAGATCGTTGCGAGCAACAAACTCCAGAAGGCCTCTGGTCCCGTCTAGCTCAGGCAGCGGGAGTGTGATGCTGCGCAGCATTGGGGGGTGTGATTCCACGGATGGCTTGGCCTGAAGGACTTGGGACACGTTGCTCATGGTTTCCCAAGCGTACTCCGGCTCGCAGTGAACTCGGGTCCTCGTGTGATAAGCCTAACTCTGAGGGTGCGGAGCCGGTTAGTTGGCGTGGCCTTTCTTTGAGACAATATTCTGGTGAACCGTGCATCATTGGAAAAGCGCCCGGACGAAGTGGCTAGGATGTTCGACGACGTCGCGCCCCGATACGACCTCGTCAACGATGTCCTGTCTCTAGGGCAAGCTCGTGGTTGGCGACGAGTCACTGTCGACGCCGTAGGCGCCAAGTCCGGCCAGCGCGTTCTAGACTTGGCTGCTGGTACAGGCACGTCCAGTGAACCCTACGCAGATGCTGGCGTGGACGTGGTCGCCTGCGATTTCTCGCTCGGCATGCTCCGGGTCGGTAAACGTAGACGCCCCGACATTGACTTCGTTGCAGGAGATGCGACGGCGCTTCCTTTCGACGACAACAGCTTTGATGCGAGCACCATTTCTTTTGGCCTGCGCAACGTGAACGAGCCCCGGAAAGCTATCGCCGAGATGCTCCGGGTTACGCGGCCGGGCGGCAAGCTCGTCATCACCGAGTTCTCCCAGCCAATTTTTACCCCTTTCCGCACTGTATATACGGAATACTTGATGCGCGCGCTGCCTACTGTGGCGCGCAAGGTCGCCTCAAACCCAGACGCATACGTGTACTTGGCAGAGTCCATCCGCGCGTGGCCTAACCAGGACCAGCTTGCGAGCTGGATTACCGAGTCAGGCTGGGCCAATGTTGAGTACCGAAATCTGACAGGCGGAATCGTCGCCGTACATCGTGCCACCAAGCCGTCCCCGGCAGAGTCGCCCGCGTCCGCCAAACTGCGCCGGCGCAGCTCCAGGGCAGCCACCTAAGTGTCCGTACTTATTGTGGGGGCAGGCCCGGCTGGATCCACGGCTGCCTACTATCTTGCCAAAGCTGGCATCGAGGTAACGGTCCTTGAGAAGACCCGTTTCCCACGTGAGAAGGTTTGCGGCGACGGCCTCACGCCACGCGCCGTCCGCGAAGTGCAATTGCTGAATCTCCCGCACGAAGAGTCGGATGGGTGGCGCCGCAACAAAGGGCTGAGACTCATAGCCAGTGGCCGCACCGTCGAAATGCCCTGGCCGGAGCTATCCGACTTTCCTGAGTACGGGCTCATCCGCACTCGCCTTGGCTTCGATGAAGCGTTGGCGCGCCACGCAGAATCTGCAGGCGCCCGAATTCTCGAGGGCCACTCGGTCACCACCGTACTGAGAGATAATGCCGACCGGGTCTCGGGAGTTCGCGCTGCGCTTTTGGACGACAACGGCCGAAAGACCGGCAAGACTGAAGATTTCACAGCCGACGTCGTGCTAGCCGCGGACGGTAATTCGACCCGGACTGCACTGTCAATGGGTATCGCCAAGCGCGATGACCGTCCCCTCGGCGTCGCCGTCCGTACCTACTTCAGCAGCCCTCGTCACGATGATGACTGGATGGAGGGCTGGCTGGAGCTGCCCGACTCCCAGGGTCGTCCGCTGCCCGGGTACGGTTGGGTTTTCGGTGTCGGCGACGGTACGTCAAACGTGGGTCTAGGCATCCTCAACTCGTCGTCGGCGTTCGGCAAGCTGGACTACAAGCAGGTGTTGCACGAATGGACTGCAGGTATGCCCGCAGAGTGGGGATTCACACCCGCTAATCAAGTGGGCGACATCCGCGGCGCAGCGCTACCGATGGGATTCAACCGGACACCGCACTATTCGCCGGGGCTGCTCCTGCTCGGCGACGCCGGGGGCATGGTCTCCCCATTCAATGGGGAAGGTATCTCCTACGCCATGGAGTCCGCCCGGTACGCAGCGGACCTCATCGTCTCGGCTCACGCCACAGCGGGCCAATCAGCCCACACGACTGCCACCTTTGACGCTCAGCTGGCACGCTACTCGACCATCATCAGAGACCAGTGGGGGAGCCACTTCACCCTCGGGCGCGTATTCGCAGCCCTCATCGGCAAACCGGCGATCATGAAACTGGCGCTGCGAACCGGAATGCCAGTGCCCATCCTCATGAGATTCGTGGTTCGGATGCTCGCGAATCTTACCGACCAGGGAGGACGTGGTTTTGAAGATCGCGTCATCCGCATTCTAGAAAAGCTGGTCCCTGCAACTTCGAACCAACCAACTACTCCTACTAAAAGTTAGTCTTAGACAGTGACTGAATCCCCGAAGCCAAGCTGGACGCACGCCGGCCATGGGCTGAACGAGTCCATTGAATTGGAAACGTCCACAGGCGCCATCGCCACCGGTATGCACCTGCCTCCGGGTTTCTCCACGATTGCGGAGGACGACCAACTGGGTCCGGCAATATCAACGTCGCTGGCCAAGGTAGAAGAGCAACTCCGTGAAGCTATCTCCAACTCGGATCCGCTTGCTGATGCAACGTCGCGGCACCTGGTCGAAGCCGGTGGAAAGCGGATCAGGCCGTTGCTGACCATACTCGCCGCGCACCTGGGGGATCCGTCCCGCCCCGAAGTCATCAGCGCCGCCGTCGTCGTCGAACTCACGCACTTGGCCACGCTTTATCATGACGACGTCATGGATTCGGCGCCATATCGACGCGGAGCCCCAACTGCCCATGAGATCTGGGGCAATTCGGTGGCTATCCTCACCGGGGACCTCATCTTCGCGCGCGCTTCCATTCTGGTATCTGAACTCGGTTCAAGAGCTCTAGGCATTCAGGCCAGAACATTCGAGCGGCTCTGTCTGGGGCAACTTCACGAAACCGTGGGGCCGCGTGACGGCGAAGATCCGGTCGCGCATTACCTCTCCGTCATCCAAGATAAGACTGGGTCTCTGGTTGCGGCGTCTGGGCAGCTTGGCGCAATTTTTGCCAATGCAGGCGATGAAGTCACCGACGTCATGGTCGACTACGGCGAGAAGGTGGGCGTTGCCTTCCAACTGGCCGATGACGTGATCGATGTTGCCGGGGTCAAGGCGAAGTCGGGTAAGTCGCCGGGAACTGATCTCCGCGAGGGAATCCCGACGCTGCCGGTGTTGCTGCTCCAAAAGGCAGCTGCGGCGGGGGACGCCACTGCGGTCGAAGTCCTCGCCCTGGTCGATGGTGATCTGTCCAAGGACGCATCGCTTGAGCGCGCAGTGAAAGCGCTTCGGGAACACTCAGCTACCCAGGAAGCGTGGGCGGTGGCTCGCCAGTGGTCGGCGGACGCCATCACCGCACTCGAGCCGCTGCCGGATAGTTCGGTGAAGAACGCGCTTGAGGGGTTCGCTCTGGCAGTGGTGGATCGGGAAGTATAGCTCGGTCCTGAATCCAGCAACTTTGGTGCGCCTAGGGACCTGTTCGACGGCGTGTCGGAGCGGGACTCGCGGCTCAGCTCCGCATAGTTGCTGCATTGCGGACACAGTCTTTTCCTCCACAGCAGTGCGTTCCACCGCACTTCTGTCTGCGCTATCCACAAACGCGCTCCGTAGGGTGCGTCCGCAACTAGCAACCATCCATTCTGAGGCATGGATGTTGTAGAAACCCTGCGCGCTGCAGGCACGGTCGCGCGGACCAAGACGCTGCTTGAGCGTGGCGTTACCAAGAGAGCCCTAGCCAGCAGCTTGGACTCCGGCCTGGTTCTGCGACCGCAGCGCGGAGTCCTTGCCCTACCCGATGCCATCCCTGAGTTCACCGCCGCTGTGCTGCATAACGGGTTGGTGACGTGCTCGTCAGCAGCCGAACACTACGGTCTCTGGTTGCTCTATCCGCCGCGGCAGCATCACGTGAGTTGCCCTGATGGTAGCGCTGGCGGTCACATTAATCATGAACAGCGTACTGTCCCTGTGCATGACTCACTGCCAATGGTTGGGATGATCGATGTTCTTCTTCACGCATTACGTTGCCTACCGGAGCTCGAAGCAGCGGTCATGGTGGAAGGCGTCATGCGGAGGGGCGAACCGGTCAAACCACTATTGCTCGAGAACCTCAACGGAAATCGAAACGGCAAGGCACGTACAGCGTTGCATCGGGTTACGGGTTGTGCGGACTCTGCCATCGAAGTAGTGGCTCGCCTACTGTTTCGTGATGCCGGAATACACACTGAAACGCAGGTGCAGATTCCTGGAGTGGGGCGGGTTGATTTTCTGCTTGAGGGCTTCCTTGTTGTCGAGATGGACGGTGCTGCCTTCATTCCGACCGGCAGGCGCTGCGCAGAGACCGACGTCGAAACAACATGACCATCCTGGGCGGCTATCTGGTCCTGAGGTATTGCTATGAGGACATCATGTTTGATCGGGAAAGAGTGCTTGCTGATATACGGCAAGTCCTGGCAGGCAGGGTGATTCGGTAGCTACGTGAAGTCCGTCCCAAATCCAGTTACTTTGCCGGGCCCGTGGATGCAATCAACGGCGTTTCTGTCAGCGACATGCCACTCCGGGTTTCAAAGTTGCTGGACTACGGACAGAACGGAAGCGTTACAGGAATGCTCGCAACTCCGCTGCTTTCTGCGCACGGACCGACGGCGGAACAATCGGTCGTTTCGGCGTGAAGTAGAAGCCGTCGTCGTGCCATCGCGGTAGGACGTGCTGATGATAGTGCCAGACGTGCTGGCTGCCGGCCGGTTCATTGTGTTGGCGGGTGGAGATGCCGTCTGGCTTCCAGGCTTTCTTGATCGCGATGGCCATGTCACGAGTGACGGTCATGATTCGGGCGGCAACGTCGTCGGGCAGTTCATAGAGCAGTTCATAGTGATCCCGGGGGACCACGAGCACGTGGCCCGGCTGCGGTTCGAACCCATGTGACGCGATGAAGGCCAAGGCCAGGGAGTCAGAATAGATGATGTCACCGGGCTCACAGAGGTTGCCTGGGGCTTGGAACTGCCCGGTTGCAAGGTCGCAGAATGGACATTCGTATCCGGCGGGTGCATGGCTAGCCCACATGGTCAGGACTCCTCGGTGTCCTCGTCTTCGAAGACCCACTCGAAGTGGTCAAAGACAAACTCGCTGAACGTGCCTTCTTCGCTCTGCCAGGTTCCCCGCGCGTTGTTCCTGCGCCAGACTATGGGATCAGGGACATCGAGCTGATCCTTGCGGAAGCCCCAGGTGTAGTCCTCGTCCTCGTCCTCGAGGAACAGCAAGTAGCCGTCTTCGATTTCCAGTTCATCCGGATCCCAGAAGTAGTAGTACGCCTCCATGATGTCTTCACATCCACCGAGAGCGGAGTAGAACTCCAGCAGTACCAGCGGAATGTCGAAGTTGTGCTCGCCGAGTAGCTCGTCCAGTTCTTCGTTCGCCAGACCATCTTCGGCCTGCCATTGGTCATCCAAATACTTTGGAACCAGAGCTCTGAATTTCTCCAAAAACATGTTGGCCATGGGCTCTCCCGGGTCGATGGTGGATGTATGCCAATCTTAGCCGTTCCAGGCGGCCGGTCTCTGTTTAGGTTCGTCTCTGGCGGATCCATCCGCGCACAGCTAACGGCGCGTGCCAGCTGAATTTCCACGCCAGAACGCGGAAGCTGAGCACGACGACGGCGATCGACATCCCGGTCCACAGATTGTAGATGTCATTGGTCCAGACGACGGCGGCGAGGGCCGCCCCGACGAAGGCGGGGAACGCGTAGATGTCGCGGGAATCGAAGAGTTGCGGAATCTCATTGGCTGCGATGTCCCGGAGTAGCCCGCCGCCAACGGCCGAGGTAACGCCAAGTAGTGCCGCCGAGACTGGATTCATCCCATATTCGAGGGCCTTGACCGTACCTGCGATGCAGAACAGGGCAAGTCCGCCGGCGTCGAAAAGCATCAGCCAGCTTCCAAGACGTTCCACATGGGAGGACATGAAATAGACGAGCAAGGTGGCGATGAGCGGGGGCAGTAGGTAGACGGGGTTGGAGAACGCGGCCGGGGGACCCTGGTTGAGGATGATGTCGCGGATGACGCCTCCACCCAGCCCCACGAGGGATCCGAGGACCAGTGAGCCCACGAGGTCGAACCCTTTGCGCACGGCAAGCAGACACCCGGACATGGCGAAGAAGAAGACGCCGGTGAGGTCCAGGATCAGACCTATGTCGATGGAGTCGGGGAGGGGATTCATAGCTGCCGTTCGTGGGCGGAAAACAACACGGTCAAGCGTACGTGTTCTCCGGTGGGGACCCTAGCGGATGCGGCGGGCCAGCCCGGGGTAGTCAACGACGAGCCCGTCTTTATCGACCGTCAGTTCGGCGGCGAATCCGCGGCTACCGGAGCTATAGAGAACGACGGCGTCGTGATCTGGAAGGAGCGCGCGGACGGGTGTGTAGACCTGGGTGCTGGGCAGAACCTGCAGGCTGGGTAGATCGATCCACGCCATGGTCAGCTGTGTTTCGTCGGCCGGGGCTTTCTCACTGGTGAGGAGGTCTAGCCGAAGGATTGGCATCGTGTTGGTAGCCGGGCTGAGCCCCAGATCACAGTCGAGCGCTTCGGCGAACAGCGTTGGGTCCGCTATACCGGGTGGGGGGAGTCCCGGTTTGCCTACTGAACGGACGCTGCTGGACCAGATGCCGTCGTCGCTCCTGGATAGTTCCAGGTCCCTCGACCAGTCGCTGCCCTGCACGGAAACGGTGAGGCATCGGGTTACCCAACCGTGAGTGGTTTCTAGTGACCACTGGCACGTGTACTCGTCGGACCGGAGCGATCCCTCAGCGGTCAACCAATCCGGATGGAACGTGAAGTCGGCGGTGTCCAGACGTGCAGAACCATCGAGTCCAGCCCAACTGAGGGATCGGGTTTTATGCATCCCTCTACCCTATGGAGGCTCACGGCATCACGCCACACGGACGCACTACGCTGGACAGATGACCCCAACCCTCCGTTCCGCTCTGCGGCCTCTCTTCTGGGTGCGGGTGCTTGCGGAACAGTTCGGCGACGTCGTTCTCTTCCCTCGGGTTGCTGCCGGTCTTTTGGTGGCAGCTGCCATTGCGCTTGATGATCCGATGATGTTGTTGCCCGTTATGGTGGGCACGGTTGCTGCAACGGCTTCGAGCGTTTGGACGGACCGCGTTCGGAAAGGCGGAGGTTCAGCCGGGATGTTTGGTTATTGCGGTGCGCTCGTGGGAGCTGCAGCGTATCTGACTTTTGATTCAGGAGCGACGGCGACGGCGGTGGCGGCCGGTGGTGCACTCCTGTGTGGGCCGGTGGCGGCTGTCGTGTCTGCAACAATCCGCGTCAGAAGGCTGGCGCGGATCGATCTGCCGGTACTCACTGCTCCCTTCTGCCTCATCAGTGGCGCGGTGGCACTCTTGGCGGGCCACGGTGTCAAGCAGCCCACGGCGGCCATCTACGGTGAGCCCGGACCGAGGTTGGATCCCTGGCTCGCTGCGGGGCAATCGGTCTTGACGAATATCTCCCAAGTTCTCCTTGTCAACAATGCGCTGTCCGGTGCGCTGCTGTTGGTTGGACTGCTGCTGATTCATCGACGCCTTGCCGTGATGGCGCTCGCCGGCAGCGTTGTTGCCGCGTTTGCCGGGTGGGTGGCCGTCGGTCTAGGGCTCTTTGGGCACGACGACGGCACGGCACTTCAAGAGGGTCTTCTCGGGTATTCGGCGGTTCTGACGGCGGTCGGGGTTGCCGTTGTTTTTGAACGGACGAACCGGCGTTGCATCGTGGTCGCGTTGCTGGCCGCAGCATTGACCGTTCCGTTGGCAATCCTGCTGTCCGCGACGCTGATCCCTGTCTTTACGTGGCCCTATATTGTGGGTACATGGCTGGCACTCACATATCTGCGCAGATGACCTCACCCACTACGGTCCTCATCATCGGATGCGGCGATCTTGGCACGGAAGCGGGCCTGCGGTTCGCTGCTGCGGGGCATCGGGTAGTGGGATGGCGCCGCTCGCCGGGGCTGTTGCCGGAACCTATTGAGGGTGTTGAAGTGGACCTTGCGCAGGAACTTCCCACCATTCCCACGGAGACCGACATCGTCATTCTGACGGCGGCCGCTGATGGACGGACCCGCGAAGCGTACGAGCTCGCTTATTCTGGCGCCGTTGAGCGGCTGGCGGATGCCCTTGATCGTGATGGCGTGGCGCCTAAACGGATTTTGTTCGTATCATCGACGACTGTGTATTCCGACGACGACGGCAGTGTGGTGGACGAGAGCACACCGGCTGTCCCCGGGTCGGAAACTGGCCGTGTGGTGCGTGCAGCTGAACAGCTCCTGCATGCCCGGCTTCCGGGATCTGTAGTACT
>JBBPYK010000115.1:0-3131 GCA_038199985.1 Actinomycetales bacterium | reverse complement strand
TGATACCCGCGTGGTGTGGCACAGCAACGTTTATGAAGCCAAGTACTGGACCAAGGGCGATGTTCCGGACAACCCCGTGCTGCAGGCTGCGGAAACTCCTTGGACGCTGATTGGTCCTGTTCTGCCCGGGGAGAAGCCGCTCAAGGTGCTCACGGTTCCGGACGGTGCCTTTCCGGACTGGAACCCGAAGACCGTGTACGTCAAGGGCAAGCGTGTGATGCTCGACGGCCTGGCGTTCGAAGCGCGCTGGTGGACGTCCGGGGACAGCCCCGAGGCGGCCTTGCAGGGTTCGGACGGTTCGCCCTGGATCAAGCTCTCCAATGAGCAGGTGCGCGATGTCCTCGAGAAGAAGGAAACAAACGACGACGGCGAACCCTAGGCGTACAGGTCCGGCCGCGCTGTTGCCTCGGCGGGCGGTCTGTTGCTTTATTCGGCGTCGATCAAAGTGCGCACGTAAGAAGCACGGTCTGTGGCTCCTGCTTCAAGGAACAGCTCTTCGCTTTTCAGCAGGCTGCGGACTGCTTCTTCCCGTTCCTGCAGGCCACTTAATGCGCGACCGAGGAGCAGCTGCGCTTCCCCAATGGTCTGGGTAGCGATCTCCGACGAAGCGGCACAGACCCTTTTCAACCGTCCGACGGCGCCACTAAAATCGCCAGTCAATACTGCCCAGTGTGCCCGGTTGATTTCAAGTTCCAGTAGATCACCCTCGCTACCGCCAACAATGGATATTCCCATTTCAGCACGTTCAATACACTCCAGGGTGGCGGGTTCCACTACGTCGGCGGCAAGCCGCATGCGAGCCGACCCCTTGTTAAACCAGGCCCACAGTTTGAGGTCATTGGTTGGAGAAAGGTTGTCCGCTGCCAGTCGGTGATAGCGGGTCCCCTCTTCAACGTTTCCACGCATATAGGCAACGTTGCCCATTGCCCAGTAGCATTTGCCGGATGTTTGATCATTTACGTCTGACTGGAGGAGTTGGTCAAGCACTGCACACTCCTTCCATGCCGCATCCAACTCGCCGCTTTCTGCAAGCGCCGCGATAAGCGCATATTCTGCTTCGATTATTAGGTCTTCTCCGGATACTCCGCTGTGCATGGCCCCTTGAATGGCAGTGCTTGCAGCCGAGGTGGCTTCGCGAAGCCTGCCTTGCCCCCGCAAGGCCACAGAACTAAGAGTGGAAATCCGCGCACTAAGTTGCGTAGACCCCGTCGTCAAAGCATGGTCCGCCAACCGGCGCGCGGCTTCTTCTGACCCCTGAAGGTCGCCATCCTCGCGCATAGCCTCAGCCTGAAGGAGCGCCATGCTCCACCAGGCACCCTCCTGGCCGTTGTCGAGTGCACGTTCCATTGCCTCTCCGGCCAATTGTCGAGCGCGAGAGTAGTCGCGTCGATCCCACGCTTCGCGTGCCTGAAGCTCGAACATAATCTGTTCCCCGGGATGGTTTTCCATGCGTTGGTTGAGTCCAATCGTCGTAAAGGCTGCCGTGGTCGATGGTTTTTCCGGTTCTAACGGTCCTCACTGGTGTGCAGCGTTCCCGTTTGCCCAGTCTAAGCGAACGGGACCTCGACTCGGCTCCTGTTACTCATGTGAAATTTGGGACTGGTGTGGTACTTCGATTTAAGTCATACTGATGTTGTTGTGTCTCTGTGGGAGAATTCTCTTCCGCATTCGTGAAGGAACGAAGGAACAAACCATGAAAAAGCTCTCCGCCTCTCTACTGCTGGTCGCCGTGTTTTCGATAGGAGGAGGAACCGCTGCTGTTGCCGCTGACAACTCTTCTGCCAGCATTGCGGCTTCGACCAAGTCCAGCTCGTCCTTTACTGTCCAGGGTTTCGGGTGGTGGCCTTACTAAAGGATAAATTGCAGGCGATGCCGGCACCGCACGAAAGCAATGGCCGTGGACAGGTTCTTTGGGGGACTAAGTCCGCGGCCGTTGCTGTACCCGCTGCCGTTGCACTCAACTGCAGGAAACGTCCGCTGCACACCCGGGAGCCAGCACGGTAACAGCACACGGCACGCGCCAGTCCCCGCGCACCAGCCCATGTAGGCTAAATCCATGCGTATAGCCCGTTTTGTTATTGATGGTGACCCTGCTTTCGGTGTGGTGGAAGGTGAGGATGGCCAGGAGGAAATCGCCGTGATCAACGGTGATCCGTTCTTCTCCGGAGTCCAGGTCACCGGAGTCCGGCACAAGCTCGAGGACGTGCGGCTGCTCGCCCCGATTATTCCGCGCAGCAAAGTGGTGGGAATCGGCCGCAACTATGCCGAGCACGCCAAGGAACTGGGCCATGACGTGCCAGCTGCTCCGCTGATGTTCTTCAAGCCCAATACCTCCGTCATTGGCCCGGGGGATCCCATTGTGCTGCCTTCCTTTTCAGACGAGATCTCCTTCGAGGCGGAGCTGGCCGTAATCATTGGCCGCATCTGCAAGGACGTTCCCGTGGAGCGTGTGGATGACGTTGTTTTTGGTTACACCTGCGCCAATGACCTGACTGCCCGGGATGCGCAGAGGACGGACAACCAGTGGGCGCGGGCCAAGGGATTTGATACCTCCTGCCCCCTGGGTCCGTGGATCGAGACCGAGCTGGACACAGAAAACCTGGCCATCCGCGGCTGGCTGGATGGCGATCTCCGCCAGGACGGAACCACCAGCCAGATGATCTGGGGCGTCAAGGAACTGGTCTCCTACGTGTCCCAGGCGTTCACCCTGTTGCCCGGCGACATCATCCTGACCGGCACGCCGGCGGGTGTCGGCCTGATCAGCGACGGCGAGCGCTATGAAATTGAAATCGAAGGCATTGGCCGCCTTGCCAATCCCGCACGCCGCTAGGACGGCGCGTTAAGGAGAACACGGTGGTCAGGCGGGGAGAAAAAAGCACGACGCCGGTAAGTACTGGCGGGGTGGCCGTCGTCGTCCGCTTCCTGTCGCCGGCACTCGTGTGGGCGGTTGTCCTGATCCTCAGCCCCACGCTGGAGCCCGGGCGCAGTGACAACCTCGTCTGGGGAGTCGGTGCAGCGGTCCTCGTGTGTTTTGTTCCGTGGGCGATCGTCACGTGGTTGGATAAGCGCAATGACCTGCGCCGTGGGATCAATCGGCTCGGTGTGGCGCCCGTGGTGCTCGCTGCCGGAGC
>JBBPYK010000114.1:0-10088 GCA_038199985.1 Actinomycetales bacterium | reverse complement strand
CTCCCACAGATGTTCCGCGGCATCCTTGATGACGAGCACCCTTTATTTGGTGCCACGCCACCGGGGAAGGACGAACGTAGTTCCCGGATGTAGGCCGAAGTACCGCGTCCTCGATTATCCGAGCTTTACGTCGCCGCTCGCGCAATCACGGCCTGGTCAGGGTCGCGGTGTTGGACATCGGACGGCGGTGAGTACCATGGCGGAGGTTTGGTTGCCCTAGTGCTTGCGTCCTAGGGAGGCTTGCGTGTGCTGGATCCTCATGCCACGCAACCGCCGAGGAGGATTTGTCCGTCGATGGCTTTGATCTGGCCCTGGACGGCACCGAGCTTGTCCTCGAGCGCGTTGACCGTCACCCTCTGGGCGGCGACGGCTTCCCTGTTGGTCTTCTTTACCGCTTCCAGGTTCCGGAGAGTTGTCTGGGCGTCGGTGACCTGCTTGTCGAGGGTCGTCAGTTGTGCCTGCAGGGTTTTGAGTTGAGTCTCGGTGGTACTGATCTCGCCATTGAGGCCGTCGAGCTGGGCAATGAGCGGAGCGACCCGGCTTTGAAGGGCGAGTACTTCTGTTTCCTTCGCTGCGATCTGGGAATTCAGCCCAGCGAGGGCCAGGACTAATTTGTCCAGCTCCGTGTTCAGGGCGGCGACCTCTCCCTGCTTTTCAGTCACGGCTTTGGCTGCGTTATCGGCTGCGCTCTGGAGCGCCGGCAGCTGGTCCTGCAGCCCGACTAGTTCGGTGGTTTTGGCGGTGACTGCTCCGGTGGCAGCGGAGAGACGGGTTTCTGCGGCGGTCAGGTCGCTGCGCAATCCCTCGAGCACGCGTGCCTGGACAGCAATTGCTTCCTTGGCCACTTCGACGCCGTCGGTCAGGGTCGGCAGATCGGCTTCCAGATCTGCAACAACTTTCTCCTGGGCGGTGACGGCGTTCCGGGCTACGGTGGATGCTGTTTCCAGAGCTGGAAGTTGTCCCTGCAGGACGGTGACTTCGTTCTGCTTCACGGCGGCCGCAGCGTGGGCATCGCTCAGGGCTTTCTGCAGGGCGGGTAGCTGGCCCTGCAGGGTCTTTATCTCCGCTTCCTTCGTGGCCACGGAGGTGTTGGCGGCGGTCAGGGAAGCTTGCAGGGGAGCGGCGTTCTTCTGCAGGGCGCTGCTCTCAGCCTGCTTGGCGAGCAACTGCGTGTTGAGGGCGTCGACCTGAGTCTGGAGCGTGCGGAGGTCGCCCTGCAGGCCGGAGATCTGCGTGGACTTGTCCGTGATCTTGGTGTTCACGGCGTCGAGCTCCGACTGCTTGCTGGCCCTCAGCGCAATCAGTTCATCCTTTTTCTTTCTGCTCTTTTCCGCATCGATCTGCCCTGTAAGCGCGGTGATCTCCCCTTCGAGAGTCGTCTTCTGGCTCTGGAGCACCGTCAGCTCGTCCTGCGCTTTTTTGATTGCTGCTTGCTTGGCCAAGACGTCAGTGATCTTGGCGGTGATCTGGTTCTGCAACGTGGAGATGTCCGCGGTGACGGTGTTCAGTTTCGCGGTATTGGCTGCAAGTGCATCGGCGGCTTTGGTGGCGTCGGCCTGCAGCCTTGCCAGGTCGGTCTGCGCGGCGGTGATAGCGACATGCTTCACCGTGACCGCATCTGCTGCCTTCGTCACGTCGGCTTGCAGCACGAGGAGTTCGGCCTGCGCGGTGGTGAGCTGGGTGTTCTTCGCTGTAACGGCGTTGGCTGCCGTTGCGGCGTCCGCCTGCAGTGCTACGAGCTTTTGGTTTGCAGCGTCAATTTTCGCCTTCTGGGCATCAAGGTCCGCCTGGGCGGTCGTGCCCGCGGCGGTGAGCTGCTGGAAAACGGTCTCGGCATCGGCGGCGGTCTGGCGCGCTGCTGTGACGGCCGTCGCTGCCTGTTGGGCCGCCGTGGTCAGGGAAGTAAGTTCGCCCTGGGCGGTGGTGATGGCATCGTTTTGTAGTGTCAGGTCGCTGGCGGCCCGTGCTGCGGCACTCTCGAGGCTGGCCAGCTCATTGGTGGCGGTACTGAGCTCAGCTTTCTTCGCGTCAACACTGGCAGCTGCTGTGAGGGCTTGCTTCTTCAAATCCACAGAGGCGGCCTGGGCAGCTGCAAGCTCCTCCTGCAGCGGCGTAAGTGCTGCCTCCGTGGCGGCCCTGTCTGACTGCAGGCCAGCCAGTGAGACCTCGGCTGCATCGAGTGCTGCCTTGGTGGTAGCCTGCTGCGCGGTGACAGCGGCTAGGTCGCTGGTGGTGGCCGATATGGCGGTGTCGAGACGCAGGTTCTCGGCATCGAGCGCAACGATTTCCTTGGTCACATCGCTAATCTGCGTTGCAATGGTGGCGGCGGATGCCTGGAGGGCTGACCGATCGGCTTGCAGCTTAGTGATGAGCTCGGCGTTCTTGCGCGCTGCGGCTTTGAGGAGGTTCTGCTGGACTGTTCCCCGGTGCGCCAACTGATTCACCACACCGTTGCAGATACCCGATGTCGGGCCCGTGTCCGCTGACGCTTGCGGGGCGAACACCAAGGCGCCGCCCAGGATCCCCGGCAAGAGCGCTGCACTTGCAACCCGACGTGTGAGAAGGAATTTTGCGTTGCTATTGGGCACAGATGCTCCTGAGAAAGTGTGAGAACGGCGTCGTCACCTCCCCAAAGGTAGGGGGATAGGTGCAGTCACGACAGAGTGCCACCTACCCGACTACAAGGGACACGTACTCGCTTTTCCCGAAATGGCTACCTGTTCTCTCACCCCTTGAGCCCGTTACAGATGGCGATGAGCGCGTCCTCGACGCCCCGGTTCTTCAGCTCGGAGAAGACCTGCAGCCAGAACCTGGCGCCCTCGGCGTCGTCACCGACCAGATGCCCAGGGTCTTCCACTCCCCATTCGTGGTGACGCCCATGACGGGCGCAGAACGGGTCGTGCGCACCTGCCCGTCGCGCACCAAGGCCGGTGATCACTGGGGTACCTCCCACGAAGTGGGGGACGACGAAGAGGACCGGGTAGAGCGGGGCCAGTGGACGGGAAGACCAGTCGGCCAGCTCGCCGGCGACCTTCTGAAGTGATCTTCGGGGCCAAGGAGACCTTGGCCCCGAAGACCTCCTCAAAATACGCTGCGATCTCACCGGTCGTCAGCCCACGGGCGGACAGGGAGAGCACGATCTGATCGATCCTGTCTAGCCCGGGGTTTTCATGAGGGTGGGGCCTGTCGGGTGTGGTTAAGCGACGAAAGGTGCTTCTGAGCTGGGAAAATAGTGTTATTGACGCACTGATTCACCGACTGAAAGAAGCACCTTTCTGATGTCCAAGATTACCGGAGTTTTCCCGCCCCTTCCTGTCGCCACGACGGGCCAGTCGCTGGTCTCCCATGCCGGGCTGAACGTGGACACGTCTTTTGTTGACGCGCTCGGGTTCCGGGGCTTGTGCGAGGATCGTTTGGGCCAGTTCGTCCCCTCCGGGGCCCGGCACCGGCCCGGCACGATCATGGGATCGTTGGCGGTCATGCTCTCCGGTGGAGGGGAACATGTCTCTGATCTGGACATCCTGCGGACCGGTTCCGGTGTTTTCGGGACGATCGCTTCGAACGCGACGATCTCGCGGTTCTTTGAGCGGACCGTGACCAACCCGGATCTCTTCGGCTATGGCTTTGCGACGTTGACGCGGGAATTGCGTTCACGGGTGTGGGAAGCATCCGGGGACAGGAATCCGGCGTTGAAGGCCACCGCGCGGGATCCGCTGATAGTGGACTTGGATGCCACCCTCGTGACCTCCCACAGCGACAAAGAACAGGCCGTCGGCACGTACAAGGGCGGGTACGGCTTCGCTCCCTTTATCGCCAGCGTCGATTACGGCGCAGGCAACGGGACCGGGGAAATCCTCGCCGCACTCATGCGTGCGGGTAATGCCGGGGCCAACAGCGCCGAGGACCATATCAAGGTCTTCACCCAGGCCATCGCACAGCTCCCCGACGACTTCTACGGCCAGGACGGAAAACTCATAGGCGAGAAAATTCTGGTGCGCACCGACAGCGCCGGGGCGTCCCGGAAATTCCTGCATCACCTCTGCTCCTTAGGGGTCCAGTTCACGGTGTCCTACCCGGTCCCGGTGCTCAAAGCCCACATGGTCGGCTGGATCAACGACAAACAGCACTGGCAGCCGGCCCTGGACCACAACGGCAGGGAACGCAACGACGCGTGGGTCGTTAACGCCACCGAGATCCTCGGGCTCACCGACTACCCGGCGGGAACGAACCTCTACCTTCGTGCCGAACCCCTGCACCCCGGTGCTCAGGCGACACTGCTTGATGTGGACGGGCACCGCGTCACGGCTTTCTTGACGAACTCACCGCGCTGGCACGGGCCCACCCTTGATGCCCGGCACCGAGCCCGGGGACGGTGTGAGAACCGGATCAAAACCCTGAAGAACACCGGCCTCGGTAAGCTGCCGTTCTTCGACTTTCACGCCAATCAGGCCTGGGCCAACCTTGCCGCACTGGCCATGAACCTTATCTCCTGGCTGCAACTCACCGCACTGCCAACCGGCCACACAGCCCGCGGATGGGACATGAAACGGTGGCGGTACCGGCTCTTCGCCACGGCCGGGAAACTCATCACCCGGGCCAGGCGGACCCGGCTGCTAATCGCTGAAAAGGCGCCGGAAACCGGCACGATCACCACCCTCCTGGCCGGCGGTTGGGTTTACGACGGTCCCTGCCGGTGCGCAGGCACTTCACGAGCTCCCGGGAAAGCCCGCCCCGGCCCTGGATGTAAAGGGCCTGGTAGATCGTCTCGTGCACCAGATGCAGCTCCGGGCGGTCTGGGAAAACTTTCTTGAGCTGCCGGCAGATCAAGCCCGGGCTCCACCACCGGTTGAGCATTGCCTGAACATACGTCTTCAGTTCGGGCATCTGCGCGATTTTCCCCATCCGGGGACGCTGGCGACGGAGCCGAGCTTTCTTCTGCGCGTAGTGCGGGCGGTACTGCCCCGCGAGGTTCTGATTCCGCCGCAACTCGCGGCTCACCGTGGACGGCGCCCTGCCCAGCCCGGCAGCGATCGACCGCACACTCTCCCCGGCGCGGTGCCGGTCAGCAATGATGATCCGCTCGTCCTCGCACAGATACCGCGCAGAAATGGCGACCGGTTGCTCCCGCACCAGAATGATTGCCGGGTAGGTACGGACGCGTCTGGTCACCGGATCCCGGACGGTGCGACCGTTGCGCCAGTGGGAGCCGGTTTTCCGTCCCACGCCGATGATCCGGCAGGCCTCGGAATTGTTGAGTCCTTGCTTCATGAGCCGAATATAGTGGGCGCGCTCCGCGGTCATTCCGCCTGGACCAGGTTTGCGCTGAGGCGTCTTGTATGAAGGCACTGCAACTCCTGAAATGCTCAGGTGTTGTGACGATCGTTAGAATCCACCCCGTCACGGTGGGTCCAGAACTACTTGACACATCCATTAAGGTCAGGGTTCCTGTCGGAACATGTAAAGCGAGTGCCCCATACGAGTGTCGGAACATGTGTTGTTTGATGATCGTTTACATGTATATATGAATTATCAACAGATACACCACCACGACACCTCGATAGAAGGACGATCATGGGCGACGGAGTAACCACGAGGACACGGCACGGCCGCGGCGGCGTCACGGGATCACCCGGGCACGATTTTGAAACCGGATTCAGCGACATGGTCTCAGTACTCAACGACAACCTAGGTCCAGCGCTGACGCAGCTCATCGCGGGAAAAGACCGACAGACCATCACCCGATGGATGGGTGGTAAGCAGCTTCCGAAGTCCCTAGCGGTGGAACGCCGTATCAGGGCGGCCTACCAAATCTTCATGTTCCTCGCCCACGATCCGCACGCCCCGCAGTCAGCCCATACCGTTAGAGCATGGTTCATGGGGATGAATGGTCAGCTGGATGACATGTCACCAGCGGAAGCGATCGCTGACAACCGGACCCGTGAAGCGATGGCCGCTGCGCGCGCGTACCGGGCAGGAGAATAAGGCATGGGTTTGGGCGACTCGCTCACACCGAAGTCAGTAGATATCCCTGACAGGGTCTGGCGAGTCGCCCTCATCCCTTCGGGACAGCGCTTCTCCGAAATAGCACCCGATGATGCCCTCCTACCTGATGCCGGCAACCGATTCGATGTACCAGGCGGAGGCATCCTGTACTGCGCCACGACCCCACGAGGGTCATTTTTGGAAACCCTCGCCGGAAAGAGGGTGTCACCAAAGATGGCTGCCCTCGTCCGGGATGACCCCAGCGGATTCATGCCACCGAACAGCATCCCCGCATCCTGGCGAGACGAACGTCGCCTCTTCACGGTGGGCACCACGAACCCAGCGTCATTCATTGACCTCGAAGACCTTGAAACCCGCCAATTCATACTTGAGCAGATCGGCGAGCAACTCGAGCCGCTGGGCGTCGAGACCATCGATGTTCCCGACGTGCGCGGCATGAATCGCCTCCTCACCCGAGAGATTGCACGTTGGGCCTACTCCTCCCTCGACGAAGAAGGTCTCTACAACTACTCAGGCATCAGGTATGTGTCGAAGCTCGACAACGAAGAGTGCTGGGCGATCTTTGCTGGCACGGAGACGTTTATCCATGAACAATCGACGATTGAGAAGACCGATTCGAGCTTGATTGACGTCGCCCGCTTGTTCAACCTGACGATTCACTAGTCCGCGCAACAGCAACGGGTGGAGGCCTGCATGGGAATCACTCTAAGGAACTAGGAGAGTGTCAAACCGAGGTGTCTCGTCGGAATGTGTTGCAACCCTAGGGTTACAACACAACAGGACAAGACACCACCCCTCCCCCGCCCTTACTTCTCCCTGCCTGCCTTGCTACCCTGTCTCCTAAGCAAGGGTACGAAAGCGTGACTACGAACTAGGTTGCGATACAGTCCGGGGAATCAACGGATGAGAGTGGCATGGGCAAGTTGAGGTGCTCCGCCGTCGCCGAGCACTAAACGCTCGTTCGCCTTCTAAAGGACGGAAAGTCGAAGGGATTCACCCAGGCACTCCCAGTCCACGTCTCAAATACCTATGACAGAGGATTACCCATCCTCGAACCTCACAGTTTTCACTGAGCGCGGGGTTACCGCGGCCAAGGCTGTGCTTGCGCTGAGCACACACCGATCAGCTGCTGCTCATCTGCAGGATATGCGCTTTTTAAGGGGCTAACCGGTGGTGCTGCCCGTTGTACTGACAGCACCACCGGGAAGTCTTTATCCGGCTGGGACGGTTACGACACCTCCAGTTGTTCTCGTTGCTTTTCGGGCGGTTGCCTTGTCCTGTAGCTCGCGCCGGTAGACGGCTGCGGGGTGGTCGTCGCGCACGCGTTTCTGGCCTGGTTCGTAGATGCGTTCACGCAGGGTGTCGGACTCGTCGTAGTCGGTCCAGTAGCGGCCTCGAACCTGTAGCTCGGGCACGACCTGGTCAATGAAGTCCTCGAAAGTGCCGGGGGTGGTGACGTAGGCGATGTTGAATCCGTCGATGTCGGCGTCGTCGATCCATCGTTCGAGTTCGTTGGCAATAGTTTGGGGTGAGCCGATGAGGACTGGGCCCATGGCGCCGATCGAGACGAAGTTAGCGACCTCGCGTGGGGTCCATGTCCGGGTTGGGTCTGCCTTGGAGAAGATTTCCAGGGCGAAGCGGGCGGAGTCTGTTTCCACGTATTCGAGCGGCTGGTCCGGGTCGAGCGTGGACAGGTCGATTCCGGTGATGCCGGCGTAGAACGCGAGGGCACCTTCATAATCGGCCCAGGTGAGGAACTCTTCGTACTTGGCTTGTGCCTCGGCGTCTGATGGGGCGACGACGGTGGCGATTTCCGTGTAGATCTTCACGCTTTGCGGGTCGCGGCCGTGGTTGGCGGCGACGGCTCGGATGTCGTCGACGTATGTGCGCAGGATTTCGGCGGTGGGTGCGACGGTAAAGACGGCCTCGGCGTGCTGGGCGGCGAAGGCGCGGCCCTTGGTGGAGGTTCCTGCCTGCCAGATGACCGGTGTGCGCTGTGGGGAGGGCTCGGATAGGTGGATGCCCGGCACGGAGAAGTACTTGCCCTTGTGGTCGATGGTGTGGACCTTTTCGGGGTCGGCGTAGATCTGGGTTTTGCGGTCAGCGACGACGGCGTCGTCCTCCCAGGAGCCTTCCCAGAGCTTGTAGCAAACGTCTACTACTTCTGCGGCCAGGTCGTAGCGTTCGTCGTGGGACATTTGGCGATCCATGCCCAGGTTGCGAGCTGCGCCGTCAAGGTAGGAGGTCACGATGTTCCAGGCGATACGTCCGCGCGTGAGGTGGTCCAGTGAGCTGAACCGGCGGGCGAGGGCGTAGGGCTGTTCATAGGTGGCCGAGACAGTGATACCAAAACCGAGTTTTTCCGTGGCTGCGGCCATCGCCGAGACTTGCATGAGCGGGTCGTGTACTGGGACCTGCATGGCTCGGCGCACGGAGGCGTCGTGTGAGTTTTGGTAGGTGTCGTAGACGCCCAGAACATCGGCGATAAACAGGCCGTCGAACTTCCCACGTTCCAGTAGCTTCGCGAGGTCAATCCAGTAGTTGAGGTCGTTGTAGCGGGTCGACTGGTCGGTCGGGTGCGCCCATAGGCCTGGGGACTGGTGTATTATGCACGTCATATCGAAGGCGTTGAAGCGGATTCTTTTCTTTGTCATCGTCTTCTTCTTTCTCGTTGGGTCAGGCGTGTTGCAGCACGCGCGCGGTGCGGCGCACCAAATGGTCGCCGACGAACTGGATGGTTTGGGCGGCGATGATCAGCAGGACCACACACACGAGCATGATGGTGGCGTCGAATCGTTGGTAACCGTAGTTGACGGCCAGGTAACCCAGTCCGCCAGCACCGATGGCGCCGGCGATGGCCGAGTACTCGATCATGGCTATGAGGTTCAGGGACAGGCCTGCGATCATGCCGGGCAGGGCTTCGTTGATTTGGATTCTGCGGATGATCTGTAGGGTGCTGCCGCCGGATACCTGGCCGATGTCTATGCGTTCTGTCGGAACTTCGCGGATAGCGTTTTGGACCAGCCGGACGAAGAACGGGATCCCGGCCAGAGCCATCGGCACAATCGCGGCTTGGATTCCTAGGGTCGTTCCTACCAGCAGCTTCGTGAATGGGATGACCGCGGCCATCAGTACCAGAAAGGGTAGGGATCGGCCGAGGTTGGCGGTCCAGGACAGCAGGACGTGCAGGCGCGAGCGGGGAAATAGCCCGGTCGGGCCGGAATTGTGCAGGATGACGCCGAGCGGTGTGCCGATGAGCACGACGATGAGCATCACGATGCCTACCATCAGTGCGGTCTGACCCATCGCGGGCAGCACTAGTGCAGGTACTTCGGACCAGGGCGTATTCACGGCGTCTTCACCTCTACACCTGCCGCGCGGCTTTGGGCTGTCGTCGTCGGTCGATGGCCAAGTAGTCCCAGTTCGGCAAGGGATTTTTGAACCGCTGCCTCGGGCAGTCCGGCTCGCACGGAGATTGCGGCTCGGCCGACTGCCGGGCCGCCGATGGATTCGATGCTGGCGGCAAGGAGTTCAATCTGGCTGCCGAGGACGGCTCCGAGGTGCTGAGGCCAGTCGAGGGCAACGGCACTGGATCCGTATTGCACCTGCCATATCGCTGTTCCGGGACCGGGCTGGACCGGGGTCCCGTGGCGCAGTAGGTCCCCAGCTAAGGCCGAGACCGGGTCCGCGACGATTCTCCCTACCGGCCCTGATTCCACTATCTTCCCGCCCTCCAGCCGGGAAACGGTATCGGCTACGGAGCGCACGACATCCATTTCGTGCGTGATGAGCACGACGCTGACGCCTTCGGTTTCACGGATGCTGCGGATCAGTTGCAGGATCGATTCGGTAGTGGACGGGTCCAGCCCCGAAGTGGCCTCATCGGCGAGCAGGACCGAGGGCTTCAATGCCAGTGCCCTCGCGATGCCCACACGCTGGCGTTGTCCACCGGACAACTGAGCCGGATAGGCATCGGGTCTGCTCAGGTTTTAGTTGACTGTTTGGGTTGATATTTCGGGGACCGGTTGAGTGGTCTTGTTTATTGTCTCAAACTCGATCGGTGTCAGTTTGCCGAGTCGGCGTTG
>JBBPYK010000113.1:0-60434 GCA_038199985.1 Actinomycetales bacterium | reverse complement strand
CCCCGTAGGTGAGTAGCGTTGTGTCCGCGCCAAATTCGCTCGAGTAGTAATCGGCGATGCCGGGGGCGTCGGCAATGAGGGAGTCCGCCCACCGCACGGTTAGTTCCTCAGCCTTACGGTAGTACTTGCGTCCTTTGCCGCCCCATTTGGTCCGGCGCCATTCCAACCCGTCAACGTGCACTGCTACCGGTGTACGTCGAAGCCGGCACAGTGAGATGAAAGGAGCATTCGCAGCATTGAACATGAAAATTGCGTCGTAGCGGCGTCCAATGAGCAGGTGTACAACTGAGAGCGCCGTGTGGCTTAGCGTTTCAGCAGCTTTGAGGTGCAGAGCGGGCAGATGAACCAATGTCATCCCCAGGTGCTCGCGACGTCGTTGCCCCGAAGCGTTGCGACAGTAGACGGTGACGTCTACTCCCTGAGACACAAGACGCTGCCCGATCTCCTCCACAGCGGTTTCGAATCCACCGTATTGAGCCGGGACCCCTCGGGTGCCAACCATGGCGATCCGCAATGGACGGGTTGTTTTTACTCGTGCTCTTCTTCGCAGAAGTATGTTCTTCATTTCTAGTCCCCTGTTCATGGTTGCGTCCGTCCGGCCCATACGTTGTCCCAGAGGGAGTGCACGGGGGCGTTGGTTGCGCTGCCGGACAGGTAAGACTTGAAGCGGATCCGGCCCGGCGCCTGCATCCCGGACGTGTTGTCTGAGGCTGTCAGCTGCCATTGACCAGGCTCTTCGGCTCCTACGTGCCAGATCTTCGCCCGCAGGGTCGTCGGTGATGTGCCCACGGCCTGGACCCGAAGTGTCAGCTGGTCACCCGGCTGGTACCCCAGACCGGAGATGACCGTCTCGTTGGTGAGATACGTCTCGCTCCGGTTGAGGCTGATCGCAATGTCGCCGTTGGCCCGAAAACGGACCTTAGCTAGATAGGCACCAGCGCCAGAAACATCGCGGACCATCACGTAATCGTAAATTCCGCCTCCGGTAGCCGCCTTGTCATTGCCTAGCCCCACCCGAATTTCGGTGTCCGTTGCCGAGACCGTGTTCAGATAAGCCGACGGCCCGCTTCCTGGACTGGCCATGCGGATCCGGCCCACGCCGTCGTCTACTGTGAACGTCGACGACGATCCGAAGTAACCGTATGCGCCGCCCGTTTCCGCCGACGCCCAGCCGTTCGTAGCCGTTCTTGTGAAGGAGTCCTCTGCGTAGGCCACCGGCTCCGGATCCGGGTCCGCCACGGTGACGGTTCGAGTGATGGAGTTGGTACCACCGGAGTTATCGGTGACGGTGAGACTTACCTCTTGGTCTCCGGCTTCCGCATATGTATGCTCTGCCGTTGCTCCGGTGGCCGTTGCCCCGTCACCGAAGCTCCAGGCGTATCCGGTCACTGTGCCGTCCGGATCGCTACTCGCAGTGGCATCGAACGTGGCCTCAAGTCCGTTGACGCTGGACGTGAATTCCGCAGCCGGTAGCGCGTTGCTGATTTCTATTGGCGCACTTGTTGTTGAAGTCGCTCCACTGGCGTCGGTCACGGTGAGCTGCACCGTGTAGGTTCCGTCGTCACCATAGGTGTGGTCCGCCGTCGCGCCCGTTGCGGTGGTGCCGTCGTCGAAATCCCACTCATAGGCGGTGATGTCGCCGTTGACGGAGGTGGATCCGCTACCGTCGACAGCGATGGATCGCCCAGTAACGACCGTCTCGATGCTGGCTACTGGGGCACTGACGCTCTCCACCAACACTTCCTGGCTGACTGTCCCCTCGCCGCCGACGTTGTCGGTGACTGTCAGGGTTACTGTGTACTGGCCCGCTTCCGCGTAGATATGCGACGGCGTCACTCCAGTACCGGCCGTGCCGTCACCGAAGTCCCACTCATAGGCGTCGATGTTGCCTGCTGGTGCACTGGATCCGCTGGCGTCGAACGTAGCTGTCGTGCCATTCACGGAAGAAGTGAAGGCCGCCGAAGGTAGCTCAGGCGCAGGGGCGGTCACCGTGACGTCAACAGTGTTGGTGGCAGAAGCGCCCCTGTTATCCGTCACAGTCAGCGTCACCGAGTAGGTTCCAGCGTCGGTGTAGGTGTGCGACGCCGTCACCGACGTTCCGGTCGACCCGTCACCGAAGTTCCAGGCGTAGCTTTCAATCGTGCCGTCAGGATCGGTGGACCCCGCGGCGTCCACGGTGACGGCTAGATCCTGAACCTCCGAGGTGAACGCGGCCGTTGGCCCTTGGTTGGCGGCATCAACGGTGATGCTGGTGGCCGTTGAACCCGTGGCCCCCAGTGCGTCAGTGACCGTCAGCGTGACCTCATACGTTCCGGCCGCCGCATACACATGATTCGCGGTCTGACCCGTGCCCGTTGTTCCGTCACCGAAGTCCCAGCCCCAGGCGGCAATGGTGCCATCCTGATCCGTCGATGCGCTGCCGTCAAAGGTGACGTCCAGCGCCGAGATGTCTGCCGTCAAGGACGCCGTCGGCGCCCCATTGGTCACGGTGATGTCCTGCGTCAGGGACGTCGAATCGCCGTCGTCGTCGCTGACCTGCAGAGTTACCGAGTATGTGCCGTCGGCTGCGTACGTATGCGACGGCGTCGCCCCGGTCTCCGTTGCACCGTCACCGAAGTCCCAGCTGTAGGCGGCGATAGTGCCATCCGCGTCGGCGGAACCCGTTGCGTCAAACGATGCTGCCAGTCCAGTGCTCTCCTGTGTGAATGCAGCGGTGGGGAACTGATTGGCCAACTCAGTTGTCACGTCCTGCGAGAGCGTTGTTTTGGCTCCGGCGTTGTCGGTGACCGTGAGTTTCACGGTGTACGTTTTGACGTCGTCGTACTGGTGCTGGATGTTGTCGCCCGTGCCGGTTGTACCGTCGCCGAAGTCCCACTCCCAATTGGCGATGGAACCGTCCGGGTCCGTTGAGGATTCGCCGTTGAAGACCACGTTCTGGCCATCCACCACTGACTCGAACGCAGCTTCGGGGTTCTGGTTAACCACACCTCCAAAGGCATAGTGCGCGTTTACCCGTTCATGGCTGAGTTCGTGGGTGTAAACGGCTGCCTCATCGATGGCGCCATTGAACCAGGAACTCGTCGAGCCCCAGGTGCGGTCTCCGCCGATCCGCCAGAAGCCTGTGTACGGTTGAGCGCTCGTCTCCGGGTCGGTGCCAGTGAGAACGCTGTCCACATAAAGCTTCATGCCGGTTCCGGATTGTGAGGCCACCACATGGTGCCAGGTGCCATCGTTGAACGCGTCATCAGTGGTGATGGTGTGTGTGGTTCCGGTGTACGTCCCGAACACCAGCTTTCCGTCATCCTGCATGTAGACGTGCCGGTCGTAATTCGAAGAAAGACCAGTGTTGGAGTTGCCGAATCCGATGATCTTGCCGCCACGGTCCGTGGTGGTTTTGAACCACGCTTCCACGGAGTAGACGGTCGGGTTCGTCACCGACTGAGTGGCCGCAGCCATGGCGTTTGACCCGTTGAACTCGAAGGCCGTGCCGTCGGCGCCCGGGATGGCACCAGCCACGGCTTTGGTCACTGTGCCTTCTGTCCGTGCGTCGTTATTGGACAGGCTCGTGTCCGCCGCGCCCGTACTGGAGGCAGCGTCGTCGAGCTTCCAGTAAATCGTCGGATCATCAGCGTAGACGGACTTGCCGTACTCATCGGTCGGAGGAGCAGGAATATCAGCTGTCCGGCCACTGGCGTTGTAGTGTGCGGCCACCGTTGTCCGGTCCAGCACGGTCGGGTAAATTGCCACCTCATCGATGTCTGCTGCAATGCCAGTAGACAACGGCCGGCTCGGCCAACCGCTTAGATTATCGTGTCCAATCCGCCAGTAACCGTTGTAAGCCTGGCCTGTGGTCGTATCTCCACGCTGGCCCACGCGCACACCGTCAATGGAGAGGACCATGCCGTCAGCTCCCATGGAAGCCGTTACCAGGTGCCACTTATTGTCGTTGTAAGTTTTCGCTGTGTTCAGGGTTGCGGACTGTCCGGTCCAGACTCCAAACCAAACTCTGCCCGAGTTATCCATCCATACGTGCCGGTCATAGCTGCTGGAGGAACCCGTGCGCGAATTCCCGTATCCGATGATGCGGCCGCCAAAATTGGTGCCGGTCTTGAACCACGCCTCCACAGTGAACGAGTCCGGCGCCGGCTCCGAGGTGCGCCCGGTGACATTGGCCGACGACGATCCACTCAGGCGTGAGGCTTCGTTGCCTTCGATAGCCCCTGATACTCCTCGGCTTACGCCGTTACCGGCATCCGCGTCCGAGAATCCGGCATGATCGTAGACCACCGGTCCGGACGGTTCATCCAGCCGGTAATAGGAGGCGGCGCCGTCGCTTTTGATCATCTCGGCGTATGGCCCCGTCTGGGCGTCACTGATAGTCACAGGTTCGGAACGGGGACCGATGTACTGGTTGCCCCAGGGGTCGCTGACTCTGATGCGGTAGGTGTGAGTTGACCCAACGGTAAGGTCCTTGTCCACGATCCCAAGGCTCTTGTCCTTCCACCAGATCGATGCCTGCTCTACGGAGTCAATGGGCGTCAGGCTGTTGTCCCGAAGCACGTCGTAGGTGAGCGTCTCGTCGTCGTAATCCCAGGTGGTGGGCCACGCAACGCGGGCCGTACCGCTGGAAAGAGACAGTACGGTTGGTTTGAGGTCAGGGGTGTACTCGGGCCGGACTTTGTTCGGTGCCGTTTCACGGTTCGTGAAAACAGCCAACCCCTGTTGATTCACACCATTGACTCGAGTGAATTCACCCGCTGTGACCAGGTACGTGCCGTTGTTGTCCATAGCCCAACCGCCCTGATACTGCCCGGTGTAGAAGCCCGTATTGATGCTGGGATACCAGTGCAGCAGGGTGGGCACGGGTTGGCCGGAATACGTGCTGTTGTTTGACGGTGGCGCTTGATCTGTTCCCGTGGGATAGATGGTCTCCGCGAGCGCGCGCTTCCATACCTGTGGGTTCTCCTCGGGGAACCCTCCCACTGAGGTGCAGTCGTGGGCGTGGGAGACGCTGTACATGACCTGACCCATGACCGTGACGTCGGTGCTGGCTCCATAGCAGTTATCCAGCCAAATGAGGTCTCCGGTGTCGACTTTTGCGGCGAAGCGTCCGTCAAACCAGTGTCCGCCCATGCCGTTTGCGGAGGCGTAAACAACACCGTCGCGGAGAATCATGTTGGTCACCCAGGAGGTGTTGGTCCCCTGCGTGGCGGGGATGGGTGTGCTGGTCCATCCCGTCGTTGCACCGGTTGAACCGTCCACAGCACCGATGCCGATCTTGCGGGCACCGTTGAGATTCTGGAACCGACCACCGACCACAACTCGGCTGTTATCCGCCGTCACCAAGACCCCGTGCACAATGTCGTCCGTGGTGGGCGCCCACGGCAGCCGATCGGCGTTGGAGCGCTTCAAGGCGGCAAGGTTGGAGCGGGACTCAGACCCTATGCTGCCGAAGGACCCGCCAATGTAGACGGTGTCTGCGGTAATGGAGATGGCCAGGACTGTTCCCCCGACGCTGGTCTGAAAGTTCGGGTTCAACGCACCGTCAGCCATGCTGAAGGCCGCGATCTTGCTCCGTGCTTGACCGCTGACTGCCGTGAAGTCGCCACCGACGAACAGTTGGGTCTTGTCTGGGCTGATGTCAACGGTGCGGGCCTGTGCGTTGAAGTTAGGGTTCCAGGGAAGGATGGTCCCGCTGGGGATGTCGAACGCCATTGCGTTGTTCCGCACGACTTCCCCCGCTCCGCCCGCTGCTACACCAGATGGCCTGGCCCGGGTAAAGGCTCCCACTGCGTAGGCCGTGTTGCCGTTGACTGCAACACTCCAGACGACTCCGTTGATCTGCGGCGTCCGCAGCAGGTCAGCGCTGACGGTAGCTGGCAATGGGGCGGCGGCATCCGGCTCGTCAGCAGCCAAGGCCGGCGTCGCCGTCGCGAACGTCGCGACGAGGGAGAAGGATGCGAGCACTGCCAGTGCACGTTTGAGCAGGGTGCCGCGTCGAGTGCGGGTGAGACCTGGAGCCTGGTTTTTATACATGGGTGCCCAATTGCCTTCCGTGCAGTGATGTGGTGAAAGTGTTGTCCTCGTCGACGCGTGCGAGCGGCGCCAAGAGGAAGAAGCGAAGAGCGATGCCACCGGCGGCTGATCCGATAGCTGCTACAAGCGGTGCCAACGCGAAGGCGCCGGTTAGTTGTAGGACCACGATGACGGCGACAAGAGACACTGTGGTGTCCAGTAGCCGGATCGTGAAGACACGGCGCGGGCTGGCGCGGACTGCGGCCAGAGCGCCATAGGGTGTAACCGCTGCGGCCGAGGTCGCATACGCGAGCCACCCGAGGACCGCCATGACATTTGGGGTGTTGCCGGTGAGTAGCTCTCCGGCAACGGGAAGCGCAACCAGTGCGACCGCGGTGATCGCCATCGTCGTGAGCAGCAGGATCACCACTCCGCGGTCAGCTTGGGTGAGCATACTGCGCATGGACGCAGTCTTGGCTCGCGCGAACGAGGCGAACAGGTAGGAAGACATCCCACCGACGCACAGCATCGCTGGGGCCGCGTAGATCCTGGCAATTTCCAGTTGACCTGCTGCGGCGAGGGCCACGATGAAGACCAGACTGAGACGGATGCCGGTCATCAGCGCCGGTCGAAGAGTCGCCTGCGCCGCACGCCATGTGCCGTACCCGGCTACGGCGCGCCAGTCGGCCTGGCGCAGCGGGACGATGAACCTTTCCGATGCAGGGATGAGCAAGGTCGAACAGACGGTCGCTCCCAGGCGCCCCAGCCCGAATCCGAGGAGGAAGGCGGCCAGACTGAGTTGCCCGGAGTCGGCCCAGAGGACTATGACGGTGACACCGATGATCAGCGATACGGTGTCAGAGACGATGATGCGGGGGAAGAGGAGGTTCGCCATCAGCACTCTGCGCATGATCTCGGCACTGACAAAAGTTGCGATCAGCACAGAAAGGAGCAGCGATTCCACTGGCGATGTGAAGCCCGTGACGAGGCAGATGAATGGCACGACGACCGCTGAACCGCCGCCCAGGATCAAGAGCCAGAGTTGCAATCCCGCGCGCAACGGCCGGGCCGTCCGATCCAGGACGGTCAGGGAGTCACCAACGAATCCGCTGGCTAGCGCCGCACAGAGCACCAACACCCCGTAGAGGACCGCGAGCCGGCCAAGACCTTCAAGGTCCAGGGTGCGCGCGGCAATGGTAAGCATGACGAAGCTGCCAACAGCTTGGCTGGACTGTGCGCCGAGCGCACCTGCGGCTCCCCGAAAGCTGAAGGGCAACATCGATTTCACGGCAGGTCCCCGGTGAATACGGCCGGCTGATGGGTGCCGTTGAGATCCAGGTAGAGCGTGCCTCTTGCGGCATCGGCCGGAACCTGGAATGCGTAGCGGGCTTTCTGTTCCTGCCCGGCCGCTATGGTCCCGGCCAGGTCCTGCACGTCGACTCCCGAGTACAGCGGAGCAGCAGCAATACTGTCGTCGCCGTAGACCATAGTGGGGACCACAGCCGAGACATCGAACGGCTTCTTCGAACTGTTCCGCACGGTCACGTCAATCACCACATAAGGAGCTCCCTGAATGATCCCGGCGCCCTCCCCATCGACGGTTCCGTGGAGAAAGCCTCCCGTGCTGACGCTCACGCCATCGGTGAACTTTGCTGGCTTCCGAAAGTTCGCCTCGGCAGCCTTAACCCGATTCTTGGCAGCGGCTTTACCACGCTCCACGGGCACGGGCGCGGACCCCTTCGCCTCAAACGCAGGGCCTCCCTTGGGCCCTGTCGGATCGCCCGGCTCCGGCGTCGGCTTGGGGTCTTTTACCTTGTTGCTGTTCTGCCCCTTGATCTGACTTGGTGCCTGTTCAGTGGCCGCCGTTCCAGACGACGTCGCCGTGGCCTTCACCGACGGATCGGCACCGGCAGAGCACGAACTCAGGAGCGCAACGGCCATCAGCACCGCTGCTGCTTTTCCCAGACTGTTTCCCCAGCTGTTCATCAGTAAGCCCCTTCCGGCTTGAGCATCACTTTCAAAGTGCGCCACATGATCATCAGGTCCCCGGTAACGGACCAGTTCTCCACGTAGTAGAGGTCCAACCGCACGCTCTCCTCCCAGTCCAGATCGGAGCGTCCGTTGATCTGCCACAGGCCGGTCAGCCCGGGTTTGATGTAGAGCCGGCGATGGGTATGTCCGGCGTAGGAGTCCACTTCGCTGGGCAGCGGCGGACGCGGACCCACGAGCGACATCTCTCCCCTGACGACGTTCCAGAGCTGAGGTAGTTCATCGAGTGAGTATTTGCGCATCCAGGTGCCTACACGGGTCACTCTGGGGTCTTCGCGCAGCTTGAACAGGACACCATTGCCCTCATTTTCTGCGCGCAGTTTATCGAGGTCCGCTTCAGCTGTTGTGACCATGGAGCGGAACTTCAGCATGCGGAAGGTTCCGCCCTGCCGTCCCACTCGCTCCTGTCGGAACAGTGCAGGACCCGTGCTGTCACGGATCACGAAGAGGCCAAGGACCAGCATGAGGGGCATCAGAACAATGAGCGCGGCCAGGGCAGCGCTGATGTCAATGCAACGTTTAACGACGTGACGTCCGCCAGTGAACTGTGGTAGTTCCACGTGCATCAGGGGCAAGCCCTCCACTGGCCGCATCTGAATCCGAGGTCCTGCGACGTTGGTCAACGAGGATGCCACGACCAGTTCGGTCCCAGAGCGTTCGAGGTTCCAGCCGAGCTCCCGCACCCAGTTACCGCCCTTGCGGAGCTGTCCGGCCACGATCACGGCGTCGGCCCCCGATGCTGCGACGGTGTGCTCAACGTTGCGCAGGCCTCTGGTCAGCGGGATGCCTTGTGCTGCACTGCCAAGCCTGCCGCCGGGGCAGGGGCCCTCAACAACCGCGCCCACCACGTCGTAGGCCGCGCCGGCAGTCTTCGCGATGCGGGAGGTCACGTATTCGACGTCCGTAAGCCTTCCGACCACAACAACGCGGGACAAGAAGTGCCCATATTCGCGCTGTTTGGTCAGCCAGTTTCGCCAGATCCATCGGCTTGCCACCAACGTCAGCATTCCTGCCGGAAAGGTGAAAAGAAACAGGCCTCGGAAATCCTGGATGCCAGTGAGCACGACGACGACGGCGAGCGCCCCGAAAGTTGCGGCACTGGCGTGAACAATGCGTTTGTACTCCTGAGCTCCGACGCCGAAAATTCGGGCATCGCGGGTTCGGAAACCGGACATCATGCCGATCCAGACGAGTCCTGCCAACACGGTGAACGAGGGTGCCAAAGCTACCTGTGTGCCTTCAACGCCGCGTCCCAGCAACCTCGCGCTGAGGATTGCGGCCGCGGCGATGATCACGAAGTCCGTGATGCGAAGTGACGCCTGGTAGCGCATCCGCCAGGGAACTCCGGTAACGGCCCTCGCGGGGGTGGCGGCGGTTGCGGTGGTTTGTTGTGTTGCCTTGGGTTCATCCACATGGCCGGGCCAGACCGGCTTAGGTGTGGCCTTTGGCTGAAGGCTCCACCCTCTGTGAGGAACAAAGAATTCCCGGTATTCCGTCATGGTTGGCACCGTGCCCCGCGAGTACGTTCTCTCCAGTGCAACGCGGTTGCGGTGCACTGGAGAGCCCCAGTTGATGAATAAGGAGCCGACGACGGCTGGGGACAAGCCTTGGTCTCGGAAGGCTCTAACGCCGCCGGCTCCGTCTGTGGAAGACGCACCCGGCAGCAGGACCGTGAAAGGTCGCCTGCCGTGGTGTGCGTCCATTGCGCTCTGCCGCCCGTGGACGGAACAGGTAACGCGTTATAGCAAATAAAGAAATGATCAAGCATGTCGAGACCCCAATTATTTTTACCCAGTGGAAGCGGTGTGGATGTGCTTCCTGAATAAGCCTAGAAAGGATCGGGTGCTGAATCACGAGTACCGACTACCCGTCTTTTTCGGGCTACCCATGTAGGGGACGGCACCTCGCACCTACCGACTACTCGCTTTGGGGACGCCGGTGCCTGCAGGGTACGGGGGACTACTCGGAACAGTCGTTAGCCGACGCTGAGGTCTTCTCGACGGGCGACTCCGAGCTTCGCAAAGATTCGGTACAAATGACCCTCAACGGTGCGAACTGAGACGTTGAGCCGCTCAGCGATCTCCCGGTTCGAGTAGCCGTTGCGGGCCAGCTGCGCGATATCGCGTTCACGGGCTGTCAGGACCGTCGTTGTGTCATGAACGACGAGCCGTGGTCCCCGCGTTCCGTCCACACGAGCGACCAACTCTCGGATTCCGGGTTTCAAGGCCCGGGCGGCCTTCGAGTCGCCCCGTCCCTCTAAAATGACGGCCGCCTCCACGAGACACTCTGCGGCGAGGAGTACATAACCGTCGTCGTCCGACTGCCGCGAAACCGCAGTGAGTCGGGAGGGGTCCTGGGACAGGAACGCAAAGGCTACGTTGTTGACGACCGTTGCCTCCCGGCCCTCGGCGTTTCCCGTAACAACCGCTAGCCTCTTTAGACCCGTGTTGTCGCCCAGGTGAAAGGCCATTTCCAGCGCGATCGCTTCGACGGAGGCAATATGGAGCTCTTGTGCTGCCTCAGCAACGCCGTGCAGTGCAACAATGCCAGCAGCCACGCCGTAGTCAACGGATCCGGCCGCCGCGGAGCAAGCGGCGACAATCAAATTGTTCCGGTGTGACCCACTGCCGGCCAGAACCTCCAGCTCACGTTGATAAGCCTGTGCTGCTGTCTCGTCTCCACCAAAGAATGCTGCATAGTGTGCGAGCCCGGTGGCCAGCGGAAGTAACTGGGCGACGTCGGACTGTCCCAAGGACTCCACGGCTAGCCGAAAATAACGCAATGCAGTTCCCGAACGGCCCTGACGAAGGTGAATCAGGCCCCTCAGGAGGTCGGCTGTCCCACCTAGATAAATCACGCCACGCGACGTCGCCTGAACGTGTTTTTCCACAGCGGTTCTCAGCTCACGCCACTCTCCGGCCAGGAGTAAGGCCATGCCATACCGGGTCACCACGAAATCGGAGTAAGCCAGTAACCGTCCTTGGTGCCCTGCGATGAGGTGAAGGGCTTCACGGCCCACGCGTGCACCTTGGGTCGCTTTCCCCATTGATGCCCACGCTTCGCATAACAGGGCCAGGACCACAACGCGCAGCTCGTCGCTGCAGGCCGGATCACTTGCCATGTCCTCGAGTGCACCGGCGGTCTCGTGAAAGCGCCCCTCCAAATTGAACCCATAGGCCCGAAGTGCTCTGACCCCTATTCTCAGTCCCCTCTCGATAGCCACCATGTCGGCTTCGGCGGCAGTTTTCCGGATCCGGGTCAGTGCCCGTTCCCACTCGTCGGCAAGGACACATACTGACCCCGCCGAGTCACCGGAACGTAACCGAATATCAGCGCCAAGTACCACGGCGGCTTTAGCAATGCGCACGTGATCAGTGGTCGCCAGCAGCTCATCAGCCACATCTCGTGCGAATGCCAGATTATTTTGCACGATGAGTGCACGAATCTGTTGGACGAGTGCGGTTTCACGAAAGTGTTCGCTACGGATAGCGGCCACGGCACGCAGGGCGAACGCTGGATGGTAAAGCCTATTGGCCAGGGCTGCTGCCTTGATCAGTTGTTCATCCTCAACGCGTGCACCACAGTCGAGCCCCCATCCAACTTGGCGGAACAACTGATCCATCGACTCTGCACGGGGTCCTACGAGATCGAGAAAGCGCTCCCTCAACTGCCGACTTCGCGAGGCAGGAATGCGGGTACGGAGCACCTCTGCGTACAGTGGATGGCCAATATCCACGAGCGCATCTGGTTCGTGTCCATAGCGAATAAGGCCATCTGTGTGCAGTGTATCGAGAGCGTCGCTGTCGGCGAGTGAGAACAGCACGTTCTGCTCCACCGGCCCGGCAAGAGCAATCAGTTCCAACGTTTCAAGTTCCGCAGGGCTGCGCTGGCGGAGGTGACCGCGCACCAGATCTGTCAGGTCCGTTCCGGGCGTGGGCGGTTCCCCCACCAGCAACCAGACCCCATTGCGCTTGATGATATGTCCGAGGCGCCTGCCCTGATCCAGAAGCTGTCGCAGGAACATGGGATTGCCACCTGACGCCTTACCCACCACGGCGCTGATGGCGGTGGTCACATCGCCACCTAGTATTTGGCGGCACAATTCGTGGATCTCGTCCATATCGAGGCAGACGAGATCGTGCCGTGAGAGCATCCCATCGTGCCACAACGACAGAAAACCCTGCGGCGGTTCGGGCGAAGGCCTGCTGAGGATGAGGAGCTTGACCGCCCCGGAAGCGGCGAGCTGCACCAACAGCTCACCGGATGAGTCATCGACGGAGTGAGCGTCATCGACGACAAAAAGGGCCCGAGAGCTGGTATGGATATCTCCGGCTGAAATCCCGAGAAATGCCAGCAGGGTGCGTTGGACCACCAGCGATGATGCCTCACGATCCAGCGGCAGGTCGCGCAGAAATGGAGCGAGTACGGCGAATGGGATACTGCTCAGTGTTGCGTTGCCGGCGATCCAAAGCACTCGAACAGACGTTCCCAGTTCTTCAGCTACGCGGCGGCCGATCGACGTTTTTCCCAGTCCGGTCTCACCGACGACCAGCGCACCGTGAGAGGCTTTGTCCGTCACCGAACGCAATACTCTCAAAATCACGTTCTCCCGGCCAGGATACTGGTTCCCGGGAGGATCGGTTGGGTGCACCCTCTACCCCAGAACTGACCGAAGTTCAGTCCGCCCGGAAAGGTTGAGCTTGGAGTACGTGCTACTGAGATACCCATCCACCGTACGGTTGGACAGATTCAGAATCGACGCGATCTCCTTGCTGGACGTTCCGTTGGCGGCGAGGGCGGCAATTCGTCGTTCACCTGCTGTGAGGGTGCCAAGGGGGTCTGTGGGGGTGCTGACGTTGTTGATAATTGCTTCGGCCCGTAGGAACGCCCGGTCGGTGCGTTTTGCAATGTCCCGCCCATCTTCCGGCCCTGCCCAGTCGCGAGCGGTCCGCGTCGCCGAAAGAGCCAGTGGAGCGAAGTCCATGTCGAGGGCTCGTTCGGCCGCCTCGGTGAGTTCCCGCGGGCTGCGATTGAGCAGCGCCATGGCGTAAGTGCGCGCCACTTGAGCAAATGCTCCTTGCTGCCGTTGAGCTGTTTCAGCAAGACGGGCGGCCTGATCTCTTTGTCCGAGCATGACCGCAGCCGTGAGGAACATGAGCTCAAACGCCCCCGCGGATTGGTCTGCGTTTTCATCAGCAGAATTGAGCAATTCACGCGACGCTCGGTCAGTGCCTTCCACCGCTGCCACAGTCATCCAATAGAGGTACTTGAACAGCTGGTTTTCCATCCATGCCGGATTTCCACGAGCTTCGTCAGCACGCCTCAAATGCGTTGTAGCCGCGGCCAGATTCCCCTGAAGCGCGTGCGCGTAGGCAGTCGCCACTTCGACTCGGCCTCCATAGAACGAGGAGTCCGGAGTGGTTAGCTGGTTGGTAACGGATTCGAGTCTCTCCAGCGCTACTGCGCCGCGGCCCGCAAAAACATGAAGTACGCCTTCAGCGAGATCTGTTTCAATACCACTGTAGGAGTGCGGGAGTTCGTGGCGCGTCCTCCACTGCCGCACCTCTTTCGCGGCTTCCCGCCACCGCCCAGCGACCACCAGAGTATTGACAACGACTGCCTGTGCGTTCTCCCAGGTTGACTGGTCCACGCGAGCATCCAGCATCCGTTCAATAATGACGTTCAGCTTGGTCAACCCCACTTCCTGCTGGCCCATGAGCGCCGCGGCTTCTGCTTGCCATGCAGCAGCACGAAGACGCCAGCTCGCGTCCAATCCGTTGGTGGAGAGCAACAGTTCTGTCGCTGCGCGTTCCATGTCCTGAAACCGCCCTTCAAAGCCAGCATGTTCAATGTCGACCGCGGCAAAACACGCACGTAAATCTTCGATAGGTGGTTCATCTGGCGCCCCCGCCAGGCGCTCCTGCACGGAGCGTAGGATGCCCTGCGTCTCGATGTGCCTCTCCGGATGACGCTGGAGGAGGGTGCCCCGGAGCAGTTCCAAATGCACCCACTCGGAAAGCGACGCCTCACCATCCGTGAATTCATCGAGAGCTTGGATGGCTGCCGCAGAGTCGCCCAACAAAACGTGGGCATGCGCTTCTTCCAAGACAACGGCGGCACGACGTCGGTGCGCGGGTACCTTCCGCAAAAACCACAACGCATTTGCAGGGTCTCTGCGATTGTTGCTCTCACCAGCAGCCGCAACCAAGCGTTCGTCCGGTACGGCCATGCCGCATTCCAACCGCCAGCCAACGTATTCCATCTGCCACAAGAGCTCGTCTGTAGTGAGTGGACACCCATGCTGAAGCATCGACCTGAGCATCGAGTGCTTGCGACCCAACGAGACGCCCTCACGCACCGCCCTGGCTACGTCCCGATCGACCAAGCGGGCAGTAGCAGGATCGGAGCGGTCAAATACAATTAGCCCGTCTTCCTGCAGCACGTCCAAGGCGTTTTGGCCGATACTCGCTGGCAGACACTCCAACGGAAGTCCCCCCGTCAGTGCCAAAAGTTCCATGACGGTCCGGCAGCCTGGGGCGTAGCCGCGCAGCCTGCTTGCAACCGCCGCGGCGAGCCGACGGCCAAAGTCAGGATGAGGCCCTTTAACAATCCACATCCCGTCGGCATCCGGCACCAGTTGCCCGCCCTCGATCAATTCTTGTGTCATTGCCTGAATATATTGAGGATTTCCGCTGCTACTGGACCAGAGGAAATGTGCCGCGGAGGCGGCAACCCGAGAGTCAAGAACGTTCGAGAGCAACTCCCGAACTTCTTCAAACGATAATGGCGGCACTTCGATGCGGATCAAGTGACCGTCCTGCCACAGCCGACAAAACTCTTGGGGTGCCCGGGTCAGGGACTGGCAGAGGACCACCAACTTCACCAGCGGAACGCAGGCCAGCTGAGCAAGAACAGAAGCGGACATCTTATCGAGCATTTCGGCATTATCCACGAGCACGATGACTGGTTTCTCCGTCGTCGGCGCGAGCAGTTCCTCCAGTGCCGAGACCACGAGCAGCGGGTTCTCCACCATCCGAGGGTCCAGGTGGGACAGTAAGACATTGAGTGCGCCTAATGGCGTTTGGTCTCGGGTTGCGGAAGCGCGAATATGGACAACGTGAGTGGTGTCCTGCAGGTCCTGGAGGACTCGGCGGGCGAGCGCGGATTTCCCGATACCTGCAGTGCCTGTCAGCAGGATCCCGTGACCATTACTGGGTTCCAGACTCCCCCGCATCTGCCGTATCAAATTGTCTCGGCCTCCAATAGGCCACACGCCAAGCACCATTAGCCATCCCCGGTAGTAGCCTCGCTGCACGGACGATCGCTCGGATCAGGTGGATGTGCAGAAGAACTGAATATTTCGCCCCCCATAGACGACTTCAATGCAGACATTACGACGCCTAGACACCACAAAGGGGTTTCGTAATCCAATCGTTATAAAATGCGCACTATTGTGATTCACTCACGCGCACAAAAAAGGGATCGACGTTGGGATGGGGGTGGCCCAGTCTCAGAGGCCGCCCAACGTCGACCCCAGTATTTAGGGCCACTATGGCAGAAATAGATTCTATCCTATGGAATGGAACCGCTGCTGCGTCTCCTCCAACGAACTCGTCACGAGCAATTCCGCTGCATCAGCGGCGTCGGAAAGGAGCATCGGAAGGTCCTTTTTCTCCGCCGAGCCGAAGTCCTTCAAGACGTACTCAGAAGTTTCCATGCGTCCCGGCGGACGCCCAACTCCCACCCGAACCCTCAGATAATCCCGGCTCCCCACTGCCTTGCTGATGTCCCGCAGACCGTTGTGACCGCCTTCGCCCCCGCCGCGTTTGAGCTTGATGGTGTTAAAGGGAATATCGATTTCATCATGAACGACAATGATGCGTTCCAGTGGAATTCCGAAGAACCGAGCCAGAGCGGAAACCGGCCCACCCGAGACGTTCATGTAGGTGGACGGCTTAGCGAGAACCAGACGAGGACCGCCAATACCCAACCGACCCTCAACGACCTCAGCGCGAGCTTTGTTCACCTTGAACTTTCCGCCAACCCGGTCCGCGAGTTCGTCCACTACCATGTGGCCGACGTTGTGCCGGTTACGGCTGTAGCCGGGCCCG
This sequence comes from Actinomycetales bacterium, assembly GCA_038199985.1. Lineage (GTDB taxonomy): Bacteria > Actinomycetota > Actinomycetes > Actinomycetales > Micrococcaceae > Arthrobacter_J. Next base: position 44,259 of record JBBPYK010000113.1, on the reverse strand, counting down.
GGGTTCCCGAGCCCGGCTACAAGCCAGGTGTTCTCTGCCATTGGCGGAGATTGCCTACTCTGCCGCAGCCGGCTGAGGATCCTCTCCTTCAGCACCCTCTGCCTCTCCTGCAGCCGATTCGCCGAGGTCCTCGACAACCGGTGATGAAACGTTGACTACCAGCGTCTCGGGATCCGTCAGCATCTCCACGTTGGCGGGAAGGATGACATCCGAGGCGTATACGTGGTCTCCGACGTCGTGACCAGTGACCGTGACGGTTAGCTGGTTCGGAAGGTGGGTGGCGTTCGCTTCCACGAGCACCGTGGCAACCTCAAGGTTCATAACTGCCCCAGGCTTTACTTCGCCTTCAATGTGAACAGAAACCTCAACCTGAACCTTCTCTCCGCGGCGAACGGTAAGCAGGTCAATGTGCTCCACAATCTGACTCACGGGGTTCCGCTGAGCGTCCTTGACCAACGCAAGGTGCTCTTCTCCTTCGACGCTGATCGACAGCAACGCGTTCGCCTTGCGAACCGCCAGCGTTGTCACTTTGCCGGGCAGCAACACGTGCAGAGCTTCTGCGCCGTGGCCGTAAATTACTGCGGGAATTTTCTCTGCACGGCGCGCTTGACGGGCTGGCCCCTTGCCGAATTCTGTGCGTAGTTCGCCGACGAGCTTCTGCTCAGCCATGTTGACTCCTGGTTTCCTTGATCCATGTGACGGCCGTTCCTGACTGCCGTCTCGGTAATTGTTGCCGGAACAATGGCGCAGGAGCCCGTGAAGAAACCATGCATTTGCCACCGTCGATAACGGAGTGGGTCGGTTTCCCGAGCCTCCCTCGCCTAGGCATCGCCCATCAGTCTACCAGCAGGCGCTGATCTCCAGCGACCTCAGGACGCGTTGCCATCAAACAGGCTGGTCACCGAACCGTCGTCGAACACTTCCCGGATGGCTCGCGCAATCAGCGGAGCGATCGAAAGGACCGTCAGCTGTGGAAAGCGCTTCTCGGGAGGGATGGGCAGGGTATTGGTCACCACAATCTCTCGTGCTCCGGACTCGGCCAGCCGACGCGCCGCCGGATCGGAGAACACTGCGTGGGTCGCGGCGATGATGACGTCCTTGGCCCCGGCGTTCTTCAGAACCTGTACGGCGCCGGAGATGGTCCCGCCAGTGTCGATCATGTCGTCAATGAGCACACAAGTACGGCCCTCCACCTGACCAACCACGGTTTTCGAAACAGCCTGATTCGGAACTGTGAGGTCCCGGCTCTTGTGCACAAAAGCCAACGGCGCACCACCCAAACGATCTGCCCACTGCTCCGCCACTCGCACGCGTCCGGTGTCCGGCGAAACCACAGTCACGTTGGCCACGTCTACCCGACCACGGATGTAGTCGGCCAACAACGGGATAGCCATCAAGTGATCCACGGGGCCGTCAAAAAAGCCCTGAATCTGCGAGGTGTGCAAGTCCACCGACATGATTCGATCCGCGCCAGCGGTCTTATAGAGATCTGCGATCAAACGGGCAGAAATTGGTTCCCGGCCACGGCCCTTCTTATCTTGGCGGGCATAAGGATAGAACGGCGAAACCACCGTGATCCTCTTAGCGGAGGCCCGCTTCAGAGAATCGATCATGATCAGCTGTTCCATCAACCAGTTATTCAGCGGTGCCGGGTGCGCCTGAATGACGAAAACGTCTGTCCCACGGACGCTTTCGTTGGAACGAACGTAGATCTCACCATTAGCGAAATCATAAGCAGAGACGGGGAGCAGGTCCAGATCGAGTGCTTGCGAAATCTCCTCCGCGAGCTCGGGATGCGCCCTTCCCGCCGCGAGGACCAGCTTCTTTTCGCCCTGAATGGTAATTTCGCTGCTCATGAGTGGTCGCTTTCTTGCGTGGAGTCGGTGTGTTCGGGCGTATTCGACGACGACGGTTCGGCGGCTGCCGCTGCATCAGCAGCTGCCGTGCCTGCACGCTTTGCCAGGGTCCACCCCTCGGCGTTGCGCTGCGGAGCAATGCTCAATGCCAGGGCTCCTGGCGGAACGTCCTTTCGGACGACGGCACCGGCGCCAGTGTATGCACCGTCACCAACCGTAACGGGAGCGGCGAAAACGGTATTGGAGCCGGTCCTGACATGTGAGCCGATGACCGTGCGGTGCTTCTTGACGCCATCGTAGTTGGCGGTGATGTTTCCGCAGCCGATATTCGAGTATTCGCCGATGTCGGCGTCGCCAGCATAGCCAAGGTGGGAAAGTTTGGAGCCTCGACCGATCCGGACGTTCTTCGTTTCGTAGAACGCGCCGATTTTGCCGTCTGCGCCGAGGTCCGTTCCCGGTCGCAGGTACGTGAAGGGCCCTACTGTCGCTCCTGACCCGATGCGGGCACCGGAGCCCTGGGTGCGAACGACGTGAGCACCTTGACCAACTTCCACATCAGTCAGGGTAGTGTCCGGACCAATAACAGCATCTGATTGCACCACGGTGGCGCCGTGAAGTTGCGTGCCCGGGAGTAGGGTCACATCCTCCGCCAGTTCAACCGATGTATCGATCCAGGTGGTGGCGGGGTCCACGATCGTGACGCCAGCACGCATCCAGCCCTCGGCCACGCGCTGGTTGAGTTCCCGACCAAGAGCGGAAAGCTGAACGCGGTCGTTGGCTCCCTCTACCTGCCAACGATCCTCGATGACAAAAGCGGCGACGCGGCCGCCTCGCCCCCGTGCGATCTCGACAACATCCGTCAGGTACATTTCACCCTGCGTGTTATCCGTGGTTACTTCCCGCAGGCAGGACCGCAGAACAGCAGCATCGAATGCGTAGATGCCAGAGTTCACTTCCCGAACTGAGAGTTCCTGCTCGGTCGCGTCCTTGTGCTCGCGGATGGCCATGACGCTGCCGTCATCAGCACGCAGCACTCGACCGTAACCGGTAGCGTCCGCCAAAAGGGCTGTGAGGACCGTGACCGCGTTACGCCCGGCTTCATGGTGATCTACAAGCCTCGTCAACGTGTGCGCCGTGAGCAAGGGAACATCCCCATAAGTTACGACCACGGTTCCGGAAATTTCCGTCCCACCGTCAAGGGACTCCAGTCCCTGCTGTACGGCTCTTCCCGTTCCTGGGACCGAATCCTGATCAACAATAATGGTGCGTTGGTCCATGGACTCGATATGACCGGCCACGAGATCACGCTCGTGGCGCACAACGGCAGCAACAGCCCGGGGGCCAATCCCGTAGGCCGCATTCAACGCGTGACCGACCATGGATGTGCCGCCAATAGCGTGCAAAACCTTGGGGGTACGAGACTTCATCCGCGTACCCGCACCCGCTGCCAAAACGATAACGGACGGCGGTGTGTGGGTGCCTCCGGTTGGCTCGGTGTGTGCGTCTGGATTTGGATCGCTCACTAAGGGGCACTCCTGCCTGAGTTGGAACGGTTTACTTCCGGAGTCTGCCAGGAAACCCGACAACAGCAATATTACCTGTCGATGATGCCGCCCCTGTGTTCCCGAACGCGTTCCGCCCATAGGATTCGAACCTATACTCCACAGCTCCAAAGGCTGGGGTGCTGCCATTACACCAGGGCGGACTGTCCACGGAGCCGAGCTCAGCGCACGGTAACCTAGTTTGCCACGTCAGCCGGTCTCCATGCGAGTTGGCCCCGGCATGAGGTGATAACAGCGACCGCTCGCATCCGTTCAACTGAGCCTAACCACGCAACGCCAGCGGGCGATGGCCGCCTCCGCTGATAGCTCATAAGTTACTTTCCGGCGGCCTCCGCAGCGGCGATCCACTGCTCTTCTAGTGATTCTCGCTCCCCCTGCGCTGCGCTGAGTTTTGCGTTGAGTCCGGCGAGCGTTTCGAAATCAATGTCCGATGCCGATCCTGCCTCGGTCATATTCGCCTGAATCTTTTCGATCAGGGTAGCGTTCTTCCCCAGTTGACGCTCGATCCGGGTCAGGTCCTTCCGCGCCTGCCTCCGGTCCCCGCTGCCCTCGGACGATGGCGGTGTCGTCTCCGGGTTGGATGCGCTCTCAGCGGCCATTGGCGATCCAGAAGAGGGCCCACCGGACATCATTCCGTAACGCAGTTGCAGATACTGGTCCACACCGCCGGGTAGCCCACGCAGCTTCCCGTCGCCCAGAAGTGCCATTTGGTGGTCGGTGACCCGCTCTAGAAGATAGCGGTCGTGGGAAACAACTATGAGGGTGCCGGGCCAACCGTCCAGGACGTCCTCCACAGCTGCGAGGGTGTCCGTGTCGAGGTCGTTGGTGGGCTCATCGAGCATCAGCACGTTGGGCTCCCCCACGAGCAGACGCAGTAGCTGCAGGCGTCGTCTCTCGCCACCAGAGAGATCTCGGACCAGTGTCCACTGGCGTTCGTTGGAGAACCCCAGCTGCTCCACCAGCTGCCCTGCGGAGACTTCTCGACCGCCAACGTTGAAGACCCGCTTCTCGTTCTCGATGACCTCAATGACCCGAAGATTATCCACATCGGCCAACTCTCCGACGTCCTGGGATAGAACCGCGGTCTGAACCGTTTTCCCCCTTTTAAGCCGACCCGAATCGGGTTCGACATCACCGTTGAGCAGGTGAAGCATGGTGGTCTTGCCTGCACCGTTGACGCCAACGACGCCGAGTCGTTCACCGGGGGCCAGACGCAGCGTGATGTTGTTGAACAGTTCCTTGCCGCCAAGGGATAGGGAGACGTCCTCGAGATCGAGGACGTCCTTGCCGAGCCTGGCAGTTGCCATCTGAGTCAGGGCCAGGCTGTTGCGTGGTTCAGGGACGTCGGCGATGAGGTCATTGGCAGCCTCAATGCGGAATTTCGGCTTTGCCGTCCGAGCCGGCGCACCGCGTCGTAGCCAAGCAAGTTCCTTCTTGACCAATTGCTGACGCTTGCTTTCTACCACGGACGCCGTCCGGTCGCGTTCGGCGCGCGCGAGAACGTACGCAGCGTAGCCACCGTCAAAGATGTCCACCATCGCATCATGAACTTCCCACGTACGAGTACAGACTTCGTCAAGGAACCAGCGATCGTGGGTGACCAACAGCAATCCGCCGACGCTTGGACGCCAACGTTGCTTCAGGTGCTGGGCTAGCCAAGCCACCCCCTCAACGTCCAGGTGGTTGGTGGGCTCATCAAGCATGATGACGTCGTTGTCCGCGATCAACAGCTTGGCGAGGGCGACACGACGGCGTTGACCACCGGACAATGACGCCACCGGCGTATGCCAGTCGACATCCGCAACCAGCCCTCCCATCACCTCTCGGATTCGAGGATTGGAAGCCCATTCGTGATCGGCTTGTTCCCCCACGATCGCCTCGCCCACGCCTAGATCGCCATTGAGAACGTCCTGCTGATCAAGGAAGCCGACGCTGACATCGCGGCGCTTGGTGACTCTCCCCGTATCTGGGGTGTCGTGGCTGGCAAGAAGACGCATCAGCGTGGATTTGCCGTCCCCGTTGCGGCCAACCACACCGACTCTTTCACCTTCTTCAAGGCCGATGGTCACGCCGTCGAGGATGGTTCGGGTGGAATAGGAGACGCTGACGTTTTCAGCACCGAGCAAATGTGCCAAGTGGTAGCTACTTCCTCACGTTGATTCTGGGCTTCCCCAGCTTACCGGGGTCCGGCGGCTATTCAGGCAAGTAATGCACGGCCGCCTTCTGCGATCCGAGCAAAAGCTTTCACATCAAGGACTTCGCCCCGAGCGCTCGGGTCCACTCCTGCATGCCTAATGGCCTGTTCTGCGGCAACGGGGCTGCCTGCCCACCCGGCCAGTGCCGCTCGGAGTGTCTTTCTGCGCTGGGCAAACGCCGCGTCAATAACGGCGAACACCTCTTGGCGAGAGGCCGTGGTCTGTGGCGGTTCCCGCCGAGTAAAACGCACCAGCCCGGAGGCGATCTTTGGGGCTGGCCAGAAAACGTTCATTCCAATGACCCCTGCCTTCTGCATCTGCGAATACCAGGCGGCTTTGACCGATGGAACACCATACGTGCGCGATCCTGGCGGCGCAGCGAGACGATCCGCGACCTCGTCCTGGACCATGACGAGACCATGTTCGAGGCTTGGAAAGCGTTCCAGCAGATTCAGGACAACCGGCACCGCAACGTTGTATGGCAGGTTCGCCACCAGCGCCGTTGGCGCGGCCGGCAAATCGGTGACCCGCATAGCATCAGCAAGGACAACTTTGAGTCGGTCCTGGGCACCGGGACGCATCTTGGCCACCGTGTCCGGGAGCAGGCCAGCAAGGACTGGGTCGATTTCGACGGCGACCACTCGGGCCGCAGCATCGAGCAAGCCTAGCGTCAGCGACCCTAGCCCCGGGCCCACCTCCAAGACCGTCTCTGCCTCATCCAATCCAGCAGCAGAAACAATACGACGAATGGTATTGCCGTCGATCACGAAGTTCTGGCCCAGAGCTTTCGTGGGTCGGATGTCCAGTTGCGCAGCGAGCCTGCGGATGTCACCGGCCCCCAGCAGAGGCTGAGCGCGGGCGGTGCCGACAGGCTGGGAGGGTTCAGTCACCGTCTCATTCTAGGTGCAATAACGGCAGCACCTAGAGCAATCCCAGCTGCCCAGCACAGGAGGGCCAGTGGCCCCATCCACCGCTGGAGCGCAGGACTTCGGCCGTTGCGATCTGTTCAGCCGGTGATGCCTCATGTGGGTACGCGGCGTACTTGCCGCCACCGGCGCCCCGCCAGCTGGGGAGACTGAACTGGAGGCCACCGTAGTAACCGTTCCCTGAGTTGATAGACCAGTTTCCGCCAGATTCGCATTTCGCCAAGGCAGCCCAGTTCCCAGCACTGGGACCTGCAGCGCCGGTCCCCTCCCTTGGTTTCTCGGCCGGCTTTGGTTTTTCTTCTTTTTCTTCTTCTGCTGCCACTTCTTCGTCTTCTATGGCCGTCCCGATGAGGATGTGCTCCTGCACAGGTTTGGTCAAGACGGTCTCGCTGAGCAGTTTTCGGCTGACCGTCTTGCCGTCAATCACTGTCAGCGCGTAAGCAAACTCGGTTTCGCCGGCAACACCTTCGGTCTTCACCTTTGTTCTGCCATCGGCCAGCGAGCTGTCTTTGACCTCTTTGGTGGTGAAGGGAACAGGCTTGGTCTCGGTGGTTTCCTTGCCGGTCTCTACACGGGTGATTTTCAGTGCCATTCCGGCAACAACCAGTGCGGATTCCGGAATGGAGATTCGGTCCTTGTCACCGAGTGCCACGTCGGCGTCGGCCAAAAGATCTGCCACTGTCTCAGCCGTCGTCGTTACCTCACGGCTTTTGCCATCGGCGAGTAGCGCAACGGTCTTGGGCGTTGAAATGTAGAGGGGGTTCGACAAAGTCACCAAGTCGGTTTCGAGCGAGGCTGATAGTCGCGACTGCCGGGCGACGCCGAGTTCCGTCACGAGGTCCCCCACCGTGTCCGATGTGGTGTTGACCGTCGATTCCGCACCGTCAAGGGTCACGGTTACGGCGGTCGCTTGGCTGACGTTGATGATCGTTCCGTCGTGGACAGTGGCCGACAGCGAGGGCGTCACGTGATCGGCGGCATCGACGCCGACGCCTGCCTTGCCGAGAACGTCGCCCACAGTTCCACCGAACGTCTGCACGGTGCTGGTCCTGCCATCGACTGTCAGCGTGACCAATTTGTTGTTACCAACGAAGGCTACTAGCCCCAGAACCATCGCAAACATCACAGCACCCTGCGCTGTAACCATGACCCAGCGTTTGCCTCTTGAACCCGCCACGAGTACCCATAACGTCGAAAGTGTCCGGGCACGGGGAGTCACAGCGCACCTCAAGAGTGCACTATGAGCTTTGCGCGGGCAGACTGGAGGTGGGCATACGAACGGAATGACCACATTAATGACTACCACGCGAGTGGATTATCCGGAAAGCCTTCCCCGACCCCGGCTAATAACGTCTAACCGTAACCGAGTTGTGATTATCGGGCAAACGAAGGTTTTACCAATTCCCATACACCGCTTCGGTGTTATTGCGTAGTCGGCCACAGAGCTCCGTAAGGTCCAGAGCGAGCGTCTCAGCCATCGCACGGACCGTATACGGGACCATATAGCTGGCGTTTGGCTTTCCTCTGAACGGGTGCGGAGTCAAAAACGGGGCGTCAGTTTCGACCAACATCAGAGCAGGATCCGCCACAGTCATAGCGTCACGGATCGAACCCGCATTCCTGAACGTCGCCGTGCCTGCGAAGGACATATACCAACCGTTTTCGTTGCAGATTCTGGCCAGCTCGGGGCCTCCTGAGAAACAGTGAAAAACCACCTTATCCGGTAGTGATTCTTCCCCAAGGACGCGGACGACGTCGTCGTGAGCATCACGGTCATGGATCTGCAGGGCAAGTTTAAGTCGACACGCAATGTCTATATGGCGTCGAAACGAATCCTGCTGACGTTGAAGTCCGTCTGCAGCCGTCCGGAAGTAGTCCAGCCCGGTTTCGCCGATGGCGCGGACTCTGGGGTGGGCGGCCAGTTTTTCGATCTCCCCCAATGCGTCTTCGAGCTCGCCACGTGCGGCAAGAAGCGGAGCCTCATTCGGGTGCAATGCTACGGCTCCCAAAAGACGCGGCTCCTCATCGAGAACCTCCACGGTAAAACGCGACGACGCGAGATCGCATCCAACCTGCACGGCCCCGCAGATCCCCACGGCTTCGGCGGCGTCGAGAGCTTCCTTCACAGACACGGCCACGTCGCCGTCGTCCATGTCCAGATGCGTGTGGTTATCCATAACCGCCATGGGCAACGGTTCGGGCGCTGGCGGATACTCGAGCTTGCGCCGCGCACCCTGCTGGTCAAAGGCGCTCCGTTGTCGTCCGCCGCCTCCTGCCGATGCCACATCCGCCTCGCGGTTCATTTTTGGAGCACGGTAGGCAACTGGAACGGCGGTCTGGTCATGGTTCTGCTCAGAAGACATAGTCCAACCCTAATCCGTGGGTGCGGGACGCGTCATGGAACTATTGAGCAGCACGAATGGTTGGGGTGGATAATGCTATTTTAGACACAGCCGTCCGCCCGTTGACCCGGGCCCGTCAAAGGTATCCATGGGCATCCACCAACACGACCACGACACCTCCTCTATTTCAGTGCCCTCGTTCCATGACGCGGCTGAACGTATCCTCGCTGCCATGAATACCGTCATTGACGGAAAGCCCGAGGCAACTCAAACAGCGCTGACGGTGCTCCTCGCCCAGGGGCACCTGCTCGTGGAAGATGTACCCGGTGTCGGCAAAACGATGCTCGCCAAAACACTGGCTCGCACGGTGGACTGCAGTGTGAGGAGGATTCAGTTTACTCCTGATCTCCTTCCCTCGGACGTCACCGGCGTTTCCATATACAACCAGGACAGCCACGCATTCGAGTTTCGCCCGGGCCCGGTATTCGCCAACCTCGTTATCGGCGATGAGATCAACCGTGCGTCTGCCAAAACGCAGTCCGCCCTGCTTGAGTGTATGGAAGAACATCAGGTGACGGTCGACGGCCAAACCCACTCGCTGGGCGATCCCTTTATGGTTATCGCCACACAGAATCCCATCGAGATGGAGGGCACCTATCCGCTGCCAGAAGCACAGAGAGACCGCTTCATGGCGCGCATTTCCATGGGTTACCCCGATGCACAGTCGGAAATGGACATGCTGGAAAGTCATCAGGGTTCCTCTCCGCTCGAATCAGTCAACCCCGTCGTGTCGGGAACGGATATCGCGGCCATGATCACACTGGTTCACAGCCTGCATGTGTCTCCTGCCGTCAAGGAGTACACCGTTGCTCTTGGTCATGCCACCAGAGAACATCCTCATCTCAAGCTTGGGGCCAGCCCGCGAGCGCTGCTACAGCTACTCCGCGCGGCCAAGGCATCCGCAGCTCTGCAAGGCCGGGATTTTGTACTACCAGACGACGTCTCGGGGATTTCCCAGGCCGTTCTCGGGCACCGACTCATCCTCGATCGCAAAGCCCTCAGCAGCGGAGAAACCCCTGCTGGAATCATCGGCTCGATTCTGGCGGCAACACCTATACCGGAAACTTCGCGGCACCAATCCTTGGCCCGACGCTAGACAAGGCTGAGTGCTGTGGATTTGCTGGCCCGGCTTCCGGGGAAAACGCTGACCCTCAGAGGCTGGGGTTTCATTGCGGCGGGGGTGCTGGCACTGATTTTCGCTGAGTCGTTGGGCCGTCGGGACCTGCTGCACCTGGGAATTTTTTTGCTGGTGCTGCCGCTGCTATCAGTGGCCATAGTTCGTCTGATGAAGCCGCGTTTGAACGTGGAGCGTCGTTTCGCCCCGCCCACGGTTTTCACAGGCGTAACCGTCCGAGTTCAGCTGCGGATTGATGGAGGGGGCGCCGGGCCTGGAACGAGCATCCTCACCGAAGGTTTGCCGTCGACGTTTGGCCAGGCTCCCAGCTACGCATACTCGGGAGGCACTGTCAGGAACCCGCTGTCATCCTCCTACGAATACCGCATCCGATCAGTATCTAGGGGGATGTTCCCGGTGGGGCCGCTGTCCGCGGAGTTCACCGATCCGTTCGGTCTGGGCCGGGCCAGGCACACCGTCGGGATGATCGATCACCTGATTGTTGCCCCGTCCCCCACGGAACTGCCGGTCAGCACACTTTCTGGAACGCGTGGGCTGGATGGAACCGCGGCCACACGTCGGCAGGCCAACCCGAGTAACGACGACGTCATGACTCGCGAGTACCGAAGCGGTGATCCCATGCGCCGCGTTCACTGGGCTGCGACCGCCCGGCACGGTGAACTCATGGTCCGACAGGAGGAATCAGTCTCTACACCCCAGGCCACGATCATTGTTGACCGCCGAGAGAGCAGCCACACCAACGGTTATCCTCTCCCCGTGTCAACGAACGGTAGCAGTGTGCGAAGCTCTGAATCCTTCGAGTGGTGTATCGACACGGTCGTTTCGGTCGCGAACCAGTTCATTGGGCAGGGTCATACGGTCCGCTTTCTGGATCAGCACGCGTCGCCCGCCCTCCGGAGTTCAGCGTCAGCGAACAACTCGGACCAGGAGGAGTTCACCGGACCAGAGGGGTTTCACGATCTCGCCGAAGGCCTCGCCGCGCTGGAACTGGTTTCTGCATCTGGCTTCGCAGCCTACGGGGAGCCGCTGATGGACAAGCTGGCAGGTCAGTCCATGCGCGGCCCTCTGGTGGCCCTGCTGGGCGGGATGAGCATCGAAGAAGCGAAGCGATTGGCGCTCTCAGTAAACTACGGCCTTCACGCGTTCGCCATCGTCGTCACAGACCGTCCACGCAGTGCTCACGAGGTTCTCAATATTCTGCGGCAGAGCGGATGGCATGCCGTTGCCGTTTCCCCGCAGACATCCATCACGGCGGCCTGGGCCTTTTTCGACGACTCAATAAGTTCCGGGGTCACGCGCATTCCGGCTCCAACGGCTTCCACATGAGCGCTCCTGCACTAGAGGCCATCAACGACCACCCTGATTCAGCCCCACATTCGGAGCGCGACGACACCGATGGCAACCACGCACACTGGTTTGTGTCAGCAGCAGTGGGTATCGCAGTCGTTCTGGCGACCCTGAGTCTCGACGGTCTCATCGACAACGCCGCCTGGGTGATGGGAGTCCTGATTACGGTCCCCATCATTCTGCTGGCGATGTCTATAGCCCGCAGCCTTCGACTGCCCTCACTACTGACACCCGTTGTGGGAACGCTAACGCTGCTGGGCACCCTCACCGCGCAGTTCTTCCCCAACGTCAGCGCTCTGGGCTTCATCCCGACCAACAAAACACTTCAATACCTGCCGATATTGATAAATCACGCTGAAACAACGATTATGTCCCAGGTTGCTCCGGTGCTTCCGACCGACGGAATTTTGCTCCTCACCAGTGCACTCGTGGGACTGATCACCATCGTCGTCGACACTCTCGCCGTGTCCTTGCGCTTGCCTGCCGTCAGTGGGCTAGGGCTCATCACTCTCCTGTTGATTCCCGCGGTGGTCTTGCCTGAGAGCATCAGCATCGTCGCGTTCCTCGCTGCCGCCGTAGGCTTCCTGATCCTCCTGGGCACAGCGCACGCCGTCGGGCAGCTGCGCATAAAGCGCCACGCCACGGGCGTCACGCCCATTCTCCAGCGCGCGACGATCATTGCCGCCGTCGGCATCGCCGCCACCGCCGTTATACCTCTAGCCATCCCGGGATTCACGAACGGATCTTTCCCGCACGGTTCCCGCTTAGATCTGTTCGGCAGCGGAACGGGGTTGAACCCGGTGGTCAGCCTGGGCCAGGACCTTCGCAACCCCCAGGGATTCGGCAGAATCACCTACGCTACGAATTCCGAGGACCCGGTATATCTGCGCTCGGTCACACTGGAGAACTTCGGGGGTGATCGCTGGGAACCAGAACCCCGGGACGTGGATCGGCAGTCCGGTCTCGCGAACATCGGTGGTCCGTCCGCTCGGCGACAACTGCAGTTCCAGGACGCTACGCTGACACGCATTAGAACGGGCAGCTTCAACAGTCCGTGGCTTCTGGCGCCCTATGCGCCTCTGAGCGTCAATGGGCTTCAGGGAAAGTGGACCTGGGATCCGAAGACCCTCACCATCCTCGGCGAACAGAGCTCAACAGGACGGCAGGACTACGAGGTTCTGAGCATCGATCCAAACGTCACGCGTCAGCAGCTAACATCCGCACCGCCTGCCGCCCCAGGCAGAGTAGACGACCGATTCTTCGCAGTCCCCAACGGCGTCCCAAGCATTGTCAGCGACACAGCATTGCGGGTGACAGAGTCTCAACCGAGTCCTTATGAGAAGGCGGTTGCCATTCAGGCTTACCTGCGCGGGCCCGACTTCAATTATTCGCTGAAAGCACCGGTCGACGGCGGCTACGACGGTAATAGCATGGACGTCATTGCCTCTTTTCTGGAAGAGCGGTCCGGCTATTGCGTCCACTATGCCGGTGCGATGGCGGTGATGGCCCGCATTGTGGACATTCCCAGTCGTATCGCCATCGGCTACGTGCCCGGGACGAGCACCGGAGAGACAGTGATGAGCACCGGTGGGCAGGAGCTGAAGGAATACTCCGTCAATTCACGTGATGCCCATGCCTGGCCTGAATTGTATTTCGAGGGAATCGGATGGGTCCCTTTCGAACCGACCCCCTCACGTGGAGTGGTACCCCAGTACGCCCAGGAAAACCCGGCGAGCGCCGATGACGACCCAGCTGACGCACTCGATCCCCGCCGCGACCGCCTGAGAAACGACCCGTCCCCTTCCACCGAGCCTGAGCCTGAGCCTGAAGCACAGCCTGATGCGGGAAGATCGAATACCGATGGCCCGGGGGCCCTCTGGGTGGCCGCCGTCGTGCCCGTTTTGATCTTGTTGACTCTGATGCCGTGCGGGGTCCGAAAGTTGCGTAGCCGCAGGGCCGAGGCGTTGGGCACCGCCACTGCTGTTTGGCAAGAACTACAGGACACGGCTCTTGACCTCGGCTACCCAGCAACCGTTGCTGACACACCGCGCACTTTCGCCTCGCGGCTATCTTTGCAAGCGGATCTTGACGCTGAGAGTTCATCCGCGCTGGACCGTATGCGCGCGGCCTGCGAAATGGCCCGCTACGGTCGGGCCGCTACCGTGGACGGTGTTGCCTTGAGTTCCAGATACCCAACGGTATGGCAGGATCTCGGAACAGTCCGTGAGGCCCTGACTGGCAAGGCCTCACGGATGGATCGAATCAGGGCTACTTTGTGGCCGGCATCCTTGTGGCGCCAGACTTAAGAGCCCCTCAGGAAGCGGTTGGGTCCGCAATCCCGACGTACTGGGTGTAGAGATACTCTTCTATGCCCTCGGAGCCGCCTTCACGGCCCAGCCCGGACTGCTTAACTCCGCCAAACGGCGCCGCAGCGTTTGATACGACGCCAGCGTTGAGCCCCAGCATCCCGGTGTCCAGACGTTCTCCCATGCGGAGACCACGGTTCAGATCCCGGGTAAATACATAGGCGACCAGACCGTACTCCGTGTTATTTGCGAGTGCCACTGCTTCATCCTCGCTGGAAAAGCGGACAATCGGCGCGACCGGTCCGAATATTTCCTGCTGCAGAATCCTGGAGCGGGCGGGTACGTTCGTGAGGATCGTGGGCTCGTAGAAGTAGCCCTTTCCTTCGACCGGTTTGCCACCGAGAACACACTCCGCGCCATCTTCCAGGGCATCGGATACCAGCGAATGCACCTTGTCGCGAGACTTCTGGTCAATAAGCGGACCAACCGTTGAGTGTTCCTCCGTGCCACGGGCTGTCTGCGTTGCCCGCATCTTTTCCGCAAAGCGGGACGCGAATTCGTCAGCCACTGATTCGTGGACAATGAAGCGGTTCGCAGCGGTACAGGCTTCGCCCATGTTGCGCAGCTTGGCGAGCATGGCCCCTTGAACCGCCGCGTCGATATCGGCATCCTCGAAGACAAGGAAGGGTGCATTGCCACCCAGCTCCATGGACGTGCGCAAGACCTTCTCTGAGGCATCGGCGAGGAGACTGCGGCCCACTTCGGTCGAGCCGGTGAAAGACAGTTTGCGCAGCCTGTCGTCCTTGATCAGCGGTCCGGTGACCTTACCGGCGTTCTTGGTCTGGATAATGTTCAAAACACCAGCCGGCAGACCGGCTTCCTCGAGCACTGCCGCGAAGAGCAGCGACGTCAGCGGGGTCAGTGTTGCCGGCTTGAGCACCATGGTGCAGCCAGCAGCGATTGCGGGAGCGATCTTGCGGGTAGCCATGGCCAGCGGAAAGTTCCATGGCGTGATGAGCAAGCAGGGGCCCACGGGCTTCTTGTTGACCAGCAAGCGGCTCTTACCATCGGGGGATGTGCTGTAGCGCCCGGAGGTGCGCACCGCTTCTTCAGAGAACCACCGAAGAAATTCTGCTCCGTACGTCACCTCTCCCTTGGCCTCAGCGAGGGGCTTTCCCATTTCAAGGGTCATGAGCAGGGCAAACTCGTCGGCCCTCTCGGTGACCAGCTCGAAAGCGCGCCGAAGGATCTCCCCGCGCTCGCGAGCCGGTGTCTTGGCCCAATCCTCCTGCGCTGCGACTGCTGCGTCGAGAGCAGCGACGCCGTCTTCGCTGCTTGCACTGGCGATCGTCTTCAGAATTTTGCCGGTGGCTGGATCTTCGACGTCGAGGGTGTCTCCTTCGGACGCGTCCCTCCAGGTTCCTCCGATGAGAATCCCAGTGGGGACCTTGTCGAGAACTTCCGTTTCAAGCTCGGCGGTGATTGCCATGAGCATCCTCCCAATAGTTTTGTACCGTGCATGGGTGCCGGCCGCGAAGCCGGTTTTATCTCAACCTAGCCCGGTCTTCGAAAAACTGTCCATACAACTATGCACTCCACAGTCCCTAGAACCTTATGCACCTGCACAACCGGTCTTGTAGATGCGAAAATGTCAGCTGACGCCCAGTGCTTACTTGCCCCGGGCGACCAAGACGGCCGCGTAAAGTTCGCGCTTGCTGATTCGTGCGTCCTCAGCAACAGAAGAAACCGCGTCTTTGAGCCGGATCCCGCCGGATACCAGTGAGTCTACGGCGGCTACGTGATCTGCCGGATCCTCGGGCGCCCTGTCCGGAGCACCAGCAACGACGACGGCGATTTCACCGCGGACTTCATTGGCCTCAGACCAGCGCAGCAACTCCTCTAGCGGGCCGCGAAGCACCTCTTCATAGAGCTTGGTCATTTCTCGTGCAACGGCAGCCCTCCGATCACCGCCGAATCCTTGAGCCAACGCCCTGAGCATGACTTCCAGGCGGTGCGGCGCCTCAAAGAACACCATGGTCCGCTGCTCCCTCGAGAGCTCAGTCAATCTGGCCTTCCGCTCCCCCGGCTTCCTCGGGAGGAAACCTTCAAAGCAGAAGCGATCAGTGGGCAGACCCGACAGAGTCAACGCAGTGAGTACTGCGGAGGGGCCTGGAGCAGTTGTCACACGCAGTCCCTGCGCAACGGCGGCTTCCACTAGACGGTAACCGGGATCCGAAACTGAGGGCATCCCCGCGTCCGTGACCATGAGCACGTTATTTCCTGCGCGGACAAGATCCAGTAACTCAGCAGTGCGAGCTTCCTCATTGTGCTCGTGGTAGCTGATGGTTCTTCCCGCTGGGACAATGTGGAGGCCCTGCAACAGCCGGTGTAGTCGACGAGTATCCTCGGCAGCAATCACATCCGAGCCAGCCAGCAGTTCGCGAAGCCTGGCCGAGGCGTCTCCGATATTTCCAATGGGCGTTCCGGCCAGGGTGATTTCACCGGCAGCTGTTTCGTCTTGCACTCGACCAGCTTAGTTCGCATCTGGCCCGGTAGCATTGACCCGGTGAGCCAGAGAACCCTCGATCCTTCCCTCCATGGGTCATCCGTCCCTCTGGCGCAGCGGATCACGACGATCCCGACGGCGTTCACGGAGGCCGCGCTCCGCCTTCGTCTCGATGGTCCTCCGATGGCTCGTGGACTGCTCACCTGGGGGCTGCCTCTTGTCGCCGCAATCATCGGCGGAATGCTCCGTTTCATCCGGCTCGGTGAACCGGATTCGCTGATTTTCGACGAGACATACTATGTCAAGGACGCCTACTCCCTTCTGATTTCAGGCTACGAACGGGAATGGCCCGAAAACGCCAACGATTCCTTCAATGCCGGCAACCCGGGCGTGCTGGGCGAGGGGCCGGAGTATGTAGTTCATCCACCCGTGGGTAAATGGATGATCGCTTTCGGCATGCTGCTCTTCGGTGCAGACAACAGCTTCGGGTGGCGGTTCTCGGCTGCCATGGTGGGTACGCTTTCCATCTTGCTGATCGCGTTTGCGGCGCAGAAACTTTTTCGGTCCGCGGCCCTGGCTGGCGTAGCCGCCCTACTCATCGCCGTCGATGGACAACACCTGGTCCAGTCCCGGACGTCACTGCTCGATATCTTCCTCATGTTCTGGGTACTGGCTGCTTTTTGCGCGCTCCTGATGGACAGACAGCAGGGTCGGCGCCGCCTTGCATCGTTCGTGGCGGGTTCAACACCAAGCCAGCTGCTCTACGGGCCGTGGATCCTCTGGCGGCCCTGGCGTATCGCTGCGGGCGTTTGCCTGGGCCTGGCCGTAGGCACAAAGTGGTCGGGACTGTTTTACCTTGCGGCGTTCGGAATCATGACAGTGCTCTGGGACATGAGCGCCAGGCGCATTGCTGGCATCCGTCACTGGGCTGCTGCCGCAGTTCTCCAGGACGGCGTATTGGCCTTCATCTGCATGGTTCCAGTAGCGGCAGTGACCTATGTGGGCACGTGGACCGGCTGGCTTCTCTCCTCAGACGGCTACAATCGCCGCTGGGCGCAGGACCACCCATCGGCCGTCTGGGGATGGGTGCCGGACTCGCTGCGTTCCTTGGCCGACTATCACCGCAGCGCCTACACTTTTCACCAGGGCCTCAGCTCGGAGCATTCCTACGAAGCCAGCGCCTGGTCGTGGCTACTGCTGGGCCGACCGACGTCGTTCTACTACGAGGACCCCAAGCTCGGCGAGGCAGGCTGTCAAGTGGATAGCTGCTCCGTTGCCATCACGTCGCTGGGCAACCCACTGATCTGGTGGGCCGCAGCACTGTGCTTGCTGGTATTGCTCTTCTACTGGATAGGCGGACGCGACTGGCGTGCCGGAGCAATTCTGGCCGGAGTCGCAGCGGGATACCTGCCATGGTTCCTCTACCCGGAGCGGACCACATTCTTCTTCTACTCGATCGTTTTTTTGCCGTTTCTGATTCTCGGCCTCACCTATTGTCTAGGACGTCTGCTGGGGACAGCGGACGCGTCCGCGCACCGACGAAACCGGGGCATCTTGGCCGTGGGTCTTTTTGTTGCTCTGGCAGTGGGCGTCAGCGCTTTCTTCTTGCCAGTCTGGACGGCGGAAACCATCCCCTACGACATGTGGCGTTTGCGCATGTGGATGCCCAGCTGGATCTAGTGTTCGGCTGAGGACGATTCGAGGTTTTCGCGCATCCGACGACGGGCAGCCTCATGTGCAGTTCGGGATCGCGTTCGACGCCGCCGGGTTGGCCAGGTAAGCACCAGTGTGACCAGCGATGCCAGCAGAACCAGTGCACCGATGACAATGCCTGAGTCAAGCCAGAACTGTTCGGGGAAAAGACGAATCAATGTGTCGTCCACCCGGAACGTCCAGGTGCCCTCAGAGAAGAAGACCTGGTGCACGAGTGTGAAGAACCGTTCCCAACCAAGCACAGCTGCCACCGCCAGCGCAGTCATGAGCACCAGAGTCGAAACAGCACCGGCAAACAACCCACGTCGAATCCCGCCGCTGTAGCGACGGAAAAGGTAAAGACAGCAGACTATGGCGACAACGGCCAGCACCAACGCCACCAGGAACCCTGTAGCGAGAACCATTTTGACGTCCTGCATGTGGCCGACTTCGCTCTCGAGGAACAGCTGCCGTCCATCCGGGCCCACGAGATCACCCAAATATCTTGGGGACGCAAAATTCAAGATGTAGTCCACCGTGTAGGAGCCGTACGTCACGCGGTCATCAGTAGAGAAGCCAAAGGAGTCCGAGGGAAAGCCGGGGCGGTGGTATTCGATCCACAGGAACACCGAGGACGTGACCGCCCGAACCGATGCGGCAACCACGATCAACGGGAACAGTACGGCCACAAGGATCTGGAGCACACGAGGAAGCAGCGGCTTCGCGTTGGCCGCCTCATCTCGTTCGGAGGCACGCCGGTGGGCATCCCGGGCAGGCAATCGGAAGTGCTGGGTTTCAGAATCGTTCTTTGCATCGGGGTCTGAGACAGACGCTGCGGTGGATGCGTCGTCCGTGCCGGTTTCTTTTTCCTGCCCAGCCACTGCTGCCTCTCTCGAAGATGTTCTACGGTCCGTGATCACTTACCCCTCACATCTTCGAGCGTACCGGTATCACGACCCCATTCCGGGTACCGCCTCGCGTTGCTCAGGCAGCATAGCGGTGGTCAAGCGGTGGTCAAGCGGTGATCACTGAATCGCCGGCATCACGGGCGGATAGGTCTCCGCGATGTCCGGCCTGGAAAGCCCGTTTTCCGAGAACCAGCGTGTACACCCAGTACGCGGCAAAAACAGCGAACCCGATCGACAGCCGCAACGCTACCGGAAGGGGGCTGGGCGTGATGAAACCCTCGACGAGCCCGGAGATGAACAGGACGACAACGAGCCCAAGGGCGACTGTCATCAACGACCTCCCTTCCTGCGCGAGAGCCGCCAGCCGCGTCCGTGGACCGGGTGAAATCCACGTCCAGAAGATCCGCAGGCCCGCAGCGCCAGCAATGAAGATGGCGGTAAGTTCCATGAACCCGTGGGGAAGGATGTACGTGAAAAATGTTCCGAGCTCGCCATGTGCGGCCATCATCCCCCCAGCCATGCCGACGCCCTGCGCGTTTTGGTACAACACAAACGGCACCCAGAGCCCCGATATGCCAAAGGCCACGCATTGCAGCGCGATCCAGGCGTTGTTGGTCCACACAGCTCCAGCAAAGGACGCTGCTGGATTTTCCGAGTAGTAATTGACGAAGTCTTTCTCCACGTACTGTTGCATCTGCGCGTCTGTACCCATGGCAGAGAGAACCGCTGGCGTATTGGCTGCCCAGTATCCGAATCCGAACGCGATGGCGGTGAATACCACCCCAACAATGACTGTCAGCCACCGAATCCGATAAAAAGCCGCAGGGAGCGAGAAGGCAAAGAAGATGGCAAGATCTTCGAAGAAGTTAGAGCGGACACCGGTGAAGCGGGTGCGGGCGCGTGAAAGCCGAAGCGATAAACCAGCCGAGAGTTGGCTCTCCGGAGCGATGGAACGAATCATGGACAGGTGCGTGGATACGCGCTGATATAGCACCAGCATTTCATCCGACTCTTGCCCGCTCAGCTTGCGTTGCTTGACCAGCACATCGAGTCTGTCCCAGTCGTGCTGATTGACCTGAGTAAAGGCGTCCATATCCACGGGCTCATCCTATCCCGGGCACATCTGTAGAGTTCTTGTTGTGCGGGGCCGCCCGTGACGGAGGAGAGGTTCCATGAGTTCGGTCATCACTGGTGAAGCGGTAGTGCTGGAATTACGGCCTGCCGCTTTTGGTGCGCGCTTTCTGGGTGCACTGATCGACATCGTCGTTCAGCTCGTGGTCTTGCTCCTGGTCTTTCTGGCGTTCGCTGGTGTCCTCGGCGGCGCCCTGGATGCCGCACTCACTCGCACCGTCGTGATCGTAGTGCTGCTGCTTGTCTTGGTGGGTCTGCCGGTGACGGTAGAGACTCTCACACGCGGCAAATCTTTGGGCAGGCTCGTGATGGGTTTAAGGATTGTGCGGGACGACGGCGGTTCCATCCGTTTTCGCCACGCCTTCATTCGTGGCACGGTCGCGGTCTTGGAAATCTACATCATGGCTGGTGCGGTGGCATTCGTCGTCGCGATCTTCAATGAGCGCTCAAAGCGAGTGGGAGATATCCTGGCCGGAACTTACTCGATGCGCGAACGCTATATCCGCCAGGCGCCGGTGCTCGCGGTCACTCCACCCCACCTACAGCAGTGGGTAGTCCTCGCGGACATGGCGAGGCTCCCGGACTCTCTCGGTCGTCGGCTGACAACCTTCAGCTCGCAGGCGCCGCGCATGACCGTAGCAGCCAGGCGCACTCTCTCAGTTGAGCTCGCCAACGAAACGAGTGCTTACGTGTCACCGGCACCGCCGCAAGGGACAACCCCTGAGGAGTTCCTCCAGGCGGTTACGGCTCAGCGACGGGAGCGCGATTTCTCTCGGCTCTCAGCGCAACGCGAACGGCTCAACGCAGCTTCAGATCGCCTGCACAAGCTGCCGTTCAGTCAGTGAGCGGCTGAATGAAGTTTGAGGTCCACTCATCCCAACTCATGTTCCAACCACCGTACCCATCCCACACGAACATGGGTCCATGGTTGGTGTTCTCCACTTTGACCAGGTCACCGGGACCAAACGTGTCATAGAAGTATTTGGCCCCTTCAGGCGACATTCCAATGCAACCGTGAGAGACGTTGGTCTTACCGAGTACCGGCTGTGCTGCGGGAAGTGCCTCGTGCACAAAGACTCCGCCGTTGGTTAGGCGGCTCGCATTGTTCACCATCACCGGCTTGTAGTAGAAGTCATCGTCCTTGTCCAAACCGATGGTCTCTGCGCGGAATTCGGTGCGAGCGTACTGATCCATGACCACCTGATATCCCTCAAGCGATGGCCATTCCTTGGTGCCGAGAGTGACGGGAAAGGACCGCACATACTTGCCATCAAGGTAGATCTTCATGGTTTTGGTTTTGTTGTCCACCATGGCGACGCGTTTGTTGTGGGTTGTGAATGAAGAGCTGACGTCTGCGTTACCGATCATGGCGTTGCCGAAGTCGACGCCGAAGAGATTCATCTCCACGGTAATGCTGCTATTCGGCTTCCAGAATTCTTTGGGCCGGTAGCGGGCCTTGGTGTCGCTAATCCAGTAGAACGCTCCCGTCTGCCCGGATGTGGACGTGACCTTGATGGCTTTTTCCACGTCTTCCTTATTGGTCACCGGCTCGCTGAAGTTGATTTCAATGGGCTGACCGATGCCCATGTCGGCGCCGTCAAGTGGGTAGATACGTCCATCGGCTTCGTTCGCGGGCTTGACCGTGTGAAACGTCCGCTGTTCCTGAACCTGGTGTCCTGTTGAATCCGTCAAAGTGATGTCAAAAGAATATTCGGTGTTGAAGACCAGCGGTTCTGTAGCACTCCACGTCCGTTTGTCTCCGGACAACTTTCCGTCCACTGAGTCCGCAGCACCTTCTGCACGCAGTTCAACGCTGGAGATGTTGGCATTCTCAGAGGTGATTACTGGAGCGTCCGCCGGATTGATACCCGTGGCGTCCCTGGCAGGAGTGGCGCTGAAACGGATTTCCTTGGCAATCTGACCGGAAAGGGCCGGTCGCAACGAAGGCTCTGCCGCGAAGGCTGTGCCTCCAGCCCATGAGGGTGCGGTCAGCGCCGCCGCTCCGCCACCGGCGACGAGGACCCCGACGAGGACTGCCACGCCGATTTTCCAGCGCCGCTTCCCTGTACCGTTCTTTGTACTCATGCTTTGCGCCTCCCCAGGCTGACTCGGTCTAGTACCGGTAATGATCTGCCTTATATGGTCCCGCCACGTCAAGATCAAGGTATTCGGCCTGACTCTTGGTCAGTTCCGTCAACTCGACGCCGAGCGCACCGAGGTGAAGGCGTGCCACTTTCTCATCCAAGACCTTCGGCAAAACGTACACCTCTTTGGCGTACTCCGGTGAACCATCGTCCTTCTGGAGATCGTGTTTGGTGAACAGCTCAATCTGGGCGATGGTCTGGTTGGCAAATGAGTTGCTCATGACAAAGGACGGGTGGCCCGTTGCATTGCCAAGGTTCAGTAGGCGTCCTTCTGAGAGCAGGATGATCGAGTGGCCTCCCTTGCCCGTGTCATCTGCCGGGAATACCCACTCGTGAACCTGCGGCTTGATCTCGATTCTGCTGATTCCAGGGACCCGTCCGAGACCGGCGATGTCGATTTCGTTGTCGAAGTGGCCGATGTTCCCAACGATGGCCTGATGTTTCATGAGGCTCATATGCTCGGCCATGATGACATCCTTATTGCCCGTCGTCGTGATGAAAAGATCGCCGTATTTCACTACCGATTCGAGCTGAGCAACTTGGTAACCGTCCATGGCCGCCTGCAGCGCGCAGATCGGATCGATTTCGGTGATGATAACCCGGGCACCCTGACCACGCAGTGCTTCTGCCGCACCCTTGCCGACGTCGCCATAGCCGCATACCACGGCGACCTTACCGCCGATCAGAACGTCCGTGGCACGGTTAATTCCATCCGGGAGTGAATGCCGGATACCGTATTTGTTGTCGAACTTGGACTTGGTCACTGAGTCGTTGACGTTGATGGCCGGGAAAAGGAGCGTGCCCTGTTCAGCGAGTTTGTAGAGGCGATGGACACCGGTTGTGGTTTCCTCTGTGACCCCGCGAATTCCCGCGGCGATGCTGGTCCACTTCTGCGGGTTGCTCTGAAGGGTGCGTCGTAGGGTATCCAACACGACCGTGTACTCGTAGGAATAGTCGGGATCGTTTTCCTGGGGATTCGGAGGAACACTACCGGCGGCCTCGAACTCCACGCCGTTATGCAGCAACATGGTGGCGTCTCCGCCGTCGTCGAGGATCATGTTGGGACCACCAACATTCCCTTGCTGGTCAGCAGGCCAGGTAAGGATTTGTTCCGCGGTCCACCAATACTCTTCCAGCGATTCGTTTTTCCACGCAAAAACGGGAACACCGGTGGGTTCTTCGACGCTGCCGCTGCCTACGACGACGGCGGCCGCAGCTTCATCTTGTGTGGAGAAGATATTGCACGAAGCCCAGCGAACCTCAGCTCCCAGATAAGTGAGTGTCTCTATCAGAACGGCAGTCTGGACGGTCATGTGGAGGGAACCCGCAATACGGGCTCCCTTGAGTGGCTGGGAATCCGCGTACTCGCGACGCAGCGCCATCAGGCCGGGCATCTCATGTTCCGCCAAACGTATCTGGTGTCGTCCTGCCTCTGCGAGGGAAAGATCGGCGACCTTGTAATCAAACGTCATGGAGATGTCCTTCAGCGGGTTGGGAGGAGTACGGGGATGCCGTTGTCAATGCAATAACGCAGGGGCTCGCCCTGGGGACCCGGGACAGTGGAAAGGAGCTCGTTGCCGTCCTGGGCCAGCGCTGAACCGGTGACCGGGCAACGCAATACAGACAACAGGCCTGCGGAAATTCGTAACATGATGGGACTCTTTTCAGCAGAAGACGTGCGCCAAGCCTATCTTCTAGGTTTGATCGCGCAGAATGCGCAGGTGTCCGCGCCGCGTGTTTTCTGTTCCGGGTGGAGGCTCTAAATGTCCACGAGCTGCGGGTGGCCTGCTGCCGCGGCCCGTCTCTGGACGGTGCTCTGCAGCGGCTTCTCGCACGGCATCGGCCAATGCAAGAAGATCATCCGGGTTGGGGGGTTGCGGCTGTTCCGAGATGGCGAGCCGCAACACTTCCCATCCGCGCGGTACCGTCAAACGGTCCGCGTGTTCGGGACAGAGATCATAGCAATGGGGTTCGGCGTAAAGAGCAAGCGGGCCAAGGACCGCGGTGGAATCAGCGTAGACATAGGTCAGTGTGGCAATGGCTGCCTCCGAGCACACTGATCTTGAACACCGCCGCATTGATCTCACAAGCATCAATCCTACTGCCTGTACCGGCAGGTCGGGCTAGAGTCGGGTCATGGAGGAAAAGCGAGGGCTGCGCATTGATCTTCCGGCGTCTTCAGATACGGGAGGAACCACGGGTTCTTCCCGACCAGATGCAGGCCGCCGGGGAACCACTGCCCGCAGACGGCGTCGCCACGGCAGGAGTCTGCGCGGGGATCTCATTCCGCAGCATCTGCCGGGTTCACGCTCACGGGGCGAGCGTTTTGAGGGGTGGGTAGCGGAGTCCGTGCAGCGCTTGGAACAGCTCTGGGGTGTGAGAGTTTCGGACATACAGTTCGTGGTCAATGACATCCCCGAAAGACTCGAAGAGCTGGCCACGTGGCAGGAGCGCGTCCCGTTGGCGTCCAATACCCCCGCTCAGCCCGGACGTCCAGCGGTCATCACCGTTTACCGCTGCCCCGTGGAGACTGCCGCCCGGGACCGATTTCCCCGGGCTGATCTGATCCACGATGTGATCGTTGAACAGCTCAGTGTGCTCCTGGGCCTTCCGCCTGAAGCGGTAGATCCAGGCTACGGAGAGTCCCGCCCCTAAGTTCAGGACCGTCCAGGCCTAGTACCCCAGACTGACCTTCACGCTTTGACGACCGACGGAGGTCTCGGGAACAGGAACGATACTCAGCCCGGGTCCGCTACCGGAGCGAAGAATCTGCGATCCATAGACGGGGTCACCGGAGGCGCTGATCATCACCGCGGAGATCTCTTTGTCGCCGGCGATGTCCTGACGCGAAACTGTGACCGTGGTTTCACCGGCTATACCAATAACCTTCTCCCCCAACAGCTTTCCGTCTGAAGTTATCCCCGTCAATCGAATCTCAGCTCTCCCATCAGGAGCGCCGAACGCCAGCGTTGGCGTTGCGTCCACGCCTGCAGGGAACACCAGCAGATGCTGGCTTCCCAGCCGCGCCGATGACGAAACCCACGCGGTGTCGACCGGTTCCTCTGCCTTTGTTCCGTTGCTAACCCTGGCGGTAGCAACCACGGATACGTCCGAGGAGATTTCAGCAGTGAACACTCCTTCGGGTAGCGAGTCCAGTGGTATGTGCGTTGTTGCTCCGGCAGGAGCCGTTACTACTCCGCCACCGGGTAGCTCCACGGGGCCCCCATCATGAGAAACTCTGATGTCGAGCACTGCGTCCGTAACACCGGGCACCACTACCTGTAGCTCTGGTTTGACCGACGCATAGCTCTTCTTGGAGCTGATCTTTTGCGTTACCTTCGGGTCCTGAACCCGAATTCCCGTGACGACCTGAGTCGTGGATGAGGGCGCCGCCGCTTGAATAAGCTCAACACCACCGGGGTTCAGTCCGCGCAGAACGCTGTGCTGGATGCTGCCAGCCACGGCGCCGCCGGTACTCTGCACATGAACAGCGAGGCGCTCCTGATTCGCTGCGAGTCCGGCCAGATTCACGGACCGGCTCTCACCCGCCCCGATGAG
This sequence comes from Actinomycetales bacterium, assembly GCA_038199985.1. Lineage (GTDB taxonomy): Bacteria > Actinomycetota > Actinomycetes > Actinomycetales > Micrococcaceae > Arthrobacter_J. Next base: position 18,591 of record JBBPYK010000113.1, on the reverse strand, counting down.
TAAACCCCGGCTTCCGGCGGCTTGTAACGGTCCGTCGGCACCATGGAGCTCCAGATTGACCGTTGCCGGTGACTTTTGCGGGTTTCGCAGGGTGAGTACGGAAGAGACCCCCACTGTTGTTCCCGCACCCACCAACCAGAAATCGTTCGAGGCCGGACGGCAGTTAGCGACGGCGAGCCCGCGAAGATCTCCATCTGAGGCTGTATAGCCCATCACGCCCTTGGCCGTGGACTCTTGACCCGACTGCGGTTCGGCCGTGACCACGGTGGCTTTGGAAGTTTTCACACCTCGCTCGACGGCGGCTTTCAGTTGCGTCAGCCCGTCCTTGTTGCTGGCTGGCGGAGGTGATTCGGTTCCGACGTCTTGAGACGGTTCCGTCCCGGAGATTTTCTTCAATGGCTTACTGCTGTCGAGGGCAGTGATGGAGCTGGCCGGCGGAATGCCGGTCAGGTCGGACAGGACCGTTGCTGATATGGCTGTCTTGGCTGACTCGGAAACGGGGCTGAAGTCCGGGTCTGTCCCCTCGGAGGTGTCGTCGGCGAGAATCAGTTGTCCGGGACAGACACCCTGATAGGTACCAGGTGGTACTTGTGCTTCGGGGACAGCGATTGGCCGTCCCGCTGAGGTCCAAGCAGCGCCTCCGTATCCAGAGGAGAAAACGGCTACGGCTCCCAGAAGGACCACTCCGGTCAGCGCGCCGGCAATCTGCTTGGCCCAGGTTCGCCGTAGTCTTTTGGCGCCACTGATCTTTGCGGCCCTGATTTTCTTCGCTTTATCGGTCTTTGCGCCCACCGGCATACTCCTTAGCTCGGCGTTCGTCCTCTAGAACGCGGTTCGACGCGGCGGTTTGTCGCCCTCGACTCGCGTGTTCTTCGGGAGCATCCTCTGGTAGGTAGTTCGCTGCATCGTCGTCCCGGTGTGCGCGCTTGTCGTGGAGGCCACTTCGGCCCGGAACTCTGGAGGGATGACGACGCCGGGCAGGCACGGGAATAGCCAGCAGCAGTGTGAGGCCAATCAAAATGATCTGGCCCACATTGACCCACGGCTCCCATGGAGTAACGAAATGTACACGGAGATTACCGCCGGTGGCAGGCAATTCGAAGGATTGCGCCCAATCGGCGGATTCGGTCGGTAGTTCTTTGCCGTTCAGGGTCGCGTGCCAACCGGCATCGAAGCGTTCTGACAGGACCAGACGACGCCCTTCAGCGCCTTCTTCGATAGTGGTGTCAACCCAGTCGCGCCCTGAGTCAACCAGCGAAAGGGTGTCGCCATCGCCGTCGACAATCCGAACGTGACCGGTCTGCCAAGCCAGCGTTTCCGTCCCGTTTTTCTCCAGTGGACCTGCGACCCGCCACAGCCAACCGTTGGACGTCTTACCCACGGCGTTCAGGCCGGGCACGGCGTCTATCCTGCTGGCAACAAGTTCGGCAGCTGTATCCGTTTCCTGGAGAACCACGAATCCGATACCGAGTGCACGAAGTGTCTGTCTGGGATCAACCCCCGATGCGCCAGTGATGGCTGCCACCACCTGTCGGAGAGCCTGATCCGCACCGTCGGCCTCGCGCACCGTCTCAGATCCAGGAAGTCCGTCGATAGGCAGCGCCGCGTACACCCCGGATAGCTGGTCCATGGTGGTTCCGCCTCCGGACATCAGGACGGCTTGGTACGTTCCGTTGTCGGCCACCCGCAGCTGCAAGGACTTTGCATGTTGTTCGCTGGTGCCCTGATCCGCCGCGGTCGCCGGAAGGGTCCGTTCCGTGTGCGATTCGAGCTCCATTTCTGTACCCATGAGAGTAGTCTCCTTGGCTACCGGATCCGGTCCGGTTAGCTGGGGAACAGTCCAGACTGCAAGACTCGTGGCGGGACCAGCTGCGAGAACCAGCCCGACGACGACGGCCGTTAAACGGGTCCGGCGGTAGTTTCGGCCCTCTTGGGCTTGCATGGACGCCGAAAAGCCATCGGCCGTGATCAAGGCCGCGATGAGGAGCAGCAGAACGAGTACGGACACCACGGAACCTGTGAAAGCGGTGACGAGGAAGCCTGAGCCCAGAGCCGTAGCCACCTGTCCCGTCACGGCGCTCAGCGCTATAGTCAAGGCCGCTAACACCCAGACCGCACGGACCATCGCGGTGCGTGCAACAGATCTGAACAGGCCAATCGCGGCGAGCAAGATGACCGGCCCCCCGATCACCAGCGCGGCCACAAGAGCCCAGGGGCCGTCCGCAAAAGGATCTGGAAGGCTCAGCCCGATGAAGGGCTCGAAAGCTACCGGGTATCCGAGTAATTGCTGCCACGGTGCGGCCGCGTCAAAGGCAATAGCACGCCCGGGATCGGCAAGCAGCGCGCGAGGGTTATCGAACGCCGCCAGTACGGAGGGTGCAAAAACGGCCGCTGATGGCAGCAACGACCACCAGAGCGTTTTACCCTTGCGTCCGCTTGCCACCATGATGACGACGATGGCCACTACGGTGAACGGGAACAACACGGGCGCCCCCGCGGTGATGATCGCCAGTACCAGGCCTGCTGCGGCAGCAGCTGTCCAGCTGGGCACACCGTTGATCCCTGGTTTGAGGACAACATCAGGGCTGTTGGCCCGATGTGTGGCCATGCTGGCCCGTGGCCGGGCACCGCCCACGGCGCGGACGACTCCCAGCGCTGCAAGTGGCAGCAGCAGATGAGCCACCATGGCGCCGAGGCGGCCGCTGCCCATGGCTACCTGCAGGGCAGGAACACAGGCCCAGAACATGGCGGCCCAGAAGCGCAGAGCACGTCGTTGGGTAAACGCTCCCGCCGCTATCCACGCGGACAAACCCGCAAGAGGCAGGAGAAGAAAGATGAAGGCGACGACGGCAGTACTTCCGTTGCCGCCACCCAGCAGCGCAAAAAGCCACAATACGTAGTCGAACGGATCTCCGTGGCCGGGGGCCCCGGACCCCACCGAAACCCACCAGCTGGTCGCGTTGTTCCACACAGCTGCGATGGACTGAGATAGTGGCAGCAGTGCTCCGCCAGCCAGTGCAGGCGCACCGATGAATCTGAACATCGCCACCAGCGACACCGCTGCAAGAATGGCTGTTGCCGCAACAGCGCCTGCGCCCGCCCAGACACGCGAGGGCGCTGCCAGAGAAGTGAAGTCCTCCGTTGCATCACCGGATGGAACGTAAGTCCCGCCGTCGTCTGATCCGGTTCCGTCTCCCACAACGCTGCCAGCACTCAACGATTCGAGCAACGATCGACGGTGGGCCCATACCTCTCGACGTTCTGTGGTGAGGCCGCGCACCAGTTTCCTGGAGAGCCGTCTGGTTTGTGCGGCGCTGCGACGTGACCGATAAAGCTGAAGGGGGCGGCAGGTGGCGGCGACACTGGCGACAAGCTGCCCGAACCCATGGCCTGGACGCTTGGCAAGCACATCGATCAGAAACCTGCCGATGCCTCCGAGGATTGCTCCCAACGCCAGAAATGGCACCATCCACAGCGGTGAATGCTTCAACCGTAGGAAGACCTCAGCTTTACGCGCCGCGCGATGCCCCGAGGCTTGATTAGGACGGTGTCCGCGATGGCGGACAACAGCGGAGGGAACCACCACCACGCGGTGGCCGGCGAGCCGGTTGCGCCAGCAGAAGTCAACGTCGTCGCCAGAACCTGGAAAGGCCGAATCAAAACCTTCGAGCTTCTCCCACACATCCCGGCGGACCAGCATGCCGGAGGAGTTAACGGCAAAAACATCGCTCCGCCCGTCATACTGGCCCTGATCAAGTTCATCTGTATCAATAAGTGTCAGCCGCTCCGCCCACCGGCTGATGGATAGTCCCACGTCCACCAGCTTGCGGGGAGATTCCCACTCCACCTGTTTCGCGCCAGCGACGGTCACTGATGGGGCGCGCTCGACGGCGAGCAGCAGTTCTTCGAGTGCCCTAGGCTCTGGAGCGCCATCGTCATGGATCAACCAGATCCATTCCTGAACCGTTTGGTCGCCATCCGTTCCGACGGGCTTCAACTCGGTGAGCGCGGTTTCCACCGCTGACCCGAATCCGGCTCTTCCCGATGAGCCCAGAACCGGGCTGCCCACCGGTAGCTGCAGCTGCAGCATTGACGCCGAGGCATCGTCTGAGCCAGTGTCTACGCCGATATGGAAGTCCACCGGCCGGGTCTGCTGACCCAGAGCTTTGAGTGTTTGAGGAAGGTATGAGGCTCCGTTGTGGGCGACGACAACAGCGGTAACCCGGTCGTGCAGAAGAATTAGACTGCCTGCTTCCTCAACCGCCGACGCTCGCGCTCGGACATTCCACCCCAAATGCCGAAGCGCTCATCGTTAGCCAAGGCGTACTCGAGGCACTGGGAGCGGACGTTGCAGGCGCCGCATACGCGCTTCGCGTCGCGGGTGGAGCCACCCTTTTCCGGGAAGAACGCTTCCGGGTCAGTTTGTGCACACAGAGCATCGGTCTGCCAGGAGAGCTCACCGTCGTTATCATCGTCGAAGTCGGAACCGGGGAGGCCGATCCAAACAGGCTGGCTGGCAGGCTGGCCTACAGGCTCCTGGACCTTATCCGGCGTAGGAATGCTATGGGGGGCGACGAACGCCGTGACCGTGCCATCCGTATCAGGCTCAAGGGCTTCGTGGACAGCAAGGAACGATGTGGCCTGGTCTTCGAGAGAACGCATAATGGACTCACGATGCCGGTCCGATGCCTCTGGATCCGCCGGGTCGACGTACCAGTCAACGGGTACACCTCTGGATCCATACCGTACGGCGGCCTGTTCCGCTATGACGTTTGGTTCCTGCTGTGCCTGCCCCATGTTGCCCTCCCAGTTACACAAAGTCTTGTTGGCGAATACTGCTCTTACCCTGCCGACGTATATAACGATTTCATATATTCGATTGCCGAGACGCGATCGGATACCTAATTACACGCGTGTAAGTCGCCTACAGTCAAGTGGAGATCGGGATTTTATCTAAACATCGTCGCGATCACGGATACGCCACGCCCGTTATCCTGACGGTACCCCGGGCGCGCCGTCCCCCGCCACGATTCACAGCGAACTGACAGGAACCCCTCTCATGACCAACGCACACCCCACATCCGTGCCCGATCTGCTGGAAGCACTCCGCACGACAAACCCAAGCTCACCGCGACTCATCTGGTACGGGCCGGGCCAGGAAAGAATCGAACTATCCGGAAAGGTTCTCGACAACTGGGTGTCCAAAACGTCAAACCTGCTCGTGGATGAACTCGACGCCGAGCCCGGATTCATCATCGACCTCGCGATGCCCCCTCATTGGAAGACCCTGATCTGGGCCCTGGCGAGCTGGCAGGTTGGGTGCGCTGTCCGAACGCCAGGAGGAGTCGACGTCGAACCTGGCGACATTCTGGCTACAGTGGCCACCGATGCCGCTCGATTGGAATCTTCAGCCGGAACGCCGGTAGCCGTAGCACTCGGTGCGCTCGAAACCAGCTGGTCCGGCACCCTGCCATCCTCAGGTCTGGACTACGCCGCGGAAGTTCGAGCTCACGGCGACGTTTATTTCTTGCAGGGACAGGGCGAAGCCAATGACCCTGCCCTGTTTGGACGCGAGGCAACGCTCGCCTTCAACGAGCTACTGCCCACCGGCGCGCTTGGAGCCTCAACGGTCCTCCTACAGGCCGGAGACGAGCAGCTCGATGTCGTCCTCCTCAAGGCCCTTGCAGCCTGGTCTAGTCAAGGGTGTGTGGTGGTGGTCAGTCCGGACACCGCAGTGACCGACCGGCTACTCGCCACTGAGCGGATCAGCGCCCGTCCGGACCTGACGTAGGCTGACCCGCCGTCCGCTTCTGGTCGGAATCAGTGTTGATTCCAGCTCTGTGCTGGGCATGGCCGTGTTCAAAAATAACGTGGTCCTGTCTCCACTCGGGCTCCGCGTCCAGCTCCTCATTGAAAACCCAGAACCGATACGCGAAGAAGCGCACCACGGTGGCCACAAGAATGCCGATGACGCCTGCGAAAAACAGCGGAGTATTTTCGGAGATCCCCAACCAGTACTCTGCGATGGCAGTGAAACCGGTGGAGATTCCAATACCGATCCCATTGATCAGAAGGAACATACCGAGTTCACGACCGACATTGGACTGACGGCGGTGGCGGAACGTCCACAACCGGTTCGCGAGCCACGAAAAAATGGTGGCCACCGAGGCGCCGACAAACCGCGCCTTTGTCTGACTTCCGTCCATGCTCGAGTGCATGAGAATCCACGTCAGACCGTTGTCGATGACAAAAGCCACTCCGCCGACCGTGCCAAACTTGGCCACTTCACGCCAGAAAAGGGAGGCAAGCCCCCTCATGCGCTCGATTAGTGAACCCAAGTTATCCTCCGCCGTACGGTAAGTTGTCGCCGCCGTCGGACGGTTTCTACAGAATTCTAGTCGCCACGGCTGAAAGAATGCCAAGAATCGTGCCTCATCACGCACCGCCGATACCCCTGAACGGTTCCGCGCCCACGTTTCGGTACCCTTATCAAGTGACTTTTCCCGTGATAGGCGTCGTTGGCGGCGGCCAGCTCGCCCGAATGATGGTTCCCGCAGCCGCAGCCCTCGGCATTGACATCCGTGTCCTGGCCGAAGCGCCCGGTGTTTCGGCAGCCCAGGTAACCGGCAACACAGTTGTTGGCGACTACAAGGACCTGCCAACGCTTCGACGCTTCGCTCAGGGTCTTTCTGCCATGACCTTTGACCACGAACACGTTCCCAGCGAACACTTGCAGGCGCTGGTGGCCGAGGGCGTGAACGTCCAACCCGGCCCCGAGGCCCTGATCCACGCCCAGGACAAACTCGTGATGCGTACCGCCGTTGACCGTCTGGGGCTTCCCAACCCAGAATGGGCGGCCGTCGGAAACGTTGAGGAACTGGTGGCATTCGGCAACCGTATTGGCTGGCCAATCGTGCTGAAAACACCGCGCGGAGGGTACGACGGCAAAGGCGTCAGAATCCTCGAAGATGCTGCAGCTGCCACATCGGCAACCGACTGGTTCACCGGCACCGACCTTCTCGCTGAGCAGAAAGTGACCTTCAGTCGGGAGCTCTCGGCGCTGATCGCCCGGAGCCCCTCCGGAGAAACCAGAGCCTGGCCCATTGCCCACTCCATTCAGGTGGACGGCGTATGTGATGAAGTGATAGCCCCCGCCCAAAACTTGGACTCCCATACCGCAGCCGCGGCTACGGAGGCAGCCATCGCGCTCGCAGAACAACTCGGCGTTACCGGCGTCATGGCCGTGGAACTCTTCGAAACGCCCGGTCAGGGACGCGGATTCCTTATCAACGAATTGGCTATGCGCCCGCACAACAGCGGACACTGGACCATGGACGGAGCCGTGACCGGACAGTTTGAACAGCATCTGAGAGCCGTGCTGGACCTACCACTGGGATCCACCGAAAATCACGGCGCTGGAACCATCATGAAGAACTACCTCGGGAGCTCCAACCAGGACCTGTTCAGCGCCTACCCACAAGCCCTGGCTGCGGATCCATCCGCCAAAATCCACGGTTACGGCAAATCCGTCCGGCCAGGTCGTAAAATAGGTCACGTCAATGTCACCGCGGCGTCTCCGGAAGCCCTCGATGACGCGCGGGCTTCCGCAACCAGGGTCGCGGACATCATCAGCGGCACCGCAACCACGAAGGATGTGCAGTGACCGCACGCCAGAACACCCCAATCGTTGGAATTGTCATGGGCTCGGACTCCGATTGGCCCGTGATGGAAGCTGCTGCGAAAGCCCTGCAGGAATTCGGGATACCGTACGAGGCCGACGTCGTCTCAGCGCACCGTATGCCTGAGGACATGATCGACTACGGCCGCAACGCCCAGTCACGTGGACTCCGCATCATCATTGCGGGAGCCGGCGGAGCCGCTCACCTTCCGGGCATGCTGGCCTCAGTGACGCCGCTGCCCGTCATTGGTGTGCCCGTCCCCCTCAAATATCTGGATGGAATGGACTCTCTGCTCTCCATCGTTCAGATGCCCGCCGGGGTGCCCGTGGCAACAGTCTCCGTTGGGGGAGCGCGAAACGCGGGGCTCCTCGCGGTCCGTATCCTTGCTTCGGCAACAGACTCATTGGCTGAATCCCTTCAGAAGCAACTCCAGCGTTTTGCGACGGAGCTCAGGCAGACCGCGATAGAAAAGGGCGATGCCCTGCGCCGCACCCCCGGCACCACCAGCGGAGCCCAGTAAGTGGTACAACAGGGGCACATCGGTGCCTCCGCCATGACAGACCCTGTGCGGTACCCCGAGGGTGCCTCCAGCAGGCAACTAGCCAAGCGAGCCTTCCTTCTGCTGTTCATGACGCTCCTCCTTCCGGGATCGGCACAGATCGTCGCAGGCAACCGCCGCCTCGGCAGGAAGGCACTACGCGTAACGCTCACCTCCTGGGCCGTCGTCGTCATTGCGGTTCTGTTGGCACTGATCAATCGGTCCCTACTGGTCAACATTGTCACCCACCGCTGGTGGTCGTTGCTCATCATTGCGACTCTGGTGTTCCTGGCCATCGGCTGGGCCGTCCTTTTCATCAATACCGCGCGCATCATTCAGCCGATCCTGCTCAAGCGAAAACTGCGGCCCGTCATCGCCAGTGTCCTCGCTATATTGATGCTGCTCACGAGCGGAAGCCTGAGTTACGCGGCATACGTGCTCACAGTGGGCCGCAGCACACTGGGTAACATTTTTCAGGCTGGCCCCGCATTCGATCCCGTCGACGGCCGCTACAACTTCCTACTCATGGGCGGCGACGCCGGAGAAGACCGGCTGGGCCGCCGTCCCGATAGCATCTCGGTAGTCAGCCTCGACGCCAAAACTGGTCAGACTGTCATCGTCAGCATTCCCAGAAACCTCCAGAACGCGCAGTTCCCGGCAGACTCGCCACTAACCAGCGTTTGGCCGGACGGCTACAACTGCGGCGATGAGTGCATCATCAACAGCCTCTACCCCGAAGTCCTTCGAAACTATGCGGACCTCTACCCCGACTCCGACGACCCCGGGGCTGAAGCCATGATGGACGCAGCCTCCGGAGTACTTGGTATCGAGGTACAGGCCTACGTAATCGTCGATATGGCAGGCTTTGAAAAGCTCGTCGACGCCATGGGCGGCATCACCGTAACGGCCGGGGGCTGGGTTCCGATCACCTCTGGTGAGATACCCGGTACTAACCCCATTCGCCACTATCCGCCCAGCGAGTGGATCGCCCCTGGGAAGCAAACGCTGGACGGGTATCACGCCCTCTGGTACGCACGTTCACGTGAGTTCGTCACCGACTACAGCCGCATCCAACGGCAACAGTGCGTACAGGCAGCCATGATTGCCCAGCTGGACCCAGCCACCGTCCTGTCCCGGTTCGAGGCCATTGCCAGTGCGGGAACCCAGCTTGTGGAAACCGACATTGCCCGCGAACAGTTGGGCAGCTTCGTCGACCTCGCCGTCAAGGCCAAGGGGCACGAAGTCCAGCGACTCACCATCGGTCCACCAGACTTCGGAACACCGCAGGACAACTTCGTCACTTACCCGGACTTCAACGAGATCCACAGCCGTGTTCAGGAAAAGCTCGCAGCATCCGCCGAACCTCAGTCCCTTCCCGCGGCAGATGAACCCCCAGCATTGACCCGCACGGCCGTCGTCGAACGCGTTACGTTCCCCGCAGCCGATGAGGACATCACTGAGGAGTATCTGCGACAGCTGGCCATCAACGGTGATGCGGCCACTCTAGAGACACTATTGGCGGACAATGGAGAGTGCACGCCGGGCTGATCCGTCTACGACCCCGGGAAGCAACCCCAATCATCGAATGCGAAAGAGGTTCCTGTGTACACGCTGCACAACGAGCTCCGACACTATGCGTGGGGGTCAAAGACCGCCATGGCAGAACTTTTTGGGCGCTCGCCCTCAGGAGAGCCGGAAGCCGAGCTGTGGGTCGGCGCCCACCCAGACTCACCGTCCTTGGCTGAACTGGACGGAACAGCAACCGCTCTTGATGAACTCATCGCTTCCCACCCCGAGTCACTTCTTGGGACACCTATCGCTAACGCTTACGGTCGACTACCCTTCCTCATGAAAGTGCTGGCAGCTGGCGCCCCCCTCTCACTTCAGGTCCACCCAACCCGTGAACAGGCCCAGTCTGGTTTCGCTGCAGAGAACACGGCCGGAATCCCCCACGATGCGCCGCACCGCAATTACCGCGATGACAATCACAAACCCGAAATGCTCTACGCGCTAACCGATTTCACCGCGCTCTGTGGGTTTCGTCCGCTGGTCGACTCCGCCCGGTTCCTTTCCCAGCTGGCTGACTCCGTACAGGAAGAGCCAGCCGCAGCAGAGTTGCAAGAGCTGGCAGATATTCTCCGATCCGATGCCCATGAGAATTCGCTGTACACCGTATTCGACCGCCTGCTTCACTCGGACCCCGACTGCCGAGATGCCTACGACGCTGCCCTGAGAACCCTGGCCGATGCCGAAGGAACTGACCCGGCCCTGACCACCGCCGCATCCCTGTCCAGCGACTATCCCCAAGATGCTGGCTCGGTCCTTTCACTCCTGCTCAACCTGGTGACTCTCCAGCGGGGAGAGGCAATCTGGTTACCCGCGGGGAACATCCACGCCTACCTGCGCGGCTTGGGCATCGAAGTGATGTCGTCCTCGGATAACGTCCTTCGAGGGGGCCTCACGAAAAAGTACGTCGATACCCGCGAACTCATGAAAACGGTCAACTTCACGCCGCTGGACGTGCCCCGGCTCCAGGTGAACGGCACGCCAACTGGCCAAGAGCTACTGCAGCCACCCTGTTCCGAATTCCAGTTGCAGAAAATCACGTCCTCGGGAGGACGAACGAACGTGCCGCTGGCACAGCACGGCCCCGTCCTTGTCCTCGTGGTCACCGGTGAACTAACACTTCGCTCTGCGGAGACGACACTCTTTCTGGCACAGGGTGAGAGCGCCTTCGTCGCCGCTTCCGACGCGCCAGTAAGTGTTACTCCACATCATGAGCCCGGGAGCGATGCTCTCTTGGCGTTCGGTGTCACCATCCCACACCAGGAAGCAGACCAGCCGTGAGAACTCCAGTACTGCAGACGGACATCTGGGCAACTTTTCAGCGAGAACTCGGCAAAACCGTTCACACGGTCTCTGGTACTGGGTGGAGCTTCGTGGCTATCGTCGAATCGAGCCTGCTCGGGCCATCCCTCTACTGCCCTTACGGACCAGTGGCAGAAGACCCCCGTTCTCTGGCTGAGGCCCTCGCAGCACTGCAGGACCTCGCCCGGACGAACAACGCCTTCTACGTACGGGTGGAACCAGTCAATACCGACGATGGAACGGATATCGACGAGGTGCTCCGCGGGCTCGGCCTGCGCCCGGCGCCCCTGGACGTCCAACCCCGGCACAGCTGGCTCATCGATCTCCAGGAAGAGCCCAAGAAAATCCTTGCTGGAATGCGCAGTAGCAACCGTAACGTCTACCGAAACGTCGGCAAAAAGGGCGTAAGCATCCGGTCCTCACGCGATCCTCAGGACATCGAGATCCTCATTGGTTTCCTTGCCAAAACCGCTGAAGAACGAGAGTTCACCAGCCACTCAGCCGACTATCTGCGCACGGCGGCACGTGTGCTCATGCCTGCCGGTGCCGCAGAACTGTACATCGCGGAGCTCACCGATCATGGGCCCATCGCGGCAGCCCTGACCTACGACACCCCCGACGAACGCGTCTACGCACACGCCGCGGCCGACGACGACTTCCGCAAACTCAGCGCGGGCGTCGCCGTCGTCGTCCAGCTGCTATTGGACGCACACAACAGGGAAGTACCTTCAGCGGACATGTGGGGTGTAGCACCTCCGGATCAACCGGACCACAAATGGGCTGGCTTCACCCGCTTCAAGCAGTCGTTCGGAGGGGCCGGAGTCACCTACACCGGCACCTGGGATCTGCCCGTTGCGAGCCTGCGCTACCGGCTGTACAGGGGGCTCCGGTCCACCCGTAGCGTGGTCAGCAGCACGACGCCACGTCTGCGCCGAGCCCTCTCCAGGCTGGCGCACACGCTGCGACGTTGACCATCAGATCTGCTTACTGTAGGTCTCCCACTTGTGCTCCTGGTGCTCGCCGTCAACCACGCGGATGGTCCCGGACTTTGAACGCATGACGATGGACTGCGTCAACACCTGATTGCCGCGGTAGCGAACGCCCTTCACCAGATCGCCATCGGTGATGCCCGTTGCGGCGAAGTAGCAATTGTCGCTACTGACGAGGTCATTGGTGGACAAAACACGGTCCAGATCGTGGCCAGCGTCCAGAGCCTTCTGTTTTTCTTCGTCGCTGGTGGGCCACAAGCGTCCCTGAATCACGCCGCCGAGAGCCTTGATGGCGCAGGCGGAGATGATCCCCTCAGGAGTGCCGCCGATACCCATGAGCGCGTCCACATCCGTGCCCTCACGCGCCGCCGCAATAGCGCCGGCTACGTCGCCGTCCATGATGAACTTGGTGCGAGCCCCTGCGTTCCGGATCTCCTCCACCAGCGGCTTGTGACGATCCCGGTCTAGCACCATGACATTGATCTGATTGATCTTCTTGCCCTTGGCCTTCGCAATAAGGTGCAGGTTCTGCTTGACCGGCAGACGGAGGTCCACCATGTCCGCAGCTTCCGGACCCGTCACAAGTTTCTCCATGTAGAACACTGCGGAGGGATCAAACATTGTTCCCCGCTCGGCCACAGCTAGCACGGCAATGGCATTGTTGATTCCCAGAGCCGTCAGCCGCGTCCCGTCGATCGGGTCCACGGCAACGTCGCATTCGGCGCCGTTACCGTCGCCGACGTGCTCGCCATTGAACAGCATCGGGGCTTCGTCCTTCTCACCTTCCCCGATCACCACGACGCCGTTGAAACGGACCGTGGACAACAGTGATCTCATGGCGTCCACCGCGGCGCCGTCGGCAGAATTCTTGTCTCCCAGGCCAACCCACGCGCCACCGGCAATAGCCGCAGCTTCGGTGACCCGCACCAGCTCCAGTGCGAGGTTCCGGTCCGGTTCGTCGTCGCCCAGCGCCAGAGAACTGGACAGGGTGGAGAAAGCCGACTGGTTCTGAGTGGACTTGGCAGAGTTGGTCACGTGGTACCTCATCGTCGAAGTGGCAGATACAATTCCGCACGCAGGAAAGTGCGGAACCTCTGTATCCGATCATACTTGCCGTGAGCGAAACCGGCTCGTGCGGATAGGGTTTGCGCTGCCATATGAGGGATCATAGAAAGGTGAGTACCAAAGACCAGCCTCCCGTCACGCCCGTCCTGACCCCAAAGCAGGCAAAGCGCGCCAACGCCACGGTTACCGGAATGCTCATTTCCACCGGTGTTTGTGTTGCTCTGTTCCTCGGTGTTTTCTTCCTGAACCCAGCGTCCAAAGCAGAAGTCTACGAACGCAACGTGGACGTCCAGCAGGTTGCTGAGAGCGCAGCGGGCGCTGCAGAGTTCACTCCGGCGTCACCGAAACTTACGGATGAGTGGAAGTCCAACTTCGCCCGCTGGAACTCCGCGTCCGGAGTCGGCGTGGATAGTTGGGAAGTCGGCTACCTTACACCGGGAGGTGAATTCATCGAGCTGAGCCAGACGGACACCGCGAATCCCACGTGGATTGCTACTCAAACGGAGGGCGCACCGGTCACCGGCGAACGGACCATCGCTGGCGTGATCTGGGAACTACGGGACCGCCCGGAGGACGACGCATCACTGATCGCAGAGGTGGGAGACACCACCGTTATCCTGCGCGGCACGGCAGGCCTCGATGAATTCGATACTCTGGCAACCGCTGTCATCGACCAGCAAAAGCAATAAGGTAGCTCACCGTCTACTCGCCAGCGCGCTAAGCTAAAAAGCGTGACTGAATCGCTGACCCCCACAGAAGCCTGGCAACGACTCCGCGAGGGCAACGAACGTTTTGTCCGGGGAGAGTCTTCACATCCAAATCAGAACGCGTCCAGGCGTGCCTCGCTGGTGAACACGCAGCACCCGTTCGCCCTCCTGTTCGGCTGCTCGGATTCCCGCCTCGCCGCCGAAATCATTTTTGACCTGGGGCTCGGGGACATGTTCGTGGTCCGTACCGCTGGCCAGGTCATCGACGACGCTGTGCTTGGCTCTCTGGAGTTCGGCATCGCCGACTTGGGCATACCGCTGATCATCATTCTCGGCCACGACAGCTGCGGCGCCGTCACAGCAACACGCGATGTCCTCGACGGCGCGTCCATGCCAGCCGGTTTTCGCCGGGACCTGGTGGAACGCATCATGCCGTCCGTCCTTGCCGCAAAACGCGACGGCGTCACGGACGTGAACTCGATGGTCGTCGAACACGTCAAACAGACCGCCACCCGTCTGGTTGAGACTTCCCGCATCATCGCGGCAGCCATCGACGCCGGAGAAACGGCCGTCATCGGCGTCACCTACCGTCTCGCAGACGGAGAGGCCGAGTTGGTCAGCGGCATCGGCATGGTCCATCAGGACTGACCAGGCTCCTCCTCTCTTCATTTTCTTTAGCGCGAAGTCACCCCTTCTCGACGTTTTTAGGCGCGTGCGGGGTGACTTCGGCGACTATCCCCCGACGTCGAGCAGCTGAGAGAACTGGCATACTCGAGTCATGTATTCGTTGAGCTATTCGGAGTCCATCAAGGTAGCTGCCTCCCCCGAGGCACTGTACTCGCTGGTGTCCGACGTCACGCGCACTGGCGAGTGGAGTCCTATCTGCACGTCTTGCTCATGGCACGACGGCGGGCCGCACGAGGGTGCGCAATTCACGGGGCGAAACGAGGACAACGGTCGGGTCTGGGAAACGACTTCCACGGTTGTGGTCGCTGAACCCGGGCGTGAGTTTGCCTGGATGGTCGGCAGGTCCTTTGTGCGGTGGGGCTACACCTTCGCCCCAGCCGACGACGGCACTCGTCTCACGGAGTCGTGGGAGTTCCGGCCCGAGGGCGTCTCCATGTTTCAGGAGAAGTACGGCGCCGATGCTGAACGGCAGATCGCGGCCCGAACCGTTTCGGCCCACCGCGGAATCCCCGCTACGCTTCAGGCGATCAAAAGGATCGCGGAGTCTGACTGATCGCGCGCCAGCCCTACCTCTACGACTTTTTAGCGCGAGGTCACCCCGCGGCTGTCGAAGTCAGGGGTTACGGGGCCACTTTTGGCGATAAACCCCGACTTCGGGCGCGTGTGCCGATAAGGTCATCGAGATGACTACAAAAACATGGGCCCTCCCAGACGGCGTTCAGATGCGAGTGCTGGAGACGAAGGACGTTACAGAGTTATGCGAGGCGTACAACCGGAACCGGGAGCACCTCGCCCCGTGGGAGCCCGTGCGAGCCGATGAGTTCTATACCGATGTCGGGCACGCCGTGAGTATTGCAACGAAGCTGAGTCGCTTCGCGTCCGGCGTCGATTTCCCCTGTGTGCTGGTCGCGGGTGAGCGGGTAGTTGGCACGATCACACTGTCAGACATTGTCCGCGGCGCCTTCCTCAACGCTCATGTCGGCTACTGGGTGGACAAAGATTTCACTGGCCGGGGCATCGGGTCTGCTGCGGTTGGAGTAGCGCTCGACGTCGCGCGGACAGAACTGGGCTTGCACCGGATTCAGGCGGCAACGCTCAGCCATAATGTTCCGTCCCAAGCTGTTCTTGAGCACGCTGGCTTTGAAAAAATAGGCTTTGCACCAAAATACCTCAAAATCGCGGGGTCATGGCAGGACCATACGCTGTTCCAGCGCATCCTGTTCTGATCCCCAGCATCGCCGCCCGACTTCGGCCGAACGGGTTCGAGGACCTAAACTGGCACCATGACTTCCATTGACGCTGACACCAACAATTCCGCAGACTTCAGAGTCGAGCACGACACCATGGGCGAAGTCCGGGTCCCCGCCAACGCCCTGTACAGTGCGCAAACCCAGCGGGCCGTGGAGAACTTCCCGATCTCCGGCACCACCCTGGAACGCACCCACATTGAGGCGCTGGCCCGCATCAAGAAGGCCGCAGCTACGGCCAATGCTGAACTCGGCGTGCTGGATGCCGAGCTGGCACGTGCCATCGAGGGAGCGGCCGACGACGTCGCCACCGGAATTTACGATGCTCACTTCCCTATCGACATCTACCAGACCGGCTCGGGTACGTCGTCAAATATGAACACCAATGAGGTGCTCTCTACGCTCGCGTCCAAAGCACTCGCAGCAGCCGGCAGCGACAAAAGCGTTCACCCGAACGACCACGTCAATGCATCGCAGTCCTCGAACGATGTCTTCCCCACATCCGTCCACGTCGCTACCACCAGTGCTCTCATGAACGATCTGATCCCGGCGCTCGAGCATCTTGCCACCTCGTTGGAGCGCAAAGCTCAGGACTTCAAATCTGTCGTGAAGTCTGGCCGCACGCACCTCATGGATGCGACGCCGGTTACGCTCGGACAGGAATTCGGTGGCTACGCAGCGCAGATCCGCTACGGCATCGAACGCGTCCGGGCTTCTCTTCCCCGCGTCGCCGAAGTTCCCCTCGGCGGAACCGCCGTTGGCACCGGAATCAATACACCTGCTGGGTTCCCGCAGCGCGTCATCGAACTACTCGCGGCCGATACCGGGCTTCCGCTCACGGAGGCACGCGACCACTTTGAGGCGCAGGCAAACCGGGATGGGCTGGTTGAGGTTTCGGGCATGCTGCGCACCATCGCTGTGTCACTGACCAAGATCAATAACGACCTCCGCTGGATGGGTTCCGGCCCCAACACGGGTCTTGGCGAAATTGCCATCCCCGATTTGCAGCCGGGATCCTCCATCATGCCGGGCAAAGTGAACCCGGTGATCTGCGAGGCCGTGCTGCAGGTCTGTGCACAGGTGGTAGGCAATGACGCCACCGTTGCCTGGGCAGGAACTAACGGTGCGTTTGAATTGAACGTTGGCATCCCAGTCATTGCCCGCAATGTGCTGGAATCGGTCCGTCTGCTCTCCAACTCATCGCGCGTGATGGCGGACAAGATGATTGACGGCATCACCGCCAACGAGGAGCGCGCTCGGTTCTTGGCCGAGGCCTCGCCGTCGATCGTCACCCCGTTGAATAAGGTGATCGGCTATGAAGCTGCTGCCAAGATCGCCAAGCATTCCGTGGCCAATAAGATGACGGTCCGTGAGGCAGTCGTCGATCTCGGTTTCGTAGAGCGAGGCGAGGTTACTGAGGAGCAGCTCGACAAGGCCCTGGACGTTATGGCGATGACGCGCCCGCCACAGGCATAGTCCGCTGAAACTGCGGCACCCCGGTGGCGTTCTTTCCCAAGTGGATCAATCTACGGTGCAAGGCGCCCAGTTCGGGTAGCTCATCAAGGCTGAACCATCCGACGTCGGTTGATTCGTCGTCGTTCACCTGGGCTTTACCGGACAGGTAGCGACAACGGAAAACTGTGGTCAGGAAAGAACACTGGTCTCCATTGGGAAAGGTCATAGGGCCGGTGACGTGAACGTCGATCAGGTGCTCCACTTCGACGACGACGCCGGCTTCTTCCTCTACCTCGCGGACGGCAGCCGGTGCGGGATCTTCATTCGGTTCAACCATGCCGGTGATGATCGTCCACCGGCCATCGTCCGCCCGGCGGCCGAGTAGCACCCGCCCGTCGTCGTCGAATACCACCGCTCCCACACCGGGAAGCCAGAGCAGGTCGTGGCCGATCTTTTGCCGAAGGGCTGCGACGAAATCTGGTACGGGCATCGGGCTAGCCTACTCCCCCCGCATGGCGAGCACGGGCTAGCCGGTTAGCCGGTTAGCGGACTTTCTACTCGCTTCGAAGCGATCCTCATGATGTCCACCTCACACTTACGTCCGTCCTTGTAGTGGGCCCCGCTGCGGGCCTTGTCCTGGTCACATGTAGATGCGCGACCCGCAACCGTCGATGACCAAAGGCTGTCCGTCCCTGAGCGACCAATAGGGTTGGCCTTCGGTTTTCTTATCGGGCGCCGACGTCGGAAAGCACCTGTGTCTCAGGGTGGCCCGGAGGGTTCAGGTGCGGCACGACGGGACGGTTGAGCCCTGCGAGTCCATCGAAGCGGACGTCGCCGTACGTCGCGCGGCAGACTTCGATGGGGTCGCACAGTTCCAGCCCTGCCAAGCTGGGCTGGAGCACGCAGGGCCGGCGCTGAAACCCGCGTAGACAAAGCGGTTGGCTGCTAGCCCGTCCACCACGATCTGGTCGAGGCCGAAGCGGGCCATCGCCATGCGGAGGGTGAATACGTTGCCGCCCCGGACCCAGAGGAAGCCGGGGTAGCCAAAGGCGGACTCGATGTTGCCCGGGGTGAAATCTCGCAGGTCGAAGTTCGTGGCCTTGAGCCCGATCGACGCGAGATTCGGGATTTGCTTGCCTGCGTCCGTTCGGCGTCGTTCATCATCCAAGCCGTCGAATGCGTTCAACACTGGTTGGGTCCCCGTTAGCAGTCCATTTGTTCCGGGTCCCGCTTGGTAGACCGGCTATATGTGAAAGGTGCATAGTGACTTGTAGGAGGTCATGAAATGCCTTTTCACTATCCTTCGTCCGTCCGCCGTGGGCTCAGTGAGCGCATGCGGCAAGGTGAAGCAGTCCT
>JBBPYK010000112.1:0-14819 GCA_038199985.1 Actinomycetales bacterium | reverse complement strand
TATTCCGTCACCAAGACATTGAGATGGGGGACTGGCTGGCATGACTCAACGCCGTGCTCAGCACTCATTGCTGCGCCTCTGCGCAGTACTGGGGATGGGTTTGCTCGTGCTCCTGACTGGTGTTTCCGGCGCTTTGGCGGCCCCGGAAGAGACGCCGCCCCCGGATCAGTCGAGCACAGCTCCGGAACCCAGTAGTGCGCCATCCACCACGGCGCCAGCAACAAAGCCACCGGCCCAACCGGCGCCGCCTCCGCGTGCCCCCAAGCCCAGCGAGAACAAGGAAGACACTGGCAACGGCCCCGGACCAAGAGCTGATCAACCGGCCACGGTCCCCGACCCGCCACCACCAGCGCCGCGTACTCCGGTCGACCCGAAGACGGGTTTCTCGCTAGATGCAGCCACCGGATACGCGATTCACCCGAGGACAGGACTGCTGATAGTTCCCGCCACCGGAGAGATGGTCGTCCGTGGAACACTGGTTCCCACTGATTTCGTCTATGACTTCTCTCAGGGCATCGTGACGGCGGCACCTTCGGAAACACCACCCTCAACGCCGTCGCCTTCCCTGGAGCCCACACCCTCAGCGCCAACCAGCTCATCGGCCGCCCCGTCGGAGCCTAGCCCGACGTCCCCAATTCCCAACTCCTCATCAGCGTCGGCTGTTGCAAGCCAGAGCGCAGAGCCGCAGAAATCTGCGTCTTCGACTCCTACCGCCCAGGCCAAGGATAAAGCTGCGAAGACCGGGGTACCCCAGGGCCTGATCAACGCGATCGTTGGCGTGCTCGTTGTGCTGGCAGGAATCTGGTACTTCATCGTGGTCTTCAGACGGCCGGGACGAAAGTCCAGAGGGAAGTAGCCGAATGACGGCCACACCAGAGGCAACGAGCCCTACGCAAGGTAGTAGAAGGAAGATCTCCATTTCACTTGACGCCATCGAACGACGCCTACGCCGGCGTGCTGGAGCTTTGCCGCTTTCTACTCGGCGCCTGTTCGCCCTACGCCACACGGTGCGCCGGAACTGGCGCGAGGATCCCGCGTTGTTCCTGCTCAACGTCCAGCGCAGGCGTGGGAATCGGACGACGACGGCCGTTCTGGAGTACCTGAACCGAGGTGGTGGATGGATTCCGTCTCGACGTGCCGCCGCACTCATCGCGCTGCTGGCCGGGGACCAGGTCTTCCTCGCGGAACGATTGCAGCAGGGAATGGAGCGAGGGATATCCACTGGGTCGGCGAAGCACTTTGCCGACCTCGCGTTGGCCGGTGATCTCCCGGGCCTTGCCCAACTCTTCGCAGAAGGCATCCCGGACGACGCCAGAGGAGGTGCCATCACGCGGGCGAAGTTGCTCTGGTACGGAGGACATATGGCGCAGGCTATCTCGACGCTTGAAGGCGACGGCAAGGACTCGGAGCGTCTGCACGACCGATATCGGGGCGAGGCGGAAGTCTTCGGCAACTGGGCGCCCCAACTGCCACGCGTTAACGACTTCGTTCCGACGCCGCGCACGGTGCTCCACTTGGTCACGAACTCCCTTCCCTATACCGAATCCGGTTATGCGCAGCGCACTCATTCGCTGCTGCGCGAGCAGGTTGCCGCCGGGTGGGCCGTCCACGCAGCCACGCGTTTGGGGTATCCGCAGAGCATCGGCGCGTTCAATGCGTCCGAGCTGGATGTGGTTGACGAAGTGAACTACCACCGCATGCGCTCCAACGGACAGCAAGGGAACATGCGCGAACGGCAACAGCAGGAAGCCGAGGCCTTCCTCGACCTGGTGTTGCGCCTGCGTCCGAGCATCCTGCACACCACAACCCACTTCGTTAACGGTCTGACCGTGCGAGCTGTCGCCGAGGCCGTCGGCATTCCATGGGTCTACGAGGTCCGCGGCCAGCTGGCTGACACCTGGGCCTCCCACCGGGGCCCGGAAGCCGTGGTGAGTGAGCGGTATCTATCCTTTCAACGACGTGAAGCCGAGATCGCGTCCGCAGCCAACGGGGTCATCACCCTGGGCGAGGAGATGCGTAGGGGACTCGCTGGCGTCGGCGTGCCCCTGGAGAACATCGCGTTGGCTCCCAACGGCGTGGGCGAGGACTTCCTCGAAGAACCATTGACGCCCAGAGTTGCGCGCGTCCAATTGGGCCTACCGAAGCACGACGTACATATTGGCACCGTTAGTAGTCTGGTTTCCTACGAAGGGCTCGATCTCTTGGTCGAGGCATTCGCGCAGCTGAGGGCGCATCGTGAAGGTGTTCGACTCCTGATTGTGGGCAATGGAGCTGCAGCGCCGGCTTTGAAACGGCAAGTGGCGGCGGCCGGGATGAATCCAACCGAGGTCCTGCCCGGACGCGTCCCACGCGAAGAGGCAGCCCGCTACCATCAGGCTCTGGACATCTTCGTCGTTCCGCGACAGGACCATGCCGTGACCAGAGCCGTTACGCCGTTGAAGCCCGTTGAAGCGATGGCGAGCTCTCGGCCTGTCGTGGCCACCGACCTACCTGCCCTGCGCGAAATCGTTATCGATGGGGACACCGGCATCACAGTAGGGGCTGGTGATGTGGCTGGGTTAGCTACCGCTCTGGAACGCCTGGTCGACGACGCCGAACTCCGTGCATCCATGGGCTCTCGAGGTCGCAGGATAGCTCTGACTGAGCGAACCTGGACTCGTAGCGCGAGCGTCAGCTTGGATCAGTACGCCAGCCTGACGGGGACGGGGGGAGCGGAAAATGAGTGAGCTCCCGGTAGAAACCCTGCAGAAACCCGTGGCGTACGTCGATATCACCGGCATGCGACAACCCGGCACGCATGGAAGCTTGGCCGAATACCTGCTGCGGATGTGGGACGCCAGGACTCTGGCGTTTTACGAAGCGCGTAGCAAGATCGTGAGCAGCCACCAGCGCAATAAGCTGGGAAGCTTGTGGCTGATTCTCAACCCGTTATTCAGCGGAATGATCTACTACATAGTTTTTGGCTTCGTGTTCCAAGTCAGCAAGGGCATCGACAACTTCATCGGTTACTTGCTGATCGGTGTATTCATGTTCCAAATGACCTCGGGTGCTATCAACGCGAGCGCCGATTCCATCTATACAGGTCGCAAGCTTCTGGGATCGAACAACCTTCCCGTGGCGATGCTGCCGTTGATCAGCAACGTACAACGCTGGATTTCCGGGATACCGTCGTACCTGGCGCTGATGCTGATCATCATCATCGCGCCACCGGTGGAGAATCTTGGATGGTTGTCCTTACTGTTCGTTCCACTCGTAGCACTACAGGGACTACTGATGGTCGGCTTCTCGTTGGTGGCTGCGCACGTGGTCGCTCGCGTCCACGATCTCAAGAATCTGCTGACGGTCGGCATGCGCGCGTGGTTCTACGCTTCAGGCGTGATGTTCACCGTTGATCGGTTAACGGACGCCCACCCGATCTTTGGGCCATTGGTGGATTGGAATCCCATGCACCACGTGTTGATGATTGCCCGTGATGTATTGCTCTATGAAACGATGCCGGATCTACGCTCCTGGCTGATGGTCCTGTTGTGGGCTCTCGGTATGACAATGCTGGGCCTATGGTTAATCTGGCGCGGGGAAGGAACATATGCCGTCAGCGACAACTGAGCTGGATCCAAAATTGCCAGCCCTGGTGTTTAACGCGGTCTCCGTAGCGGGTAAGCAGATGGGCAAAACAACGCGGAAGAAACCTACGGATTTGACCGATGTGTCTTTTATAGTCAGGGAAGGCGAGTCCGTAGGAATTATCGGAGGTCCTGCCGACGGTGTAACGCTGTTGAAGGCCGCGGCTGTGGGAGCGATGTCTCCTGCTGCTGGCCAGATATTTGTTCGATCGCAGCCCGTGGTCATGGACGCGGCCTCGACTTTCGACATGGATGAGACCTTACGGGCAAACATGGAAGGCGTGGCCATGTCTCTGGAGCTGAATGGGACACGACTAAAAGCCGCAGTGGATCGTATCCTGACGCGCCTCGGTATGGACGACCAAGCGGAAGCGCAGTGTGGAGAACTAGAACCGCGCGAGATCGAGCGGGTTCGGCTGGCAACCAACCTACATGCTGGGCCTTCTCTTTTGTTGATCGAAGAGCCAGCAGCGAGGGGACGCGCGTTGATTGAAGAAGACGGTAGGCAGGGAATTGAACGGCATCTTCGCTTGGGCGGTTCGCTGATTCTCGCCGGGCGGGACCCTCAACTAATACGCAAAGTGTGCAGCAGGATCATTTGGCTGCACCGAGGCGCCGTCATCATGGATGCGCCCAGCGCGGAAGTGGTGCGCAACTATGGCCGCCTGGAAAGCGTCCGAGGCGACAAAGAGAAGACCGCGCAAATGTATCGTAGGTACGCGCGGCACTACCCCGGACTACAGGTCATCACGGAATCCCGTTGAGCAGACGAGCTGTTGCCGATACAGAATTCACCATTGAGTGACCTTTGAAAGGACGTTTCTTCCCGTGAGTTTGCCTGAAGACAACCCCAACGAGACGATGCTCGACCGGGCAGTACGCCACCGAGCCGTGAACTCGGCTGCTTATGCTGACCGAACAGCCGACGAACTGCGTGTGGAACTTTACAAAACCGAGCTGTTGCTGGGCAGACAGACCAGTGAATTGCAAAGACTGCAACATACTCGCCGTCAGGAATCCCAGCGAATCACCCAGGCAGAAATGAGTCGTGACGCCCAAGCCAAACTGTATAAGCGTCAGACTGCCCGAGCAGAAAAATTCAAGTCGGCCTACGAATCGTTGAGGTCCTCGCCGCAGTTCCGATTGGCCAAAATGGTGACTGCTCCCGTTCGTCGAGTACGCCGTCTGCGTGGCAGTTCTACCGTCCAATCACCTGCTCAACCTGCCATGCAGCCGATCAAACCAGCGGCGACGACGCCAGCCGGATCCGCAGAGGCGAAAACATCGGTGGCTGATCGGCTTCGTCTGGCCAAGAAGCTCTACTTCCGTGAGGGCAAAATTTTAGAGCCCGCTGACCTCTTGGATGGCTTGGAAGCTGACTCGGCCGTGGCAGAGGCGGTGTTCATGGGACAAGTAGCCGGTGCAGAGCGGCTGCTCCGCAATTTGCCTTCTTTGCCTCCACGTCAGCCCACTATCGGCTATCAGCCACAACGTGGCAAGATTCTCTACTGTGCGCATAGCACCGGCGACTTCAATTCGAACGGCTACTCGACCCGGACTGCCGGACTGACACAGGCCATGGCAGAACACGACGATGTGGTCGTCGTAGCAAGACCCGGATATCCGTGGGACGCCAAAACAGCTCAAACGGCCGCATCTAAGAGACGTTTTGAACGCAAAATCAATGGAGTGCAACACGTCTTCAATCCCGGCCCTCGCCTTGGCAAGGATCCTTTGGACCTCTATTTTCAATACGCGGCGGACGCCTTTGTGCGTGAGGCGGTGACCCAACGGGCCAGCCTGATTCACGCGGCGTCGAATTACATCACTGCTTTGCCGGCTCTTATGGCCGCCCGCCGACTTGGTGTCCCTTTTGTTTACGAAGTGCGTGGATTCTGGGAAATCACTGAAGCCTCTATGAACCGTGATTGGGAATCTTCTGAACGGTATCGTCTGGCCATCGAGCTAGAGACTCTGGTCGCGACCGGTGCCGATCAGGTTCTGGCGATCACCAGACAGGTCCGTGATGAACTTGTTCGTCGTGGTGTCGAAGCTGAACGAATCCGTCTGCTGCCGAACGCGGCTGATCCATTCGAATTCGTCCCACTTCCGGTGGAGCGTGGGGTTCTAAGTCGCATTCAGGCAACACCGGCTGACACTGTGATTGGCTATGCCGGAAGTGTTTTGGACTATGAAGGGCTCGGGTTGTTGGTCGAAGCGTTTGCCTCTGCGCTGCAGGCCCGACCTGATTTACTCTTGCTGGTCGTTGGCGACGGACCAGCACTAGCATCGATGAAGCAGCGTGCTCTGGAAATAGTGCCAGCCGACAGGATTGTTTTCACCGGGCGCGTGCCGTCGAGTGAAGTTCCTCGTTTTATTTCAGCTATGGACGTCGTCGTCTGCCCGCGTTTGTCCAATCAGGTCACCGAAATGGTCTCACCGCTCAAGCCACTCGAAGCCATGGCCGCGGGGCGGGCGGTCATCGCCTCGGATGTGGCGCCATTGGTCGATATATTCGGCCATACCGCCGAACGTGGGCTGCTCTTCAAGGCGGGGGATGCAGTTGCCTTGACGGAAGCTCTTCTGGAATTGTCGAGCAGCCCGGAACGTCGGGCCGATATGGGCCGTACCGCTCGAGAGTGGGTCGTTGAGCATCGTAGTTGGTCGGCGATGGCGGGGATTGTTCGCGAGGCACATGGGGTACTTAAATGTGGCTCAACTGCTACGGAGACGGGCTACAAGGAACTATCACAGGTGAAGCTGGCTCTAGTTTCCGATGAATTCACCCGGAGCTCGTTGATTTCCGAGTCCGGTCTCGTCCTTCCAACTCCCCAGGACTGGCGTCAGCAATTGGCCTCCCACGATGTTGATGCTTTGCTGGTGGAATCCGCATGGGAAGGAAACGGAGGAGCTTGGCGCGGAAAAATCGGCTATTACGATGACTCATCATTCGCCGAGTTGAAGGCCATGGTTTCATACTGCCGTTCGCGGGGAATACCCACGATCTTCTGGAACAAGGAAGACCCGATCCACTTCAGCAGGTTCAGGCTGACAGCAAAACTCTTCGACCATGTGTTCACAACCGATGCTGACCGTATCCCTAGCTACCATGAGCACCGTGGAGCGAAGAATCAGAGTATCGGCTCACTGCCGTTTTGGGCACAACCTACGCTGCATAACCCCATGCCCACGGAGCGTCCCGCAGACCACAGTATTGCCTACGGCGGCACTTTCTACGGTGAGCGCTATGCAGATCGTTCCCGCATCCTCTCAGTTTTGTTGAAGGCAGCGCAGCCCTATGGACTGACGATCTATGACCGGCAAGCTAATCTGCCGGAATCGCCCTATCACTTCCCCGAGGAGCTGGTGGACTTCGTACGCGGTGGTCTTGATTATCCCGAGATGGTTGAAGCATATAAAGCACACCCAGTGCATCTCAACGTAAATTCCGTCACCGCTTCTCCAACGATGTTTTCTCGTCGTGTCGTCGAGCTTGCAGCCAGCGGCACTCCGGTACTGTCCGGCCCGGGAAAGGGAGTCGACACCATTTTTAATGGTCTCGTACCTACCACCGGGAACGCAACAGACGCGGGCTTGCTAGCCCAGCTGTGGATGGAAAACGAAACCGAGCGTAACGCAGACGCATGGGCCATGCATCGATATGTCTACAGGGCGCATCTGGCTTCCCACCGACTGGCCTACATGTTGCGGACATCGGGACTCCAGGTGAGAACACCTCAACCACCTCCCTATACGCTGCTTGTCGATGAGCTAGATCCTTCGACCGCTTCGTTGATCCTGCAGCAAACTCATAGACCACATACGGTCCAAGTAGCCACGAGCGAAGACGGACGATCCCTGAGCGCGGTCGAACGATTGGCGGACGCTGGCATCGTAGTGCATGGGTGGCAAGATGGTGTCGCGGCGAGAGAATTGAAATGCCACCTTGGTGCGTCTCTGTCTGATGCCGTGGCCGCCGAAGATCTCTGTCGAGCATCTGCATTCACCTCTGGCCGCGTCCAACTCAATGGAGAAGACGTGGGTTCAAGAGGAAAGACGCTGTGGACGTTTGAAGAAGAAGCTCCCGATGCGCCGTGCCTGTATGGGAGGGAGGGGGAGGACGCATCAGGTGCCGCCCTCACTCTGCGGAGGCAATATGTGGCGGCATCCACGACGCTTGCTCAGGTAGAAACCATTGAAGTGGTTCACGAACCGCATCGAGTCCTCGTTGCAGGGCACGACTTGAAATTCGCTGGTGGCATTATGAAATGGCTGCAAGAACGAGGCCACCATGTAGTAACAGACCTTTGGGACGACCATTCTCATCATGATGTTGGGCATAGCAAGCGGCTCTTAGCAGATGCAGACACAATTTTCTGCGAGTGGTCGCTCGGAAACATCGAATGGTACGCGCAGCATCGGTTGCCGGGTCAACGTCTGACCAGCAGGTTCCACTCGCAGGAACTTTTCACACCTCATCTTCAACGTCTTAATGTAGGGCTGATTGACCACACGGTATTTGTTAGCGAGCTCGTCCGTCAGGTTGCTCTTCGGCGATTCGGCTATGATTCCGCACAGACCAGTGTCATCCCCAATGCCCTCGGTGTTCCGCAGTCCGATGGCGCCGGGCAGGAAGACCGCCGTCACACACTGGGCTTCGTCGGCATGATCCCGCGGCAGAAGCACCTAGATCGCGCCCTGACACTTCTGGCGGCCCTGCGTGAGGGCGACCCGCGGTATACCCTGCGGATCAAAGGGCGCCGTCCAGAGGAGTACCCTTGGATGCTGGCCCGTACTGATGAGATGGACTACTACAACAAGTTGGAGCATCGAATAGCTAATGACTCACGCCTAACCGATGCCGTCTATTTCGACCCACACGGCGACGATATGGCCGATTGGTATGGGGGAATCGGTGTAGCGCTCTCCATGAGTGACTTCGAATCATTTCACCTCACTTTGCCGGACGGCGCCGCGTCCGGTGCACTGCCCGTGTCCTTGTCTTGGCCGGGGGCTGAACTGATCTACCCGGAGACGTGGCTTCACGGCAACCTTGAGTCCATGCGACAGGAAATCCAGCGTAGCGCAAGCGATTCGTCACGATACGCGGAGAGTTGTGCCGCCGCGCAGACCTTCGCCGTGGAAAAATTCGCACCGGACGTAGTCCATCAAATGCTGGGCGAAGTCATAGTCGGCACTAGCCGATGAGAAGCAAACCGGCAATGGTGCAGACGAGAGCCAACACTGAGGCGATCATGAGCCCTCGAGCTCGCTTGACGCGACGCCGAGTGCGGTTCCGAGTGGACAGCCTGGCACGCCTGCCTGGCACTTGTGGGGCAGTGGCATGAAACGACCTGCTGGTTCCGTGAGGGGAACGTTGGTGCCGCGCACCCGGAATGAGCTGTTGGGCCACGTAGACTCACTTTCTAATCGCACGCACGGTCTGGAGTGCGCACCCAAGTCTACAAGCAGGATTCAAGCTACCGCCACGCAGAAGAAGAGTGCCTGCTGTCCCATCAATGTCTTTGGCGCCCGTAGCTAAGGAATGAGGAAGAAGAACGAGATGATCGCCTCCGACGACCCACTTGCCACTTCCTATTTCAGGCGTCGAACTCTCCTCGGGTGGGCCGTGGCCAGCGCAACAGTTGTCGGTGCCACCGGCTGCGAACGAAACCCCTCAAGCCTGAATGGTTCATCCAAACCTGCTTCCCCGATCCGTGATACCTCCTTGGCTCCGGGGCAGCATGACGCGGGTGCCCCACTGGCCGCCATCATTGCGGCGACTGCCGCATTCACCACCAATGACCTCGGTGAGCCATTGGCTGCATATTTGGCATCAGGAGAGCCTGCGCAGTTCAATCTGGTGAATACACAGAACGGAGAATTGATTGCGTCCGAAACAATAAGCGCCGGCGTTGGCGAATCAGTTTCGACGCGGGCATTGGCGGCAGGAGCCAAGGATCGAAAAATCTACATGGGTCTGCAAGACGGGAGAGCCTATTCCTTTGACGTGGACACACATGTTCTGACCAAGCTGCCCACTGGTCCCGGAATGGGGCAGGACGCCTTTTGGAACGCGGCAGCCTTGGATGACGGGCGCATTCTGTTCACAACGTATCCGACTGCGCGCATGCTTGGGTACAACCCGCAGGACGAATCCTGGAGGGACTTCGGACGTTTTGGGGCAAAGAACAAGTACGCCACGGGAGTCAGCACGGTGCGTAACATCGCCTATGTTGGGACCGGAACGGCGGATCCGGCGCTGTGGCAGGTCGACACGCTGAAGGGAATCAAACGACGGATTCCTCTACCGTCCACACAGGCGGATGTGGAGAGGGACTTCGTCTATGAGACAGCCGTCGTCGGAGTTCACGTCTTTGCAGCAGTGGGTTCAGAAAAAATCATCTATATTTATGATGCTCAGGCACGCAAGTGGGTTGGGGAGATCTCAGATGCGGGTAGAGGGATGGCGGCCTCTATGCCGGGGGAGCCTCTAGGACTCTACTGGGTCGGAGCCGGTGGAGAACTGCACCATAGGGCGGTGCCCTCAGAACGGGACCGTATCTTGGCAGGTGGAGAAGTGGTCTCCACTTTACGTGGCTACGCTTGGCAGAACTTCAATGATGACGGGGACGCGCCCTCTCTGGTGACAATCAATGTCAGTGGAGATGTTTTGCGATGGGATGAACACCACGACAAGTTGACGCGCACAGCATCTTCTGGGAATCCGGCACCGGTACAGATTCGGTGTCTGGGTGTTGAACCGCAGGGAAATCCTTTGGTCGGTGGATACGGAACGGCTCCGTACTTCGTGCAATTAAGCCGTGACGGTCTGGGGGACGTTCAGCACGCAGTACGTGGCCAAGTTGAGTCGTTTGGAACCAGTGGTCAAAATCTTCTGGTCGGAACCTATCCCGGGGCCAATATCCATCTAATCCGCACTGGATCCGGTTCACCTCCAGAACCGGAATCTAGTTGGAAACTCGAACACGGCCAGGACCGGCCCGTGGCTTTCACGGATCTGGGGGAGGGTCGCGTGGCCATTGCTTCAGTCCCGGTCTACGGACAGTCCGGGGGCGCACTGACATTTCTCCGTGTAGATGGCAACATAGAGAACGTCCTGACAGACATTGCCCCGGGCCGTTCTCCCCTGACGTTAGCTCACGACAACGGTCGTCTCTATGTTGGGACCGGTGGAACCGGAGGGCTGGGTGCCGCTCGAGATCCAGGCGACGGTACGGTCGTCAAGGTTGACTCACAGTCTGGTCAAATCGAGAGCACTACGACTCCGCTGCCAGGAGATGCGACGATTTCTGCTCTGATGTTCGATAGGGACGGCGCACTATGGGGATGGAGCGTAGACACCATTTTCGAGATGGATCCTGAAACTTTGAGAGTCGAGCGGAAAAAGCGATATTCCAAAGCGCGCGACAACAAGGCCTATGTAAGAGGGCGAAACCTTGTTGATGTCGGCTCGCAATTAGCGGGCTG
The DNA here is from genome assembly GCA_038199985.1 of Actinomycetales bacterium. Lineage (GTDB taxonomy): Bacteria > Actinomycetota > Actinomycetes > Actinomycetales > Micrococcaceae > Arthrobacter_J. Next base: position 3,705 of record JBBPYK010000112.1, on the reverse strand, counting down.
CGCGCGGGGGAAGGTCTTCCTCATAGATAAATCGGATTTGACTCGAAAAAATATCGCGCGTGGCAACAATCTAGTCTTAGGTGGCAACCGCGAGTTGTACTACTCGAGAGGTTCCAAAGTGTACCGCTGGTCATTCGGGCCGAATGCCAAGGCGTAAGCTGTCATAGCCCTCGTTGACCTGGAAGGAAGGCATGAAGGGAATATTTGCCTACGGGGGATGTGTCACCCGTGACAGCTTCGAGCTGTTGAAGTCTGACTATAAGCTCCTCGGCTATGTAGCCCGGCAATCATTAGTGAGTTCAGGACAAGCTCGTATTGTTGTTCCCGAGGAACAGACCCGCCTCGAGTCTGCTTTTCAACAACGGCAGCTTCGGGGAGATCTGGAATCGAATTTCTTCCCCACTCTGCGAAAATTCGCGGGTAGTAGCGATGCCATCATCTTGGATCTTGTTGTTGAGCGCCTCGGCGTGCGCCAGTATCAAAAAGGCTTTCTGACACGCTCGAATGAACTGGTAAAGAGCCAGCTTGGCAAATCGCTGACCACGGCACATCCTTCCATTCGATTCGCCACGGAAAGACATTTCAAATTGTGGCGCTACAGTGCGAGGCAATTGGTTCAGGTGCTACGAAAAGAATCAGCTCTAGAACGGACCGTCGTCTTTGACACGCCGTGGGCTTCCCACACGCAGGACGGAACTGAAGTGGCTGGTTTCCGTAACCAATCGCCTGAGGAAATGAACGAACTTTACGAACCGTACTATGCATATCTGCGCGAATTGGGGCTTCGGGTTGAGCGTCTCCCAAATGAGTTGGTTCTGTCGGACGGCAACCACCAATGGGGGCCTGCTCCCTACCACTACGTTCCTGGAGCCTACGCATGGATGGCTCAAAAGGTAAAGGCACTGCCGCAACGCGCGGTACACGATACAGATGTCGGGGACTCTGGAGCATGCAGATGAGGGTAATGCTAGTGACTCACTCTTACTGGCCTGAAAGCACGCCACCACAACGACGATGGATGGCATTTATCAGGATATTTCGGGAGAATGGTTGGGAAGTTGACGTCGTGGCGCCGCACCCCTCGGTTGCGGATTCGCCTGGGTCGACGACGCGGCTAGGGGAAAGGCTCGGAGCCGGCGTGCAGTACGGGCCCGCGGGTGAATCGATCCGAAGGTTGCCGAGTTTCGCTATGGGCGATTCTCGCCCGGGACGCCTCGCCCGGCATTGCTTGACGGCCGCGGTGAGCGTTCCGAGGGCGCTGTTTGTTCCACGTCCAGATGTCGTAGTGGTGACGATTCCTAGTCTTCCGCACATTCTCGCCGGGTGGATGATTGCTAAACTCCGGCGACGTCCCCTCGTGGTGGAAATGCGTGATGCTTGGCCCGATTTGGCGCACGATTCGCGAGTGGCTGCTAGCAGGGTGACCGCAGCGCTGGACGCTGTCATGACCGGCGTGCAGCGTAGAGCGAATCTGGTGGTAACAGTCACCGATGGTTTTCGACAGGTTCTATCGATGCGTGGAATCCGCAAAGCCGCCACGGTACACAATGGTATTAGCAGAGAGCGCTTGCCAGATGTTCCGGATTGGCTTCACCATGATGGACCGCTGCGAGTTCTTTACATGGGAAATCACGGAGAGAGCCAAGGCTTGGATTCCGTTGTCCGGGCGGGTGCTATCGCGGGCGAAGGGGTGGAGGTACGTTTCGTCGGCTCTGGAACGGCCAAGGACCGGCTGCAGGAGATGTCTCGTATTTTAGATGCCAATATTGATTTCTGCACTGTCGTGGAAGGTACAAACGTTGCGGAGCACTACGAGTGGGCGGACACTTGCGTGGTCGCGCTGAGATCAGACTGGCCCAGCTTCAAGTGGACGATTCCCTCAAAAACGTATGAATTGATGGCCACGGGCCGACACATTACGGCAGTATTGCGTGGAGAAGCAGCCACGATCATCGAAGCAACCGGTACCGGTGACGTCGTGGAGGCGGACCCGGGTGCCATCGCCCGATTGTGGTTAGACTTGGCGGAGAATAATGACCGTCTGGCTACGCGGCGGGCCGGACAACAATGGGTGCTTAAGCACGCCAGTATGCGGTCCCTGGCTGAAAGATATATGAGTTTCCTCGACCGACTCGCGGTCGAGAATCCCAAAGACGGGTTACGGCAGCGTCCATAATTGTTTGGCCTGTATGCACATCGGATTTAGGCGATGGTAAAGTTCACGATGGACCATTTGCTTAGTCAGGATGTTGTCCATTTCGGGGGGCCATTTGATGTCAAAACTCGCGCGAAATTGACGATATCCGTATCGAGTCGATCTTGATGAGGGGTTATGACGGAAATCAAAAAAGTGGCAGTCGTTGGACTTGGCTACATTGGACTCCCTACTGCGGCAATTCTTGCAGCCAATGGACTTCACGTGCAGGGGGTGGATGTCAGCCAGCGAACTGTTGATGCCGTCAACGCCGGCCAGGTGCCATTCGTGGAACCCGACCTCGGTGCATTCGTGGCCGGTGCGGTCGCTCAAGGCACTCTGAGCGCATCCCTCGAAACACCAGCTGCAGACGCCTACATTGTGGCAGTTCCCACTCCGTTCAACGCGGACCATTCTGCGGACCTGTCCTATATCGAAGCAGCTGCCGACAAGATTGCCCCACAGCTGCGTGGTGACGAACTCGTGATTCTCGAGTCGACGTCCCCTCCCGGTGCCACCGAACACATGGCCAACCGTCTGCTGGCGTCGCGGCCTGACCTCAGCCTCGATACCCTCAAGGTTGCGCACTGCCCCGAACGTGTACTTCCCGGTCGCGTCATGGTCGAGCTGGTCACCAATGACCGCATCGTTGGAGGTATGACACGTGAGGCTGCCGAAGCCGCCCGCGAGCTCTACGCGACCTTCTGCGATGCAGAAATCCTCCTGACCGATGCCAAGACCGCAGAAATGGCGAAACTGGTGGAGAACTCCTACCGTGACGTGAATATCGCCTTCGCCAATGAACTCTCGGTAATCTCCGACAAGCTCGGCATCAACGTATGGGAGCTCATCGAACTGGCCAACCGGCACCCGAGGGTCAACATCCTTCAGCCGGGCCCCGGCGTCGGTGGGCATTGCATCGCCGTCGACCCGTGGTTCATCGTTGCCGCCGCTCCTGAAGATTCGAAGCTGATTCGTCAGGCGCGGGATTCCAATGATAGCAAGCCCGGGTGGGTCGTCGGCAAGGTCGAGAAGGCGATCCAGAGTGCTGGACCCATCGCCACGGTCGCTGTTCTGGGGCTCTCTTTCAAGGCCAATATCGACGATCTGCGCGAATCCCCGGCTATCGGGATCGCGTCTCGCGTTGCCAGCGAGTTCGCTTCCAGCAGGATCCTCGCCGTCGAGCCACACATCGAGACACTGCCCTCGGCGCTTGAGGAGCACTCCAACGTTGAATTGACCGACATCGACTCCGCTCTCGAAGATGCAGACGTCGTGCTTTTGTTGGTCGACCATGATCAGTTCAAGGCGGTTCCTGCCACGGCGCTGGCCGGAAAGCACATCATTGACACCCGAGGGATCTGGGACCGGCCGGGTAGCCTGACTGGCAGCACCAAGTCGATTCCGGGCATGCCAGAAGAGCTGGCCCACTCTGTCGTCGGCTAGCGGACGCCTGCCATTGCCTATGAACTGTTTACAGAAAGCCAGAAAGGCAGCGCTATGCTGAAGAT
>JBBPYK010000111.1:0-9055 GCA_038199985.1 Actinomycetales bacterium | reverse complement strand
GATCGCGGGCTTGTCCGCGATCACCGCCGGGTCCGAGAGCGGCCGGCCGAAACGGGTGCCCTCATTTGACTCAGAAACCCCGGACCGGGAAGCGGCTAAGACGCTTTACGGTACGACGTCCACAGCGAAAACGCTGCTGGATAGATAGTGTGCACGCGACAGGAGAACAAAGGTGCCTCGCTGAGCGGGCCTTTTACGTGTTCTCACTGTGTGTCATTACGGGCTGCAACTTCAGGAATCGATCCCTCAGTGACGAGAATCGACCCGGCGGGGGAGACAGCTGGCACACGATGTTCCGTGTCCGCACGGAACCGGAGCCAGTTAGCGACCGTTGTATTCGTCGTCGGTGATGTGTTCGCCCAGGTGGTGGCCTTGGCGAGGTCCTCCGTTTTGAAGCATGGCGATGTGTTCCATGAAGCAGCCGGGAGCAGCAGTGTGCCAGTGCCCCTCGCCTGGCGGGGTGTAGAGCGTCAGGCCGGGGTGACCTCGATGATTGTGCCGTCGCGGCCGCCGAAGCGGCCTACGCCCTGGGTGACGCGGAGGTATTGGCCGTGCTCGTGGGAGTGCCAGGCGGTGTGGGCGCCGGGAGCGGACCGGACGGTCGCGACCACCATGGTCTGGTCAGACTCGTGGGGCAGCGAAATTGGGTCGAGCCAGACGTAGCGAAGGCAAGTCTGCCGGCGGCGAGGGCTGCCACAGCGCCTACCAGGGGCTCCCCGTTCGACGAGTACTTGACAGCGTCTGACGAATGCCTCATCGCCGTGGCCCCCTCTGTCGTTGGTCTGGTCGTTCAACTCGGTACTGGCAGCCACAGTGCAGCGCCCATATTCGAAAGTAGTTTGTTGAGCGCATCGCCTAGGTCTTGTGGATGTTGTCAATGGACACCGTAACGGAGCCACTCTTGTGGATTGACGGTGATGAGGCCGGTGCCGGCCCAGCGACGGCCACTGCCGCACATAGGGCCACTGCCAAGGCGACCAATAGACGATGCATGACATTCTCCTTAGGACGAGGTGCCGGGATGTCCCGGCACCTTCATTGTGTCTGTGTCTGACGGCGGCGTCTGTACGCACTTTCGCGTAGTGACCGTGCCCGCGACGAGTTGGCCCGGACGCGCAGGGTGCAGGCGGGATGCGCTGCGTCCTCCCTCCGCCTACGCTGCGCAGTCTCCCCTTCGGAGCGGGAAAGTGGCAGAATGATGGAGCGACCTCGGCAAGGGTGGTTTGTTATGCGCGATCGCAGCGGCGAAAACGTGGAGCTCGGGCTCAGTTACGAGCTATCCGGCATTTCCGACAGTGACGCATTTTTCGCCGCGACCGCAGCCATGCTTGTTGCCGTGTTCCATTGCGACGGTGCCACCTGGAACCACCTCGACCTGGACCGGCAAAGCGCAGTCCTGCGCGGGACGCCAGCCGAGCTGGAGGAGGCGCCCGTAGCTTCTTTGCTGGCCCATCACGCTCGAGATCACCCGATCATCCAGAGTTACCTGGCGTCCCCGTCGTTCGCGCCGCGGCGGATGAGTGATTTGGCAAGCCAAGTGCAGTTACAGCGCACCGGGAGCTACAGCGAGGTTCTTCGACCTCTCGGCATTCATTTTCAGTTGTCGATGCTGACCGTACGCTTCGGGCGGATGACAGGAGATGGTTGGGTCCTGAACCGGGCTTCGCGCGACTTCACCGATGACGACATGGAGCTAGCGCCGCGCGTTCAGGCGATGCTAAGCCTGCTCACCTACCGCGGCACCGGGCCGGAGGTGCTGCGCGCTGGTGAGGCGCAAACAGCCAGTGGTTTGACCGACCGGGAGTTGGAGGTTCTGCAACTGATCGCGGGCGGTCTTACCGCCGTCGCGGTCTCCAGGGTTTTGCGGATAGCGCCGGCCACGGTCCGCAAGCACTTGGAACGGGTGTATGCCAAGCTCGGCACGCATGACCGGCTCCTGGCGGTCCATCGTGGTCAGACGCTGGGTTTACTCACGGCGACCCGTGCGGATCTGGATCTGACGTCGTAGGAGTTGACCGAAGGCAACGTGCGCGGCGCAGGCAAGGTCACTGATACGACAGATCGTCTCATACTCCGGGCGCCGGAACTGTCCCTGGTACATGCAGGCGAAATACGCCAAAGAGCGTATATAACAGGCCACGAGAGTCTGCAACGCTTGGAACGTGCAGCCGGGGACTGCACGCTTTTGTTAGCAGACAAGACGCCTGAGAGGTGCATTACTATGACCAATTTTCCCATCAACCACGAAGCACAGTGGCCCGATCAAGAGGGCAAAGGTTTTCACATTCACGCACTCGGTCATGTCACATCCCAAGGCCAACTGTGGCTCCAGGTGACTACCTCGACCAACAGCTGGGGGCTCGGTTTTACGAGCGGCGCCTCGGCGCAACTGACTTCCGCGGACGGCACCATCATCTGGGAGTCCGGCCTTCACACCGCTGGCGTCGACGCCAAGTCTGTCTTTTGGGGTCGCTCGATCCGGACGGACGCATATTCCAACGAATGGGTGCCGTCCGACAAACTCGGCCAGGCAGTTGGTCTGTCTTTCCTGCTAGGGCACACCCCGCATGACCGGTGGGCCGAGGACTGGAAGAAGATCGATGACGGTGTCAACCAGGCGGGCAAGTCCCTTGCGGACGTTCTGGCACTCGCCGCTAAGGTCATGTTGGCGGTCAAAGCCCTCTAAGGGGACGGACACTGAGCAGGGAAAGGCAAGCCCGCGGAGCCTGCTGGCTACCCCGGCGCCGGAAGCGGCACCGAGAGCGCCGACGTCGGCGCCGGTATCGTCCGGCGCCGACTGCCGGAAATCATAGATTACCGTGGGGAATCATCGCCAGGTTGAACGATGGCGTGCTATTTCCTCACCTTTCAGGGAAACGAGACGTGATGGCTAAGCAACGGCCCAGCGACGGCACTCCGTTTGCGGGCGAGAAGATGGGATGCGACACGGGTGAAATGGTGGTCATCCATCGCATGTTTCGACGTGTCTTCACCGACGCCCCTGCACTCGTGCGCAGGGTGCCGATTGGAGATACTCAGCGTTCCAGGGTGATCGGCGACCACGTCGCAGAGATAGCCCGGAACCTTCACCAGCATCATGACGGCGAGGATCTCCTGCTCTGGGATCGACTTCGGGCCCGCTCTCCATCCTGCGCACTTCACGTCGAACAGATGCGGGCGCAACACGCCGCCGTCGCCGAAATATTGAGAGAACTCCAAGCGGAACTGCCCGCTTGGCAACGCGATGCTGATAGTGAGGGGGCCGACAAGGTGGTAAAAATCCTGGAAGCACTCAACACAATGCTCTCCACCCACCTCGGCAATGAAGAAACACTTATCCTTCCGGCCGCCTCAACGTCCCTTTCACAGCGCGAATGGGACGAACTCGGGGAGCACGGCAGGACTAGCATTCCGAAGAATCGGCTGATGATCCAACTCGGTTTCATCCTTGAGGCTTTCACGCCGCAGGAACGAAACATATGGATGAAGGCGAACGTCCCCGGAATTGCCCGGGTACTCTACAACCTGCTCGGCCGCCGACAATACGAGTCATATTACCGTCTGGTTTACGACGCAAGGCCGTCATAAACCAAAATAATAGCAACCGTCGCGCCAACACCGCAGAGGCGGCCGGCGCGGGGCACCAATGATGCCAAGAAGACCCTTTGCCGTGTGCGTCACGGCGGCACTGTTCGGCATCTATTTGATTGTGCCCGCGCTGCTTTACACATTTAGCAGCCCAGAATGCTGCGGAGCGTGTCGGCATTGCGGACCGCATTCCCGCCGCCGTCGTTATTAAAGTATATGAACACGTCCTTGCCAACGGCCTGCCATTCGCGGATCCTCTCCGCCCACCACCGCAGGTCCTGGTCTGAGTAAGACCCGCCGTAAAGGTAGTCGGAGTCGGGACCATGCATGCGGACATATACAAAAGGCGCTGTGGCCCGCAGAATGCAGGGCAGATTGGCCCCGCTCATGACGCAGTAGGCTGCCTGATGGCGTTCGAGCAGGGCGTAGACCGCGTCGTCGTTCCAGCTGTGGTGGCGGAATTCGACGGCGACCTGGACCCAGGTCGGGAGCAGCGTCAGAAAGTAGTCCAGCCGGGCATCATCGCGTTCCAAGTTCGGCGGGAGCTGGACCAGCAGGATGGCTCGCTTATCGCCCAGTTCGTGCCATGACCGTGCGATCCGGTCAATCCAGACCTCCGGGGCATAGAGCTTTTTGCCGTGCGTCAGGCCGCGCGGAGCTTTGACCGACAGAAGGAATTTTTCGGGCAAGCGGCGGCGCCATCCCGCGAAGGTTGATTCCCGGGGCCAGCGATAGAAGCTGGCATTCAGTTCGACCGTTCCGAACCTCCGGCAGTAGTAGCCGAGTCGGTCACGGGCGGCGGTCCCAGGTGGGTAGAGAACGTTGTCCCAATGGTCATAGCTCCACCCCGATGTTCCAATGTGAACGCTCAATCCCGGACTCCGCCTTTCCAATGGGGTACTGCTTAGGATCCTATTGTCTGGTGAAGTCGGTGAGTTGGTATGGCGACAGGGTCGGGGGAATAAACCGCGGGGGACCCTGCAACGTGGAAGACGTTACCGGTAAATTCCTTCTCGTCGTATGACGAGAAGTCAGGAATCGGCTATGTACAGAAAAACAGGATTGGTGTGTTTTGTCGCTGCCGTCGGGTTGGCTGCACCCACCGGGTGCGGCGCGGCGTTGTTCCCGACAGCCGGATCCCCGTCCACCAGTCAGTCCATCGCCGCCACCAGCGCAGAATCCAGCGCCAGCGCCAGCGTGCCGTCGTCGTCGTCCGGAACCTCCGCAGCCTTTGACCTTAAGACGGCGAGCACGTCCCTCGGCACCGTTGTCGTGGATGGGAAAGGAATGACCATCTATTTCTTTGACAAGGACACGCCCAACACCGGCAAGAGTCCCTGCAGCGCCGACTGCCTTGCCGCCTGGCCGGCGGTCTCGGCGGCTTCGGCAATAGATCCCGTCGATATGGTCGCCCAGGTTCGCGTACCAGGCGTCAACGTGGGCTATCACGTCGGCGGGCTTCCGGAGATCGTCCTATTCGCCGTTGTCCGTTCGGGAGAACACGTAGCCGAGAAGGACACCGGGTATCTGAGAGAACTTGGCCTTGACGTAGGTGAGCGCGGCAGGGTTTCCGGCCACGGTCCCGGGAATGCTGCCATCGGCGACTACGACACCGAGGGTCGAGGTTTGGTTCACGTCGGCCAGTCCCGCCCAATCTGGCGCTGTGACGTCCCAGTAGGGCCCGGTGCTCCTGAAGGTGTCGTGAGCCGCCAAGTTGTAGCGGCACGGTGCCCGTTCGTGTGATGGTGGTGGAGTGAACCCTAAACTTATCGAGGACTGGACCTTGGTCGGACGTAATTTGGACCTGCTTGGCCAGAAGCCCGGCCCCACGCGCCTGGGGTTCGCCTTGCTGCTGAAATTCTTCGAGATCGAGGCGAGATTCCCGAGCGGACCGGATGAATTCGATCCCACTGCGGTGGCCTATGTTTCTGAGCAGGTCAGCGTTCCGGAAGAAGAACTTGCTTTGTATTTGTGGACGGGACGGACCATTGAGCGTCACCGCTCCAATATCCGATCTGTATTTGGGTTTCGGGAGTTCACCTCCGCTGATGAGGCCCGGCTGGCGGAGTGGCTGGCGGAAAGGGTCTTCCCGTCGGAGGTACGTGAGTCTGCGCTTCTTGAGGCCTTGCTGTCCAGATGTCGCCAGGAGAAGATTGAGCCGCCGCGGCGTGTGGGCAGGATTGTTGGCGCCGGCAGGGTGTTGTTTGAGCAGCGCCTGTGTGCCGACGTCGTCAAGGTGTTGGGGCCGGCTGGTGCCGCAGTGCTGGAAGCCCTCATCACTGATGGTGCTGCTGGTTCACTGTTGTCGGTGTTGAAGGCTGATCCGGGCCCGGCTGGTTTGGAATCGTTGCTGGTGGAGGTGGAGAAGCTTTCAGCGGCCCAGGGCCTCACTCTTCCTTCTGATTTGTTCGCCGGGGTGTCGGAGAAGGTCGTGAGTACGTGGCGGGCCAGGGCGGCGCGGATGTATCCATCGGATGTCTGGGACGCACCGGCCCTGGTGCGGTTGACGTTGTTGGCTGCGTTGTGTCATCAACGCACGGCAGAGATCGCTGACAGCCTGGTGGATCTGTTGCTCGTTCTGGTGTTGAAGATCAATACCAGCGCTGTCAGGAAAGTTGAGAAAGAACTGACCGAGGACCTCCAAAGGGTTCGCGGGAAGACCGCGTTGTTATTCAAACTGGCAAGAAACGGCGGTCGCCTGCCCGGATGAGACCGTCAGGAACGCCGTATTTCCGGTGGTGAGCGAAAAAACCCTGCGGCAGCTGGTGCAGGAGGCAAAAGCCAACGAGACCCTGTTCCAGGGCAAGGTCAGGACTGTGTTGCGGGGTTCGTATTCGAATCACTATCGCCGCATGCTGCCGGCACTGCTGTCCGTGCTGCCGTTCCGGTGCAACAACACGGCCTTTCGTCCCATCATGGAGGCCATCGAGTTGCTGAAACGATACGCGGAGGACGGAAGTAAAAACCAGCTCTTCGCTACCGGCGAGGCAGTGCCGATTGCCGGGGTGGTGCCCAAGTCCTGGGAGGGTGCTATCCGGGATGAGAAAGGCAGGATTGAGCGGATCCCTTACGAACTCTGCGTGCTCGTGTCCTTACGGGACGCATTGCGTCGCCGGGAGGTCTTTGTTGACGGAGCAGGAAAATGGCGGGATCCAGAAGATGACCTGCCCCAGGACTTCGACGCTTCACGTGAGCTTCACTACGAGGCATTGCGCAAGCCGTTGGACCCGGCCACGTTCATTGCCGATCTCCGGCTAAGAATGACCAGGTCGCTGGAGCAGCTGGATAACGGGCTGCTGGCCGATACCACCGGTGGTGTGTCAATCACCAAACGCCGAGGGGCTCCATGGATCAAGGTACCCAAACTGGAGAAACTCGAAGAACCGGCGAATCTGGGCAAACTCAAGGACGAGGTCCTGGCACGGTGGGGCACCCTGGACTTACTTGAGGTCCTCAAGGAGGCAGACTTCCTGACCGGATGCACCGAGGAATTCGTCTCCGTGGCCTCACGTGAGGTCCTTGACCGGGAAACCCTTCAGCGAAGGCTCTTGCTCTGTCTTTTCGGGCTGGGGACGAACATGGGCATCAAGGCCGTTACCGATGCGGGCGGTCACGGGGAGAGCGAGCGGGAGCTGCGCCATGTTCGCCGGACCTTCATCACCAAAGACAATCTGCGCCGAGCCATCGTGAAGGTCGTCAATGCGACGTTCGAGGCCAGGAACCCGGCCTGGTGGGGTGAAGGGAACGCGTGCGCGTCGGATTCAAAGAAGTTCGGATCCTGGGAATCGAACCTGATGACCGAATGGCACAACCGGTACGGCGGCCCCGGCGTGATGATCTACTGGCACGTGGAGAAGAAATCAACCTGCATCTACAGCCAGTTGAAGAACTGCTCGTCGTCCGAGGTCGCCGCGATGATCGAAGGAGTCCTGCGCCACGACACAGATGCGGAGATTGAAGCCAACTACGTCGACACCCACGGGGCCTCGATTGTGGGGTTCGCGTTCACCGAGCTCCTCGGGTTCAAGCTGCTCCCCAGGTTGAAGAACATCGGTTCCATCCGCCTCTACCGTGCCAGCAATGAGGAAGTCTATGGGGAGATCAACGCGGTGCTGTCCAGGCCGATCAATTGGGAGATCATCGCCCAGCAATACGACCAGATGGTCAAATACGCCACCGCCCTCAAGCTCGGTACCGCCGAGTCGGAGACAATCCTGCGCCGCTTCACCAGGGGAGGGCCGAAACACCCCACCTACCAGGCCCTGGAGGAACTCGGCCGGGCGGTGCGGACGATCTTCACCTCCGACTACCTCGCCAACGAAGACCTCCGCAGAGAGATCAATTCCGGGCTGCAAGTGGTGGAGAACTGGAACAGCGGCAACGATGTTGTCTTCTACGGCAAAAACCGCGACCTGACCGGCCCGGACCGGGAAACGACCGAAGTCTCCATGCTCGCCCTACACCTGCTCCAGTCCTCGCTGGTCCTGGTCAACACGCTGATGCTGCAAACCGTGCTCGAAGTCCCAGAGTTCACTGAACTGCTCAAGCCAGAAGACCGCAGGGGCCTTACCCCGCTGTTCTGGACGCACATCAACCCCTATGGACGCTTCACCCTCGACATGACCACCCACCTGGATCTGGGCGGAACGGTTCTTCCATAGGTTGATGCTGCTCGGCCTGGTTTGCCGGCCAACGACGACTAGGTGCGTGTGTCAGTAGCGGTTTGAGGTTCGACGTCGTGTTGTGACGGGATCCGTCAGTTCCGAGCGGGGTCGGCACCGGCTTGTCTGTTGTGGGGCCGGGGATGTCGTTTTGGCTCCTTCGGCCGGTCCTGACCGTCACTGATGGCCGTTGTAGGGACTGTGGTGGCTGCTTTTTCTGGTTTCTGTCTCCCTCAGCTGGCCTGGCTTGTGCGGTAGGTGTGGAGTTTGAGCAGGTTGTGGCAGCCGGCGAGCAGCTCCCACTCCCGTGCCGCTTTTTCCATCCCGCGCAGCAGCAGGTGCTTGCCCTGGCGGGTGTGGATCTGCCCGAAGACCGGCTCGACGATGGCCTTGCGCCGGGCGTAAATCTTCTTGCCCTTTTTGGTTCTCAGTTTCCGGGCCATGCGCTCGGTCAAGGTGGCGTTGGCCGGGATCCGGCCCCGCGGTGATTCGGGGACCGGGGCGGTGTGTTTCATGCGCCGGGTGGAGATGAAGAACTCCGTCGCATGCCCGGCCTCAACGTCCTTGACGTGTTCGAGGTTGGATGCCGAGCAATACCCGGCATCGGCAGTCCAGTTCTTCGGCATTGCCCCGACGGTGTCGATGGTGCGTTTGATCATGGACTCGAGCTGTTGGACGTCGACGGCAACATTGTTCAGCTCGGTGGCGATGATGACCTGGTGGTCGGCATCAACGACGGCCTGGCCGGTGTAGCTGTAATGGTAGGAACCGTCCGCGGTCTTCATGATCCGCGCGTCCGGATCGGT
>JBBPYK010000110.1:0-4022 GCA_038199985.1 Actinomycetales bacterium | reverse complement strand
CCATCGAAGCGAGCCATCCGGCCCGCGACGTAACCACCGCAGTAGTAGGCGATGAACAAGATAACCGCGAAGACGATTGCCGCGACAATACCGATGGTCTGCGCATTCTCACTGGCCTGATCGGCTGCTTCTGCGGCCCCGGTGTTGTTCGTCAACCCGACGCCGACGCCGATAGCGCTAAGGAGGGCGGTCAACAGTACCGCAATGCCGGTAGCGGTCATCCACCCGAAAAAGGCGGACCCAAATTTGATTCCACCGAACTGTCGCTTCTGGGCGTCAACGACACCATCGCGACGGCCCTTGGAAGTACTTGCTCCTGCGTTATATTCCTGTGCCATGGCTCTCCTCATGGATGTCGTTCATTGGTTGTGTCCGGGACGGCACCCTGAAAGCGAGATACCGGGTTGATCTCAGCTAGTGAATTCTGGAAAGGAATTCATCAGTTCACTTACCATACTGCGGCATCATCCTGCCGCCAGGCAACCTCTTTCCCCGTTCAGTAAACGTCCGGTGATGGTGTGGGGCTCCCGGGTGCGCACCGCGGTAGAGATGCCGGATAAATTTCTGGCAACGCCCCTCGCATTACCGTTGTGCCGCTCGGTCCACGAGGAGTGCAGCCTGCGCTGGAGTTTGCCCCTACTGACGCGAGCATCATGGGTTAGACCGAGGGAAGTGCCGGCCTGGTTCTTCATCGGCTTCATACATCCGTGCTGCTGGGCCGATACCGACGATCCGGGGATCCGGGGATCCAACGACGTCGGGGTCCTTACCAGTGTAGTCAAGGACAGAAAGCACGAAGCGGATCGCTTCGATCCGGGCCCGTTTTTTATCGTTGCTCTTCACGATCGTCCACGGCGAGTCGGCGGTGTCAGTATAAAAAAACATGGCTTCCTTCGCGGCCGTGTAGTCCACCCATTTATCGAGGGATTGCATGTCCATCGGGCTGAGTTTCCAGCGGCGGACGGGGTCGGTGTGGCGCTGGGCGAAGCGTCGGTGCTGCTCGTCCTTGGAGACAGAGAACCAGAACTTGATCAGGTGGGTTCCGCTGCGCACGAGCATCCGTTCGAGCTCGGGTGCCTGGCGCATGAATTCCAGGTATTCCAGCGGCGTACAGAACCCCATGACGCGCTCCACGCCTGCCCGGTTGTACCAGGACCGGTCAAACAGGACGATCTCGCCTCCACTGGGCAGCACCGATACGTAGCGCTGGAAGTACCACTGCGTCTTTTCGCGTTCGCTGGGTTTGTCCAGTGCGACCACGCGGGCGCCTCGGGGGTTCAGGTTTTCGGTGATGCGTTTGATGGTGCTGCCTTTGCCAGCGGCGTCGCGGCCCTCGAAGAGCACTGCGACCTTCGCGTTGGTCGCTTTCACCCAGGCCTGCAACTTGAGCAGTTCGATCTGTAGCGCCCGCTTGGCCTTCTGGTACTCACGCTCCGTGAGAAGTGTCTTGTACGGGTGATCCTGGCGCCATGTCTCTTCGTCCGGGTGTGGCAGAAACACTGCATCAGGACTCTCGCCGGTGGTTGAGCCGGTAGGTATCTCCACGAATTCCCGGATCTTTTCGGGGGCCTTCTCGCCTGGGGCCTTCTCGCCTGGGGCGGTCGAGGTGCCCGGCGTGGGAGCCTCAGAATCAGGCGGGGAAACGCTCCCGGTAGCATCGGGTTGTTCGATCGCGTGGGGGTCAGGCATGTCGTCGAGTCCTTTCCTGACGAGCTAGGAGCGATGATAAGTGAAACCAACGTGGCGGGGAAGCGTTAATTTCCCCGGAACGGGTTGGGCTGTCGGAGTTATACCGGTGTAGTGGGTGCTTCATTGGGCCGGTTGCGGCGCGCAGCTTCCTTTGAGCGTTGCGCGTCGAGGTAGCCCATCACGGGGCTCGCAGCAGCACCGTGGATGACGATTGATCCGACGACGGTCAGGCCGACAACCGCCCACAGGTAAGTCCCGTCAGCGAAGTCCCCTTTCTCGAGCGCGTAGGCGATATAGAACAGGGAACCGATGCCGCGGACTCCGAAAAAGGAGATCACTGCACGCTCCTGAAGACCGGTCCGTCCCTTGATGAGGCCAATCCAGCCAGCTAGAGGGCGCACAACCAGCAGAATCAGGGCGACCACACCGATCTCGGTCCATCCGATTTCGGCAAGCAGCCCCCGCGCCACGGCACCGCCGAGCAGGACGAGGATAACAACTGTCAGAAGCCGCTCGATTTGCTCCACGAAGTTGTGCAGCACCCGGTGGTATCCGTGGGAACGTTCGGAGGCTCGAATGGTGCACGCGCAAACGAACACTGCGATGAACCCGTACCCGTTGATAAGTTCGGCGGCACCGTAGGCCAGGAACGTAGCGGCGAGGGCAGTGAATCCTTCAACGTTTTCGGAGAATCTCAGGCGCTGCGCGGGAGCGGAGAAGAACAGTCTTCCCAGCATCCAACCGATTCCCACCCCGACAAGTACTCCGATGCTGAGCCGCCACAGGAGGTCAATGAGAATCCACTCCCCCAGCCAACCCTGGGGAGCCAACCCGGCGGTACTGATGGCGATCGCGATGTAGGTGAAAGGGAACGCCAGTCCATCGTTGAGACCGGCTTCGGACGTGAGAACGAACCGGGCTTCGTCCTCGTCAGTTCCCTCATCGTTCTCTGTCGGCTCACCGACCTGCACTTCCGTGGCCAGCACCGGGTCGGTGGGAGCCAGGGCAGCAGCGAGCAGGACCGCGGCCGCGACGCCGAGGCCGAGAATCCACCACCCGAGAAATCCCACAGCGATGATCGACAGGGGCATTGTGATCCCCAGCAACCGCCAGGTGGTCCTCCAGCTCTTGATGCGGAAAGGCCGGTTGATTGCCAGACCAGCTCCCATCAGCGAGATGATCACGCACATCTCGGTGAGGTGCAGTGTCAAAACACCGTGAGCCACTGGATCGGGGCTGGGCAGGAAATCAAGCAGAGAGAACGCGAGGATGCCGGCGGCGAAGAAGATCATCGGCATGGACAGGGGAAACTTTCCCAGAACTTTGGGCAGGATGGCTGCGGCCAACGCGGCCAAACCCGCTGCCCCGAATAAGAGGGCCGTACTATCCATCTGTTACGCCGATCCGCTGGTCGGCACGCAGGCCCGCCACGTTGCGGGGGATGGCTCCCGGGCTAGGATGCTCAACAACGTCATGTCCTTCTTGTGCACCCGGCGTGCACATTGTTTTCGGTCCGGGAAACTTCGACCAAACGTCCCAGTGGATTCCCGTGGCCTCGTCCTGGCTACGTGATGCGCCAGAACGTACGGGAACGGGAAAGGCAATAAGGCGCGTGGCAGGCCCCAAAGGTGGGGCGCCTGGGAACCTCCGCAGAGGTTCCCAGGCGTTTAAGCTATCTAGCGGCGGTCGTTCTTGCTTGGCTTGTCAGTGTCAAGCATTTCGATCTTTTCCTTGCGGACCTCATCCGAAACTCTCTCCTCGGAATTGACGGTCTCCTTGCTGAGGCGCACGCGCTCCACAGGGACCGTCTCCTTGTCGACGACGGCCTCTTCCTCGTGGAGGACAACTTCGTGTTCCTCTTCGCTGATGGCCGGTCCGCCCATCGCGTCGTCACGGTTGGCGTCGGTGATCGGCTCGCGCTCGATGTGTACTTCCTCCTTGCGAACCGGGACCGTCTGGGTAACATTCTCGGTCACCACATATTTGCGCAACCGGGCTTTGCCGGCCTCGCGGGTCTCGGTGCCGACTCGGAGCTGTTCCTCGGAGCGTGTCATCGCGTCATCGGTGGTAGGACCCGAGGTGTCGTGGCCGACTGTTTTGCCGTCACCTGAGCGGTCGATCCGCTCATCTCCTGGCTGGAACCCTGGCTCGTTACTGTTCTGGTTCTTGCCCGTCCCTGGAACAGGGGCAGTGGTTGTGTCCTGGTGTCCGCCACCGAGTCCATAGTGTCGGTAGAGGCTGTTCTCCTCTTCGGGGCTGAGGGCGCCGTCTGCTTCGATCCGCGGTGCGTCTTTGACCTGGTCCTTGGAATAGCGGACTGTGAGGTTGTTGTT